>NZ_LYXF01000012.1:0-122076 GCF_001709195.1 Micromonospora sp. II | reverse complement strand
GATGCAGGCCCGCATCCAACGCATCCTCGGCCGCCCCCAAGCCGAGACCACGCTCGGCCACGCCCTGTCCCTGCCACGCAGCACTCACATCCCCGTCAACGCCAGGCCCGAACAGCTCTCCGCCCGGCACGCCATCTTCGACGACCGTCTGGACGAAGCCCGCAGCGCACTGCTGCCTCTGCTCGTCGAAGCCGAGCGGACCGGAGACGCCGAAGCCACCGTGGATGTCCTGCGCAGCCTCGCCGAAGTCGAGATCCGCGCCGGACGGTGCGGACTGGCCCTCGACTACGCCGGCCGCGCCCTGTCGCTTACCGACAGAGCCGCCTTGGACCCCGCACCAACGTGCTACACCTCCGCCCTGGTCGAGGGCACCGCCTCGTGCACCGACTCCGCCCTCGCTCACGCACGCCGCGGGGCGGACACCTCCCGCCGGGAGGACAACAAAGTCTTCCTCTCCCGAAACCTCTTCGTCCTCGGACATCTTCTCCTGGTCACCGGGCGTCCGAAAGAAGCCCTGGAGGCGCTGGAAGAGGTCCGTACGCTTGAGAAGCGCCAGCAGGTCCGCGACCCGTCCGTCCTGCGCTGGCACGCCGACCTCGCCCAAGCCCTCATCTCCCTCGGCTACCTCGACCAAGCCCGCAAACTGCTGACCGATACCCGTCGCACCGCGACTGATCTAGATAGAAGCTGCGTCCTCCCCGTGCTCGACCGCTCCCAGGCACTCCTGGAAGCCACCCTGGGCAACTACGATGCGGCCGCCGACCTCCTCACCGCAGCAGCCGACCACCTCCGCCACCTGCCCATCGAACACGGTCGAACCCTCCTGGCCCTCAGCCACACCGAACGACGCGGACGCCGACGCGCCAGCGCCCGCACCGCGGCGCAGAGCGCCGCCGACCTCTTCAGCACGCACCAGGCACACCCCTGGATCGAAGCCGCCACCCGCACCCTCCACCAACTGGAGCCCGTCCCCGCGCACAGCAGTACGCTCCCCTGCCTCACCTCCGCCGAACAGCGCTGCGTCGAGCTCGCCGCCAGCGGAGCGACCAACCGCGACATCGCCACCGCCCTCACCATCAGTGTCAAAACAGTCGAAGCAAACCTCACCCGCGTCTACCGGAAGCTCGGCATCCACTCACGCGTCCAACTCGCGCACCTTGCAGCCCTGACGGCAGCGCCGGCAGAAGCCCTGCAGCCCGGCCTGGCGCATCAGCCTGGCAACGCGTTTGCGCCCACTTCCGACTCCGGTGCCCAGGCGTAACTCGGCGTGCGGCGTAAAGGAGCGGGTTGGGCGAGGATCGCACGTGCTTCCCCGGACAGCATCCTCGCTACGTCAAGTCGCAAAATGCCGTGACGAGGATTTAGAATCGAGAAAGTTGACACAAAAAGCAACAGAGGCGGCCGGTTTGCTACTGTAACCGCCAGCAACGGAGCGCAGCAGCTATCCAATGCGACCAACAAACAGAGGTAATGAACGGCTGAATCGCAGGCAGTCGGCCTACCGACATGCATAGATGACGGTCTTAGGAAACCGATGCTCTATCCCCTGAGCTACGAGGGCGCGAGGGCACAGTCTAGCGACCTGGGGTTCACCTGGGGTGGCAGGGAGTGGCCCCCGTTCACCCACGTTCCCCGGACCGCCGTTCTCCCAGCCCAGGAGCACACCTGAGCACACGAACCCCGGTTTGCGGCCGGCGGTCGGCCATGGTGACCCTCGTTGGCACCGGTCCACCCCGGTCGGCATCCGCTGGAGGAGTCTCCAGGTGACTCTGGTTGATCTTGGCGGGCAGGATGAAGTGGCCGGCGTCGACTGTCTGGGGCGTCACGCTGACACGCCGCACCGGCCCTCCACGATCCTTGCCACACCTTGGCGACGGTCAGCGAAGAACCATGCGTCAGGTGTCGAGGCCTGCGAGGTTGAGGCGTTCGAGCAAACTGGGCTTGCGGGCATGCGCCGCCCGGAGCTCGGCCAGCCGGTGCTGGAACGACGAACTGTCCCCGTCGCGTTCGCTGAGTTCGCGCAGGTCGATGAGGAGTTGCACGGCGGTGTCGTACTCGCGGGGTTTCTTGGTGGCGATGAGCTCGTCGACTCGCTGCCAGGCGGCGGGTTGGTCGACTGCGAGGGTGTCGAGGTGCCGTTGCCGGGCTGCTGCGGCGGACCGTTCGCGGCGGATCCGGTCGCGTTCGCGTTGCTCAGCGTCCCGTCGTTCCCGTTCGGCGCGCAACCCCGCGGCGGTGGAGAGCAGTTCCCCGGCGGTACGGGCGGCTGCCGGGGTGGGCGTATCAGTGCGGTGTGCGTCGCGGTAGCGGCGCAGCAGTCGGTTGCGCAGGTGGCTGTCGCCGCCGGTGATCAGGTCGGTCAGGATGGCGTCCTTGTCCCGAGCGGGCAGCCCGACGACCCAGGTGCGTAGTTGCGCAGCGGTCGGTTCGCCGGAGGTGGCCGGCGGCGGTCCGGCCGCCGCGGCCGCGATCAGGTCGGGGTCGATGCGTAGGAACTCGGCGACGGCGGTGAGGGACGCGTCGAGGGTCCCCAGCCGGGCGGGGACGGGCGGTTCAGGCTCGTCGTCGGCGATCTCGGCGGACTGTACGCAGCGCAGCCAGGCCAGGTACAGCAGGCGCAGGTCGCCGGCGGCGAGGCGGGCCCGGACCGGGATGACGGAGGCGAGGAGGCCGTGGCCGTCGAGGTCCCACTCGTCGGTGCCGTCCTCGTCCTCGTCGTGCAGGTCGATGATGACGTGCTTGCCGGTGGTCCACGCGGATGCGCTGTCCCCTTGGCAGTACTGGGAGACGGTGGCGGGGTCGAGCACGTGTTTCGGTAGCCGCAGCATGAGCTGGCGGGTGCCCCAGTTCGTCAGGTACAGGTGCGCGTCGAAGTACCGCTCCATCAGCGTGCGCGGGTCGCCCTTGAAGTCGCCCCACTCGTAGGTGTTGACGAAGCTGGTGGCGGTGATGTCGGCCCGGGTCGACAGCGACCGAAGCTCGGCCCGCTCCCGGCCGGTGAGGGGCCGGTCGACGGCGGTGAACTCGTAGTACTGGTACTCGCTCACCGTGGCCTACCGTCCGGCCCAGTGCCGGTAGGCGTCGATCCACGCGGCGCCGTCCGGCGCGGGGGTGAGCAACGGYAGGTCGAGGAGATCGATCCTCTGCCGGTGGCGACCTCGGGCGCAGACCGCGACGATGTTGTCCGCCGCCAGCTCGGCCTTCCGTACGGTGGCCTCGACGCCGAGGACGGTGGTGGTGAACGGCACCGCCAGATGCTCCTCGATCATGGTGAACAGGCCGGCGCGCTCGTCCTCATGACCGTCCGTGTCGGCGGTGGCTTCCTCGATCATCGCCTCCAGCGCGGCGTTGTCCTTCGATGCCATCGGCGGAGGATAGCGGACCGGTGCCGGGATGTTCGACGCCCGATGCGCGAGGATGGTCGGCATGGGTTCGGTGGCCGAGTTCGTCGATCTTCGGCGGGAGGTGGAGCGGTTACGGGCAGAGAACGCCCGACTGGGACGTCTGCTGGAGCTGCGCGGCCAGGACACGACTGCGGCGCCGGAGCAGTTGTCCGCGCCGGTTGAGCCGCCAGGGCTGGTCACCATGGCTTCGCCGACTCGGGACAAGCTGGCGTTGTTCGCCGACCGGTTCCGGGCCCGGGCCGACGTGTACGCCGTGCGGTGGGACAACGCCCGTACCGGCGCTGCCGGGTGGATGCCCGCAGTCGCCGGTGGCTGGCGTAAGGGTATGGACCGGCGCGGTGCCACCTACCTGCCCCGCACGACGGAGGTCGTCGCGGCGCATCTGGTCGGCGACGTGTTCATGGGCCTATACCCGCTGATGCCCGGCAACACCTGCCACTTCGTCGTGGCCGACTTCGACGGGCCGACGGCGATGCTCGACGCCCTCGCGTACGTGAAGGCGGCGCGAGCCAGCGCGGTGCCGGCCGCGTTGGAGGTCTCCCAGTCAGGCCGTGGTGCCCACGTGTGGGTCTTCTTCACCGGTGCTGTTGCCGCGGCCACCGCGCGGGCCGTCGGCACGGTCCTGCTGCGGGAGGCGATGGTGCTGCGCGGGTCGATGGACCTCCGCTCGTACGACCGGCGCTTGTGCTCCAAGGCGCGATGAGCACCCGCGAACGGCGGACAGTCGTTGACCGGCTCGACGGCGCCAAGGCCGGCCTGCTCGTCATCGGCACCACGCCGTTCATCGGTGAGGGCTTCGACGCCCCCGCCCTCGACACCCTCTTCCTCGCCGGCCCGATCTCCTACGACGGCCTACTCGTCCAATGCGCCGGCCGCGTCATCCGCGCCGCGCCCGGCAAGGACCTCGCCGAGGTCCACGACTACCACGACCCGGCCACTCCCATCCTCGCCGCCTCACTCCCACGCCGCATGCCCGGATACCGGGCCCTCGGCTTCACCAGAACATGAGTACATCCCCTCGCGATCATCATGACTGGTCCGCCGGCTTCCGAAGAATGACGTACGCCAAGCGTGCTGGGCCTAGCCTGGTAGGCTAAAGGCCATGGGCCGGTTCTCCGAGGATGAGCTGCAGGCGGTTGTCTCCCGGTATGAGGCGACGCGGGCCGCCGCGCTGACCGAGCGGGACGAGCAGCTGCGGGCGTTTCACGCGGCCGGATGGCGGCCGGTGGATCTGCAGCGCGTCACCGGGTACAGCCGGGAGACGATCCGTCAGGCGCTACGACCGGAAGTCCGGCGGGCGACGAACCTCAGCCGGCGCAGGATGTCACCCCAGCCGCCAGCGGACTACCAGCCCTACGGCGACCGGAAGCCCTACGTGGTGGCCGAAACCCTCGCCGATCTGCACGGCCCGACCGACGGCTCCGTGACGCTTCCGCGTCACCTCGACTGGTCCGGGCATGCCGAGTACGACCTGAACCGGCCCGCACGCCTGGCCAGCATGTACAAGGTGGTGCTCACCGAAGCCAGCACCGTCGAGGACCTGCACACCTGGCTCGATGCCGACCTCCTCCGGCGGCTCTGGCCCACTCTCTGGCTGCCATCCCAGCTCCGCCAACGCTGGGAGGACGCCTTCCCCGAACTCGCCGCCACACGCAGCAACGCGGCATAGCGGTGGACCCCTTCCACGAACGCCTCGCCCGTACCGGGCTCGCGGCGGCCGACCGATACGGCTTCGCGCTGGCCGGCGGTTACGCGGTCCAGGCCGCTGGGCTCCTGGAGCGGCCCAGCGAGGACGTCGACCTGTTCACCGCCTGGGACCGCCGCGACGAATTCACCGCCGCAGTCGCCGCCGTCGTACACGCCTACCGAGACGACGGCCTCACCGTCGAGACCGAGCGGCAGTACGACACCTTCGCCCGGCTCACAGTCACCGATGGCGCGCGGGTTTCCAAGGTCGAACTCGGCGTGGACTGGCGCGCCAACGAACCGATCCTCATGGCGATCGGACCCGTCCTCCACCCCGACGACGCGGTCGCGAACAAGATGAGCGCCCTCTACGGACGAGCGTTCGCCCGCGACTTCATCGACATCGACGCCACGCTCCGATCCGGCCGCTACACCCGCGACGCCCTCCTCGCCCTCGCGCAGCGCGCCGACCGTGGGTTCGACCCGCGCATCTTCGCCGACGCCCTCGCACAAGCCACCCAGCTCGATCCCGACGACTTCGCCCAGTACGGCGTCACCGGCCCAGCGCTGGACGATCTCTTAAGCCGATTCGCGGAGTGGCGCCGCGAACTGCTCGACTACGAGGAAGGGTGACTCGGCTTCCGACTCACGGCAACGTTGAGCCTGCACCCGCAGTACCCACACGTTCACCTACGTTCCTCGGACCGTCGTTCGCCCAGCCCAGGACCACCCGCGGAGCACACGAACCCCGGGTTGCGACCGGCGGTCGGTCGCGGTGACCCGCGTCGGCACCGGTTGACCCGGGTTGGCATCCGCTTGAGCAGTCTCCATGTGACTTCAATTGATCTCGGCGGGCAGGGTGGGCCGGCTGGCGCGGATGGGGTTGCGTCGGCGGCGAGCAGCCTGGTTCAGGCTGCGGCGCGGATCACCGGTGCCGGTCGAGTGAATTCTTAAGGTCGCGGATGAGTGCCCGGACAACGTCAACGCGCGTCACCAGGCGAGAGCGAGGATGGCTTGCCGATGGTTTCTTTCCTTGCTCGCGCGGTCCGCCCATCAACACCGAGAGATCGGAGTGTGCAATCGCCGAAATGCCCGGCCCGTTGGGTTGTCCCGCGACCGGCCGGGCTGGCTGCGCGACCGGCAGCCTGGCCGATGGCGGTTACCGCATCGGACTCGAGGCCCGGGACACCGTCACCGGCCAGATCCTCGGCCGGGCCGACGTTACGCACGGGCGGGAACAGCGGGCCCACACCACCTCAAGGTGATCAACCAGCGCGCGTACTCCGGCGGTATCTACCGTGGCGCGGGCGCAAAGTGCGCTGGGCACGGCGACCTCCAGGTCGCCGTGCCCGCGGGTCTGCGCGCCGTGGAACAGATCCACCACCTGGCCAGCCGTGACGTACCACGGAACTGCGGAGGCGTTCGGCCAGAACGGCGCGGATGTCAAGCCCTCACGCGTCGACATCAGGAGGGCGCACGACCACCAGCCTGAAGCGGACGAGGGATCCGGCCAGACAAGAGAGTCGTCTGCTCGTCGAGGGACGGGCGGTCGCCCTCACCCACCCGCGCCGAACCATCCGTCGGAACCTCGGGGACCGGCGTTCCCTCGCACTCCGCTCCCCGTTTCGGCAGCTTTCCGTTCAGCAGGTAGTCGTCGATGGCGGCGTCGACGCAGGCGTTGGTGCCGTGGACGACGTGGTAGCCATCGCGCGGAACGCTGAGGAGCCGGTGCCCGAGCAGGTCCGCCATCGCCCGACCGCCCTCGTACGGCGTCTGCGGGTCGAACTCCTCCTGCACGACCAGCCCTGTCGGGTAGCCGCTGCGGCGCAGCTTCACCAGCGGCTCGACCCGCTCCACCGAGCCGAAGGTGCACTCACGCGGAGAAACCGCCGAAGCACCCCAGCCGTAGGGGAAGTGCTCGGAGAAGTAGCGCATGTCCGCGTAGTACACCTTGAGGTCGGCGGGCCATTCGGCCTCGCAGTTGACTGCCTCCCAGACGCCATTGCTGGTCGGCGGCGGGTCGGCCTGGATCTCTTGCTGAAGAGCCAACGCCCGGCCCAGGTCACCCGGCACGTCCGAGGGTGTCTCGACCTGCTGACGCAGCCGGCTCGCCGTCGCTGCGAAGAAGTCCCAGTACGCCACCTCGTTGGTGGCCCCGACGAGGCCGTCGAACTCGGTGCCGTCGTACACGAAATCACCCTGGTCGATCGGGCGTTGCTCCAGCTTCGCCCGGGTCCGTTCGATCGTGGTGCGCACCTGCGACCGGGTGGTTCCCAGCCCGTAGATTCCGTTGCGCTCGGCCACCCACGTCATCCAGGCGTCGGCGGTCCTACGTTGGGCGATTGCCTGTTGCTTCCACGCCTCCCGCCATATCCATTGCGGGTGGATCGCGGAGTCCAGGACGTTGCGGTTCAGTCGCTTCGGAAAAAGCGTGCCGTAGACGGCCGTCACGTACGTGCCGTAGGACTTCCCCATCAGGTTCAGCTGACGCTCACCCAGGACCGCGCGGACGATGTCGAGATCTCTGGCGTTGTTGGCGGTGGTGAAGTAGGGACGCCGGGCACCGTCCGCGCGTTCGCATTGCTGATCACGCCTGCGGAACTCCTCGGTGTACGCCCGCATCTGCGCGTCGGTGAAGCGCGTCCTACCGGACACCTGCACGCTCGTGCCCTCGCACAGCAGAGGCTGCGACTGCCCGACACCGCGCGGGTTGTACCCGATGATGTCGTACCGCGTTGACAGCGCCTCGTACGCCGGGTCCTCCGGCGCGTAGATTCCCTGCCCGCCCGGCCCGCCGGGGACCTCGACCAGTACGCCGAGCCGGTTCGGCTGATCGCTCGCCAGGCGCCGGGAGAGCTCGACGGTCTCCCGGGGACCGTCCGGTCGCCGGTAGTCCAACGGCACCCGCACAGTCGTGCATTCCACCGCCGGGGACGCGCTCCCGGCACGGGGAAGCGCGGACGCCGAAGCATCCGGTGACCGCCTCGGTGGCACCGGCGGGCGGGGGCAGGGTCCCCACGCAGGACGCTGCGCGTAGAACTCCGCCAGTCCGACCGGCACCGCGTCGGACTTCGGCGCGGTGTTCGCCTCGGCGAGAGGCACCACCTGTACGCACAGAGCCGCTGTTGCCGTGGCAATCAGACCGGCCTTTGCTCTGCGTCTCATCCCAAGCCTTCATTCTTCGCGACAGGAGCCGCTGAAGCGGCCCTGCGGAACAGCACCGTCGTGGTGCCGGCGCTGGCCGTCATGGCCGCAGGGCGGTCGCGGCCGGAGTCCAGGTCGACTCGTCCTCGACGTCGGCGACCGTGATCCCCTTGGCGATCTTCTCCAGCTCGACCCGCGGCAGCGTGTTACCGGCACCATCGGGGCTGACCTCGACTACGACTGCGCCGTCGGCGCTCCGGAACTGGCACCAGATGTCGACCTGCGGGCCGTCCCACCCGGGCCGGTCGGGTACGTCGTAGCACTTCGTCACACCGGGCTCCGGCGTCTGGTTCGCGCTGCTGCTCGGGATGACCGAGATGTGGAACCCGTCTTTGATGCCACCCTCGCTCGCCTCGTACGGTGCGGTCAGCCCAGTGGTGGGCGCGGCGGACCTGGTGTACGTCGCGCCGCCGTAGTCGCCGCCGCGGGCCGCGGCGATGCCGCCGAGGCCCGCCGTGGCGTGGGTGCCGATCTGCAACGGCACGTAACCGTCCGGCAGGTAGCCCACCGTGAAGGGCACCAGGGCCGGCGTCGGCCTGCTGGGCTTCAGGCCTTCGACCAGGCCGCCCAGCTCCTCGAAGCTCGGCGTGGCCTTGTCGCCGGAGTACGACGTGACAGCCGCCCAGGCGTTGTCGGCGTACTCCCAGGCGAAGAGCTTGTTGCCGCCATCCACCGGGCGTTGCGGGTCAAGGCCGACCGGCAGCGTCGCCTGCACGGCCCTGCGCCCGGCCACGGTGACGTTCGCGCCGTCCTTGATCCCGGCCGGGTCGAAGGCACCGGGCCGGTAGACGGTCAGGTACGCCAAGAGGGCCGGCTTCCCGTTTTCCTTGTTCCGCAAGAACGCGTCGCCCTGCTCCTCCACCTCCTGGCGGGTCATGGGCTTGTCGTTCGAGGTGTGACCGTCGGAGTAGACGGGAGCGATCTGGTACGCGGTGGACGCGACGATCGGGTCCTGCACATGCAGCGTGCCGGCGTCGTACCCGGTGAAGGTGAAGGTGAACGACGCGGCGTCGGGCCACTCGGCCCCGGCCGGCTCGGACGCCGCCGCACCGGCCACGAACGGCGCGGCCGGGGGGCTCTGCTGCGCACCCAGAGCCGGTACCACGAACGCACCGGCGACCACGGCCACGACGAGGCCCGCCGCGCCGGCTGACGCGAATCCGGCCCGACGGCGGCGCTGCGCCCGCCGCCCTGCCGTGATGATGTCGTCGACGGTGCGGGACATCGGCGGCTCATCGCCCGTTACCGCGTCCACGAGATCATGCAACCGCATGGGTCCACTCCTTTATCGATGGTCCGTTGAGATCGGTACGGTCGCCGCCGAGTGACTCGCGCAGCTTCGCCAGGCCACGGGACACCTGACTCTTGGCCGTGCCCACCGTGCAGTTCAGGACGCTGGCGGTGTCCTCCAGGCTCAGATCCAGGTAGTGCCGGAGCACGACCGCGGCTCGCTGCCGGGGTGGCACCGAGTCGAGCGCCGCCCGCAGGCGCATCCGCTCGTCGCTCGCACCGGCGGGGTCGCGCAGCGCGATGTCCGGCATGGCGTCACCGGCCGACCGCTCGCGCCGCCACGGCCGACGGGTCTCGTCGACCGCGGCCCGGTAGACCATGGTCTTGACGTAGAGATCGGGCCGGTCCAGCTTCCGCCAGCGGGGATAGAGTTTGACCAGAGCATTGGCCACGGCGTCCTCCGCCGCGTGCCAGTCGCCGCAGGTCACGTACGCCAGCTTGCGCAGTGACGCCATTTCTGACGTCACGAACTCGCGGAATGCTTGCTCGTCTTCGGCTATCAAGTGCCCTGCCTCCTCGTGACGGAGGTAGAACGGAACCGCCCACCCGGAAAGTTGCACCGCTCGAAGAAGTTGGCGGATCAACAGGATGATCGAGCGGGTTCTACGGTCGCGCCGACGCGCTCTGAAGAGATCATCGTCGCGGTCGAGCAGGTAGTGGTCGCCCGCCGGTCCAGGCCGTCCACACCCGAGCAGGATTCGGCCGACACCGACCGTCCGGATCGTCGTACCGGCGGCCGCTCATCCGTCCCGGCCGCCCGGAGCGGATTCCACCATCGCGGCGAGGAGCGTGGCCACCGGCACGGTGGCGAACCCGACCCGGTTGTCGCCGGCCCCGTACGGCAGCCACAGCTCGCCGTCGTGTACGAGCGCGCCGCAGGAGTAGACGACGTTGGGGACGTAACCGTCCTGCTCGGCCTCGTCGGGTGACAGGAGCGCGCCGGGCAGCCGCGCGATCACCCGTTCCGGCCGGCGCAGGTCGAGCAGGAGCGCGCCGATGGCGTACCGGCGCATCGGGCCGACGCCGTGGGTGAGCACGAGCCAGCCGGCGTCGGTCTCGATGGGCGATCCGCAGTTGCCGACCTGGATCAGTTCCCAGCTGTCCCGGGGGGCGTGCAGCGGCACCGGCCTCCGCCACCGGTTCTCACGGTCCAGGCTGGTCAGGCCGATGGTCTCGCCGTCCGCGCGGCACAGGGCGAGGTGCCGTCCGGCCACGGTACGGGGGAACAGCGCGACGCCCTTGTTGCGGACGCCCGGCCCGCGCATCGGGGTGCTGTCGAATCGGCGCAGGTCCACGCTGGCAAGCGTGCGGGTGGCGATGCGCCGTCCGTCGTAGGCGGTGTAGGTCGCCCGGTACAAGGGTCCGGACTCGCCGGTGAACCTGACGAACCGGGCGTCCTCCATGCCGTTGCCCTCCGCCGGAACGGCCGGCCAGAGGACTCGTTGATGCAGGGCGGTGTCGGCGGGGAAGATCGTGGCGTAACTGGCGGCGTTGGTGCGGCGTACCTGTTCGAGGGTGTCCGGTCCGGTGCTGCGGGAGAGCAGGTCCGGTGGCAGATCGCCGATCACCCGGTCGAAGGTCGCCTCGTCGTAGCGTTCGGGCAGGGCGTGCAGCACGGTGGCGGTGATTTCGTTGTCGCAGTCCACCTCGGTCAGGCCGGCGGCGAGGAGGTCCCGGCGGTGTCGTACGGCCGTCCGCTGTCCGACGACCGGCGGCCCGGACCGGTCGGCGACGGTGAGCCGGAGTCCGGGTCCGAGGACCGCGGTGGCGAACCCGATGGACGACAGGTGCCCCTCGCCGATCTGGCGCAGGCTGATCGCGACGCGCAGTTGCCCGGCGATCAGGCCGGTCTGGTCCGGATGGGCAACCATCGACGGGTTGCACAGGGCCGCCGCCTCGACCGCGTACTCGTGGCTGAAGTAGGCGCCGATCAGGAGCCGGGTGGTGGGGGAAAGGTCCCGGCCCCGGGCGATGCGGTGCCGGACGAGGTCGTAGTGGTGGTGGAACGTGGCGTCCAGATCGCGGTGCCGGGTGCCGAACCGGTCGAAGGTCTCCCTCAGCAGCCGGCCGGTCTCCTCGTCGTCGAGGTGCGCGACGCGGTCGATGAGCGCCCGCGCTCGGCTGCGTACCAGGGCGGCGTCCTCACCCGGGACGAAGAGCTTGACGACGACCCGGCGTGGATCCGGGGCCAGGATGGCGCCGTGCCGGACGGCCAGGGTGTCGGTCACGACCACCGCCGGGCGTGCTGCACGGTGGAGATCAGCGCGAGGGTCGATTCGGCGCCCTGGTTGAGGTTGGGTCCGTGCGGGGTCAGCCCGTCGTAGCCGCCGCCGGTCGCCGGATCCCACATCCGCGTACCGACGTCGTTGTCGCCGAGGAACCACCCCACCGCCTGCCGGACGCCGGTCTCCCAGCCGGGGTCGCCGGTGACGGCGGCGGCGGTGGCGCAGGCGTCGGCGAACGCGGCTACCTCGATCGCCTGCTGGTCGTGGCGCAGCCGCGCCGCGCCGCGCTGCCACCCGCCGGCGGGTACGACCGACAGGTGTCCATCACGGAGCTGGACGTCGCGCAGCCAGGTCAGCATCCGCAGGCCGTCGTCGAGGGGCGGGCCGTCGTGGCGTAGCTGACTGGCCGCGATGACGACCTCCGCGAGGGCCGCGTTGGCATAGGTCAGGCACGGCTGCGGCCAGGGCCAGAGCGGGTCGGGGCCGGGGGCGCCGATCGTGGCGGCCGCGTCCATGAGCAGTGTGGCCGCATCGGCGTGGCCCGGGTGGCGGCGCAGCACCTCGATGGCACCGAGCCCGGCGAAGGCCATCGCGTGCGGGGCCGGGGAGCGCCGTCTGGCGCCCCGGCCGAAGGCGACGAGTGCCTCCTCCCGGATCCAGGGCGCGGGGCTGCGGGCGGCGGCGGTGCCGAGCCCCCACAGCGCCCGCCCCCACCAGTCGCCGAGCCCGGGGGCGTCGGTCCACCGCCGGTCGTGGCCGAGCCGATTGCGGAAGGCGCCCCGGGTGTCCTGCGCGTGGGTGAGGAACGCGAGGTAGCGCTCCGCCAGCCCGAGCACCTCCGGGGTCGGCTCCGGCTCCCGGCTGGTGACGACCAGCCCGCGCGCGGCGTCATCGGTGCAGTAGCCGTGTTCGCGGCGGACGATGGCGTGTCGGGCGTGCTCGAACAGGCCGGTGTCGTCACTCAAACGGCTCAGGTGCGCGAAGCTCGGCCGGGGCGTCGGATGCCGGCCACCGCTGCCTGACATGTTGGACAGATCGGTGGTCGCGGTCACGCCGACGCCGCGCTGACCGCGGAGAGGCGGGCGGCGACGAGCCGCTCGGCGAGCGTGCCGTAGCTGGCCGCCACCGCCGGCCAGCGCAGGTCCGCGGCCGGCGGCCGGACGCGGCCCGCCAGCCGGGCGGCCAGGCCGGGCTCGGTCAGGATCCGCCGGATCGCGGCGGCCAGCGCCGCCGAATCCTGGTGGGGTACGACCAGACCGGGCCCGCCGTTGAGCAGCTCGACGGCATGCGGGAAGGCCGTGGCCACGACGGGCACCCCGGCGGCCACCGCCTCGATGAGCACGCCGGAGGTGACCTGTTCGCGGGAGTCGTAGGGCAGCACGACCACGTCGGCGGAGCGGATCAACCGGGCGAGCGCGGGTTGGTCGTGGTAGACGTTCTGGTAGTCCACGGCGTGGGCGATGCCCAGCTGGGCGCCGAGCTGGTGCAGTCCCGCCCGGTACGCCTCCCCCTGGTGCTCGACCACCTTCGGATGGGTCCGGCCGGCAATCGTGTAGGTGGGGGTCGGTTCGAGGTCCTGCAACCGCGCGAGGGCCCGCAACGACCACTCGACGCCCTTGCCCGGGCCGAGCAGTCCCCAGGTCAGCAGGTGCGGGCGGGTACGGCGGTCGGCGGGCACGTGGACGTGTTCGGCGGCGCCGTGCGGGATGACCGTGACCTTGTCCGGACGTACGGCGTAGCCGACGAGCAGCCGGTCGTGAGCCGTGCGGGTCATGGTGACGACCGCTCCCGCGGCGGTGACGATCTGCTCCAGCAGGGACTTCTGCCTGGGCGAGGGCCGGCGGAGCACGGTGTGCAGGACCACGATGCTCGGCACGGTGAGCCGGCGCAGCAGCGGCAGGACGTCCTCGCCGTCGGCGCCGGGGTAGATGCCGTACTCGTGCTGCACGACGGCCACGTCGAAGGTGTTGAGGACGGCCGCGGCGTCCCGCCAGCCGGTCTGCGTACGGGCCGACCAGGTGTGCACGACCCCGGGTCCGGCCCGCAGGTCGTCGCCGTGGTCGGTGACCCGGACGATGCCGCCGCGCGTGCCGTCGGCGGTCAGGTGGGTGGCGAGGGCGGAGTTGAAGGTGGCCAGTCCGCATCGGGTCGGTGGGTGCGTGCTGAGGAAGCCGTAGCTGGGCATGGGTGTCGGGCCTTCCGGTTGTCGGCCGCCTCGGAGTGGGGGCGGCCTCACGCGGTGTCGGCGCACGCCGGCCAGCGTGTGTGGCCGGCGGAACGGATCGGGCGGTGGTGGCCGGGGGTTCAGCGGTGCGACCGACGGGTGAGGCGGTCGTAGACGGTCAGGTAGTCGGTCACCATGCGGTCCGCGCCGAAGCGTTGCCCGGCCCGGGTCCGACAGGTGGCCCGGTCCAGCGCGGCAGCCCGGCCGACGGCGTCGACGGCCTGCTCGGCGGTCCGCACGAGGAACCCCGTCACCCCTTCGTCGACGACCTCCGGCATCGACCCGCGCGCGTACGCGACGACCGGCGTGCCGCAGGCCATCGACTCCACCACCGAGAGCCCGAACGGCTCGTCGAAGGCGATCGGGTGCAGCAGCGCGGCGCTCGCGCCCAGCACCTCCGCACGCCGCCGAGGGCCGACCGAGCCGAGGAAGACGACCCGGTCGCCGTCGATGTGGGGGGCCACCTGCTCGGCGAAGTACCGCTCGTCCTGAACGATGCCGCAGATGGTCAGCGGCCGTCCGGCGCGGCGGGCGATCTCGATGGCGGTGTGGGTGCCCTTGTCGGGGTGGATCCGGCCGAAGGCGGCCAGTCCCGGGCCGGCGTCGCGGGTGAACGGCAGCCCGGTCAGGTCGACACCGTGGTGCACCGTGGCGACGTAGTCGAGGTCCGCGTTCCGGTCGGCGTCGGAGATCGAGACGTAGGACGAGCGGGCCCGGGCGTACGCGGGGAGGATGCCCGCACCGGAGAAACCGTGCACGGTGGTGAGCAGCGGCGCGCGGCAGTGTTCGGCGAAGGCGAGCGGCAGCCAGTCGAGGTGGCTGTGCACCAGGTCGAACTCCGACGAACGGGCCATCGCGTGGGAGACGTGCATCGCCTCCCACACCCGGCCGTCCATGGCCGGGTCGTCGGCGTACCCGCGGGGGCACACACCGTCGAGGGCGGCGGAGGTGACGGAGTCCAGCGTCGCGAACAGGGTCACCTCCACGCCACGGGTGACCAACCCCTCCGCGAGCAGCCCGGTCACCTGCTCCCAGGGGCCGTAGTGGTGCGGGGGTGTCCGCCAGGCGACCGGCCCGAGCAGGGCGACCCTCACGGGGACGGCGAGTCGGCGAGGTCGGCCGGATCGAGACGCAGGGTCGCGAGCAGCCCCACGTGCTTAGCGGGGTCCACCCGCTCCGGTAGGTCGCGCTCGACCCAGTCGGCCCTGGCGTGCTGACCGCGCTCGCGCAGCGCCGCGACGATCCGGTTTCTGGCGATCCCCATCATCTGCCTCTCGAGAAGCTGTTCGGAGTGGTTCCGCGTGCCGGCGCCGGGTCAGCGGAGGAGCCCTGTTCTCAGTTGAGCCAGCGAGCGCTTCAGCAGCCGGGAGACGTGCATCTGGGACAGCCCGACCCGGGCGGCGATCTGCGCCTGGGTCAGGTCACCGGTGAACCTCATGGTCAGGATCCGGAGTTCGCGTGGGGGAAGCGCCGCGAGGAGCGGCCCGAGGGTGAGGTGGTCGTCGACGGCCGCGTAGCCCGCATCGACGGTGCCGCTGCGCGCGTGGCGTTCGATGCGGTCGGCCGCGAGTCGTGGCTCGTTCAGCGATGCCAGGCGATAGACACCGAGGGCGACGACGGCGGCCAGGACCTGGGCGACGGTCACCTCCAGGTCGTCGGCGAGCTCTCGATCGGTCGGCTGGCGGCCGTGTTGCTGCGCCAGCCTGCCCCGGGCCTCGGGCACCCGTGCACCCAGTTCCTGGGTCGGACGCGGAACCCGGATCGCCCAGGCCGAGTCGCGGAAGTGCTTCCGGATGCCGCCGAGGATGGTCGGGACGGCGTAGGCGGCGAACGGCACGCCACGACCGCCGTCGTATCCGTCGACGGCCTTGATCAGGCCGAGCGCGCCGATCTGCGCCAGATCGTCGTAGGACTCCCCGCGACCGGTGTACCGGCGGGCCAACCGACACGCCATCGGCAGATTCGCCTCGATGACCCGATTTCGTAGCCGTACGCGCTCGGGATCGTCGACGGTCAGGGCGGCGCGTCGACGCAACATGTCTTCATTGATCCCCGAGGCCGGGTTCGGCGTCGGAGGGGAGAAGGTGGCTGTGGGTGTCACGGCGGAGGTGACCATTGTTCCAACGCCCCTAACGGGCTGGTGGCGGCAAGACTGGCGCCACCGGGGACCCGGGCGACACCGTCACCGTACGCCTTCATCTCCAGGACCGACACCCGAACGGGTTCCGGGTGCCGAACCGGTCGTCAGGCGGACCCGTGGTCGACCGGGCCCAGCGTGATCTGCTCGGAGCCGTCGACGATCGCCTGGGACAGGTCGGACAGCCGCCGGTTGCGGCTGCGGGCGCCGTCGCGCAGCAACGCGAAGGCCTGACCCACGTCCACCTGGAGGCGTTCGGCGAGGACTCCCTTGGCCTGTTCGATCAGAACGCGGCTGTTCAGGGCGGTCTGCAGCTGCTCGGCGAGCATGTCGCGCCGGTGGATGGCGCGCTGTTGCAGCAGCCCGATGGTGGCCACGTCGGCGAGCGCCTGACCGATGCGGAGCTTGTCCTCGTCGACAGCTCCCGGCCGGACATCGAAGAGGTTAAGCGCGCCGATGACCTCGGAGCGCAGGCGCATGGGCAGGGCGTGCACCGCGGCGAAGCCGACCTCGGCCGCCGCGGCGGCGAACCTCGGCCACTGTGCGGTGGTCAGTCCCAGGTCGGCGACCGACACCGGTCGGCCCGTACGGAAGCAGTCGAGGCAGGGCCCCTGGTCGGTCTGAAGCTGGAACAGCTCCAGCAGCCGGGTGCGTTCGGAGGAGGCGGCGACCACCTGCAGCCTGTCCCGCTGGTCGGTCAGGAGCAGCCCGGCCGCCGACACACCCAGCAGATCAACGCACCTCTCGGTCAGCACGTGCAGGAACTCGATCACGTCGAAGTCGTCGACGAGAGTGTCGGCCATCTCCACGAAAACGTCGGCCAGCTGGGTTTCGGCCATGTCGGTCACCTCGCCAATCAATGGTTCCACCGGTCACCCGACGGGACGGTCCGTGCGGCGCCCGTCCTGGCGCCGATCCCCCGTTCACCCCTTCCGGTCACCGTGTCCGGTCCGGGCCGAGACGCAGGCGCCGGGCGACGATGTCGGTCGCCACGTCCCGCAACCGCCGGTCCCGGGAGTACGCGTGGGCCAGCATCCGGGCGAGTGCCACCGCCGCGGGCACCTCCAGCTGGGCCATGATCATTCCGGTAGCCTGGTGCACCTCGGGGTGGTGCAGGCCGGTCCCCTCGGGCCACCGATCGTTCCGGTCCGCGCCGTGGCTCGTCGCGCCGTCCAGCAGCACCGCGCATGCCGTGTCCGCCAGGATCAGCACGTCGGCCAGCTCCTCCGCCGCGAGGTCCTCGGCGCGGGCCCGGTAAAGGTCCAGGACACCGAGGTTGATCCCGCCCACCCGTAGTGGCAACGCGAACACCGCACAGGCCCCGACGCGCACCGCGGCCGGCGCGAACGCCGGCCAGCGCTTCCGGCATTCCGGCAGGGTCAGATCGGCGGCAAGGACAGGCCCGTGTGTGGTCGCGTCCACGCACGGCCCCTCGCCGAGGGTGAGGCTTAGGTCTTCCAGATCCGCAGCGCTTCGATCCGTCGCGTGCACCAGTTCGCGCGGCGTGGCATCGAGGACGACGGCGACGGCCGCGGAGTCGACGTCGGCGGCCGAGACCGCAGCCGCGCAGACATGACCGACCGTGACCGCGCCACCTCGGGCGGCAGCGCCGAGAGCGGCCCACAGCCGCAGCCGGCGATCGGAGGTCGTCGGATCGCCGTGCCCGGGGTTGTCCGTGTCCACCACTGACTCCGACCCGGATCGCTCGAAGCGGACGTTACGGACAGCGCCAGGGACCCGGGCGAAGGGCAAACGGTACTCCGCATGACGCCGCCGCGCTACCGGCGGCAACGGACGCGACGACGCCGAGCCGATCGAGGCAAGGGAGCGTACGCTGGCAGTGTCGCTCGGGACCCCGGTGGCTGACAGCCCGCCGCCGACGGACGCCCCGTTCGCGACGCCATCCCGACCGGTCAAGTCGCGGGGCCTACCCTCGCTCCCGGCAGGGCACCGTCCACCGCACGTCGGACCGCGACGGTCTGTCACAGGCCCGCAATCAACCAGACGCGCCGGCGCACCACCGCGCTCAGGCCGGCCGGATACTCCTCGGAAGGCGGCGGTTCTCATGACCGCACCCCGGAACAGTCATGTTCGATTCTTCCCGCGCGACGGTCACCGCGGCACCGATGCCTCTCGCCCGATTCCCCCGCGACCGGCGGTGAAGCGCTCGCGGGTCGGGGGTCTGTGGGTCGCTGCCGTGGTGTTCGCGGTCGTACTCCTGCTGCTGCTCGTCTTCGTGCTGCAGAACGGGCAACCCGCCGAGGTGTCGTTCCTCGGCGCGCACGGCACGCTGCCGATGGGGGTGGCCCTGCTGCTGGCCGCGGTCTCCGGGGTCCTGCTCGTCGCACTCCCCGGCACCGCCCGGATCGTGCAACTCAGATTGCTGGGTCGCCGTCGCATGCGGGAAGCCGGCGCGCCCGAGCATCGTCCGACTCCCCCGCCGGTGAACGGCATCACGGTAGTCCCGCTGCCGCCCCGCGCAGCGGATCAGGACGACTGAGCCGTGTCCGCGGGATCAGGCGTGGGGAGCGGAGCGGCTGCCGGCCTTGGCCAGGCCGCGGCTGACCAGGTAGCCGATGGTCAGCATGGTGACGTAGAGCCGGGCGCGGTCGGCGCGGAAGAAGGGGCGATCAGCGACGCGGCGCTGCTCGGCGTCCAGTCTTCGGCCACCGGCAGGTCAGGACGCAGCGTCACCAGCTCTTCCATGTTCGTGATCCGCAGCAACCGCAGGATGCTGCCCCCGGGCCGGCAGACGACGAGGGCGGAATCAGCCGCGAGCGCGATATGCGCCCGGGCGAGGAAACTGGGCAGCGCGGAGGAGGCGAAGGTGACATCGGCCAGATCCACGACGACCTCGGTCGGCGCGATGATCGACAGGCGCTCCACCACGCCCGACAGTGCCGGGTCGGCCTCCATGTCGATCTCACCCGCCAGGCGGATCAGGGCGCTGGGACGTCGAGGCGAGATCAGTAGGGTGATGACGAAATGCGCGCCGGACACCTGGGCCATAGCCTCACCTCGGCATGAACGACCTGATGCCGAGGGCTGGGGCAACGACCTGAACAGGCCGTGTCCTGATGCTACCGCCCGGCGACCCGATGCCGACAGCCGATGTGACCGGGCGGGACGCGGCGGTCCTCCGCCTCACCGGTTGTCGCGCAGCGGCGCACCGACCTCGTGCAGGTGCCGCAACGCCTGCCGGTACGACTGGACCAGGCTGGCCTGCTCGTAGGCGACTCCGATCTCCCTGCAGTAGGCCTCGACCATCGGTTGCGCCCGGCGAAGGTTCGGTGTCGGCATCGCCGGGAACAGGTGATGCTCGATCTGATAGTTCAGACCGCCCAGCGCGGCGTCGGTCAGCCGGCCACCGGTCACGTTTCGTGAGGTCAGCACCTGCTTGCGCAGGTAGTCCTCGGTGCCCTCCGGATGCGGCATGCCCTTGTGGTTCGGCGCGAACGTCATCCCCAGGTAGACACCGAACACCGCGTGGTGAACGGCGAAGAACGCCAGTGCCTGCCAAGGGGTGAGCACCAACAGCAGGGCGGCGACGTAGGCAGCGAGGTGAAGGCCCATCAAGCCGGCCTCCAGACCGCGGCGCTTCATCCCGGGGGCCAGCAACGCCCTGACGCTGGACACCCGCAGGCCGATGCTCAGCAGCGTCAGCAGCGGGAAGAACAGACCGGCCTGGTGACGGGTGACGTATCCCTTCAGCCCGCGTCGCCCCCGGGCCGACCCGCTGGCCCAGATCAGCACCTCCGACGCCACATCCGGGTCGAGATCGTCATGGTTGGGGTTGTTGTGGTGGCGGGTGTGCTTCTCCATCCACCAGCCGTAGCTCATCCCGACCGCGATGTTGGCCGCGATCCGGCCCGCCCGCTCGCTGAGCTTCCCGGTGCGGAACACCTGCCGGTGCGCCAGATCGTGGGCCACCAGAGCCGCATGCGAGAACGCGACACCCAGGAAGGCGGCGACGGCGAGGGTCCACCAGGACGCTCCGACCAACCACAACGCTGTCCATCCGGCCACCAGCATCGATGCCACCGTGACCATCCGTACGGCGTAGTAAGTGGGACGCCGTTCGAGCAGACCGGCCCGGACGACCCGTCGGTTGAGCACGGCGAAGTCACTGCCGCCCGCGGGCTTCCGGTGCGGAGGTGAAGTGTCGGCGA
Source organism: Micromonospora sp. II (assembly GCF_001709195.1). Classification (NCBI taxonomy): domain Bacteria; kingdom Bacillati; phylum Actinomycetota; class Actinomycetes; order Micromonosporales; family Micromonosporaceae; genus Micromonospora; species Micromonospora sp. II. Next base: position 101,737 of record NZ_LYXF01000012.1, on the reverse strand, counting down.
ATTCGGTGACGGGAGGACAGGCAGTCGAGCTCGACATGGGACTCCTCGGATCTCCCACCGCACAGGAAGGTTCACGTCTCCGAGTGCGGCAAGCGTGTGCGGGAGGTGCGGACGACAGGCCGCGGGAGTCCGGGCGACCGCCGCGATCCGGCTAGGACGTCGGATGCAGCCTGAGGTCAGTACCCTCGTCGGCGACGTAGGAAACGGATCGTCTCACCCAGCAGGGTTACCACGTCGACTCCCGGCGTGTACCGGATCGGTGCCGCGCGCCGGCCGGACCGGCGCCGTCACAGTGGGCACGAACACCATCGACGCCCCCGTCTGCCTGCATCTGATGGTCACCTGCAAGTGCCCGGGCGGGATTCGGTCAGTGGTGGCTTCGGCAGAGTCGGAGCGTTCAGGTCCGGGCCGGCGCGGTGGGTGGGCGATCGCGCTGAACGTGGCCGCCTTCGGTCTCCCAGCCGGCGACGTCGTCGTCGGCTCGCGCCGACCGTCCCTGGCGGGGGTGGGACGGTATGGACGTCTCACCAGTGGCGCGCGTGCTGTCGGCGGGACGCGAAGCCGCGAGCATGGTCGCCGTCGCCACGGCATGGGTGGCCCCAGGTGCGACCACGGCCAGGTCGACTCGCAGATCCCGTGGGCCTGTAAGAATCACCAGCTCGGCCGCGAGACTGGTGAACCAACCCACCCTCACCACGGCACCACCGACGCCGATCCGGCCGGGGTGCCGGTCCCAGGCATCGGGCTGAAGCATGATCCGTTCGATCACGCCGCCACGCCGGGCGGTGAGCGCTGTGACGAGGCTGCACAACTCGACAACCGGTTCTCGTGACGTCGGCCACCAGCCGCCGTCGAGCATCGACCGGCTGGACGGCGAGTCGGCCAGCCGCAGGCGTGCCACCGGCGGCTCACCGGTGCAGACCCACGTCATGCGGTCCTTGGCAGAGCGGACCATCAGATCCGCCTCTCCGGTACGCCGGCGTCCGGGCGGGCGCCGGGAAGGTCCGAACGGGTGGTGGTGCAGGGGGTGACGCGGTGCACGAGGGTCACCGGGCTCCCGGCACGGCCGTCCGGCGTAGGCCGTGGCCGATCGTTGATCTCGGGGCCGGACTGCACACCGGTGGGGACGGGACCGAACCTGACCATGCGCGGACCTCTTTCGATGGTGGTGGGCTCCTGGGGAAGGGAGCAGGGGGCGTCGACGGGCCGGCCGGTTGGTCAGATCGCTCTCGGCGGTCAGGCGGACGGTCCGAGCGGAGTACGAGGCGGGTCGACGAGATCGGCCGGGTCGAGGCGCAGGATGGCGAGCAGCCCGGCGTGCTTCTCCGGGTCTATCTGCTCCGGCAGTTCCCGCTCGACCCAGTCGGCCCTGATCCGCTGGCCGCGTCGGCGGAGAAGACTGACGATCCGCTGTCTGGCGATGGTCATAGGACGCTCTCCCCTGCGGAGCCGTCCGAGAGGATCGCACTCACGGGCGGCCGTGCGAAAGCACTGTCTGGATCGCACCACAGGCTTGCCACGATGAGAGTGACGGTCGGGACCGACCGGGCAGAGTGGTGGCGACGGCTTGGCGGCCACCGGGGACTCGGGTGACATCTTCACCGTACGCCTCGCGGCGTGCTTCCACACCCCCGGTCACCGGGTGCGGCACCCGGGGTGCCGGCCTGGGCGCGGACGAGCCCGGGGGCGCGGGTCGGCGAGCAGGTTGAGCTCTCGTCAGGGCAGCCCTGGCCGGTGGGACGGTCGAGGCCAGCACGGCTGCGGGACATCGCGACTCACGATCGCCAGCCGGGTCGGGTCCGCCCCGCGTGCTTGTCGTAGCCGACGTGGTCGGTGATCTCGCCGCCCAGTGCCGATTCGAGGACCCGCTTCGTCATCTGCTGCAGCAGTCCACCCTCATCGGTCAGCTTCAAATCCGTCACCGCGAGCCCGATCGGCCAGCATCGCGATCAACTGCTCGTCCGTGACCGCATCCGCCGGCCTGGCGGCCGGCTCCTGCCCCGAGGTGATCTCGGCCGTCATCTGGCGCACGGGGGTCATTTTGAGGCGGAGCCGACAGAGCCAGGTGCGCGCACGCGTCGAGCCGCGATGTAGCGGCGGCCGTACGGCGTACCATCAGAATGGTGCGGGTCCGCGGCCTGCCAGCGACATCAATACCTGCGTGGCGAGTAGCTTGCGTATGCGGGTGACGGCGACTGTCCCTACCCGATCATAGGGCAGCTCCAATTGCAGCCCCTGGTCTGCGTTGCGAAGGTCTGTCGTGATCTCGTCCGGACGGAACGTGCCGCCCCAGCCGTTGAGTCCTCCGCGCTGGTTGGTACTGAGGGAAGCCATGCCGGAGATGCAGGCGCCGTCGACCAGGATCAGCCTCGCAGGGCCGGAGTAGGTCGTCGTCATTGTCATCAACCCTTCAGAATGTAGCGCCGTGCACAGAGGAAGGCGTCGAGTCCGACCATGGCGTGCTCCAACTGGACCGCGACCGTACGTGCCTCGACCGTCAGGGCGGCGGCAGTGCGGTATCCGGCTCGTGAGGGACAAGGGTCGATGCTTGGCCGTGGTGAGCGCATGAGACGCCGAACGGCGGCCCGCTGAATCAGTCGGGCCGCCGTTCGGCGGGTGTGGATCAGAGCGGGCGGATGTTCTCCGCCTGCGGGCCCTTCTGGCCCTGGGTGACGTCGAACTCCACCTTCTGGTTCTCGTCGAGGCTGCGGAAGCCGCTCGCCGAGATCGCGGAGAAGTGGGCGAAGACGTCGGCGCCGCCGTCGTCCGGGCTGATGAAGCCGAAGCCCTTGTCGGCGTTGAACCACTTCACGGTGCCTGTAGTCATGTCTGCTCCTTCGCAGGCTGTTAGAGACCGCACGGTGCGGACCCTTACGCCGCCGCGTTGATCACCCGCGTCGAAACGACACGAAAAACGAAAAGCGCCTGGATGGGTTTCAGATGCCCCATCAGGCGCCGGAAAACGTCTACGGAAATCAAAACTGCAACCCGGCCACCGTAGCACATGATCCGTCGTGGAGCCGATGGCGGTGAGTGGGTCTGGCCACACGCCGATCCGCCGCGCGCGGGCACCGGCGGCCTACGGCCCGCCTCGGGCCGTAGGTCACGAACAGCAACATCCCGGCCGATCGCCGGGATGCGAAGAGGCGCGACAAGCAGGAGTACGGGCTACCAGGACCGAGCCGGGAGCGGGCCGGCCAGTCTGCCGCCGTGGCCCCACGCTACTGCTTCTCGTTCTGCCGCAGGGCTTCCTCGAGCTGGTCTTCCAGGATGATGATCCGACAGGCGGCTTCCAGCGCCGTGCCCTGATCCACCATCTCGCGGGCCCGGGCGGCCAGGCGCAACTGGTAGCGGGAGTAGCGGCGGTGCCCGCCGGCAGAGCGGTGCGGGTTGATCAGTTTCGCCTCGTCCAGGCGGCGCAGGAAGTCCTGCGTGGTGCCGAGCATCTCTGCGGCCTGACCGATGGTGTAGGCCGGAGTGTTCTCGTCGCCGAACATGTCATCGGGGTTTCGCCCCATGTCACCTCCACATCGAGGGCCCCGGCGCATAAGCGCCGGGGCCCAGGGTTAACGGGTCAGAACACCATCTACCGACAGGAAAGTCGGCTTGTCGTATCCGCACCAGCCATCGAAGGCTTCGGGTGCGAGGATCGCATATGCGTGACCGGAGACCACCTCTCGTTCGATGGAAACTGCGGTGTCCGCCGAGCCTGGAATGACGGCTGCTGGCGGGCGATCCAACGGTGTACGGCCCTCCCTTTCCTCTGCTACTTCTCACCCTTGCGGTCGTACGGTCCGCCGGCGCCGGAGCCCACGCGACTTCATGGCCCCGACACATGCGGCGAACATCAGCTGGAGCCCTGAGCAAGCCTTGGCCCCACCTGCGTGCCCCATCGTGCGTCACACGTTGAGGCTGACGTGCTCCTACTGCCGTTCTACGCGGAACGAATTCCGCTTTTCACCGTCCGTCGTGACCTCACGGCCGGGCGGCCCCGTCTGCGTCTTGACGGATCTTCTCTCTCGACTCGAAGAAGATTATTCCACGCCGCCGAGGATGTCTAGTCGTTCCGACCCAGATTTTCTGGTCGACCGCCGTCAGGGTCAGCGGCGAACCCCAGCAGGCACGTGCGGGGCCGCGCCGACAGCTGAGCCCCACCGCACACCTCATCGAAGATCATGACGCCCCGAAAGTGTCGGCGTCGGCCGCTAGCCTGCCGGCGTGACGAAGATCGATGCAGAGAAGGCCACGCTGTGCGAATTCCTCGAATACCAGCGCGCCAGCGTCCGAGCCATCCTGGCTGATCTGGACCCGACCGCGCTGCGGACGTCCGCCCTGCCCTCCGGATGGTCGCCGCTCGGCCTGGTGGAGCACCTCGGTCACGCGGAGCGCCACTGGTTCCAGGAGGTCTTTCGCGGTTCGGTGGAGCCACTGCCCTGGCCGGACGAGAACACACCGCTGCGCACGTCTCGATCGCCGGACCAGGTCTTCGACTTCTATCGCGACCAGTGCCGGATCTCGGACGCGATCATCGCCGCGGCGCCGTTGACGGCGGAACCTGTCGGCCGGCACCCGGAGGAGCCGCTGGCTTCGCAGACCACTGACCTGCGCCGGATTGTTCTGCACGTCATCGAGGAGACCGCCCGACATGCCGGCCACCTGGATGTCGTGCGCGAACTCGCCGACGGGCGGACCGGGCTGGGCCCGCGCTGAGCCGGGCGAGCACCGGCTCAGGTAACGACGCGGACGCCGGGCCAGCGTTCGGCGGGGCGGTGACGGGCCAGTCGTTGCCGGGAGACCTCCGGGCTGACCCTGGTCGGGTTGCGTCGCCACACGCCGTCGAGCAGGTCGTCGAGGCCGTGCGGCGCACACACCGCGATCTGTTCGTACGTGTCGAGGCGTACAGCCACGGCGGTGGCGTACTCGGGCCAGGTGGCGACCGCGTCGGCGACGGTGCGCAGCGGTGTCACCGGGCCACCGCCGAACTTGGCGGGATACCAGGTGTGCACGGCGGCCTGGTTCTTCGCCTCCCACGGCGGATCCGACCATCCCGCCACCAGTCGCCGGGTGGCCCGGTCGTCGTTGTCACGGCTCAGGTCCGCCGGGTCGAGGAAGACCACGTCGACGTCGCGCACGGACGAGGGGTCGAACCCGTGGCCGTACCGCTCGCCCCAGACGAGGTCGCGGATGACGCCCGCGCCGATCCAGGCGTCCGGGAGGCCGCAGTCCCGAACGACGCCCAGCACCCGGATCAGCCAGGGGCTGCGCCGCACCAGGTCCCGCAGTTCGTCCTCCCGCATCGGTTCTCCTGAGATCAGGTGGGGGTCGCCGGGCCGGGTACGAGGTTGAGCACCCGCAGCGCGACGTCGACCGAGGCCTGGAGGTCTTCGCGGCTCGCGCCGGCTGCGGCGTGCACGGCGTGGCCCTCGCTGAGCGCCATCACGAACCGGGCGAGCGCCCGGCTGTCGACGCCTTCCGGGAGGTCGCCTTCCTTCGCCGCGCGGGAGAGCCGTTCCTCCAGCGCGGTCTCGGTGGCGGCCCGGCCGGCGGCCAGCATCTCGGAGATGCGGGTGTTCTCCGGGGAACAGGAGAGCCCTCCTTGGATGGAGAGGCAGCCGGCGGGGTGGTCGTCGGCGGTGAGCGCGTCGGCGCTGGCGCGCAGGAAGCTCTCCACGGCGGCGTACGCGGTGGGTTGTTCTAGTGCGGCGCGGGCGTTGGCCAGGTTGGTCTCGTGGTAGCGGGCGAAGGCACGCCGGAACAGCTCCTCCTTGCTGCCGAAGGTGGCGTACAGGCTCGGCCGGTTGATGCCCATGGCGCTGGTGAGGGAGCTGAGCGACGCGCCTTCGTAACCGTGCCGCCAGAAGACCTCGGCGGCCCGGTCGAGGACCGTCTGCTCGTCGAAGGCTCGCGGCCGTCCCGGTGTCGAAGTGCCCATGCACCTACTCTACCGCTCGGTACAGAAGTGACGCAGCGCACCAACCGATCGGTACAGAACCTTGCTACGGTGACGTCACAACCGATCAGTACAAAAGACCGAGGGAGACGCATGACCGTCACGTTGATCACCGGCGCGAACAAGGGCATCGGTTTCGCGACCGCCGGGCAGCTTCTGGACCTGGGGCACATCGTCTACGTCGGGGCGCGCGACAAGCGCAAGGGCGAGGAGGCGGCAGCGACGCTCGGCGCGCGGTTCCTGCACCTGGACGTGACCGACGACGCCTCGGTGACCGAGGCCCTGTCGACCATCGACGCGGCCCACGGCCGGCTCGACGTCCTGGTCAACAACGCGGGCATCGTCGAGAGCGGCCCCGTCGACGGACCCACAGCGCTGCGGGTGTTCGACACCAACGTGGTCGGGATCATCCGGGTCACCGAGGCGGCACTGCCCCTGCTGCGCAGATCCGCCAACCCCACCGTGGTCACGGTGTCGAGCAGCGCGGGCTCCTTCTGGGCGACGAACAACCCGGACCGGCCGGAGTTCGATCTGGGGTTCCCGCTCTACTCGGCGTCCAAGGCTGCCGCCACCATGATCACCGTCAAGTACGCCCGGTCCCAGCCGGGCATCAAGTTCAACGCGGTCGAGCCGGGCTTCACCGCCACCGACATGACCGCCGCGCTCGGCGGTGGCAGGTCACCGGCCGAGAGCGCCCGGATCGTCGTACGTCTGGCGACGCTGCCCACGGACGGCCCGACCGGGACGCTCCAGGACGAGTTCGGGCACCTGAACTGGTAGCCGCGACCGACAGCCGGGAGGGGAACCCATGACAACCATCGGCATCATCGGCGCGGGCGAGGTCGGCAGCCAGATCGCACGGGCGGCGATCGCGGCCGGGTACTCGGTCGTCATCGCCAACTCGCGCAGGCCCGAGACGTTGGCGGGCCTCGTCACCGAGCTGGGTCCGTCGGCGCGGGCGGCGTACGCCAGGGAGGCCGCGGCGGCGGGCGACTTCGCCGTCGTCGCCGTACCTCTGAAGGTCGTCAACGACATGCCGGCCGAGGAACTCGCGGGCAAGATCGTCCTGGACACGAACAACTACATGGTCTGGCGCGACGGGAACATCCCGGTCCTCGACTCGGGCGAGAAGACGGTCCACGAGCTACGCCAGGAGCAGCTTCCCGCGTCGAAGGTCGCCAAGGCGTTCACCCACATCCAGGCGCCCCGCCTGCTCACCTCCGCCCGGCCCGCGGGCGCCAGTGACCGGCTGGCGCTCTCCGTCTCCAGCAACTTCCCGGAGGCGGTTGCTCTGGTGACGCGGCTGTACGACCAGTTCGGCTTCGACACCGTGGACAACAGCCCACTGAGCGAGTCGTGGCGCACCGGCCCGGGTCAGCCCGCGTGGATCCGGCACGCGCACCAGAACCGTGAGGAGCTGGCCCTCAACCTGAGGAGAGCGCGGCGCCACGCGCCGGCGTGACTCTCGTCGTCAGCGCGCGGTGGACTCCGGGCCCCGCTCGCGGGCGGGCTCCTCCGCGGCGAACGGGCTGCGCAGGCGGGTCATGGAGGCGGCGCTGATGTCCGCGGCCGGACTGCGCTCCTCGTCGGTGACCTCGGCCCCCTCGATGCTGAAGGGGTTCAGGGCGAACGTCTTGTCGGGCACGTCGTGCTCCAAGGGAATCTGCACGGCAGCACTCGACTCAGTCGTCGCGGCTGGGAAACCGTGGGAAGGGCAGGGGGTCGGCGATCAGCCGTCGATACCCCGCATCGACAGCCTAACCCTCGCCGGCCGCCTGGGCGAGCCGCGTCGACCAGGAGCACGGGGACGGGCCCGGCGCGGAGGAGTGTTCCTCCGTGCCGGGCCCGCAGGTGTCGTGCGGGTCAGGCGGCGCAGGTGGCCGTCGCGCCCTGACCGGTGCCGGTGCCCTGGAAGCCGAAGTTGGTCGTCTGCCCGGCGCCGACCTGGCCGTTGTAGCCGACGTTCGTGAACCGGACGGTGCCGCTGGTGCCGCTGGCCTGGGCGTTCCAGGTGCCGGTGATCGCCGCGCCGCCGGGCAGCGCGACGGTCACGGTCCAGCCGTTGATGCTCGCCGAGCCGGCGGTGACGTTCACGCTCGCGGTGAAGCCGCCGTTCCACTGGTTGATCGCGACCGACGCGGAGCAGCCGTTACCGCCCGGCGGCGGCGTGGTCGGGGGCGCCGTGGTCGGCGGCGCGGTCGTCGGCGGCGCGGTGGTGGGCGGAGCAGTGGTCGGCGGGTTGGTCGTCGGCGGCGTGGTGGTGGGCGGGTTGGGCGCGCCGTTGGCCAGGCTGAAGGCCAGGTCCGGCTGGAACGAACCGGCCGTGTAGCGGCAGCCGTCCGCCTCACCCGGCGGCTTCACCCAGAGGTACGCATCGATGTTGGCGTCGCCGGTGTTCGTCGTGGGGTACTGCCCGATGCGCCGGTCGGTGTTGTCGTCGGCGCACCAGTCCCCGGCCGCTCCGCCGTTGCGGCTGGTGTCGATGACCTGCCGCTTGCCGGAGATGCCCATGCCGTTGAGGGCGGAGATGACGGCCCGGCCGAAGTTCGCCTCGCTGGACGTGGGGTTGAAGTTCGACACGTTGGTGAAGAAGCCGTCGGCGTACTGCACGCCGGCCGCGCGGAGCCGGTTGGCCGTGTCGTTCGCGCTGTTCCAGGTGGAGTGGCCGCCGTCGAGGTACACCTTGGCGTTGGGGTTGCCCGACTTGATGGTCTGGGTCGCCGTGGTGAGCGCCTGGTTGCGGGCGTTCAGCTCGCTGGTGCTCAGGCAGGTCTGCAGGGCCAGCGAGTCGGTCTCCAGGATGATCAGGACCGTCTGGTTGCCGAGCCCGCGGGCGAAGTTGGACACCCAGGTCTGGTACTGGTTGAGGTCCGGCGCGCCACCGGCGCTGGCGCCGCCGCAGTCGCGGTTGGTGATCTCGTACACCGACAGCACCGGGATCTGCTGCGCCGAGTTGGCGGCGCCGATGAACGCGGAGACCTCGGACTGGATGGTCGACGGGTTGAAGTTGGCGTACCAGCGGGCCTGCGGCTGGCTGGCGATCTTGTCGCGGATGACGGCGGCGCGGGAGTCGCCCGGGTTGGCGGCGACCCAGCGGACGACCGCCGAGGACGGGTCGCGGTAGAGCGATCCGGACACGGTGCCGGCGGACGCGCCGCCGACGGCGAGGCCGACGCCGGCGGCGGCGAGACCCGCTACGGCCGCCACGCTGATGGCCGCTGACCTGCGGCGGGCGGAGAGGATAGCCACGACGTGTTTCCTCCTGATCACATCGACGTATCTAAGTTCGTGGGAGCGTTCCCACGACGGTAACGGAGGCGGACGTCGATGCCAAGATGTGAACGTCGGTCACTGACCCGTAATCTTGCGACGGTCGACGAAGCGGCGGGGAGGAAGACCAGGCATGACGGCGCTATCAGGCCAGGACCTGCCCAGGCCGGCGGACGAGGATCTGCGGACGCTGTTCGGCAAGTCCATCGCCGTCTTCGCGGCGCTCGCCGGGCCGACGCACGTGGTGGAGGCGGCGAACCCGGCATTCTTCGCCGCCATCGGTGAGGAACGCGCACGTACCGGAGTTCCGCTCGCCGAGTTGATGCCGGAACTGGACGGCCAGGGCTTCATCGCCCTGCTGGACGAGGTCTACCGGACGGGCGAGTCCTACACCGGTCACGACGCCCGGATCATGCTGGGCACCGGCTCGCACGCGCGGGAGGCGTTCTTCGACTTCACCTACGAGGCGCGCCGCGACCCCGCCGGCACGGTGACCGGGATCCGCGTGATCGGGGTGGAGACCACGCAGGTCAAGCACGCGCAACGGCTGATGGCCGAACACCGCGCCATGCTGGAGCAGATCGCCCGGCAGGCGCCCCTGACCGAGGTGCTCGACGGGATGGCCCGCTGCATCGAGAACCTCGCGCCGCAGGAGGTGCTCGTCTCCGTCCTGCTCGCCGACGCCGACGGCCGGCACCTGCGCCACGGCGCCGCGCCCAGCCTGCCCGACTTCTACAACGAGGCCATCGACGGGATCGCCACCGGTGAGGGCGTCGGATCGTGCGGCACCGCTGCGCACCGGCGGGAGCCGGTCGTCGTCACCGACATCGCCACCGACCCGTTCTGGGCCGACTTCCGCGATCTGGCCGAGCGGGCCGGACTCGCCGCCTGCTGGTCCACGCCGATCCTGGCCCGCGACGGCAGCCTGCTCGGCACGTTCGCCATGTACCACCGCACCCCGCGCGTCCCGCGGGACACCGATCTGGCCCTCGCCCGGGTCTTCACCGGCACCGCCGCCCTGGCCATCGAACGTCACCACATCGAACAGGCGAAGTCCGAAGCGGACGCCCGTGCGCGAGCCGCCCACGACGAGCTGGCCCGGGTGGTGCGGGCGGAGCGGGAGCTACGGGCCGAGGCGGAACAGCGCGCCGCCGCGGCGGCGGAACTCACCGCCCGGCTGCGCGCCGCCGCCGCCGCGCAGGCCGCCACTCCCCGCCCCGAGCGGTGTCAGCTCGGCGGCAGCGACGGCTGCGCCGCGCCCGCCGAGATCAAGGTCGCCGACTCGTGGGGCGACTCGGCGTGGGGCTGCCCGGTGCACGTCGAGGAAGCCGTCATCAACGTCCGTTCGGTCTTCATCGCCAACGAGGAGCTCGGCGGCCTGTCCGCCTACCTCGACCGCTGACGCTCTCAGAGCTGCACGACGTGGCCCACCCGGGGCGGCGTACGGCCGGCGAGGACGTCGAGCCAGGCGTCCCGCAGCGCCTCCGGACCGGCGCCGGTCCGCACGTCGAGCCATCCGCTCACCACCTGCGAGAACCGCTGCCAGGCGTCGGCGAACCGGGCGTCGAGGCCGTCGCGGCCCCAGTCCCGGCTGCGCTTGCGCATCTGGACCGGCGCGAAGAAGACCTCCTCGGCGGCGTCGGCGTTCGGCGTCTGCCGGGTCAGGCCGACGGCGATGTCCCGGACGAGCCGGTCGCCGAGGTGGGCCCGCAGGGCGGCCCGGTGCGCGGGCGCGCCGGACAGGTCGAGGTAGACCGTCGGCACGACGTCGAGCGCCGCGATGTCGTCGTACGCGAGGACATCGTCGTAGCAGCCGAGCGACCTGGTGAAGGCGAGGTTGCCGGGTGAGGTGAGCCCGATCAGGCGATGGCCGCGGCCGTGCAGCTCGAACGCGGCGGCGTACGCCGTCTTGCTCGACGCCGACGACAGCACCAGCGATTCCGCGCCGTACCAGTCGTTGTCGACGACCTGGTCGGCGAGCATGAACGAGGTGAAGAACAGCGGCCGGAACAGGATCAGCAGGTCCTCCTGCTCCGCCCGGTACGCGGGGTCGCCGGTGGTCGACCGGTAGGAGTTGTACGGCGAGGGCAGCCCGGCCCGGTGCGGGCTGGCGTCCCGGAAGCCGGTCCCGTCCACCCGCTCCGGGCGTACCACGAGGTGGCCGGCGGGCGGCAGGTAGCCGTAGACCCGCACGCCCGGCTCGACTCCTGACACTGTGGATGCAACCACCTCGGCGAAGCCCCACAGCGGCGGCAGTCCCCACCGCCGGTCGAGCCCGCGCGGCTCGGGCGGGAAGAACTCCCAGTAGCGCATCGCCTCGCCGAGCACCGCGTACGTCACGTTGTTGGCGGTCAGGCCGACCCGGTCCACGCGCAGCAGCACCTCCCCGTCGGCGAGGGCGGGCGCCGCGCCGTCGGCGAGCGTGGTGCGGGCGAGGTCGTCACGGGCCACAGCGAACGTCCACGAGTCAGCCATGGCCTGACGCTAGGCAGCAGCGAAACCGGAAACAAGTGCACTGGGAGTGCAAAATCCCACTCGGCGGGGTGCGCCGGCCCGACCGGCGCTCGGGTCACCGCGTCGGCCGCGCCGGGGCCGGGAGCTGGTGCCGGCGGATCAGCCGCTGCCCGATGAACGTGCGCCAGACCCGGTCGGCGACCGCCGGTTCGACGATCCAGAGCCGACGCTGCGCCTCGGCGAGCGTGAGCGGCGTGCTGAACAGGTCCAGGAACAGACGGCTGCTGCGGTTGAGCGCGAACACCTGGCCGTCGGTGCGGCGGAACAGGTGCCGGTTCGCCGGCAGGTCACCGGGGACACCCTCCTGCTCGTCGGACCGGATCCGCCGGTACGCGTCCCAGACCTGCTCGTCGTCGCGGTCCACGAACGCGCCGTTGGCGAGGAACTCGGTCCGGTCGTCGGTGTCGTGCCGCACCCGGTCGTGGGCGAGCACACCACGTACCGCGGTGCCGTACCGGTCGTGGTAGAAGAACGTGTGCGGGGTGTCGGTGCTGCCCAGCCAGGGACGGTGGAAGTGTCCCGGGTTGAGGTCGGCCTTGGCCCGGGCGACCTCGGCCTGCGCCGCCTCGGTCACCGGCTCGTCGTACCGGAGCATCCGGACGATGTCCGAACCCTCCACCGGCCGTACGTTCGTGATGCCGAACCGGTCCGGCTCCTTGGCGACGATGGCGCCCGGGGTCAGCATGAAGTCGCCGAGCCCGCCGAGGGTCCACAGGTCGGGGTTGTCGCGCAGGAACGCGATGCTGTCCAGCGCCTCCTCGCGGGTCTCGGTGGGAAAGCCGGTGAAGCCCATCATCTGCACGCCGATGTTGGCCTTCGTCATCGCGGTCATGGTGCGCCGTACCTGCTCCGGTCTGGTGCCCTTGTCGATCAGGTCGAGGATGCGCTGGTTGCCGGACTCGAAACCGACCGACACGGCCACGCATCCGCTGCGCCGCAGCAGCTCGCAGCGCTCGTCCGACCAGTACTTCTCCAGCCGGATCTCGGCGCCCCAGCGGAAGTCGAGCCCGCGCTCCACGACCTGCTCGGCGAAGCGCAGGATGGTCGCGGGAGCGAGCACGTCCACGGAGAAGTAGATGAACTTGGCGAACTTCGACAGCTCGGTGACGTCCGTGATCATCTTGCCGACCGTGTCCTGCCGCCACGGGCTCGTCGGGCCGTCGGTGTTCAGGCCGTAGTCGCAGAACGTGCACTTGTTCCAGTAGCAGCCGCGGGTCGGCGAGTAGTAGACGAACCGTTCCGGGCTGAGGTAGAGGTCCCAGGGCAGACCGGAGAAGTCCGGGACCGGCACCTGCGCCAGACGCTCGTAGCGCAGGGGCAGCTGGCGCTGGCGGCCGTACTTGGGGTGCAGGCGGACGTTGGGGTGCCCGGCCGGCAGGGTGCCGGTCGCCACCGCGTCCAGGATCTCCGTGTACGCGCTCTCCCCCTCCCCGACCACGATCGCGTCGAAGTCGGCGAGCACCTGGAAGACGTACTCGGGTCTGCTGGCGCACTTCCAGACGTCGGAGATCTCCGTGCCACCCGCGACGAGGAAGACGTCCGGGCAGGCCCGGCGGACGAGCCGGGCGATCCAGAGCGCGAACGGAAGCTGCCACTGATAGGTGGCGCTGATCCCGATCACCTGGTGGCCACCGGCGGCCAGCCGCGGGATCAGCACGTCCTCGTAGTACGGCTGGAAGGGCTTGTTGAGCCGACCGAGCAGCGCCTCGTCGGTGAGCGCGGCCACCGAGCCGATCGAGATCATCGGCGGTGGCTGCAGCCGGAAGCCGGCGCGGAACTGCCCGGGGAACCCGACCGCGCCGAGCGCGTCCATCCAGGAGATCACGCCTTCGACCGCGTCCTGGTAGTGCCGGTAGTCGTAGAACAGGTTCGGATCCTGCAACACCCCGATCGACCGGCGCAGCCGCTCCGGATCGGGGTCGGGCAGGCCGAGGTGGTTCGCCCGGGCCATCAGCGCGTCCGGGCCGCTGAGGTCGTCGGTCGAGGACCGGGACAGCTCCCGTCGCAGCCACTCGTACGCCGACGGCGTGTACGAGTGGTGGAACGCCTCGATGTTGGCGTCGATGATCTCCGCCGGCCGGTGCCCCTGTGCCCGGGCGTACGAGTCGAGGTAGTTCAGGGAGTGGTACCCCGAGGTGGGGTCGGTCAGCGGGGGGTAGATTAGTGCCGCCTTCACCGTTCCGCTCATCGACGCCTCCTCAGCCGACCCGGGCCGTGCAACCGGCCGGAATGTCCTCCTGCGCGCCCTGCGCCACCGCCGGCAGTCGCGGGGCGCCGAACGCCTTGACGTACGCCACGAGCGGCTCGGCGGCGAACCGGAACGACGCCAGGCCGTCGAAGCCCCGGTCCCACGCCGCCGACTCCAGCCCGTCGGCGTCGCAGCCCCACAACCGCGCGAAGCACTCGTCGACCACCTCGGTGCGGAAGTGGAGCCGGCCGCCCGGGCGGCGGTGTCCCGTCGTACGCGGGACGAGCGTCTCGTTCAGCGACGCCGCGGTCGCCGCGACCTGCCGCGCCGCCGCGAGCAACGCGGGGGTACGCAGCGGCGCCGCGACCATCCACAGCGCCAGGCTGCGGTACGGCGTGGTGCCGAACGCCCGCACCAGCACCCGCAGCACCGCCTCGCGGTCGCCGATGCCCCGTTCCCGGTCGGTGAGCCAGTCCCACCCACCCGGCGCCGTGCCGGTCAGGCCGCGCTCGCGCGCCGCCTGGTGGGCGCGTTCCTCGACCGCCGGGTCGGCGATGTCGACCTCGGCCAGCCCGGCCAGCACCCCACGCCGGTGCCAGGCCGGCGCCTCGGGGTGCAGCAGCATCAGCACCGCCGCGGCGTCCCGGTCGCTGACCCAGTGCCCACCGACCTGCTTCCCGGCGAACCGCGACCGCCAGCTGTCGAGGAAGCGGGTGTGGAGGTTGTCGATCGGCTGGTCGCCGGCGTGCGCCGGGCACAGCTCCGGCGCGTCTGCCGCCGCCATCGACAGCAGCAGCCGCGCATCGGCGCCCTTGGCGTCCCAGGGGTCGTGCCGGCGCCAGGTCAGGAACCGGTCCACCACGGCCGCGGCCCCGGGTGGCGCGGTGCGCTCCAGCGCGCGGTACGACCGCCGTCGGAACGGCAGGTCCCGGGCGACGTCCAGCAACAGCGTGGCCTCGGCCTGGCCGAGCACCCCGGCGGCGACGGCGCGACGCAGCTCGACCCGGATGTTCACGAGCGGCTCGCTCAACGTGCGGTGGCCCTCCTCGGCGGGCCCGTGCACCACCGCCACCTCGTCGTCGCCGGTGACGACACCGTCGCGGTAGAGCTGGAACACCTCGCCCACGCCACGCATGCCGAATGGCCACAGCTCGGCGGCGCGCAGCGCACCCATGCTGGCCGCGCCGGCCACTGTCACCCCGCGGTCGAGCAGGTCGAGGATCTCCCGGTGGCGTACGGGCGGGTGTTGCAGGAAGAACCCGTCGACGACGAGGACCCGGTCGCCGGGGCCGACGTCCAGGCGGAGCAGGTCGCCGTGCGCGACGGGCGGCAGCACCACCGCGTCGGGCAGCAGCCGGCCGACCTCGTCGGCCGGCAGGCTCGGACCGATGAAGACGACGTCAGTCACGGGGCACTCCTGGTCGGGTGCTCAGGGCCCGCTCGTCGAACATCCGCAGGCCGGGGGCGAAAACCTTGCTCACCGGGATGCCGATGTCGTCGTGCGTCAGGTCGACGCTGAACGGCTCGACGCCGGTGATCCGCTGCACCCGCGACGCGAGCTCGCGCAGCACCTGGGTCACGTCCCCGGCGGGCGGGGGGTCGCGGCGGACCGGCCGGACCGGCCGGTCGACGGTGGGTGGCGGCACCGGCGGCGCGCCGACGTCGTGGTACGCGGTGGCGTCGATGTCGTCCCGGGCCCCGGAGACCATGACCAGCCGCGACTGTGCCGCCTCCGACATGGCCCGGCCGACAGCGATCTCCGGATCCACGTGGCAGCCGAAGCCGCCGAAGGTGACCGGCAGGTCGGGGGACCAGATCGAGGCGGCGTAGCAGGGCACGCCGACCGCGTTCGTGATGTCGCAGACCTCCACCCAGCAGCCGGCCCGCACCAGCGCCTCGTGCACGGTGCGGGTCATCGCGTTCGTGGCGGTGCCCGGATCGGTGTAGGTGCGCTCGGCGAGCGGCGAGGTGCAGTACGGGGCGATGCAGTCGCGCTCGACGACCTCCAGCAGGGCGTGCAGGCTGGCCTCGGCGAAGGTGTTGCCGGTGGCCAGCCCGTTGCTGCTGGGGGTGAACAGGGCCCGGTCCCAGCCCCGCCGGACGGTGAAGTCGAGTTCGATCGTGGCGCGCGGCACCAGGCAGGGCGCTCCGGTCACCAGCCCACGGCCGGCCACCCAGTCGAGTTCGACGGCGGGGGTCAGGGGCGACCGCTCCGCCAGGTGCAGCCACCGGACGTCGTACGGCAGGTCGAGCGCCTCGGCCGGGGACCGGACGGCGGTCCCCGGCCGGAGGTTCTCGGCATGCCAGGACTCGATGCTCTCCATCACCGCGCTGACCCGGGACTGCGTCGCCGTGGCGCCGGTGCCGACGCTCACCGCCATGGTGGCTCCGACCGGCCGGTAGGCGACGTGCACCGGTAGGCCGATCTCGTCGAGCCGGGTGATGTCGGCGACCCGGGTGATCCGGAACCGGTCGAGCATGCCGCCGACCCGTGCCCAGGTCTGCTCCACAGTGGCCGTCCGGTAGGTGCCGGATCGGAACGCGATGGTCTCGGTCGTGTCAGTCATCGAGGCTCCCGGCGGGGTGCGGAGGGGAACTCAGACGATGAGGACGGCGATGATGTTGACGTTGTTGTCGGCCGCCGGCGCCACGCCACCGGCGACGGTCTCCAGCTCGGCCTCGGTCAGCTCGTTGAGGTCGACCAGCGGCACCTCGGGCACGTGCAGCACGTGCCGGCCGGGCGTACCGGACCAGTCGGCGACGATCTGCTCCTTGGTGTAGAGCGTGGCGGGCTGGGCGCGGTCGACCTCGACGGTGGCGCCGGGGGCGACCGGCAGGCCGGCCGCCGTCGCGTAGCCGGTCGGGTCGGCGAGGAGCCGCTGCAGTTCCTCGTCGCTGCGCCACACCGCGGTGACCAGTTCCGAGTACTTGGTCACGAATCTCGCGCCGTATTCCTGCTCGTCGTTGCTCATCGTTCGGTCCTTTCCTGGGGCTGCGGGCCGGGCGGTTAATTGCTGTGGCGAGAACGCTAGGAAGATCGAGGTTCGGCAATCAAGGATTTCCGCTGACTGCCATCAGAATCTGCCGTGCCGGCCGGCGGGCGGCAGACATCGGTGTCAGGTGCAGCAGCACGGGCAGCAGCACGCGCAGCTGGAGTCCAGGCCGGCGACGACGCTGTCCAGCTCGTCCTCGGCCAGCTCCGCCTCGGCCACCGGCAGCAGCGAGGGCACGAAGAGCACGAAGGCGCCGCTGGACTCCGCCAGCTCCCACGACTTGACCTGCACCTCGAGGTCCGGATCGGCGTCGGCGACGTCCCGGACCACCCGGACCTGCACCTCTTCGGGCAGGTGAAGGCCATAGCCGGCGAGGAACCCCCGCGGGTCCCGGTCGAGCGCCTGCTCCTTGGCCGGGTCGGCCCAGACGTCGGCGACCAGCCGGCTGTACGCGGCCACGAAGACCGCTCGATCGACATTTGTCACACCCCTGCTCCCTTCGACGGTCAGCCGCCCACGACGACACCGGGGGCGGCGACAGGCAGCGCGGGAGGGTCCGGGCCGCCGGTTCCGATTCATCGTGGGCCACCGGCCGTTCCGGCCCGCCCGACGAGTGGGAATTTCATCGAATGCGGCCGCGACAGGTCCGCGCCGCGGCGAAAGCCGGGTAATGGAAATCAACGGCGTGACGCGGATTGGCGATTCTAATGATTGTCATCAGTGTGAACAAGTAGTAATTCCTCGCCTGTCACCCGCGCGGCGCCCGCACCTACGCTGCGATCGTCGGATCGCCCACCGTGACAGCGGTCCGGCGGCTGCCGTGTTCCGTCACCGAGTGCTGCCGGAGGCCACCGTGACCATCGACGAGGTGACGACGACACCCGGCGGCCCGGCCGGGTACAGCGTGGACGAACTCGCCCGCAAGGTCGGCATGTCGCCGCGCAACATCCGCGCCCACCAGGCCCGGCGGCTGCTGCCCCCACCGGTTCGGCACGGCCGGGCCGCGCTCTACGACGACTCCCACGTCCGCCGGCTGGACGCGATCCTCGCCCTGCAGCGGCAAGGCTTCAACCTGGTCTCCATCGAGGCCATGCTCGGGGTCCGGGCCGGTGACGAGGCGCCGGACGGGCTGACCGCGATGCTGCAGCGCCTGGCCGCCGACCGTCCCGCGCTGGCCCATGCACTGACCCGGCACGGCGTGATCGGACGAGCCGACGACGGCACCGTCCGCACCTCCCGGCCACGTCCGCTGCGCGCCGCCCTGGACCTGCATCGGGTACGGGTGGGCACGGTGCCGGCGTTGCAGACCCTCAGCGAGGTGCTGGACAGCCTCCGGCCGGTCGCCGACGATCTGGTCGCCGCCGTCACCGCCCGGCTGCTGGCCCTCGCGCCGGAGCTGGTGCGCAGCGGCAACCGATCGTCCTGGGCCGACCTCGACCGGGAGACCCTGCTGTTGACCCAGGGCGTGGTCGGCGTGCTCACCGAGGCGTTCCGGCTGGCCGTGGAGAACCAGGCCGAGGCGCACGTCGCGGAACTGCTGGAGAACCACCTCGGCACGGACGTGTGCGTGGAGGACGGCGCGGTCATCGACAACGGCTGACCGGCCCTCAGCCCGTCGCGGGCTGCCCGTCCGGCTGCCGGCTCTCCACCACGGCGTCGGACCGTTCCGGCTGGTCCACGAGTTGCCGTCGCGCCAGCCGGTGGAACAGCCCGTCGGGCTGGTCCATCAACTCGTCGTAGGTGCCCCGCTGGACGATCCGCCCCGCTTCGAGCACCACGATGGTGTCCGCCGCGCGGACCGTGGACAGCCGGTGGGCGATCACCAGCCGGGTCGCGGCCAGGTCCGCGGTGCTCCTGGTGACCACCTCCTGGGTCCGGTTGTCCAGCGCGCTCGTCGCCTCGTCGAGGAAGATGATCCGGGGCCGGGGAGCCAGCGCGCGGGCGATCAGCACCCGCTGACGCTGCCCGACGGAGAGCGTCCCGCCGCCGAACGGCACCATGGTGCTCATCCCCATCGGCAGCGCCTCCAGGTCGTCGGCGAGGCCGGCCATCCGCGCCGCCTCCCAGACCTGGTCCAGCGGGAAGCTGCCGGCGCCGCAGATGTTGTCCCGCACCGAGCCGGCGAAGAGCTGGCCGTCCTGCAGGACCACCCCGCACTGCCGGCGGACCGCGTGCACGTCGAGTTCGGCGAGGTCCTGGCCGTCGTAGAGCACCGCGCCCTGCTGCTGGCGTTCGAAACCGAGCAGCAACCGGAGCAGTGTGGAMTTCCCGCAGCCGCTCGGCCCGACGATGGCGACGAACTCACCCGGGCGCACGTGCAGGTCGATGTCGACGAGCACCGGCGGCTCGTCCGGCTGGTAGGCGAAGGTGACCCGGTGCAGTGCGACCTCACCGCGCAGCTCGCCCGGGTCCACCCGGTCCGGCCGGGCCTCGGGGTCGGCGCGCAGGATGTCCCGCAGGCCGCCCAGGCGGGGCACCGCCGCGATCACTTCGACCCCGGCCGACACCAGCACGAGCAGCGCGCCGAGCAGCATCGCGAAGCTGACGTTGAGGACGAAGAAGTCGGCCGGCGTGACCCGGCCGGCGAGCGGTCCCATCAGCACGGCGAACAGGACCAGTTGACCGGCGACCGGGAGCACCGTGGCGAACGCGACCAGGCCCGCCTGGCTCTGCCGGACCCGTTGCAGCGCCGCCCGGGCCACCGCGGCCACCTCCGACCAGCGGGCGTGCGCCCGGGCCTCGGCGGCCGCCACCTTGATCTTGACGATTCCCCCGAGCAACTGGTTGGTCATCGCCGCCGCCCGGTGCTCGGCCGGAAGCGCGATCCGTTGCCGGCGGACGATCAGGACGGCGAACGCGCCGAAGGCCAGCATGGTGACGGCGACGATCCCCGCCCCCCACAGCCCGAGCACGGGCTCGACCACCAGGAGCAGGCCGAGGGTCACCGCGACGGTCGCGGCCGCGGAGACGAGCTGCGGCAGCAGCGCGCTCAGCGCCTCGCCGACGAACGAGATCCCCAACATCGAGTTGGCGATCTCACCACTGCTGCGACCGGTGAAGAACCGGGCGGGCAGCCGCATGAGCCGGTCCCAGAGCGCCAGGTGCGCGCCGGACTGCAACCGGCCCTCCAACCGCAGCAACCGCAGGTTCTGCACCACGCCGACCAGTCCCGCGACCACAGCGGCGCTGAGCATCAGCGCGAGGAAACCGAACAGGCCGTCCACCTCGCCCTGCCGGGCCAACTGGCCCAGTACCTCGCCGGTGGCCAGCGGCACGCCCAGGCCCAGCAGCGCCACGCAGGCGGCGGCGACGAGCAGCCCGCGCAGGTCGCGGGCCGCACCGACGAGCCCGGCCCGCAGCAGGTGGCGCATCCGGGCGGCCTGCGGCAGCGGCGCCTGCACCTGGGTCGCCTCGGCGGCGAACGTCGCGGCGACCGTCGCGTCGAGGGGCCCGTACGCCCGGGTCTCCGGGTCGACGTGGTGGTAGCGGCCCCGGCGGAACACCAGCGGCACCGCGACGGCCCGGGACGGGTCGTCGCCGGTCCGCCACCCCACGAGCGGCCCCAGGTCCCGCCGCCACCACCGGTCCGGAAGCCGCACCTCGCGCAGGAACAGGCTGGACGCCCGGGACACCGCACGCACCGCCACCCGGTCGTCAAGTGGCGCGCCGCTACGGTCGGCCGGCTCGTTGACCGGGCTGCCCATCCCCTCGGTGACCACCCGGACCACCGAGGCCGCCCGCCCGTACCTGTCGAAGCCGGCCTCGGTGTCCGGAACCGGGAGCGAACCGCCCGCGCCGATCACCCCGAGCGACCGGCGGGCCGCCGCGGCGAGCACCTCGGCGTCGATCTGCCGGCGCCGCTCCACGCCGCTCAGCAGGGCCGCGTCGGCCTCCTCGACGCGGGTCTCCACCATCCGCAGCAGCCGCACCACGTGCTGGTCGACCGCCGACCGGAGCTGACCGCTGACCAGCAGGTCCCAGCTGCCGTGGCTCTCCACCGCGCACGGCGACTCGGCCACCACCCAGTCCCGCTCGGCGACCAGCAACAGCTCCCGCTCCCCCGACATCTCCGCCGGACCGCCGTCGTTGCGGCGCAACTGCCCGCCGGCGCTGCGCAGCCACCAGGCACCGCCGGTGGAGACGAGGGCGCTCCCCTGCGCCAGCGACACGATCTCGCGCCCGCTCAGGGTGGACGCCTCCCGGGGCGCCTGCCCGCGGCGCAGCGCGTCGGCGACGGCCACCAGCACCAGGTCCACCGCCGCGACCAGCTCCGCCGCGGCGCGCCGCGCCCGCGGCGACACCTCCTCGTCCGCCGGGAGGCCGGGCCGTACCTGCCGCTCCAGCAGCGACAGGTGGGGCCGGGACAGCCCGCGCAGGTCCGTGCCGGGCAGCGGCACCAGGATCAGCTGCCACACACCGATCGCGGTGGACGTCGGCACCAGGCCACCCGCCGGCAGCCGGGCCACGTGGTGCCGGCGCGACGGGTTCGTCCCGGCCCGGCGTACCGCGAACAGGTCGGCCTCGCCGCCGGTCACCAGCCAGCCCGCCACCGTGTCGTCGAGCCGGCAGACCTGGCGTACGCCGTCGGCGCAGAAGCCGATCAGATTGCCGGGCGAGGGATTCTCCACCGCGCCGCTCATCAGCGTCTCCTCGGGTCGTCGTGGTCAGTGGTCCCGGACCAGGCGTGCGTACGCGCCGTCGCGGGCGACCAGTTGCTCGTGGGTGCCGCGCTCCACCTCCCGGCCGCCGTCCAGCACGACGATCAGGTCGCAGTCGCGGACCGTGGACAGGCGGTGGGCCACGATCAGGCAGGTCGCCCCCCGCCGCCGCAGGTGCCTGTCGATCTGGCGTTCGGTCTCGGCGTCCAGCGCGCTGGTCGCCTCGTCGAGCACGAGAACCCGGGGATTGCGGACGAGCGCGCGGGCGATCTCGAGCCGCTGCCGCTGCCCGCCGGAGAAGTTGCGGGCGTTCTCCCGTACCGGGCTGGCCAGGCCGCCCGGCCGGGCCGCCACCTCGTCGTAGAGGCAGGCGTCGGTCAGCGCGGTGACGACGTCCTCGTCCGCGACGGTGAGGTCCCACATGGTGACGTTGTCCCGCACCGTGCCCTCGAACAGCCGCTGGTCCTGGTCCACCATGGCCACCGTGGCCGCCCAGAGTCCGTCGTCGGTCCCCGGCCGTTCGAGGCCGTCCACGGTGACCCGCCCGGTCCACGGGCGGTAGAGCCCGGCCACCAGCCGGCCCACTGTCGACTTGCCGCTGCCCGACCGCCCGACGAGCGCCACCCGGGCACCCGGCGGCAGGTCCAGGCTGAAGTTCTCCAGCAGCGGCCGGCCCAGCGGGTTGTAGCCGAAGGTGACGTCCTCGATGCGCAGGTGCCCCTCCATCGGCGCCAACGGCCCGGCGGGCCGGTCCCCGGCCGACGGCAGCGGGTACCGCTCCACGTCCCGCAGCCGGTTGAGGTCGGCGCTCATGTCCTGCAGCCGCGAGCCCAGCGCGGTCAGGTTGCCCAACGGCCGGTTCATCGCGGCGGCCAGGCTCTGCATGCCGACCAGCACGCCGACGCTCATCGCCTCCGCCACCACCTGCCGGCTGCCCAGCCCCAGCAGCACGGCGGTGGTCCCGGAGGCGAGGAACGCGGGCAGGACGGAGAGCACAGCGGTGGGCACCCCCAGCCGCTGCTGGCGGGTGGCGACTGTGGCGTGGCGCGCCGCGAACCGGGCCACGGCGCGTTCCTCCTCGCCGCCGGCCTTCACCGTCTCGATCATCTGGACCGTGGTGTAGACGGTGGTCACCAGCTTGCTGCGGTCCGCCTGGAGCCCGGCGACGGCTGTCGACCGGGTCGAGGCGACGTAACGCAGCACGCTCACGTTCAGCCCGGCGAGGACCGCCGCGCAGAGTCCGAGCAGCAGGTCGTACTGGCAGAGCAGCGCCCCGTACGCCAGCACCAGGCCGGTGTCCACCACCGTGGTGGCCGCGCGGCGGGTGAGCACCTCGGCGACCACCTCGTTGCCCCGGACCCGCTGGCTGAGGTCGGCGGCCTGCCGCTGGTCGAAGAAGGCCGGCGGCAGCCGCAGCAGATGTCGGAAGAACCGGGCCGCGCTGCTCAGGGCGAGCGCCGTCTCCGCGCGTACGGTCAGGCGTTGCTGGAGCAGGCTGGCCAGGAAGGTCAGCACGGTGGCCACCGCCACCGCCGCCACCAGGCCGGCGAACGCGGCCCGGTCCTCCTGGAGCAGCACCCGGTCGACGAAGACCTTCGCCATCACCGGGATGGTCAAGCCGACCACGGCGATCAGCAGGCCGAGCAGCAGCATCTGCGCGATCGCCGAGCCCGGGCCGCGCCACCGTTCGGCCAGCGCCCGCACCAGCCGGTAGCGGGTGCCGCCCGGCCGGAACTCCGGGCCGGGCTCCATGGTGAGCGCGATGCCGGTGAAGGCGCCGTCGAACTCCTCCCAGCTCACCGCGCGGGGGCCGGTGGCCGGATCGTTTATGAAGACCTTGCGGCCGAGCCCCTCCAGCACCACGAAGTGCTCGAACCGCCAGAACAGCACCGCCGGAAGCGCCACCGTGGCCAGGCCGGCCAGGTCCATCTGGAAGCCCTTCGCCACCATCCCGTACCGGCGGGCGCCCCGGAGCACAGTGGCCGCTGTGGAGCCGTCCCGGCTCACCCCGCACACCCGGCGCAGCTCCTCCAGGGGTACGTGCCGGCCGTGGTGGGCGAGCAGGATGCCGAGCGCGGCGGCGCCGCACTCCACCGCCTCCATCTGGATCAGGGTGGGCGTACGGACCCGTCGACGCCGGATGCGGGGAGGCTCCGGCGTTCCGGTGGCGGCGGTCGGGGGCGCGCTCATCGTCCCAGCAACCAGTCGATCGGGTGTTCCTGGTTTACTGTGAACCAGGCGGTGACCTCGCTGGCCGAGTTGAGCTGGAACGGCGGCGGGGACTTGGTCCAGCGCAGGCCACCCGGGGCCGCCGGGTCGGGCTCCAGGGTGACTGTCACCCGGACCACGCTGCCCCGGGCGAGCAGCCGCCGGACGTCCGGCCCGGTGCCCAGGAAGGCGCGCAGCGAGGCCTCGGTCTCCGGGAAGGCGCCGATGGTGGTCACCCGGCCGGCCAGGGTGCCGAACACGTTGCGGGGCGCCGCCGCGGCGGCCACCTCGACGGGTACGCCCGGTTGCAGCAGGGGCGCGGCGACGGCGGGAGCGTAGACGACGGCCTGCAACGCGTCCCCGGCGGTGTCGAGCCGTTCCAGGTCGGCCAGGTGCGTGCCGGGGGTGACGATCTCGCCCTCCGAGACCAGCCAGGCCACGACGTACGCGTCACCCGGCGCGTTCTCCACCCGCACCTTGCCGTCCATGGTGCGCAGGCTGTAGAGGGGCGTGCCCTTCGTGACCCGCTGGTGCGGCGACGCCCACACCTTGGTGACCTGGCCGCTGTCGAGCGCGTCGAGGGCGGAGATCCCGTTGGAGTGGATCAGCACCCCGGCGGCCTCGACGGTCCGGGGCACCACGGTGCGCACCGACCAGACCCCGGCGGCCACCACGACGATGACCAGCGCCACGGTGGCCAGCCAGTTCGGCACCGTGGTCAGCCGGACCGCGCGGTCGAGCTGCTCGGGCGCCTCCAGCTGACGCAGCGCCTGCCGCCGGAACTTCACGGCCGGGCCCCCGTGTCGGCGGGACGGCGGGAGCCGAGCAGGAAGTCGGCCACGCTCGGTTCGACGAGCGGATCGAGCCCGGACAACTCGGCGAAAGCCTGGGAGTCCCCGGCGCCGAGGGCGCACGGCGCCAGCCCCATGGCGGTGGCGACGAGGTACATCTGCTGGGTCAGCACACCCGCGTCCTTGAGAATCATGGCGTAGCTCATCCCTTCGTACTTCCACATCAGCCGCTGGACCCGGGCGGTGACCACCAGGACCGTCTGCGGCGGCCGGGGCATGGCGCCGGCTGCCCGGGCGTACGCCAGCAGCCGGTCGGCGGCCGCGCCCCAGCCGGCGACCGGCTCCAGCCGGTGCCCGACGCCGTCGTAGTGGTAGAGCCCGGGGTCGAGCCCGGCGCAGCGTGCGACAAGCGGATAGATCTCCAGCTCGTAGACACCGCCGCCGCCCGGGTAGGGCCGGTGGCCCACCTCCTGTCCACCGGCCTCGCCGACGACTGTGGTGTGCTGCGACCGGTACAGGAACTCGGCCAGCCGTTCCAGGGGCAGCGGCGCCGTGTCGTCGTGTTCGCGCACGCTGCGCCGGTCCGCGACGACCTGGCTGAACGCGGGATCCGCCTTGGCGATCGTCGCCAGGTCGGGCAGCGGCAGCTCGACCGCCCGGCCCCCGTCGTACGGGCGGCGCAGCGGCTGCGGCGCGAAGCGTTCCCGCATCCGGTAGGTGCCGCCCACCGGCAGCGCGTGCCGGCCGGCCCGGGAGCGGTGGTGCAGCCGCAGCTCCTCCGGCGACCAGTAGGCGAGCGGCGCGTCGTCGTGCTCCGCCTCGTACTCGGCGTCGGTGACCAGGATCCGGGCGGTGGCCAGCTCGTCGAGCACCCGCCCGGCGGCCTCCGGCGGCACGCCGAGCATGCGGGCCACCGTGTCGGGTCCGAGGCCCGGCACGGCGGCGGCCAGCACCGCGCCGACGGCGGCGTCGGCGCAACCGACGGTGAGGGTGCTCAGCGACGACGCGGCCACCAGCATCCCCCGATCGTGCTGGAGGGTGGCGAAGCGGGAGAGCCGGTAGCGGACCCCCGGGGTGTGCGGGCGGCTCTCCGGCAGGCTGCCCCGGCCCAGCCCGGTGGGCACGAGGTCGAGCAGCGCCCGGTCGTCGACCTGGACGCGGCGCTCCAGCCAGGAGTGGGCGAGCAGCCGGCGCAGCAGCAACTGCGCCGGCAGCACCCGGCTCTCCCCCTCCAGACCGCTGATCAGCCGGCCGACCTCGACGTCGCCGACCCAGTCGGCGGCGAGGCGCAGCAGCAGCGCCCGCCGGCCCATGCCGGGTCGCTCCAGGGTGAGCCGGAAACGGGTCTGCCGCAGCAGCAGCGAGCCGTCCTCACCGAGTCGCAGCTCCGCGTCACGGCGCAGCCGGTACGACTCCTGGACCGGAGGACCGCCGCCGGTGCCGTTCACGACGACCGCCGCCGACCGGTCGGGTCCGCCACTGTGGTCATCCCCCACCATCCCTTCCACGTTCACCGGCGGGCCGGGAGCGCCGGCTAGAAGAACACGTTCAGCGGGTTGGCCGACGTCTCGTCGGCGGCCAGCGGGTCCCGGCCGAGGCGGCCCGGCACGTCCCACAGCCGACCGGGGCCGAGCCGGCGCCAGAAGTGCCGCAGGCCCGGCACGACGACCTTCACCACGGCCAGGTCGACGTCCGGGCGGGACTGGTCGACGACGATCACCTCCAGGCCGGCCCGCTCCGCCCGGCGTACGCACCGGCGCACGTCGTCGCCCACGTCGCCGGTGGTCAGCGTCGGGTGGTCGGCGGCGGTGCGCGGCGGCCGGGCCGGATCCGGGGACAGCCACTGCTGATCGGCGACCCGTACCGTGCCGAACCAGCGCGCGGTGTCCGGGTCGTCGCCGCCGTACCGGTTGCGCTCGGAGGTGGGTCCGGGCACGGCGGGCAGGAACTGGTTCACCTCGGTGAGCGCCCGGGTCAGCGCGACCCGCGCGTCCAGGTGCGCGCCGAAGCCGACCAGGACGTCCTCCGTCCCGCCGTCGGCCCGCCGGGACACCGCGGCGAACGTGGGTACGCCGAGGTCGGCGGTCAGATCGAGGGCCCACAGCTCGCGGCTCAGGGCGGTGGCGTGGTGGTCGACGCAGGCGGTGATCCACGGGTCGGCGAACGAGGCGAGGTCCACGCCGGGCATCCGGGAGCGGTGGTACCACCACAGGGCGACGCTGTCCCGCTCCACGAGTTCGCAGAAGCCCTGCAGGATCGCCTCGGACAGGTTGCCGCCGGCCGCGCAGCCGTTCGAGTCGGCCGAGCACACCCCCAGCCCGGTCAGCTCCGGGTGGCCGTACCAGCAGTACGCGGCGGGCAGCTCGCGCGGCGTCTGCCGGGTCAGCGACCAGCCCGTCGTCCAGTCCAGCTCCACGTCGTCCGGCAACGGGCGGGGAACGCGGTGCAGATGGCCGAGGTCGCGGTTGAGCCGGTCCCGGTCGGCGTACTGGCGGTCCGAGAACAGCAGCAGCTCGCGCAGGTGCACCGCGCGGTCCGGACCGAGCTGCCGGTAGGTCGCCCGGTGCACCGGTCGGTCGCCACGCCACACCCCGCAGTAGCGCTCCACCGCCTCCCCGATCGCGCTCATCCGGGCCTGGAGGTCGGTCCGGCCCTTGCCGCCGCTCTGCCCGCGCAGGTTGCGGCGCAGCCCGGCGAGCTCGCGGGGCTGGGCGAAGTTGTGCCCGGCGGAGTAGGTGTGGGTGACGCCGTTGTCGGTCGCCTCCAGCGGGGTCAGCCGGCTCACCACGCCCAGGTACCGGCTGACGTGGTGGGCGAGTGCCGCGTACGTCTCGGCGGGTTCCCGGGTACGGGAGTCTCCGGCCCGGCTGGGCTGGGCGCCGCTCGGTGGCAGGTCGATCCGGGGCTCGGCCTTGCGGACGAGGTCCGGGTCGCCGCACGCGGGGCACTGCGGTTGGCGTACGAGCTGGTGGCTCTCCGTGCTCAGGTCCCGGGTGTCCAGGGCCACCATCCGGCCGGTGAGGCGGGGCGACGTACCCCGCACGGCGAGCACGGCGAGTTCGGCGGCGAGCAGGCCGGCGGCGGTGGTGGCCAGTCCGGGCAGGACCGCCCGTCCGGGCTGCGGCAGCGGACCGGCCAGGTCCTGCCCGCCGAGGAACGCGTTCACCTGCTCGTTCTCCTGCCAGCGTTGCCGCAGGCAGGCCCAGCAGCCGGTACGGCCCGGCACCAGGTGCGGGCCGAGGAAGACGACGTTGCCGTGCGGCCGGGCCAGGGTCCAGGCGCGACCGGCGGCCAGGTGGCGGTCGTTCATCGACGCCAGCCGGGGGTCGAGCATCGACGACGGCAGCACCAGCACCTGGGCGTCGTCCGGGCCGGGGTCCGGTCCGTCCGGCCCGACCACTGTCACGGCGAGTCCGAGGGCGCGCAGCGCGTCGGCGGTCTCGGCCACCCGGGGCGCCCCGAGGTCCACGACGGTGACCGGGCCACCGGCCATCCACCGCCGCCCCGCCTCGGGCGGGACGCCCCGGGCGTCCCAGCCGGCGGCCTCGGCCGGCGAGGTGTGCGCCGGGCCGGACGTGAGCAGGCCGTGGTCACGCAGCCGGGCGAGGGCGGTGGCGACGGCGGCGACCGGGTGCCGGGTGGCCAGCCGGGCCACCACGTCGGCCAGCGGCGCGGCGCCGTCGAGCTGGTCGGCCAGGTCCGCGGCGACCGGATCGTCGACGAGCAGGCTGCGGGTCTCCCCCAGCACCACGAGCGGGCCGTCGGGCAGCCGCACCGGCACGTAGTCCGATCGGAAGCGCGGACGCCACATGGTTCCTCCCGAGCCTGGTGGCCGGGCCGCGGGTACCACCGGCCCCGCCGGCGATCACGGCTGCTGTCATCGTCGCGGTCCGCGGCCTCCGATCCCGAGTGATGCCACCGGTTTCTGCCGTCGGCGGGGTCGGTGCGCGGTCAGCCGGCGGTGACCGTCAACGCGGTGTCGTTGAGTCCCAGCACCGACGTGCCGGTGGTCTGCTCCGGTACGAGCAGCAGGAAGGTCTCCACCCGGTTGACCCGGATGGATTTTCCGCTCACCGCCGTGCGATGACCGGTGGCGATCAGGTCCGGGCTCTGCGGCACCATCCGGACGGTGGCCGGACCGCCGGGCGCCGGGCGCAGCGTGTCGGTGGCGTGGACGGTCAGGAAGGTCAGCGTGCCGGTCGGCGTCGTGACCGCGCAGTCCGACCACTCCGCCCGGTCCAGGGTTCGCCGGACCTCCGCGCCGACGCCGGCGAGTTGCTGCCCGTAGACCTCCCAGCCGCCGGCGAACTGGCCGTCGAGCAGCGGGCTGGACGCGATCAGGGACCGGTTGCCGGTGGTCGACCCGATGCTGCGGGCGAACACCTCGGCGGCGAGCGCCCGGCGGCTGGTCTCGTCCAGGGCGGTGCCGCCCTCGGTGGCCGGCCGGCCGTCGATGCTCCGGGCGGCCACCAGCGCAGGCTGGGTGACCTGGACGTTGTGGCTGAGCTTCCACTGGCCGTCCGTGCCGAGCACGAACTGGCTGACGTCGGTGGGGGCCAGCTCTGAGCCGGCCAGCTTGAGGGTGGCCGTGACGAGGAAGCACGCCGGGTCGCCGGGCGGCACCGCGAACGCCGGGTTGATGTGCTGGAACGACGGTTGCGCCTGCTGGTTGTAGGCGGCCCGGCGGACCGCGGCGACGCTGAGGTCCAGCGAGGGCGGAACCTCCTGGGTCCGCAGCGTCTCGATGTCGCCGGCCACCGAGGCGGCCGAGTCGGCCTGGTCGAAGGCGGTGAGCACCAGCGCGGCCCGGTCTCGGCCGAAGCCGGCCGAGCCCTCGGGCGCGGGGGTGGCCGCGTCCACCGGTTCGCCGCCACAGCCGGTCAGCATCAGCAGCGCCGCAGCGGCGGCGGCGAACGGCATCGCCGGCACCGGCGCGGCGAGGGTACGCGGGCTCCTGACGGATCTTCTGCCCAGCATCTCGTCCTCCATCCACAGCCGGTGCGCGGGAATCGCGCCCGATGCAGTCGAGTATGTGAGCGACCGTCGGCCCGGGCCGGTGGCGGCGCGGCCTCGTGCTACCCGGCCCGCGGGCGTTGCACGGAACGATGTCATCCGGCCCGGACAGCGGTCACCGATCGGTGTCGTCGAGCCGGGCGACCCAGGCGACCAGGCCCGACCGGGACGCGACGCCCGCTTTGCGGTAGATCCGGGTCAGGTGCGCTTCCACCGTGCGCGGGCTGATGTTGAGCTGCCGCCCGATCAGCCGGCTGGTGACTCCGGTCGTCGCCAGCCGCGCGATGTGCCATTCCCGGTCGGTCAGCGCGGCGGCCTCGCGCGGGCCGACCGGACGCGCCAGTCGCAGGGCGACCCGTTCCGTACCGCACCACCCGGCCAGTTCCAGCGCCCGGCGGCGGGCCCGCGCCGCCGGGCCGGGCTGGTCCGCGGCTTCGGCCGCCCGGGCCAGGGAGGCCAGCGCGAGGCTGCGCCGCAGCGCCATGCCGCCGGAGCGGAACAGGTCGGCAGCGGCCTCCAGGTGGAGCTGCGCCGCCGGGACCTCGCCGCGGGCGAGCAGCACCTCGCCGTACGCCGACTCGGCGAAGCCCCGCTGCCCCGGCAGGCCCACCTGCTCCGCCTCGGCCATCGCCTGCCGGGCCTGCCGCTCGGCGTCGTCCACCTCGCCCGCGGCGAGCGCGGCGGCGCAGAGCAGCTCGTGCCACATCGGACGGAGGGTGGTCTGGAGGCGGCTGAGCCGGCTGTCGCCGCCGGCCGAGCGCACCAGTTCGGCACAGGTCGCCGGATCACCGGCCAGCAGCGCCGCCGTCGCCAGCGCGGTCGCGGCGGTACGACCGCACCAGGTGGCGGGGTCGGTGGCGATTCCGACGGCGCTGCGGGCCAGCGCCACCGCCCGGTCGTCGTCCCGAGGACCGCCACGCCAGGCGGTCGCCTCCGCCTCGAACGCCAGGGCGAAGCTCAGCAGGTGGCGGCTGCCGATGCGCCGGGCGACGATGCCGGCCTCGGTGGCCAGTCCGATGGCCGTGCTCAGCCGGCCGGCGTGGTACGCCACCTCGGTGCGCGCGAGCAGAAGCTGACACAACCCGTCGTCGCGGTGCGAGGCGCGGACGAGCGTCAGCCCGCGGTCGAGGTGCCGCACCGCGTCGGCCTGCCGCTCGAGGTACAGCTCGGTCAGGCCGAGCGCGGTGAGGCAGTCGGGGTGGTCCCGCAGGTCCCGGTCCGGCAGCGAGTCGACGATCCGGGCGCCGGCGTCGAGCAGCCCACGGGCGTCGTCGAGCGCGCCGTCGTGCACGGCGGCCAGGCCGCGTACGGCCAGGAGGCCGGCCCGGTCCACGCCCGGGCCGCCGGGATCCGCGGTGAACGCGTCGGGCAGCCCGGCCACGGGGCGGCCGGCCAGGATGCCGGCGACGCCGATCTCGGTGGCGAGCCGGTAGCCGCCGGCGGGCCCGGTGCCGGCCGGCAGCGCGGCCAGCTCGCGCCGGCTGATCGCCACCGCCTCCGCGTAGTTGCCGAGCAGGCGTTCCACGCGCGCCCACAGGGCTACCGCCTGGGCCCGTCGTCCCTCCGGGTCGGCGGGGAACAGCGGCACGAT
The DNA here is from genome assembly GCF_001709195.1 of Micromonospora sp. II. Taxonomy (NCBI): domain Bacteria; kingdom Bacillati; phylum Actinomycetota; class Actinomycetes; order Micromonosporales; family Micromonosporaceae; genus Micromonospora; species Micromonospora sp. II. The sequence goes on along the minus strand of NZ_LYXF01000012.1, from coordinate 70,561 downwards.
CTCCTGGAGCAGTGCCCGGCTCTCGGCCAGGTCGCCCGCCTCGCCGGTGACCTGGGCCAGCGCGAGTGACACGTCGCGGCGACGTTGGGCTTCACCGGCCGTCGGCCGCAGCGCCCGCAACGCCAGCCGCAGCCAGCGGATGGCCAGGTCCGGTGTCTCGCGCCGGATCTCCTGGGCGGCCCGGGAGAGCACGTCGACGCAACGTCCGGCCCAGCGGCCGTTCGGCAGGGCAAGCAGGCGCTCGGCGTAGCGGGCCCGGTCCGCGGCTGGCGCGCCCAGGTCGACGAGCGCGGTGAGCGCTCGCGCGCAGGCGTCCACCCGCCACGCCGGGTCGGTGTCCTGGGCGACCGCCATCCGCAGCACCGGGTGCCGGAAGGCGAAGCGTCCGGTGCCGGGGACGCGGCGGATCAGGTCGAGCCGGGCCAACCGCCAGCCGGCCGCGACCGCCAGTGCCGCCGGCACCTGCGCGACCTCGGCCAGCAGGTCCGGGGCGAAGGGCGCATCCACTATCGCTCCGGCTCGCAAGCAGGCCAGTTCGACGGACGGCAGGTCGGCCCACTCGCGGCGCAGCACGGCCACCGCCGCGTCGGGCAGCCGAACACCAGGCGCCTCCCGGAGCGGGTCGGCGGCGGCCGGAGCGGGGCCGGCCGGGAGCGCCGCCAGGTAACCGGGGTTGCCGCCGGTCAGGTCGTACCGGGCTCGCAGCTCCGCCTGGTCGACGTGGGGGTGCAGGAGCGCGACCTCGGCGAGGCCGAGCGGGCGGAGTTCGATCCGGTCGCGGGACGTCGGTTCCGGATCGGCGTTCTCGTCGGATTCCGGTGGGCCGAACGGCATCGGGGTCGCCATCTGGCGCGGGCGGTAGACGAGCACGAGCAGCAGCGGCGCGGGCACCGGATACCTCAGGAGGTGGGCGATCAGGCCGGTGGAGGGGGCGTCCGCCCAGTGCAGGTCGTCGAGGACCAGCACCAGTCCGTCCCGGGCGGCCAGGCCGATCAGCCGGCGGGCCGCCTGGTAGGTCCGGAACCGCCGGGCGTCCGACGCCGGTGGCACCGCGCCCGCGGGCTCCGCCCAGGTCGGTGCGGGTCGCCCGGCACGCAGTCCGCGGCGGGGTGGCTGGCCCTTCGTGAGGGCGTGCCGGAACACATGGAAGGGAACTCCTCGCTCGTCCGGCGCGCACGTCCCGACGGCCCACGGGACCGTGGGGGCGCATCGTTCCAGGGCCTCGCGGACGAAGCGGGTCTTGCCGATACCCGGCTCTCCGACCACTTCGCAGACCATCTGCCGGCCGTGGCCGAGCGCGGCGGCCTGGGCTTTTCCGATACGCGCCAACTGTGCTCCCCGCCCGACGAAGCACGGGCCCGTTGGCGCATTTTCCAGCCCAGGTGTCATCACGCAGATCAGACGCTTTCCGGCACTCCATAGGGGATGGTCGCACTATACCGGCGGAGCATCGGGAGATGTCGAAGATCTCGAATGCGGCAGGCCTTTGTTTCACCGGATGTCGGAACGCCGATTCTTTCCGACATCGCACCACAACCCACAGAAAGGGACTGGTCACCACAATGGCGGAACGATACCGACATCACTACGATTACGTGCGGCCGCGCGAACCACCCGAAGCGGTCAAATCTCTACTCAACCGTCGGCCGGCATTGTCACTTCCGCCAATCTTTGAAGGCGGATCAGAAATGGCGACCGGAAACGGATGCCGCGCCGTCGAGCCGCGCGCGACAGCGCCGGCCTCGGAACCCCGCCACCCGGAAGATCCAGTTCCGGGTACGCCCCGATGCATAGATCCTTCACCGTCGCATCGATAGTCGTAGACAACTTTCACCACCGTCGATAGCCTCCATTCAGTGACACATGTCGATAAGGAGGCTCCATGCGACGGCTCATGCTCTCCTGCGCCCTGGCGGCCATCGGCGCCTGGGCAACAGCCCCGGCACCCGCGACCGCCGCTCCCCGCCCGGCACCCGGCCCCGTCGCCGACGCCGTGACCGCGAAGCTTCTCGGCTCGGCCGACGCCGCCGCCCGTACGGCGGACGCGCAGCAGGCCCGGATCAGCGTCACCCGCTCGAACGGGCGGTGGGCCTTCGGCACCGCGGTGCTGCCGGCGGACCGGTCCGCCGACGCGCACCCCACCGGCTCGGTCTTCCTCGCCCGGGCCGACGCCAGGGGCTGGACCGTCGCGTTCGACGGGGAGGCCGCGTTCGGCGACCTGGCCGCCGCGTCGCCGCTGGTGAGCGAGACCGAGAAGGCCGTCTTCACCACGCCCGTCACACCGACGTACGCGGGCGGCGACTTCCGCACCGGCATGGCGCTGCCGTTCGCGGTCGGGCAGACGTGGACGCTCACCTCCGGGCCGCACGGCTGGGGCGGCGCCGCCGCGCCGTGGAGTTCGGTCGACCTCGCCGGTGGCGACCAGGTCGTCCGCGCCGCCCGGGCCGGAACCGCGTACACGATGTGCACCGGCTGGATCCGGGTCATCCACGACCGGGGCTACTCGACGGACTACTACCACCTGTGGAACAGCATCTCCGTCAACGGCGCGGGCGTCGCCCAGGGCGCGTTCCTGGGCAACACCGGCACGGATGTCACCTGCGGCGGCTCCGCCACCGGCCGGCACGTGCACTTCGGACTGCGACAGAACTCGGCGTACGTCCCGATCGCCGGGCACGGCATCGGCAAGTGGGACTTCGTCAGCGGCGCGGCGGCGTACCAGGGCGGCGCCCGGCACGGGTCCGCCTACGTCGGCGCGGGCGGCGGCGTCTACAACTACGGCGCGCTCGGCTTCAACCAGGGCGTCGTCGACGCCAACGGCGGCGGCACGCTGACCCGGCGCTCCGGACCGGGCACCGGGTACGGCGTCCTCGGGTCGGTCGCCGACGGCGCCACCGTCACCGTCTCCTGCTCCGCCAACGGCACCTCGCACACCGGCCGCTACGGCACCACGGCGCTGTGGGACCGGCTCAGTGACGGCAGCTGGGTGTCCGACGCCTACCTCTCCACCGGGGTCAACGGGCCGGTAAACGGCTGGTGCTGACCGTGCGCGTGGATCATGGCACTGCTACCTTCCGGACGCATGGACGACTCCCCTCGCTGGTACCGCCCGGCCCCCGACGTGCTGCTCCTGGTCGGCAGCGCCACCGCGCTGCTCGGCTACCTGATCCCGTGGTTCCGCGCCAGCCGCATGCACCAGTGGTCGTACTCGGGCTGGGCCTATCTGGAGACCGAGGGCGGCTGGACCTGGCTGGTCGTGGTGTCCCTGGCGATTGCCGTCCTGGCCGGCCTCTGGGCCGGGCGGAGCGTGGCGTGCGCCAAGCTCTCGGTCGGCGCGGCGGTGGCCGGGATGTTCCTCGCCGGCGCGGTGGTCGCGGTGAGCCTGGGCGCGCTGCCCGAGCGCGACAGCATCAACTGGGTCGGTGAGCTGCCGTTCGAGATGGGGATGCCGCTCATGGCGGTCGGATTCGGGACCGTCGTCGCCGGGGCGCTGGGCACGGTACGCCGCCCGGTGCGGGATTGACGCGACGTCACGCCGCCGGCAGGTCCACCACCCGGGTGGCCCAGCGGGCCATCAGCGCCGGGTCGTGGGTGATGACCAGGACCCCGGCGCCCTGCCGGCGCTGGTAGTCGCCGATCACGGCGGCGACGTGCGCTTGCGTGGAGGCGTCGAGCATCGCGGTGGCCTCGTCGCAGAGCAGGTAGTCCGGCCGGTGGACCAGGGCCCGGGCGAGGCAGGCGCGTTGCAGCTGCCCGTCGCTGACCGCGTGCGGGCGGCGGGTCAGCAGGTCGGTTGTCAGCCCGACCAGGTCGGCCAGTTCCGCCGTACGGGCGGCGGCCTGCTCGCGCGGCGTGCCGGTGGCACGTAGCGGCTCGGCGACGATGTCGGCGAGGCTGAGCCGCGGGTCGGTGGCGGCGCGCGGGCTCTGGAACAGGATCGCGACACGCGTGCGGACCGAGGCGGGCAGCCGGTGCCGGGCGCCCCGGACGGGACTCCCGTCGAGCGTGAGGTGCCCGCTGTCCGGTGCGTGCAGCAGGGCGAGGACGCGGGCGAGTGTGGACTTGCCGCTACCAGACGGTCCACGTAGCCCGACCGTCTCGCCGGGGGCGATGCGCAGGTCGACCCGGTCGAGGACGCGCTGCCGGCCGTACGCGACGGAGACCTGGTGYGCGGCGAGCCCGGCGGCCGGCGCGGCGCCCGGAGCGACGGCGTCGGTGGCGTCCGGAGCCGTGACCGTCATGCCGGTACCTCCTCGCGCAGCGGATGGTGGCAGGCGACCCGGCCCGCGCCCTCGGCGTCGAGGCGGGGCACTGTCGCGCAGGTGTCGGTGGCGCGGGCGCAGCGCGGGGCGAAGGCGCAGCCGCCGGGCAGGTCGGTGAGCGCCGGCGGGTGGCCGGGTACCGGCACGAACGCGCGATCGGGCAGCGCGTCGAGCAGCCCGGCGGTGTACGGGTGGGCCGGGGCGTCGAACAGCGCCCCGGTGGGGCGGTGCTCGACGATCCGGCTGGCGTACATCACGGCCACGGTGTCCGCGACGCGGCGCGCGGCGGCCAGGTCGTGCGTGATGAGCAGGACGGCCGCGCCGGTGTCGCAGCGGCGGCGCAGCAGGTCCAGCGTGTGGTCGACGAGCGGCCGGTCCAGGCCGGTGGTGGGTTCGTCGGCGAGCAGCACCGGCGGGTCGGGCGCGAGCGCCAGCGCGGTGGCGAGCCGCTGGGCCATGCCGCCGGACAGTTCGTGCGGGTACCGGTCCAGGTCGGCCGGGTCGAGGCCGACGTCGGCGGCGATCCGGTCGGCGGCGGCCGGCGCGTCGCGACGGGTGTGCCCGTGCGCGCGCAGCGTCTCCTCCAGCAGCTTCCGCCCGGTCCGTACCGGGGTGAGCGCGGTGGCGGGGCTCTGCGGGACCAGCCCGACGCCCCGGCCGCGTACGTGCCGGGCGAGGTGCCGCTCCCCCGCGCCGATCAGGTCGACCTCGTCGCGTCCCGGCGCGCGCAGGCGGGCGTGCCCGGTGACTGCGGCGTTGCGTGGCAGCAGGCCGAGCAGGGCGTGCGCGAGGACGGACTTGCCGCACCCGGACTCACCGACCACCGCCAGCAGCTCGCCGGGCCGCAGCGTGAGGCTGAGGTCGGTGACGGCGTGCACGAGCGCGTCACGCAGCCGGAAGCGGACGGTCAGCCCGTCGACGGTCAGCAGCGCCGGGGCGGTCACAGCTGCAGCTCCGCCCGTACGCGCGGGTCGAGGCGGTCGCGCCACCGGCCGGTGAGCACGGCGAGCGCCAGCGTGGCCGCCACGAGCAGGAGGCCGGGCACGATGCTGGCCCACCAGGCGCCGGTGAGCAGCGACCGCTGCCCGTCGTTGATCATGTTGCCGATCGAGGCGAGGTGCGGCGGCAGGCCGAGGCCGAGGAAGGACAGCGCGGTCTCGTGCCAGACGGCGTGCGGCACCATGAGCGTGGTCGCCAGCGCCAGGCGCGGCAGCACGTGCGGCAGCAGGTGCCGGGTGAGCACCCGGGCCCGGCTCGCGCCGCCGGAGATCGCGGCGTCCACGAACGGCCGGTTGCGCAGGCTGAGCAGCTCGGAGCGGACGATCCGGGCGGTGGACAGCCAGTGCGTCAGCGCGATGGACGCGATCACCGCGCCCAGGCTGGGGCGCAGCATCGCCACGATGAAGATGCCCAGCAGCAGGTGCGGCAGCGCGGCGACGGTGTCCACGACGCGCATGAGCGCCCGGTCGACCCAGCCGCCGACGCTGCCGGCGAGCGCGCCGACCAGCCCGCCGATGACTGCGGCGACGAGCGCCGCGACCGCGCCGACAAGCAGCGAGACGCGCAGGCCGTAGAGGCTGCGCAACGCCACGTCGCGGCCGAGGTCGTCGGTGCCGGCCAGGTTGTCGGCCGACGGCGCGAGCCGGGTACGGGAGAGGTCGACCGCGCTCTGGTCCAGCGGCCACAGGACCGGGGCGAGCAGCGCGGCGGCTACCACACCGGCGAGCACCACGACGGCGACAGTCGTGCCCGCGCTGCCGGGGCGGCGCAGGCGCCGGACGCGCGCGGGGAGGGCGAGGTCAGTCATCGAGGCGTACCCGGGGGTCGGCGGCGGCGTAGGCGAGGTCGGTGAGCAGGTTCGCGGTCAGCACCACGACGGCGGTGGCCAGGGTGGTGGCCGCGAGCAGCGGGAAGTCGGCGCCCAGCGCCGCCTCGACGGTGACCGCGCCGAGGCCGGGCAGCGAGAACACGGTCTCCACCAGGACCGCGCCGCCGACGAGTTCGGGCAGGTGCGTGCCGACCAGGGTGAGGAACGGCAGCAACGCGGTACGCAGCGCGTGTCCGAACAGGACGACCCGGCCGGGCAGTCCCCGGGCGCGGGCGGCCAGGACGTGGTCGTCGCGCAGGCTCTCGGCGACCGCGTCACGGACGAACAGGACGAACCACGGGGCCTGGGAGATCGCCAGCACCGTCACCGGCAGCACCAGGTGCCGGGCCACGTCGGCCGGGTCGGTGCTCGTGGCGGTGATGTCGGTGAGCCCGCCGGCGGGCAGCCAGCCGAGGCTGAGGGCGAACACGGCGATCGCCGCGAGGCCGATCCAGAACACCGGCATGGACTGCACGGCGTACGCGACGGCGCGCAGCGCCCGGTCGAACCAGCCGCCACGCCGGTACGCGGCCAGCGTGCCCAGCAGCACGCTCGCCACCAGCACCAGGGCCAGCGCGGTGCCGACGAGCAGCAGCGTCCATCCGGCCCGGGAGGCCAGCACCGAGGTGACCGGCTCGTGCCGGCTCGTCGACCAGCCCAGGTCGCCGCGCAGCAGGTTGCCGACCCAGCGGGCGTACTGCACCGGCAGCGGGTCGTCGACACCCCAGTTGGCGCGGATCTGCGCCAGGTTCTCCTCGCTGGTGGTGAACGCCGCCGCGCCCGCGTACTGCTGGGCCGGGTCGATCGGGGAGGCGGCGCCGAGGGCGAACATGCCCATGCTGGTGGCGGCCAGCACCGGCACGGCGACCAGCAGCCGCCGCCGGACCACTGTGCCCGCCCCGGCCAGCCGCCGCCGTCCGGTCACGATTCTCTCGTCCAGGTGTGCACGTTCCACCAGATGCTGTTGGCGACGTCGTGCTCGTGCGGCTCGACCCGCGGCGTCACCCCGGTCACGGCGTCCTTCAGCACGTAGGTGTGCTGGAGGTAGGTGAGGAACACCCACGGCACGTCGGCGGCGAGCTGCTTCTGGAACGTGGCGTACGCGGCCTTGCGGGCGGCCGGGTCGGCGTTGTCCCGGCCGGCCTGCAACGCGGCGTCGGTGACCGCCGAGCGGTACGAGCCGGGGTTGAAGAAGCCCTGCCCGGCGAAGGCCGAGCTGAACAGCTTGTAGGAGACGAAGTCCGGATCGTACGGCGTGCCGTAGCCCATGATCAGCGCGTCGCGCTTCATCCGCGGCGTGATCGCGTCCCAGGTCAGGCCCTCGGGCGTGACTTTGATGCCGACCTTCTTCGCGTCGGCGGTGACGGCCAGTGCGAGTTCCTTGCGCAGGCTGTCGGTGGCCGGGTACAGGATCGTGAACGCGGCCTGCCGCCCGTCCTTGACCCGGATGCCGTCCGGGCCGGGCTTCCACCCGGCGGCGTCCAGCTCCGCCGTGGCGGCGGCGACGTCGGCGCCGGGCTTGCCGGCGATCGTCGGCTCGGCGTACTCCGACGTGGGCGGCACCGGCCCGAACGCGGGCTCCCCCGCGCCGCCGAGCACGCCGGTCACCATGGCCTGCCGGTCCACCGCGACGTTCAGCGCCTTCCGGATCGCGGGGTCGCCGGTGACCGGGTTGCCCATCGGCAGCATGACGCCCCGGTAGTCGGCGGTCGGCACCTTGTGCACCCGGTAGCCGTCGCGGCTCTCGAAGCCGGAGGCGAGCTTCGGCGCCAGCTCCGCCGCGTCGAACTCGCCGGCCCGCATCCGCTGGGCGCGGACGTTGTCGTCGGCGACGAACGCCACCACCACGCCCGAGTTCGCCGGTTTGCCGTCCCAGTACGTCTCGTTCGCCGCGAGCACGAGCCGGTCACCCGGGGTCCAGGAGGTGAACCGGTACGGGCCGGTGCCGACCGGCTTGCGGTTGAAGGTCGCCTTGTTGATGTCCTGCCCGGCGAACGCCTTCGCCGGGACGATCCCCAGCGCCAGCCGCTGCAGGAACGGCGCGTACGCGTACTTCAGCGTGAACACGACCGTCGCCGGGTCGGGCGCGGTGACGGAGGCGAGCATGTCCAGATCGGACCGCAGCGTGGAGTCGACGGCCGGGTCGAGCACCGCCTGGTAGGTGAACACCACGTCCTGCGCGGTCAGCGGGCTGCCGTCGTGGAACAGCACGCCTTCGCGCAGCTTCGCGGTGACTGTCTTCCCGTCCGCCGAGACGGTGGGCAGCTCGCGGGCCAGGGCGGGCACCAGGTCGTTGCGGGCGTCCCGGGCGACCAGCCCGTCGAAGATCAGCGACGCGCCGTCGACGCCGTAGTTGAGCACCGGGTTGAGCGTGTCCGGCTCGCCCGCGGTGGCGACCACGAGCGTGCCGGAGTTGCCCGGGCCGCCGGTCGACGCCGTGGGTGACGAGCAGCCGGCGGCGACGAGCAGGGCGGCGGCGAGCACCGCTGCCACGCGTACGGGCTTGGGTCTGATCGCCACCGGCAACCCCTCGAACACTCGTCTGCGGATGGCAGCCGGGCGGGCGCTCCGGCGAGGATCGATCATCGCGTGCCCGAGCGCCCGCTACCGCCACTCTTCTGTAGTTGCCAACTATATGCAATACCGGCCGGTCGATGGCGGTGACCCGCCGGCCCCCGGTCTCGCCCACAAGGCGGCCGCGCTGCCCGCTGAATATGCTCAAGGGGTGGAGGACAGCGAGCAGGCGGTGCTGACCGGGATGTTGCAGTCGGCGGAGGACGCCGCCCCGGTGCAGGCGGTCGAGGCCGTCACCGGCGTCATCGCCACGGCGCTGAACGCGCGCGGCGTCTCGCTGCTGATCGCCGACCTCAGCGGTCGCGCGCTGGTCCGGCTGACCCACCAGCCGGACGGCGGCGGCGCCGGGCGACGCCACGGCGAGGAGGAGGCCGAGGTCCTCCCGTTCGACGGCGGGCCCTACGAACGCGCCCTCCGTCAGCAGGCCCCCGAGGTCGTCCCCGGCGACGGCACGTGGACCGTGCTGGCGCCGGTCACCGACCGCGGTGAGGCGATCGGCCTGCTGGAGATCGACCTGCCCGACGAGCCGGACGGCGACGTGGTGAACTGGGTCGCCCGTACCGCGCACGCGCTGGCGTTCGTGGTCATCGCCAACCGCAGGCACACCGACCTGTTCGAGTGGGGACAGCGCACCACCCCGTTCACCCTCTCCGCCGAGATCCAGCGCCGGCTGCTGCCCGCCTCGTTCACCTGCGAGGCCGGCGCCTTCGCCCTCTCCGGCTGGCTGGAACCCGCCGCGAGCGTCGGCGGCGACACCTTCGACTACAGCCTGGCCCGGGACCTGCTGCACCTCAGCGTCACCGACGCGATGGGCCACGGCGTGGCGAGCGCGCTCACCGCCACCCTCGGCGTGGGCAGCCTGCGCAACACCCGCCGGCGCGGCCTCGGTCTCGTCGCGCAGGCCGAGGAGGCCAACCGGGCGGTCGCGGAGCACGCCAACGTACGCGGCGCGTACGTCACCGCCGTGCTGGGCCGTATCGACCTGACCACCGGACGCTGCGAGCTGCTGAATGCGGGGCACGTCCCGCCGCTGCTGGTCCGGGACGGCCGGGTCGTACCCGTGGAACTGCCGGGCAACTTTCCGTTCGGGATGTTCCCCGGCGAGAGCTACCGCAGCGCGGAGCTACCGCTGCTGCCCGGCGACCGGCTGGTGGTGGTCACCGACGGCATGCGCGAACGCAACGCCGCGGACCTCGACCTGGCCGCCGCCCTGCTCCGCCTCGCCCACCTGCATCCCCGCGAGGCGGTCCGGGCACTGCCGACGCGGTGCTGGAGATCGCCGGGCCGGCTCTGGCCGACGACACCACGCTGCTCGTCGTCGACTGGTACGGCGGCCACGGGCCACGCCGCAGCACCGCCGGCGCGGACAGCGCCCGCGTCAGCCCGGACGAGGAGCGCTCAGCGCACCGCCGTCGGTGAGCCGTCCTCGGCCTCGCGGACCGTGCCGAAGAGCGGGACGACGCGGTCCACCGAGGTGATCGAGAAGACGTTGCGGATCGACTGGCGTACGACGGCCAGACCGAGCCAGCCGTCGCGCTCCCGCAGGTTCTTGTAGACGAGCACCAGCGCGCCCAAGCCGCTGGAATCCATGAATCCGACCTGGGTCAGGTCGACGACCACCGTCCGCGCACCGGTCTCCACCACCTCGAGCAGCCGGTCACGCAGCTGAGGCGCGCTGGCCATGTCCAGATCGCCGACGACCTCGATCACCGGGCCGACGCGCCCCTGCCGGGTCGTCACCGAGAACTCCACCACGCCCCCTCAACCGCGCCGCCGACGGCACCACACTTCTACCCACCGTGCCAGAAATGCGCCCTGATCGCCTCCCGTAGGTGCGCGACGGCTCAGCGGCCTCGCCGCGACGTGGTGGAGGACACCTCAGTGCCGGTCGAGCCCGGTACCGGAGCGGGGATCCACACCTCGGCGGCGGCCCGGCGGCGCTCGGCGAGGCGTACCGCCGGCCGCATCGCCAGGCCGGCGAGCACGAACAGCCCGCCGAGCACCAGCCAGCCCGGGGTGCCCCAGCCGAGCAGCAGCGAGGTCAGCAGCACCGGGCCGAGCATCCGGGCGAGCTGCGGCGCCATGCCGAAGAAGCCCTGGTACTGCCCCTGCCGGTCGGGTCGGGCCAGGGTGAAGCCGACCTCCCAGCCGCTGGCCGCCTGCACCATCTCGCCGAACACCTGCACCAGTGCCGCGCCCAGCAGCACCGCCGAGGCCACCCACGCGCCGCCGACCATCCCGGAGACCGCGTACGCGCCGCAAGCGACAAGCAGCACCCAACCGGCGTGCCCGCTGGCCCGCGCCGCCGTGCCCGGATCGGTCACCCGGCGGGCCACCCGGACCTGCCACAGCACCACGCACAGCATGTTCACGGTGAGCACGATCGCGCCCATCGGCGCCGGGGCGTCGGTCCGTTCCGCGATCCACAGTGGCAACGCCAGGCTGAGCAGCGGCATGTTCAGGCACATCACCGCGTTCAGCAGGGTGATCAGCGCGTACGGGCGGTCGCGCAGCACAGCCAGCCGGCCCGGCTCGGGTCCGGCCGGGACCGGCGCCGCCGCCTCGGGCAGCCGGCGCACCAGCAGGGCCGCGGCCAGGAAGCTCGCCGCGTCGAGCGCGAAGGCGGACAGGTACGCCGGGCGGCTGTCCGCCCAGAGCACGAGCGCGCCCAGCCCGGCCCCGGCGGCCAGGCCGGCGTTCGAGACCGACTGCAACCGGGCCCGTACCGCGGTGCGCCGCGCGGGCTCGATCAGCCCGACCAGCAGCGCCTGCCGGCTGGCGGTGAGCCCGGCCTGACAGGCGGCGTAGCAACATGCGAGCAGCACGAACAGCGGGAAGGAACGGATCACGAGGAAGCCGCTGAGTGCGGCGGCGGTGGCGACGGCGAAGACGACTGTCATCCGCCGCGCGCCGTAGCGGTCTGCCAGCTGGCCGGCGGGCACCCCGGCGAGGATGCCCGTCGACCAGCCCACGGTGAGGGCGATCCCGACCTGCGCCGGGGACAACCCGACCACCCGGATGAAGAACAGCGCCGAGCAGGCGTAGAACGCGCCGTCACCCACCGAGTTGGCGAGCTGGGCCAGGGCCAGCACCCGGACCCGGCGGCCGGTGTCGACATCGGTCATTGCTCGTCCCCCGTTCGCCGTGCTCCTTCCTCCATCCAAGACCTGCGGATTGGCTCACAGAAGCACCGATTCCAGGCGATTCGATTGGGCCAATGTAGGGTCGTCGCGGTGGACGTACACGTGAGCCTGGCCGGCCCCGGCGACCGCGCCACCCGGATCCACAGGCAGTTGCTGGAGGCGATCCTGGACGGCCGGCTGCGGCCCGGCGAACGGTTGCCACCCAGCCGCGAGCTGGCCCGGCGGCTCGACGTCTCCCGCAACACGGTCGCCGTCGCCTACGAGCGGCTGACCGCCGAGGGCCTGCTCACCGCCCGGGTCGGCGCGGGCACGTTCGTCGCAGGCGAGCCGGTCGCCCGCGCCCGGCCCCGTCCGGCACCGGCCGGTGGCGTACGCCCCCGCGCGTTCTGGGCGTCCGCCGCGCCGGCCCCCACCGCCGCGCCCCGACCGGGCCACGACTTCCGGGCCGGCACCCCTGACACCGGGCTGTTCCCGCTGGCCACCTGGCGGCGGCTGGTCGCCGGGGAACTGCGCACCGCGACGATCCGGGGCGGATACGCCGACCCGGCCGGGCACCAGGGCCTGCGTACCGCCGTCGCCCGTTACGTGGGACTCGCCCGCGCGGTACGGGCCGCGCCCGAGGACGTCGTCGTCACCCACGGCGCCCAGCAGGCGCTGGACCTGATCGCCCGGGTGGTGCTCGAACCGGGCGACCGGGTGGCGGTGGAGGAGCCCGGCTATCCCCCCGCCCGGCGGCTGTTCGCCGGCCACGGCGCGCGGGTCGTGCCGGTGCCCGTCGACGACCAGGGCCTCGACGTTCGCGCGCTACCAGGCGACGCGCGGCTGGTCTACGTCACCCCGTCCCACCAGTTCCCGCTGGGCGTCCGGATGTCCCCGGCCCGCCGGGCGGCGCTGCTGGACTGGGCGGCGGCCCGGGACGCGGTGGTCGTGGAGGACGACTACGACACCGAGTTCCGCTTCTCGGCCCGCCCGCTGGACCCGTTGCAGACGCTGGACCGGGCCGGGAAGGTCGTCTACGTCGGCACGTTCTCCAAGACCCTGCTGCCCATGCTGCGCCTCGGTTTCCTGGTCGCCCCGGCGTCGCTTCGCCCGGCGCTGCTGGCCGCCCGGCAGCTCACCGACTGGCACGGCGACCACACCACTCAGGCCGCGCTGGCCCGGTTCATCGACTCCGGCGAACTGGCCCGGCACATCCGCAAGGCGACCCGGGTGTACGCCGAGCGGCGCGACCTGATCGACGCCGCGTTGCGATCCGACCTCGCCGACTGGCTCGACCCGGTGCCGTCGACGGCGGGCCTGCACCTGTGCGCGCGGCTGCGCCCGGAGACCGGCGTCGACCTGCCGGAAGTCGTCGCCCGGGCGGCGGAGGTCGGCGTCACGGTACGCGAGATCGCCGGTTACCGGGCGGGCCCGCCCGGCCCGACCGGTCTGGTGCTCGGCTACGGCGCCGTCGGCACCGCCGACGTGCCCGACGGGCTCCGGTTGCTCGCGCGCAGCTTCCGCGGCTGACCGTCGGCGACGCGGATTCCTCCGGGCTTCGAGCAACCCCGGGAGCCTCACCTGGCGTGACTATCCCGAATCTGATCGGAGGTCCGGATGAGTGATCGCGACACGGCGTTCGCGGAGTACTTCTCGGCGAGGCACCGCGCCATGCGCGCCACCGCGTATCTGCTCTGCGGTGACTGGCACCGCGCGGAGGACCTGGTCCAGACCGGGTTCACCAAGCTGTACCTGGTCTGGAACCGGGTCGACCGGCACGACGCGCTCGACTCCTACGTGCGCCAGATCATCGTCCGGTCCTTCCTCGACGAACGGCGGCGGGGCTGGTGGCGGCGGGAACGGGTGGGCACGCCCGACGCCGATCCACCGGCGCCCGCGAGTCCGTCCGAGGACCGGCTCGTGGTGCTCCAGGCGCTCGCCGCCGTACCGCCCCGGCAGCGCGCCGTCCTGGTCCTCCGCTACTGGGAGGACCTGCCGGTCGACGAGGTGGCGGCGCTGCTGAACTGCTCGCCGGGAACGGTGAAGAGCCAGTCCGCCCGGGGCCTGGACACGTTGCGCGGCCTCCTGTCACCCATGCACTCATCGAGCGAGAAGGGGCAACGATGAACGGAGACCAGCTGCGCGAGGCGCTTCGCGACGAGATGCTCGGCGTCGCCGCGCCGCCGCGACCGAGCACGGACGGCATGCTGCGCTCCGCCCGCCGGGCACGCAACCGGCGCCGGGTCATCCGGGCGTGTGCCGGATCGGCGACGGCGGTAATCGCCGTCGCGGGTGTCGTGGCCCTCGCCACCCCGGACGGCGGCGACCGACGCCCGCCCGCCGCGCTGCCGCAGACCGCCCCGTCGCCGGACGACAGCGCCGAGCCGATGCCGACCGGGCCCGACGGCCTGCCCCAGGAGGACCGCACCGCGCGGGCGGGCACCCGGTACCACAAGGCCGTCCTGCTGCTCGACCAGCTCGTCACAGTGGTGCCCGCCGGCTACACCGCTGAGAAGACCGTCTCCAGCAAGACCGGGAAGGAGACGCTGGGCACGCACGAGGCCAACTTCATCGGACGGGCCGACGGCGCCGAGCTGTGGAGCTACACGGCCTCGGTCGACGTGGCGAAGGGGACGTGGAGGGGACGCCTGCTCACCGAGGTGCACACACCGGGGAACCCGCTGCCGACCGAACCGTGTGGCCTGGCGCGCGCGTTCTGGGGCATGGGGGGCATGGGGGGCGAGTGCCAGCCGATGACCGTCGGCGACGCGACTGTGGGTGTGGTGGTTCGTCCCGGCGCGGACGACCGGTTCGACCAGTGGGCGGCCTACCGGCACCCCGACGGCATGGTGGTCTTCGTGGCGCAGGGCGCGTACGACAGGCAGACATCCGCGTCCCCGCTGCCGTTCACCGCGCGCGAACTGGCGACGCTCGCCGTCGACCAGCGGCTGCACCTTGGGTAGCCCCGAGGTGGGCGCGGCTGAACTACCCTCGCGCCGGTGAACACTGTGGAGATCGATGCGCCAGTCGTCGGTGTGACCGTCTACCCGGACCGCGCGCGGGTCACCCGCCGGGGTGGCCTCCGGCTCGCCGCGGGGGAACATCGGGTACGCGTCGCGCCGCTCCCGCTGGGCCTGCGGCGGGACTCGATCCGGGTGGGCGGTCACGGCCCGGCCACCGTGCTCGGTGTCGACGTGACCGCCCACCGGCAGGCCCGCAGCACCGACGCACAGGTCGTCGAGCTGGAACGGCGGCGGCGGGAACTCGCCGACGAGGTGGCCGAGGTCGAGGACACGGACGCGATCGAGGCCCAGCGCGGCGAGTTCCTCACCCGGCTGGCCGAGCGCGCCGGTGGCACGTACGCCCGGGCCCTGGCCGCCGGCGACGCGGCCCCCGCCGACGTCGCGGCCTTCACCGAGTCGGTGTCCGGTCAGCTCGCCGAGTCCCGGGCCCGGCGGCGCGGGCTGGCCCGGCGGCGCACCGACCTGGCGGAGGAGCTGGCCGCCGTCGACCGCGAGCTGGCGGCGGCGCGCGGCAAGCGGGCGCCGGACCGGCTGGCCGCCGAGGTGTCGGTCTCGGTGGACGCCGACGACGCCGAGGTGGAGCTGGAGCTGACCTACCTGGTGGACGGCGCCCGCTGGACCCCCTCCTACGACCTGCGGCTGGTCGGCGACACCATGACCGTCACCTGGTTCGGGCTGGTCAGCCAGGGCACCGGGGAGGACTGGCCGGAGTGCGAACTCCTGCTCTCCACCGCCCGCCCGGCGGCGGCGGCGAGCGGCGTACCCGAACTGTCGCCCTGGTATCTCGACCGGCTCCGCCCGCAGCCGCCGGTGGCCGTGTCGGCCGCGTCGTTCGACGGGACGTTGCCGCCCCCGGCGCCCGGCGCGGCGCCGCCGCCGGGCCGGGCCGGCGCGGCCCGGTCGGCGGCGGTCCGGCCGGCCGTGCGGGAGAGCGTGGCCGAGGTCGAGCAGGGCGTCACGGCGGCGACCTACCGGCCCGCCCGGCCGGTGGCGGTGCCGGCCGACGGCAGCGCGCACCGGGTGACGGTCGCGGCGCTGGAGCTGCCGGCCCGGCTGGACCACGTCAGCGTGCCGGTACGTGCCGCCGAGGCGCACCTGCGGGCGACGGTACGCAACACGTCCGACCACACGCTGCTGCCCGGCCCGGCGTCGGTGTTCCATGGCGCGGACTTCGTCGCGGCGACGCGGTTGACCATGTGGGCGCCGGGCGAGGAGACCGAGCTGGCGCTGGGGGTCGACGACCGGGTACGGGTGGAGCGGAAGCTGCACCGGCGCACCGAGAGCAGGGCGACGCTCGGGTCGACGCGGCGGCGGGAGGTGGAGTACCGGATGACTGTCGCGAACCACACGCCCCGCCCGGCGACTGTCGAGGTGCGCGACCAGTTGCCGGTTTCCCGGGACGAGTCCGTGGTGGTACGCGAGACGACGCTGACGCCGCCGCCCGCCGAGCGTACGGAGCTGGGCGAGCTGACCTGGCGGCTGTCGCTCGCGCCGGGCGAGAGCGGCGAGATCGCGCTGGGCTTCCGGGTGGAGCTGGCCAAGGGCGTCGAGCTGACCGGCTGGCGGGAGTAGCCGCACGCAGGCGTTAGGAAGGGCCCCTTCTTATGCAGAATGCGTTAAGAAGGGGCCCTTCCTTCGGTCCGGTCAGACGCGGCGACGACCGTACAGGCCGGCGAAGATCGCGACGCCGATGGCCGCGAAGCCGACCTGGAGCGCCAGCTCGATCCAGTCGATGCCGGGAGTGTCGGCGACGCCGAACGCGCCGGCCACCAGGGTGCCGACGAGCGCGGCGACCACACCGATGAGCAGGGTCAGCCAGATCGGGATGTTCTGCTTGCCCGGCACCACCAGGCGCCCGAGCGCACCGATGACCAGGCCGATGATGAGCGCGGTGAAGAAGCCCGTGATCTCCACGAGAGGCGTCCCTTCCCTCGGATGTGTTGGCGCCTCGCTGGTTGCCCCGATCAACCGTCCGGCCAAACGTACGGTCCGATTTCGTCACAGAACTGTCATGACCGGGCCGGTCAGTGCTCCGAGTGCTGGCGGCGGCGCGGCGCGCCGGGCGGCTCGTCCCGGTCGATGCGCAGTTCCCGCTCCAACTCGGCGATGACCATGCGCAGGTCGTCCAGGCGCTGACTGATCGCGATCCGGTCCACCTCGTCCGGTATCCCGTCGCCGTCTTCGTCGTAGTCCGGCGCCAGCCCCTCGGTCATCTCCAGCCGGCGCGCCTCCTCCATCGAGTTGACGATGACCGCGATGAGGATGTTCAGCAGCAGATTGACCGCGATCATCACGAAGCTGACGTAGTAGAGAAGCGTCCACGGTGACACCTCAAGGCCCTGTTCCAGCAGGTCCGGCAGCGTCTCCAGGGACAGCAGCACGAACAGCGTGACGAGGGAACGGCCGATGTCGCCGTACTGCTCGGGGTAACGGTCGCCGAAGATCAGCCAGCCGGCCATGCCGTACACGTAGAGCGTGACGGCGGCGAGCGCGAGGAACCCGGCGACGCCGGGCAGGCTGCGCCACAGCGCCGTGACGATGGTCCGCAGGCCGGGCGAGAAGCGGACCAGCCGCAGCACCCGGGCGACCCGGATGAACCGCAGCACGCCCGAGTCGCCGTGCAGTCCCGGGATGAAGATGGCCGCGGTGACCAGCAGGTCGAAGACGTTCCAGCCGTGCCGGAAGAAGTCCTGCGGACGGCGGCCGTACGCGAGGATCCGGATGGTGATCTCCACGACGAAGGCGGCCCGGAACATCAGCTCCGTCCACCGCAGCACCGGCCCGGCGGCGCCCAGGTTCGGGTACGTCTCGATACCCAGCACCACTCCGTTGGCCATGATGAGCACCACGATGGCCACCTCGAACGGCCGGGACGCGACGAGCCGGGCACAGTGGCCCGCCAGCCCTCGCCTCCCCGTGCTCGTCCGGCGACCGCCGCGCGGGGTCGGCACCGTGTCCCCGATCAGCGCCTACCTCCACGACACGAGGTCCGGGCAACGTACGGACGACGGGGGGTAGTCACCCGGACACTTTAGTGGATCACCGACGGCGCGCGGTCACGGCCGAGGCCCGGCCGGCCCGGCTCACAGCCAGCCGCGGCGCTTGAACAGCAGATAGAGCGCGCCGCAGACGGCGAGCATCAGGGCGAGCGCGAACAGATAGCCGTACCGCCAGCCCAGCTCCGGCATGTGCCCGAAGTTCATCCCGTACACGGTGCCGATCAGGGTCGGCGCGAACAGGATGGCGGCCCAGGCGGAGACCCGCTTGACCTCCTCGTTCTGCTCGAAGCTGGCGGCGGTCAGGCTGCGCATCTCCTCGTTCTGCGCCTGCGATAACAGCGTGGCGTTGACGGTGAGGATGTTCTGGAGCAGGTGCCGGAACCCGTCCACCCGCTCCACCACCTGGGTGAGGTGGTCGGCCACGTCGCGCAGCCGACGGCGCAGCTCCTCGTCCGTGCCGTACTTGTCGAACCCGTGTGCCAGCTCGTCCACCACCTTCAGCAGCGGGCGGGCGGCCCGCTGGAACTGGATCACCTCGCGGCTCAGCTCGTAGATGCGGCGGCTGGCGTTCGGGTCGCCGCCGAACACCTCGGTCTCGACCTCGTCGATGTCGTTCTCCAGCCCGGCCACCACCGGCGCGTAGCCGTCCACCACCCGGTCGAGCACGGCGTAGAGCACCGCTTCCGGGCCGAGCGCGAGCACGTTCGGCTCGGCCTCCAGCCGCCGTCGTACGCCGGCCAGGTCGGGCGTGCCGCCGTGCCGCACGGTGATCACGAATCCGGGCCCGAGGAACAGGTGCAGCTCGGCGAACTCGACCGCGTCCCGCTCGTCCAGGTAGCGGGCGGCGCGCAGCACCACGAACAGGGTGTCGCCGTAGCGTTCCAGCTTGGGGCGCTGATGGGCGTTGATCGCGTCCTCGACGGCCAGGTCGGGGAGCTGGAACTCGGCGGCGAGCGAGGCGATCTGCTCGCGGCCCGGCCGGAGCAGCCCGATCCAGGCCATCGCGTCGTCGAGCTGCTGCAGGCAGCGGTACGTGTCGGCGAGGCTGACCGGCGACGCCCGCCGTACCCCGCCGACGTAGACGCCGCTGTCGACCAGCCCGTCGGGGCGCTCCGGCTCCGCCGCGCCGGCGTCGATGGCGTGTTCGTCCAGTTGCCGGCCGAACCCCTCCGAGGACCGGTTGCCCGCCATGCCCCTCCCCCGCAGCCCGACCGGCTCGCCGAGTCCCCCGCCGAGGCGGTCGCAAACGTCAGGGGCGGTAGCGGTAGCCCATCCCCGGCTCGGTGATCAGGTGCCGGGGCCGGGCCGGATCGTCCTCCAGCTTGCGCCGCAACTGGGCCATGTACTGCCGCAGGTAGTTCGTCTCCTGGTGGTACTCCGGCCCCCACACGTCGTGCAGCAGCTGACGCTGGCTGACCAGCTTGCCCGGGTTGCGCAGCAGCTTCTCCAGCATCGCCCACTGGGTGGGGGTCAGCTTGACCTCGACGCCGTCGTCCCGGGTGACGGTCCGGTCGGCCAGGTCGACGGTGTTGCGGCCGATCCGCAGCGCTGGCACGGCGGGCGTGGCCGGGGCGAGCCGCCGGGTCACCGCCCGGATGCGGGCCAGCAGCTCGTCGACCCCGAACGGCTTGGTGACGTAGTCGTCGGCGCCCGCGTCGAGCGCGGCCACCTTGTCCTCGCTGCCGGCCCGGCCGGAGAGCACGATGATCGGCACGGTGGTCCAGCCGCGCAGGCCCCGGATCACCTCGGTGCCGTCCAGATCCGGCAGGCCCAGGTCGAGCACCACCAGGTCCGGCGGGTGCCCGGCGGCGGCCTTGAGCGCGGCGGCGCCGCTGCCTGCGACCTCCACGTCGTAGCCCCGGGCGCGCAGGTTGATCCGCAGGGCGCGCAGGATCTGCGGCTCGTCGTCGACGACCAGGATCCGGGTCATTCCTGCGGCCCTTCCGCGTGCGGGGCGGCCGGCAGCCGCAACACCATGGTGAGCCCGCCGCCGGGCGTGGTCTCCGGGGTGATGCTGCCACCCATCGCCTCGGCGAGGCCCCGGGACAGCGCCAGCCCGAGGCCGACGCCGGTCTGGTTGTCCCGGTCGCCGAGGCGCTGGAACGGCAGGAAGACGTGCTCCCACTGGTCCTCCGGGATGCCCGGCCCGGTGTCGATCACCCGCAGCTCGACCTGCCCGGCGTGCGCGCTGCCGGTGATCGTCGGCGGGCGGCCGGGCGGGCTGTGCCGCAGCGCGTTCGACACCACGTTTACGAGCACGCGCTCCAGCAGGCCCGGGTCGGCCAGCGCCGCCGGCAGGTCGGCCGGGATGTCCGTGGTCACCTCGGCCGCCGCCGGGCCCAGTTCGTCGAGGGCCCGGGGTACGGCGTCCTCCAGCCCGATCGCGGTGGTGGTGACGCCCAGCGCGCCGGCCTGCAGGCGGCTCATGTCGAGCAGGTTCGCCACCAGCCGGCCCAGCCGGTCCAGCGACTCGTCGGCGGTGGCCAGCAGTTCCTCCCGGTCGTCCGGGTCGAACTCGACGTCGTGGCTGCGCAGGCTGCTCACCGCGGCCTTGGCCGACGCCAGCGGCGTACGCAGGTCGTGGCTGACCGCCGCGAGCAGCGCGGTGCGCATCCGGTCGGCGGCGGCCAGCGGGCGGGCGGTGGCGGCCTCCTCGGCCAGCCGTTCCTGGCGCAGCGCGACGGCGGCCTGCGCGGCGAACGCCTCCACCACCCGGCGGTCGGCCGCCTCCAGCCGCCGGCCGGCGAGCACCACGCTGAGCCGGTCGTCGACCGGCACCACCGTCTCGCCCGCGCCCGGGCTACCGGGCGGCCGCTCGCCGACGCTCGCCACCACCCGCCAGGCGTCCGCGTCCCGGGCGCGCGCCGGGCGTCCGCCGGCCTCGTCGGTCAGCTCCAGCACGCTCACCGCCCGCAGCCCGAACGTCTCCCGCAGCCGGTCCAGCAGGGCGGGCAGCGGCCGCTCGCCGCGCAGCACGCTGCCCGCGACGGTGGCCAGGGTCTGCGCGTCGGCGGAGGCCCGGGCCGCCTCCCGGGTACGCCGGGCCGCCACGTCGACCACCCAGCTCACCGCGATGGCGACACCGACGAACACGCCGAGAGCGAGCAGGTTGTCCGCCTCGGCGATGGTCAGCGTCCGGTACGGCGGGGTGAAGAACCAGTTGAGCAGCAGCGAGCCGCCGAGCGCGGCGACCAGCGCCGGCCAGAGCCCGCCGACCAGCGCCACGCCCACCACACCGGCGAGGAACAGCAGGATGTCGTTTGTGAGCGTGAGGTCGGGCAGCGTCCGCAGCAGCAGCGTGAGCAGGGGCATGCCGAGCAATGCGAGCGCGTACCCGATCAGTCGCCGGCGTCGCGACAGCGCGGCGGGCACCGACGTGCCCCGGCGCCCGCGGCCCGCCTCGGGGTGGGTGACCAGATGCACGTCGATCGGGCCGGACAGCGCGGTGGTGGTCACCCCGACGCCCCGGGCGAACACCTGCGCGAACCGGCCCCGGCGGCTCGCGCCGAGCACGAGCTGGGTGGCGTTGACGCCCCGGGCGAAGTCCAGCAGTGACGCCGGGATGTCGGTGCCGAGCACCTGGTGGTACGTGCCGCCGAGGCTCTCCACCAGCACCCGCTGCCGGGCCAGCTGGGCCGGGTCGGCGCCGGCCAGCCCGTCGCTGCGGGCGACGTGCACGGCGAGCAGGTCGGCGCCCTTGCTGCGGGCGGCGATCCGGGCCGCCCGGCGGATCAGCGTCTCGCCCTCCGGGCCGCCGGTCAGCGCGACGACCACCCGTTCCCGCGTCTCCCAGGTGTCGGAGATGCCCTGCTGGGCCCGGTACGCGTCGAGCTGCTCGTCGACCTTGCCGGCCAGCCAGAGCAGCGCCAGCTCGCGCAGCGCGGTGAGGTTGCCGACCCGGAAGTAGTTGCCGAGCGCGGCGTCGATCTTGTCGGGCCGGTAGATGTTGCCGTGCGCCATCCGGCGGCGCAGCGCCTCCGGCGTCATGTCCACCAGCTCGACCTGCTCGGCGGCGCGGACCACCTGGTCCGGCACGGTCTCCCGCTGGGTGGTGCCGGTGATCTGCGCGACCACGTCGTTGAGCGACTCCAGGTGCTGCACGTTGACCGTGGACAGCACGCTGATGCCGGCGTCGAGCAGCTCCTGCACGTCCTGCCAGCGCTTCTCGTGCCGGGAGCCGGGCACGTTGGTGTGGGCCAGCTCGTCCACCACGACGACCTCGGGCCGCCGGGCCAGCACGGCGTCCAGGTCCATCTCGGTGAACTCGACGCCCCGGTACGTCATCGGGCGGCGCGGCACCACCTCCAGGTCGCCGATCATCTCGGCGGTGTGCCGGCGCCCGTGCGTCTCGACCAGGCCGATCACCACGTCGGTGCCGCGCTCGGCCCGGCGCTGGGCCTCCTCCAGCATCGCGTACGTCTTGCCGACGCCCGGGGCGGCCCCGAGATAGATCCGCAGTTCACCCCTGCCCACGCCCCCATCCTCCCTGAGTGCAAGGAAGGGCCCCCTGTTAACGCCTCGCGAGGTGAAGGGGGCCCTTCTTAACACTTCCGTCAGCGCGCCGGGAACGCCTCGTCCAGCGCGAGGTTGAGTTCCAGCACGTTCACCCCCGGCTCGCCCATGAAGCCCAGCGCCCGGCCGGTGGTGTGCTCGGCGACCAGCCGCCGTACCGCCGCCGGGTCCGCGCCGCGCTCCCGCGCCACCCGGGCCACCTGCCTCCGGGCGTACGCCGGGGAGATGTGCGGGTCGAGGCCGCTGCCGCTGGCGGTGACCGCGTCGGCCGGTACGGCGGGCCGGGCCGGGGCGTCCCCGCGGACCGGGGTGACGATGCCGCCCTCGGCCACGTAGTCGTGACCGGGCTGCGCCGCCTCCACCGGTACGCCCTGCCAGGTGGTGACGAACGGCGTCGCGGGCGCGGCCTGGTTGACGCTCACCACGCGGGTGATCCGGCCGGTGAGTCCGTCGGCGCGGAACACGGCGAGCACCGCGCCCACCCCGTCCGGCGTGCAGTACGGGCGCCGCCCGTCCACGCCGTCCAGTTCGCCGACCGCCTTGCTGCGGGCGCAGACCTGGGTGAGCAGGCTCGACGTGGAGTCGGCGGGGTCGGCGGAGAGCGTGTCCACCACGCTCTCCGGGCCGAGGTTGCCGGCCGCGGTGGCGGTCGGGTCGTAGCCGTCCCCGGCGGCCGACGGGCGGGACTGGAAGTAGCGCGGGATCGGGTTGCCGTCCGCGTCGGTGAACGACTGGCCGATCAGCGAGCTGCCGACGGTACGGCCGTCGACGGTGAGCAGTGACCCGTCGGCCCTGCCGTCGAGGCCTGGGAGCCGGCCGGCGGCGACCAGGGCGAGCGGGTAGAGCAGGCCGAGCAGCACGGTGAAGACGAGCACCGCGCGCAGGGCGGCCAGGTGCTGGGAGAGCCAACTGGGAAGGCGCATCACGAGATCCCCGGGACGAACTGGACGAGCAGGTCGATGAGCTTGATGCCGACGAACGGCACCACGATGCCGCCGAGGCCGTAGAGCCACAGGTTGCGGCGCAGCAGCGCGGACGCGCTGGCCGGGCGGTACCGCACACCGCGCAGGGCCAGCGGGATCAGCGCCACGATGACTATCGCGTTGAAGACGACGGCGGAGAGGATCGCCGACTCGGGGCTGGCCAGCCGCATGATGTTCAGCCGGTCCAGCGACGGGTAGATGCCGGCGAACATGGCCGGGATGATCGCGAAGTACTTCGCGATGTCGTTGGCGATGCTGAACGTCGTCAGCGCGCCCCGGGTGATCAGCAACTGCTTGCCGATCTCTACGATCTCGATCAGCTTGGTCGGGTCGGAGTCGAGGTCGACCATGTTGCCGGCCTCCTTCGCCGCCGACGTGCCGGTGTTCATGGCCACGCCGACGTCCGCCTGGGCCAGCGCGGGCGCGTCGTTCGTGCCGTCGCCGGTCATCGCGACCAGCCGGCCGCCCTCCTGCTCCTTCTTGATCAGGGCGAGCTTGTCCTCCGGCGTGGCCTCGGCGAGGAAGTCGTCCACGCCCGCCTCGTCGGCGATCGCCTTCGCGGTACGCGGGTTGTCGCCGGTGATCATCACGGTGCGGATGCCCATCCGGCGCATCTCGTCGAAGCGCTCCCGCATGCCGGCCTTCACCACGTCCTTGAGGTGGATGACGCCGAGCGCCCGGGCCGGTTCGCCCGCCACGTGCTCGGCCACCACCAGCGGCGTACCGCCGGTGCCGCTGATCGCGTCGACCAGCTCACCGACCTGTTCGGTCGGGTGGCCGCCGTTGTCGCGTACCCACTTCATCACCGCGGCGGCGGCGCCCTTGCGGACGTGCCGGACGCCGCCGCCGGCGTCGAGGTCGACGCCGCTCATCCGGGTCTGCGCGGTGAACGGCACGAACGTGGCGTGCGGGATGAGGCCGGGCTCGCGCTCGCGCAGCCCGTACCCGTTCTTCGCGAGCACCACCACCGAGCGGCCCTCGGGGGTCTCGTCGGCCAGGCTGGACAGCTGCGCCGCGTCGGCGAGCGTGGCCGCGTCGACCCCGGTCACCGGCAGGAACTCGGCGGCCTGCCGGTTGCCGAGCGTGATCGTGCCGGTCTTGTCCAGCAGCAGCGTGTTGACGTCGCCCGCCGCCTCGACCGCCCGGCCGCTCATCGCCAGCACGTTGCGCTGCACGAGCCGGTCCATGCCGGCGATGCCGATAGCGGACAGCAGCGCGCCGATGGTGGTCGGGATGAGACAGACCAGCAGCGATACGAGGACGACGCCGGTGACGCCGGAGTCGGTGATCGCCGCGGTGTCCGGCGCGGCGGCCTGGTAACCCTTCGCGAAGATCGCCATGGGCTGGAGCGTGACGACGGCGAGCAGGAAGACGATCGTCAGCGCGGCCAGCAGGATGTTCAGCGCGATCTCGTTCGGCGTCTTCTGCCGGTTGGCGCCCTCGACCAGCGCGATCATCCGGTCGATGAAGCTCTCGCCGGGCTTCTGGGTGATCCGCACGACGATCCGGTCGGAGAGCACCCGGGTGCCGCCGGTGACCGCGCTGCGGTCGCCGCCGGACTCCCGGATCACCGGGGCGGACTCGCCGGTGATCGCCGACTCGTCGACGCTGGCGATGCCCTCGACCACGTCGCCGTCACCGGGAATGACCTGCCCGGCCTCGACCAGGACGACGTCACCCTGGCGCAGTTGCGGCGCGGGCACCGCCTCGTCCCGGAACGCGTTCGCGGCGGCGCCGGGAGTCCAGCCGACCAGGCGGGTGGCGACGGTGTCCTGCTTGGCCCGGCGCAGCGTGTCGGCCTGCGCCTTGCCACGCCCCTCGGCGACCGCCTCGGCCAGGTTCGCGAAGATCACCGTGAGCCAGAGCCAGACCGTGATCGCCACGGCGAACACCGACGGGTCGGTCACCGCGAGCACAGTGGTGAACAGCGCGCCGATCTCCACGATCAGCATCACCGGGTTGCGCCACAGCGTGCGCGGGTCGAGCTTGCGCAGCGCGTCCGGCAGCGACGCGATCAGCTGGCGAGGGTCGAGCAGCCCGCCGCCGACCCGGTCGTCGCGGCGCCCCGGCGTACCTGCCACCGGCGCTTCGACGGTCTGCACAGGTGCTGTCATGTCCTTGTCTCTCATGGTGGTCACAGCCCTTCGGCCAGCGGGCCGAGCGCGAGCGCGGGAAGGAAGGTGAGCGCGACGAGGACCACCGTGACGCCGACGACCATGCCGACGAACAGCGGCCGGTGGGTCGGCAGGGTGCCCTCGGAGGCGGGTGTGGGTTGCTGGCGGGCCAGCGAGCCGGCCAGCGCGAGCACGAAGATGATCGGCAGGAACCGGCCGAGCAGCATGCAGAGCCCGAGCGCGGTGTTCCACCACGGCGTGTTAAYGGTGATGCCGGCGAACGCGGAGCCGTTGTTGTTGCTGGCCGAGGTGAACGCGTAGAGCACTTCGGACAGCCCGTGCGGCCCGACGTTCAGCGCTGTCGAGGCGTTGCCGGTGGCGAACGCTGCGGCGGTGCCGGTGAGCACCAGCGCCGGGGTGATCAGGAAGTACATCGAGGCGAACTTGATCTCGCGCGAGCCGATCTTCTTGCCCAGGTACTCCGGGGTGCGCCCGACCATCAGCCCGGCCACGAACACCGTGATCACCGCGAGGATCAGCAGCCCGTACAGGCCCGCGCCGACGCCGCCGGGCGCGACCTCGCCGAGCATCATGTTGCCCAGCGTCATCATGCCGCCCAGCGCGGTGTACGAGTCGTGGAACGAGTTGACGGCGCCGGTCGAGGTGAGCGTGGTGGCCGCCGCGAACGTGGCCGAATTCGACACGTCGAAGCGCACCTCCTTGCCCTCCATCGCCGCGCCGACCGCCTGCGGCACCGTGCCGTCGCCGGTCAGCTCGAAGACGTTGGTCAACGTGATGCTGGCGAGCGCCAGGATCGCCATCACGGCGACGATCGCGTAGCCCTGCCGCTTCTGCCCCACCATCCGGCCGAAGACCCGGGGCAGGCTGAACGGGATCACCAGGATCAGGAAGATCTCCAGCCAGTTCGTCCACGCGGTCGGGTTCTCGAACGGGTGGGAGCTGTTGACGTTGTAGAAGCCGCCGCCGTTGGTGCCCAGCTCCTTGATGACCTCCTGGCTCGCCACCGGTCCGCCGGTGACGGTCTGGGCGCCGCCGGTCAGCGTGGTCACGTCGGTGCCGCCGGAGAGGTTCTGCACCACGCCGCCGAGCATCAGCGCGAGCGCGCCGAGCACCGCGATCGGCAGCAGGATCCGCAGCGTGACCCGGGTCAGGTCGACCCAGAAGTTGCCCAGCTCGCCGGTGCGGCTACGGGCGAAGCCCCGGACCAGCGCCACCGCCACGGCGATGCCGACGGCGGCCGAGACGAAGTTCTGCACCGCCAGCCCGGCCATCTGGACCAGGTGGCCCATCGTCGACTCGCCCGAGTACCACTGCCAGTTCGTGTTGGTCACGAACGACACAGCGGTGTTCCAGGCGCCGTGCGGCACCACCGGGTCGAAACCCAGCGAGAGCCACAGGTGGTTCTGCAGCCGCTGGAACGCGTACAGGAACAGCAGGGAGACGGCCGAGAAGGCCAGCACCGAGCGGGCGTACACGCCCCAGGTCTGCTCGGCGGCCGGGTCGACCCCGACCAGGCGGTAGATCCCCCGCTCGACGCGGGACGACCGGGTTCCGGCCACCACGCGGTACATGTGGTCGCCGAACGGCCGGTGCACGGCGACCAGCGCCACCACCAGCGACAGGACGAAGAGCACGCCGGCTGTGGTCATGCTCATCAGAAGCGCTCCGGGAACAGCAGGGCGACGACCAGGAACACGCCCAACCCGATCGCCAGCACCAGGCCGACGGCGTTGACGGCGCTCACAGCTTCTCCACGCCCCTCACCACGAGGGCGAGAGCCGCGAACAGCCCCACCGTCAGCAACACGAACAGCACGTCAGACACGGCTGATCTCTCCTAGCGGAAGATGTCCTCGCGACCGCCTCCCGGCCGCGCCGGGCAATCACAACGCCGTATCCGCCGGACCGACAGGGGTCTTGACGCGACCATCACGCGCGACGGCGGTTTCTTGACGCGCTTTTCACGCCGCCTCCGTGGGCGGTGATCCGGGTCACCGGACGGGCCTCGGCCCCGATCGACCGGAGGTGCCGGTAGCCGGTGCCGAGCACCGCGGCGAACCCGATCGGCACGGCCTGGGACCAGGCGTCACCCGGGCCGGTCAGCTCGCCGTAGCGGTGGGCGAGGAACCCGACGAAGACCGCCGCACCCAGCGCGGCCACCGCCGCGACCGCGCGCAGATCGGCCACCACAGCGGCGTACGCCCCGACGACGCCCGCCATCACCAGGACCCGCCCGGGCCGCTCGTCGGGTGTGAACACCCCGGCCGCCACCAGCGCCGCGCCGACCACCACGACGGCGCCGGCGGCCACCCGGAACCCGGTGCACCCGTCCGCCCGTTCTCGTCCCATGTCCGCCTCCCGCGTCGGTACGTCCTTCGCGGGCCATACCAGCCGGGCCGGGTGGGCACGGTCGACGGCTTTGACGGATCCGGTACGGGCGGGCCGGGACTTTTCACGCCGCCTTCACGGACCGCCCGGCGCGGGGACCGTGACGGGCCGGTCCGCCGCCTACGCTGGCCCGGTGACCACCGAACTGACAGAGCTGTCGGACGAGCTGGGCGCCGACCTGATCGTCCGGACCGCCACCGGTTACCGGCTGCCGCTCACCGACGCGCAGGTGGACGTGAAGGCGGTGCTGCGGGTGCTCGACGACTGCGAGCAGGGTGGTGCGAGGCGTCGCGGAGCCCGTGACGGCCGGCGGGATCAGCGCGGTTTCACGACGGTTTCACGCCGCCGGGCCACCCGTCGATCGCGCGGTGCACGGGCCTCGTGACTGAGCGCGCGGTCAGCGGGGCATCGCCCGCCAGCCGGAGCCGCTCGCCCGCCACGCCCCGGCGAGGATGCTCGCCGAGCCGCGGCTCGGGCACTGCTGGATGCGGGACCGGCCGCTGGCCCCACCGATCTGCGCCTGGACCTGCCACTGGCTTCCGTCGGTGCGGATGTAGACGTCGCGCCGTCCGCGAGGGTTGCTGACGCCGTTCCACCAGTGTTCCTCGACCACCATGCCGTGACCGTACCGCAGGAGACCCGGAGCAGCACAGACGCAAATTGGTTGCCACCGCCGGCCGTACGGCGGGACGCTCCCCGGATGACAGCACCGGACCTGCCGCGCCAGTTCACCATCCGCGAGGGCGACCTGCGGATCCTCAACCCGTTCGACGACGTCAAGCTGGCCACGCTGGGCCGCGCGATCCGGCTGCGCCCCGGTGACGAGCTGCTCGATCTGTGCAGCGGCAAGGGCGAGCTGCTCTGCACCTGGGCCCGCGACCACGGGATCACCGGCACCGGCGTCGACATCAGCAGCGCCTTCACCGCCGCCGCCCGGGAACGCGCCGCCGAACTCGGCGTCACCGACCGGGTACGTTTCGTGCACGGCGACGCGGCTGCGTACTCGCCGGAGCGGCCGGTCGACGTGGCCGCCTGCGTCGGCGCCACCTGGATCGGCGACGGGGTGCCGGGCACGCTGGAGCTGCTCGGCCGGGCGCTGCGGCCGGGCGGCATGGCGCTCGTCGGGGAGCCCTACTGGCGGCGTGACCCGCCGGACGAGGAGGCCGTCACCGGGTCGCACGCCCGGTCCCGGGACGAGTTCCAGGATCTGCCCGGTCTGGTCCGGCTCTTCGGCGAGTGCGGCTGGGACCTGGTCGAGATGGTCCTCGCCGACCAGGACAGCTGGGACCGGTACGCCGCCGCGCACTGGCTGAACCTGCGTCGCTGGCTGGACGCCAATCCGGACGACGAACTGGCTCCGGAGCTGCGCCGGGAGCTGACCGAGGATCCGCTGCGATACGTCCGTTTCCAGCGCGAGTACCTGGGGTGGGGAGTGTTCGCGCTGCTGCGCCGGTGAGCTGCTTAACGAACGGCTACGCAGGGTAAAGACAGATCATGGGACAGTTGCGCACCTCGCCTCCGCCGCCGGAGGCCACTGAGCTGGAGCAATGGGTGCTGGACAGTCCCGAGGATCTACGCGGTCTGCGCGCCTCGCTGCGGGACGCGCTGAACCGGCACGGGCTGGTGCAGGGCGAGGACCTGGACGAGGTGCCGCACCTGGTCGTGCTGGTCGCCACCGAGCTGGCCAGCAACGCGCTGCGGCACGGACGGCCGCCGACCATCGTCACGCTGCTCGCCACCGACGACCGGTTCCTGCTGGACGTCGCCGACCACGACGTCAGCTCGGTGCCGGAGCTGACCGACATCAGCCCGACCGACTCGGGCGGGCGAGGGCTGTTCCTCGCCCAGTCGGTCTCGCTCGACGTCGGCTGGTACGCCACCGACGCCACCAAGAACATCTGGGCCGCGTTCTCCCGCTGACGGCCCGCCGCCGGTTCAGCGGTCGCCGGCCGGGACGGGGTCGTCGTACTGGCCGGGCGGTCCGGTGAGCGGTTCGGCGCCCACGATCGGCCACGGGTTCGGCGTGCACCCGTGCAGCCCGAGCGTCTGCTGCACCATCACCGGCGCCGGACCGCCGGCCCGGGGGCACAGCTCGTGTCCCCGGCCCAGCCGGTGGCCGACCTCGTGGTTGAGCAGGTACTCCCGGTAGCGGGAGAGGTCGGCCACGTGCGGCACCCCGTACACCCAGCGGGCCACGTTGATCACCACCCGGTCGCCGTTGCGGCAGGACGTGTAGGTGTCGCTCGGGTCGCCGCAGAGCCGTCCCCGGGTCACCGGCGTGGTGAGCAGCACGGTGAAGTCGGCCCGGTCGTCGCGGCCCACCCGTTGCAGCCGCCACCGGCCGTCGCCGGTCCAGCCCCGCCGGTCGGCGAGCGTCGCCGCCACCTCACTGGCGAAGCGTTCCACGTCCACGTTGCGGATGCCGTCCTCGACGGCGACCCGGTAGCGCAGCAGCTCGCCGGAGCGCCCGGCCACCGCGCCGACGGTGTCGGCGGTGCGGAAGGTGCCGCCGCCCCGGGTCGGGTAGACGATGCCGGGTACCACCCGCCCGGCCGCCGGGACCGGCGTCGGCACCGTCGTCGGCGCGGGACGCGCGTCCGGCGGGGTCGGTGCCGCCGCCTGCACGGTCCGCCGCACGTCCACGCGGTCCAGCAGGTCCGGGTGCCGGGCGGCGTACCCGCCGGCGGCGAGCGCGGCCCCGACCAGTACCACCGCCAGGATGCGCAGTGATCGCGGCCTCCGCCGTCGCCGGTGCAGCCCTCGGTCGTACCCGCCCACGTCGATCTCCGTCCGTCGCCCCCACGCGCTCGGGCAGGAGTACGGACGGCAGCCCCGGACGGTTGAACGGGCCGGCCGGGTACCGTCGGTGCCGGGGTGAGCGAGAGGCCGCCTGCCGGAGTTCAGGGAGAGCCACCCGTGTCACCAGCCGACCGACTGCTCGACGACGCCGTCGCGACGGCGCGCGGCACCGACGTACGCGCCGCCGAGCGGGCCCTCGACGGGCTGGTGGTGGCCGACGGCGCGGCGGTGGACGCGGCGCTGCTGGCCCGGCTGACCCGGGACGTGGGCCGGCTCTGGCCACGCGGCTGGCAGCCCGCCGACCTGGACCGGCTCGCCACCCGGCGGCTGACCCCGCGCGGTGCCCGCCTGCTGCGCGACGCCATGGCCGCGCAGCGGCGCACGCTGCCCGCGCCGGTCCCGGAGTGGTTCGACGCACAGCTCACCGACCTGGGCGCGACCTGGGACGGCGACGCGGGCTGGCTGGACCGGCGCGCCGACGGCGACCGGATCACCACGTTGCGCGACGCGGTCGACGCGCTCGTCCTGGTGGCGGGGCTGCCGCCGATCGCGGCGCTCCGGCCGCCGCCCGGCTCGGCGGGCACCGCACTCGCCGCCGCGACGCCGAGCGGCTCCCGGATGCTCGACCGGGTACGCGCGCTGCTCGCCAAGGCCGAGTCGACCGCCTACCCGGCCGAGGCGGAGGCGTTCACCGCCAAGGCGCAGGAGTTGATGGCCCGGCACAGCATCGACGCGGCGCTGCTCGACGCCGCCGCCGAGCGCTCCGGCGGTCCGGGCGGCGTCCGGATCGGGGTCGACGCCCCGTACGCGGCGGCGAAGGCGCTGCTG
Source organism: Micromonospora sp. II (assembly GCF_001709195.1). NCBI lineage: Bacteria > Bacillati > Actinomycetota > Actinomycetes > Micromonosporales > Micromonosporaceae > Micromonospora > Micromonospora sp. II. The sequence continues at coordinate 39,070 of NZ_LYXF01000012.1, read as the reverse complement.
GTCCAGGAGGTGGCGGCGGCGAACCGGTGCGAGTCGGTCTGGTCCGACGACCTGGGCTTCGCCACAGTGCTCGGCTTCCCGGCCGACCTGGCGGCGGTGGAGTTGCTGCACACCTCGCTGCTGGTGCAGGCCACCGCCGCGATGCTGCGCGGCCGGCGCGAGCGCGGAAAGGCAGGCGGGCGGCGCACCAAGGGCTACGACGAGTCGTTCCTCAACGCGTTCGCGCTGCGGATCGGCGACCGGCTGCGGGAAGCCAGCGCGGCGGCGGCCGGACAGAGCGACGACGACCGACTGCTGCCGGTGCTCGCGGCCCGCTCGGACGCCGTCCGGGAGCGGGTCGACCAGCTCTTTCCCGGCACCACGYGGCACCGGCTCCAGGTGCGCGACGAACAGGGCTGGGTCTCCGGCACCAGCGCGGCCGACCGCGCCTCGCTCGATCCGGGCCGCCCGGCGCGCCGCCCGGTGCGCGGTTCTCGCTGACTTCCTGGCCGATGATGTCGGTTCGGGCGGACCGGCTCCGACCCGTCTGCGAGGCGCCACCGACGGTGGCCCGAACCCGAGGAGTGCACGGTGAAGTACATGCTGCTGATCTGGAACCGGCCCGGCTTCGTGGAGGAGCTGTCCGAGGCGGAACGCAACGCGATCTTCGGCGAGGTCGACGAGATCATGAAGGAGCTGTCCGAGTCCGGTGAGCTGGTCGGCGGTGAGGCGCTGGCGCACCCGTCGCAGGCCCGTACGGCCCGTCCGGCCGCCGGTGGCGGCACCGAGATCACCGACGGGCCGTTCGTGGAGAGCAAGGAGCAGTTCGCGGGTTACCTGACCGTCGACTGCGAGACCCCGGAGCGGGCTGCCGAGATCGCCGCGCGCTGGCCGGACGTGCGGCACGGTTTCGGCGTGCTGGAGGTGCGAGCGGTGATGGAGCAGGCCGGGACGGAGATGTGACCTCACCTGCGGTCGAGGACCTGCTGCGCACGCTCGCGCCGCAGGTCCTCGGCGTGCTCGTGCGCCGGCACGGCCAGTTCTACGCCTGCGAGGACGCGGTCCAGGAGGCGCTGCTGGCTGCCGCCGTCCAGTGGCCGGAGCAGGGCCTGCCGGACCATCCCCGAGCGTGGCTGGTCACCGTCGCCACCCGCCGGCTCACCGACGAGTGGCGCGGTGAGCACGCCCGCCGGGCACGCGAGGTCGCGGTGGCGGTCCGGCAGCCCGCGTACGCGACTGTCGCGCCGCCCGCCGACGAGGAGCCGCCCGGCGGGGACGACACGCTGAGGCTGCTGTTCCTCTGCTGTCATCCGGCGCTGCCGGTCAGCGCGCAGGTGGCGCTCACGCTGCGTGCGGTGGGCGGGTTGAGCACCGCCGAGATCGCCCGCGCGTACCTGGTGCCGGAGGCGACCATGAGCCAGCGGATCCGGCGCGCGAAGCAGCGGATCGAGGCGGCCGGCGCGCGTTTCACGCTGCCCTCGCCGGCCGACCGGGACGAGCGGCTGGGCGCGGTGCTGCGCGTGCTCTACCTGGTCTTCAACGAGGGGTACGCGGCGTCGAGCGGCGAGGCGCTGCACCGGGCGGAGCTGACCGCCGAGGCGATCCGGCTGGCCCGGGAGCTGCGCCGGCTGCTCCCGGACGACGGCGAGGTGGCCGGGCTGCTGGCGCTGATGCTGCTCACCGACGCGCACCGGGCGGCGCGGACCGGGCCGGACGGCGAGCTGGTGCCGCTGGCCGAGCAGGACCGCGGCCGGTGGGACCGGGCTGCGATCGAGGAGGGGGTGGCGCTGGTGACCGAGGCGCTGACCTGGTCGTCGCCGGGCCCGTACCAGGTGCAGGCGGCCATCGCGGCGGTGCACGCGGAGGCACCCACCGCCGGGACCACCGACTGGCCGCAGATCGTCTCGCTCTACCGGGTGCTGGCCCACCTCGCGCCGAACCCGATGGTCACGCTGAACCAGGCGGTCGCGGTGGCCATGGTGGACGGCCCGCGCGCCGGGCTCGCGCTGCTGGAGCCGCTCGACGCCGACGGCCGGACCGCCGGCCACCACCGGCTCACCGCTGTCCGCGCGCATCTGCTCGACCTGGCCGGGGACCGGGCGGACGCGCGGGCCGCGTACCTGGCCGCCGCCCGGGCCACCACGAGCCTGCCGGAACGGCGGTACCTGCAGGCCCGCGCCGCCCGCCTGGCCGGTGACGGGCCGCGCTGATCCGCGCCCGGACAGCACGCCGGGCCGGCCCGTGGGCCGACCCGGTGGGTGTGCGTCGCGTACGTCAGCTCTTGAAGGCGTCCTTGATCTTCTCGGCGGCCTGCTTGAGCTTGGCGCCGGCCTGGTCGTTGCGGCCCTCGGCCTCCAGGCGCTCGTTGTCCGTGGCGCGGCCGACGCCCTCCTTGACCTTGCCGGAGACGTCCTGCGACGTGTTGTCGATCTTGTCGTCGAGACCCATGATGACCTCCACTGATGCGATTGCCTGACGACAACTGGTTACCCCGTCGACCGCCCGCCCAATCCCCTCACCCGATCGGGCGGAAGCGCCGCAGCCGCAGGCTGTTACCCACCACGAAGACCGACGAGAAGGCCATCGCCGCCCCGGCGAGCATCGGGTTGAGCAGCCCGGCGGCCGCCAGCGGCAGCGCCGCGACGTTGTAGGCGAACGCCCAGAACAGGTTTCCCTTGATGATCGCCAGCGTTCGCCGGGAGAGCCGGATGGCGTCCGCGGCGGCGGTCAGGTCACCCCGGACCAGCGTCAGGTCGGCGGCCTCGATGGCCGCGTCGGTGCCGGTGCCCATGGCCAGCCCGAGGTCGGCCCGGGCCAGCGCGGCGGCGTCGTTGACCCCGTCGCCGACCATCGCGACCACCCGGCCCTCGCCCTGCAGCCGCTCGACCACCGCGACCTTCTCGGCGGGCAGCACCTCCGCGATCACCTCGTCGATGCCGACCTCGGCGGCCACCGCCTTCGCCACCGTGGCGTTGTCGCCGGTGAGCAGCACCGGGGTGAGCCCCAGTTCGCGCAGCCGCGCGACGGCCGTCCGGCTGGTCGGCTTCACCGCGTCGGCCACCGCGAGCACGCCCCGGGCCCGCCCGTCCCAGCCGGCCAGGATCGCCGTCCGGCCGGCGGCCTCCGCGCCGGTCGCGGCCCGCGCGATCTCCTCGGGTACGTCGAGACCCCGCTCACGCAGCAGCCGTGCCCGGCCGACCACCACGGTCCGGCCGTCCACGGTGCCGGTCACGCCCAGCCCTTCGGCGTTGGCGAACCCGCCGACCGGCGGCAGCGGTCCGGCTTCGGCCGCGGCCTCGGCGACGGCCCGCGCGATCGGGTGCTCGGAGGCGGCCTCCAGCGCGCCGGCCACCCGGAGCAGTTCGTCGGCGTCCTCGCCGTCGGCGGGCAGCACCTCGGCCAGCGCCATCCGGCCGGTGGTGACGGTGCCGGTCTTGTCCAGCACCACGGTGTCGACCCGGCGGGTGGACTCCAGCATCTCCGGCCCCTTGATCAGCACCCCGAGCTGCGCGCCGCGTCCGGTGCCGACGAGCAGCGCGGTCGGCGTGGCCAGGCCGAGCGCGCACGGGCAGGCGATGATCAGCACGGCCACCGCGGCGGTGAACGCGGCGGTCGTACCGGAGCCGGTGCCGAGCCACCAGCCGAGCGTGCCGGCGGCCAGCGCGATCACGATCGGCACGAAGACGCCGGAGATCCGGTCGGCGAGCCGCTGCACGGCCGCCTTGCCGGTCTGCGCCTGCTCCACGAGCCGTGCCATCTGGGCGAGCTGGGTGTCGCCGCCGACCCGGGTGGCCCGGACGACCAGCCGGCCACCGGCGTTCACAGTCGCGCCGGTCACGGTGTCGCCCGTCCCCACCTCCACCGGCACCGACTCGCCGGTGAGCATGCTGGCGTCGACGGCCGAGGTGCCCTCCTCGACCACGCCGTCGGTGGCGATCTTCTCGCCGGGCCGGACCACGAACCGGTCGCCGACCGCGAGCCGGTCGACCGGGACCCGGACCTCCTGGCCGCCGCGCAGCACCGCGACGTCCTTGGCCCCGAGTTCGAGCAGGGCGCGCAGCGCCGCCCCGGCGGTGCGCTTGGAGCGGGCCTCGAAGTACCGCCCGGCCAGGATGAACACCGTCACCCCGGCGGCGGCCTCCAGGTAGATGTTGCCGGCGCCGTCGCCCCGGGTGATGTCGAGGCTGAACGGGTGCTTCATCCCGGGCATGCCGGCGTCGCCGAGGAACAGCGCCCAGAGCGACCAGCCGAACGCGGCGAGCGTGCCCAGCGAGACGAGCGTGTCCATGGTCGCCGCGCCGTGCCGCAGGTTGACCAGCGCGGCGCGGTGGAACGGCAGCCCGCCCCAGACCACCACGGGGGCGGCCAGCGTGAGCGAGGCCCACTGCCAGTAGTCGAACTGCCAGGCCGGGACCATGGCGAGCGCGATCACCGGCAGCGTGAGCACGGCGGAGACCCAGAGCCGGGTACGCGCGACGCGCAGCTCGTCCGCCGGCTCCCCGGCCGCTGCGGCCGCCTGCTCGGGCGGGGGCGGCACCACGGCGGTGTAACCGGTCTTCTCGACGGTGGCGATCAGGTCGGCCGGCGCGATGTCGTCGGCGTACCGGACGGTGGCCTTCTCGGTGGCGTAGTTCACTGTCGCCTCGACGCCGTCCATCCGGTTGAGCTTCTTCTCGATCCGGGCGGCACAGGACGCGCAGGTCATCCCGCCGATCGCCAGTTCGATCAGGTTCGGCGCGGTGGGCAGCGTCTTTCCCGTGGCAGTCATCGCGGCACCTCCGGCGCTCAACTGTGCCCGTGCCCCGGCGTGCCGTGTCCGGCGTCCGGGGTCGGTGCGGTGGTGGATACCGGCGCGGTCGGGTCGCCGGCCAGGACGGTGAATTCGGCGGTGTGCACCGCGTCGCCGTGCCGGAAGTCCAGGTAGAGACGGTACGCCCCGGCCGAGGGCACCTCGGCGGCGAACGTGATCGCCGGACCGGCCGGCGTGCGCCCGTCGCCGGGTGTGCCCTCCGGGTGCACGTGCAGGTACGCCAGGTCGCCCTGCCGCAGCGCCACCAGGTGCCCGTACGCGCCGAGGTAGGGCTGAAGGTCGGTGACCGGTCGCCCGTCGCGGCTGACGGAGAGCGTGAGCCGGCTGGTCCGGCCCGGCTCCGGCGTGCCGGTCAGGGTGACTGTGTAGCCGTCGACGGTGGTGCTGGTCACCGGCGCCGGCAGCGGCCGGGCGGCCAGCTCGCCGGGGACCGTGACGTCCAGGCCGAGGGTCAGCGGCTCGCCGCCTTCGGGCGTGAAGTCGGCGAACGCCCGCCACACCCCGGGGCCGTCGAGCGGGGAGGCGACCCGCCAGGTGCCGTCGCCGGCCATCTCCGGGTGGACGTGCCGGAAGCCGGACAGGTCCCGGCGCGCGACGATCAGGTGCATGCGCTTGTCGTGGGCCACCTCGAAGCGGGTGACCGGCGTGCCGTCCGGGCCGGTGATCCGGAAGGCGAACTGCCCGGCCGGCGCGGTGGCGGGCTGGAGCGTGTAGCCGCCTTCGGAGACGAGCAGCCCGCCGGGCAGGTGCGCGTCGGCGCCGTTCTCGTCACCGTGACCGGTGTCGCCGGTCCCGTGGTCGCTGCCGCTGTCGTCGTGGCGGGTCTCGGCGGCCGGGGCGACGGGATCGGCCAGGTTGCCGATCCCGTACGCCGCGCCGAAGACCGCCACGAGGCCGAGCGCGAAGCCGCTGAGCTTCGTCGCCGTGTTCATGGTTTCTCCTCGGTTCTGCGGGTCCCGTGGACCCGTCACGCACCGACGAGGTCGTAGCCGGCCTCGTCGACCGCCGCGCGGACGGCGTCCGTGTCCAGCGGGTTCTGACTGGTGACGGTGACCCGGCCGGTGGCCAGGTCGACCTGGACGCCGGTGACGCCCGGAAGCGCGCTCAGCTCGGTGCTCACCGAGTTGACGCAGTGGCCGCAGGTCATGCCGCTCACCTGGTAGGTGCTCTCCATGTCGCCCTCCGATCTCATACCCCCTGGGGGTACAGCCGGAACGTTAGCATACCCCCGAGGGGTACGCTATCCTCGTTCTCATGACCGCTCCGTCCAGCCCGACCCGGGGCTACACCGCCAGCAAGGACCAGCTCCTCGCCCGGCTCCGCCGGATCGAGGGTCAGGTCCGTGGCATCGAGAAGATGGTCGAGGACGACCGTTACTGCATCGACGTGCTGACCCAGATCTCGGCCATCCAGGCGGCGCTGGACAAGGTCGGCCTCGGCCTGCTCGACGGGCACGCGCGGCACTGCATGCACGAGGGCGCCGCCGAGGGCCGGGCCGACGAGATGGCGACCGAGATGATGGCCGCCGTCGGCCGCCTGATGAAGCGCGGCTGAACGGGACCTCCGCCCCTCCGAGCAGGGCACATCGACCCGCGCCGACGCGCCCGTGCGGCCGTACCGTCGAAGTGGCGGGCAGGCCGGCCCCGGCGGACCCGCGGTGACGGACGGAGGGCGGCCCGATGATGTGGCAGAGCCCGATGATGGGCTGGATGTGGATCTGGTCCCTGGCGGTGCTGGCGGTGCTGGCAGGGCTCCTCTGGCTGGCCGTGCGGTGGACCGGCCCGCAGCGGTCCGGGCCGACGGCGGCCCGGCGCATCCTCGACGAGCGGTACGCCCGCGGCGAGATCGACGAGGACGAGTACCGGCGACGCCGGGCCGGACTGGCCTGACCCGCGCGGGGCGCGCGTCACCGGTCACGGTGTCCGGGAGCACCCAGCCGGGCTGCCTACCATGTCGGGGCGACGACCCGGACGTGGTCGACACGTCCGCGCCGGCCCGGTGACCAGACCGGTCCGGCGGACCAGGCGTCGCCGCGACCGTTGGGAGAGACGCCTTGGGTGCCGACCACACCCGCCCCGCACCGCCCACGCCACCGGGCGTACGACGGCTGCTCGTCGCCGTGGTGGTGCCGCTGTTCGCGCTCACCGTGATCGCCGCGCTGGTGCTCTGGCCCCGGCAGGACCGGGAGCCGGTCGGCGGCGCGGACGTCCCCCGCTACCACGGCACCGTGACCCGGGTGGTCACCGAACCCTGCCCGCCGACGCCGGAGGCCCCGGAGGGCGCGGGCGGCCCCTGCGGCACCGCGACCGTCGCCGCCGAGCAGGGCCCGGACGCGGGACGGCAGGTCGAGACGCCGCTCCCGGCCGGACCGGGCGCGCCACGGGTCGAGGTCGGCGACAAGATCGTCCTGGTCGAGCTGATCGACCCGGCCGATCCTTCGGTGAAGTCCTACAACATCGCCGAGCACCAGCGCGGCACACCGCTGATCTGGCTGCTGGTGCTCTTCGCCGCCGCGATCGTGGCGTTCGGCCGCTGGCGCGGGCTCGCCGCGCTCGGCGGCCTGGCGGCCAGCTTCGCCATCCTGCTCGGCTTCGTGCTGCCCGGCATCGGTGGCGGCCAGCCGCCGCTGCTGGTGGCGATCGTGGGCGCCGCGTTGATCATGTTCGTGGTGCTCTACCTGACGCACGGGATCACCGCGCAGACGTCGGTGGCGGTGCTCGGCACGCTCGGCAGCCTGGTGGTCACCGGCGTGCTCGGCCTGCTCGCCACGTCCGCCACCCACCTGACCGGCTTCGGCAGCGAGGACGCCACCACGCTGTCCATGTTCCAGGGCGACGTGGACCTGCACGGACTGCTGCTGGCGGGCATCATCATCGGCTCGCTGGGCGTGCTGGACGACGTCACCGTCACCCAGGCGGCCACCGTCACCGAACTCGCGCACGCCAACCCGGGGCTGTCCCGGCGGCAGCTCTACCGGGCGGCGACCCGCGTCGGCCGGGCCCACATCGCGTCCACCGTCAACACCATCGTGCTGGCGTACGCGGGCGCGTCGCTGCCACTGCTGCTCCTGCTGGTCGCCGACTCCCGCCCGGTGAGCCAGATCCTCACCAGCGAGTTCCTCGCCCAGGAGATCGTCCGCAGCGCGGTGGCCACGCTCGGCCTGATCGCCGCCGTACCGCTGACGACCGCACTGGCCGCGATCGTGACCACCGCCGGACGGCGCGCGCCCGGTCCGGAGCCGGCGTCGCCCGTACCCCCGCCGCCCCGTCCGCCGACCGGACGCGACGACGCGCTGGAGGCGCTCGGCGGCGGAAAGAGTACGGAGGCGACATGGTGACACTCCGCACGGTGACCATCGATTTCAAACGCGACGCTGGTCACGGTGCGCCACGGCGAAATCTCGCTATTGGTCGGCTTCCGGACGTAGATCCGCAGGAGTGCTGTCGGGTAACCTCGCTGCCGGTCACCGCCGAAGGCGCGCACCGGCGCCAGCGGTGCCGCCGCCCAATCGCCTGCGGGCGAGCCGGGGAACCAGGTACATGGGGTGAATCCGCGCGAGCGGTAGGGGCCACTTCCGTCCCGAACCCGTCAGCTAACCCGGTCGGCGGCCGACGGAAGGGAACACTGTGACGCCACCCCTGCGCCGCTGGCTGACACCCCTGGTGGCCGTGCTGGCCTCGCTGGCAGTGCTGGCCGGGCCGAACTCGGCGACGGCGGCCCCCGCCGCGGCGGCCCCGAAGCCGTCCGGGCACGAGGAGGACGGCGAACCACCGCTCATCACCGAGGCGATCGACAGCGCCAACCGGAACTTCCTCCAGGCGAAGGCGAAGCTGGCCAAGTCGCAGGACCGCCAGCGGCGGCTGGCCGCCGAGGTACAGGCGGCACAGGCCGAACTCGAGGCGCTCAGCCCGCAGGTCAACCAGCTCGCCGCCCAGTCCTACCGGACCGGCCGGATGGGCGCGATGGCGATGCTGCTGGAGAGCAACTCGCCCGACTCGTTCGTCCGCCGCGTCAACGCCCTGGACGAGCTGAACCTCCTCAACGCGCAGCGCCTGGCCGCCATCAACGCGGTCAAGAACCGCGCCGAGACGGCCAAGATCGCGCTCGACGCCGAGGTGCGCGAGCAGGAGAAGCAGAAGAACGCGATGGAGCGCGAGAAGGTGCAGGCCGAACGCGCCCTCAAGCTCGTCGGCGGCCTCGGCTTCACCGGCGGCCTGGTCGACGCCACCTCACCGGTCGCCAAGATCGGCCCCGGCCGCACCGCCGACGGCGGCTGGAAGGCCGAGTCGTGCAGCGAGAACGACCCGACCACCTCGGGCTGCATCACGCCGCGGACGCTGCACGCCTACAAGGAGGTCCGGCGCGCCGGCTACACGCGCTTCGTGGGCTGTTACCGGCCGGGCGGGCCGTGGGAGCACCCCAAGGGCAAGGCGTGCGACTGGTCGCTGCAGAACAGCGGCTTCTCACCCTGGCACAACAACGACACCCGCAAGTACGGCAACGACGTGGCCGCCTTCCTCATCCGCAACGCCGACCGGCTGGGCATCTACTACGTGATCTGGAACCGGCAGATCTGGTTCCCGGCCACCGGCTGGAGGTCGTACAGCGGGCCGTCGAACCACACCGACCACGTCCACATGTCGATGCTCTGACCTGGACGCAGCAAGAAGGGGCCGCCCCCGTGGGCGGCCCCTTCGTCGTCCGGCGCTCCGGTCAGCCGGCCAGCGCCGCGTCCGCGTCCGCCGGCGACGAGGGAGCGGGCAGTGACGCCGGGACCTGCGCCACTGTCCGCACCTCGCCGCCGGAGAGCCGGTACGACATCCCCGCCACCGTGCACCGGCCCGCCGCGACCCGCTCGGCCAGCACGGAGGACCGGGCCAGCAGCGTCTCCACGGTCTGCGCGATGTGGACGTCGATGATGCCGTCGAGGTCGTCGATGCCCTGCCGGGCGGCGCGCAGCAGGCTGGGCGAGACCGCGTCCACCACCGCTCCCAGGTGCCCGGCCGGAGCGGCGCCGGTCCGGACCCCCTCCCGGGCGGCCTGGACCGCGCCGCAGGAGTCGTGCCCGAGCACCACCACGAGCGGCGTGCCCAGCACGGTGACCGCGTACTCGACGCTGCCGAGCACCTCGGGCCCGGCGGTGTGCCCGGCGGTACGCACCACGAAGAGGTCACCGAGACCTCGATCGAAGATGATCTCCGCGGCGAGCCGCGAGTCGGAGCAGCCGACGATCACCGCGAAGGGGTGCTGGCCGTCGGCCACCGCCGCCCGGTGCCCGGCGTCCTGATTCGGATGCTGCGGCACACCGGTGACGAACCGGTGGTTGCCGGCACGCAGCTCGGCGAGCGCCTGCTCCGGGCTTCTCGGCGTCATCTGCCTCACCTCGTCTACCTGCGGAACGACCAGGCCGGACGGCCTCGCGACTTCACGGTCACACGGCGTCAGGGGCACGTCAAGATTCGTGATACGCATTTCATACTTTCCCGTGCCTGCCCGCGTCCGATTCGGGTCGGCAGCGTCGATGGCCATAGCATGGCCACCATGGCGACGACACCAGGTGAGGACGGGAGCCGCCGCAACTGGACCTTCCTCACCAATCACGGACATGTGCTGCTGGCGATCGCGCGCAACCCCACGGCGCGGCTGCGGGACGTGGCCGACGAGGTGGGCGTCACCGAGCGGGCGGCCCAGGCCATCGTCGCCGACCTGGAAGCCGGGGGATACCTGCGGCGCACCCGCGTGGGGCGGCGCAACGAGTACACGATCAACCCGAAGGGACGCTTCCGGCACCCGGCGGAGGCCGACCAGCAGGTCGGCGCCCTGCTGGCCCTCTTCGCCGCCGAGCCGGCCGGGGACGTCACCGCCGACCGGTGACCGGTTCCCGCGACCGCGTGCGCCCGCGCGGGCCGGCGCGACGGTAATCTCACCGCGTGCGCGACAGCTTGCGGCCGGGCGCGACAAAAGGGCGCGCCCGGGCCGGACACCCGATCCGGACCGTCCTCTCGGCAGCGGCGGCAGCCGCTCTGCTCGGCGGCGCGCTGGCGGTGCCCGCGCCCGCCGTGGCCGCCCCGAAGTGCGGGCCGACCGGCGGCCCCGCGCCCACCGAGACGCCGTGGGCGCTGAGCCGCCTCGACCCGGCCTCCGCGTGGCGGGTCGGCAAGGGCGCGGGGATCACCGTCGCCGTGATCGACTCCGGGGTCTCACCGTCGCATCCCCTGCTGCGCGGGCGGGTGCTCCCCGGCGAGGACTTCAACCAGCTCGTCCGGCTTCAGGGCCAGTGTGACCTGGTCGGGCACGGCACCATGGTGGCCGGCATCATCGCCGGGCGGGAGGGCACCGGCTCGCCGTACACCGGCATCGCGCCGGAGGCCCGCATCCTGCCGCTGCGCGTGCTGGCCGAGAACAAGGAGAACTTCGACCCGGACGTGCCGGGCGAGATCGGCAAGGCGATCCGCTGGGCGGTCGACAACGACGCCGACGTGATCAACCTGTCCCTGGTCACGCTCGACGACCCGCAGCTGAAATCGGCGGTGCAGTACGCGCTCGGCAAGGACGTGGTGGTCGTCGCCTCCGCCGGCAACCGGCAGGAGAACCGGGAGGACCGGCCGGCCTATCCGGCGGCGTACCCGGGGGTCATCGCCGTCGCCGGTGTGGACGAGCAGGGCGGCCACGTCGGCAGCTCGGTCAGCGGGGACTATGTGGACATCGCCGGCCCCGGGCTGAACATCCTCGGGCCCGCGCCGCAGGGGTCCGGCTACCGGGCCGAGCCGCAGGGCGGCACGAGCTTCGCCACCGCGTACGTCTCCGGTGTCGCCGCGCTGGTGCGGGCCGCGCACCCCGACATCAGCGCCGACGAGGTCGCCTACCGGCTGACCCGCACCGCCGACAACCCGCCCGACGGGCACAACGCCGACGTCGGCTACGGGATGGTCAACCCCTACCGGGCGGTGACCAGCCTGCTCGGCACCCGCACGGACCCGCCGCTGGGCGCCATGCCGCCGCCGGCGCCGCCCACCGATCCGCTGGCCTGGCAGCGCACCGTCGCGATCTGGGTCGCCGTCGTCGGCGGGCTGCTCGCCGGGGTCCTGCTGACGCTGCGGCCGATCCTGACCCGCGGCCGGCGACGCGGATGGCGCCCCGGCCGGCGGGACGTCCCGCAGGACGCCTGACCGGCCGCCTCGCGCAGCACGGCCGGGCCGGAAATACACGAGACAGGGCCGGAATACACGACGGCTCCGCCCGGCACGAGCCGGAGCGGAGCCGTCGTGGACCGGTCGGGGGTCAGCTGCCCCAGACCTTGGAGTTGCTCATCTCCGTGGTCATGTAGTTCTCGCGCGCGATGCCCACCGCGCCGCCGATCTCGTTCAGGACCTTGTTGATGTCCCGCACGGCGGCGTCCCACTGGGCCTGGTGCTGCTGGTAGGCGGCCCGGTCCTGGCCCTCCCACTCGAGCTTGGTCAGCATCGCCCGCAGCGTGTCCAGCTTCTCGTCGATGATCCGCGAGATGGCCTGCATCTGCTGGTTGCTGCTCTCCAGAACAGCGTAGTCAACCTTGATGCTCATCGATTCCTCCTCTGCCTGTCTTCGCGGATCACGGGTTGAGAGCAGCGTGGAACTTGTCCAGCATCTGCTGCTGCTCTTCGTCGTTGACCTGGTGCGTGGTGCCCGACTTGTCGAGCAGGTCCGCGATGTTGTCCATCGCGGTCAGCAGCTTGTTCGTGTCCTCGGTCCAGCGAGTCATCAGGCTCTGGAAGCCCGTGGACGCCTGGCCCTTCCAGGCCATCGCGAGGTCGTCGACCACGTTCCACAGCTTCTTGAGCTCACCGTCAACCTCGCTGCGCGTGGACCGCACGTCACTCGCGGCGGTGTGCAGAGTCGCTGCACTGACCTCGAACGCCATGCTTCACACCCTTCCGTCTTTTGTGGCGGCGGTTCCGCCGCGCCCTCCCCCGCGGCAAGGCGAACACACCCCACCGACGGACACTTCATCCGAACCGTAGCGGACGATGTCCAACCCGCGCAGCCCTGCCGGCCCATCGACGTACTCCGACAGCCCGGAATCGGCAAGGCGATCCGGCGCTGTCCGTACGAGTTGGACGGTCCGTCCCGAGGTCAGGGCCGCTCACGTGCGGCTTTGACGATCGTCGACACACCGAAGGCCAGCACCGCGACCAGCAGTACCACCACGATCCACAGCAGCGGCTTCTCGAACGCGCGCTCGAACGTCAGCACCAGCAGCGCCGCGCAGGCGCTCAGCGAGACCACCTCGGCGGCCCGCCGCAGCCGCGCCGAGCGGGTCAGCACGGCGAACAGCATCAGGAGCACGAAGACCGGAATGGTCAGCAGGACGTACAGGAACAGTACGAAGATCAGAGTGTCCATGCCCCGCTCCCGTCACCTGTAGAACGCGGAGTCCCGAACCCAGTCGATCTTGATGTCCTTGATGTCCGGGTCGGAGCCGGCGGGCGCCCAGCCGGGCCGGGAGTCCGCGGTGAACGTGAACCGGCTGTCCGTGTGGAACGCGGCCATCAGCGCGTGCAGCAACGCGCTGATCTCGCCGAAGACCAGGACCAGGATCGCGGCGGTGGCGGCCAGGCCGGCGATGCCGATGGCCTGGGCCAGCGCGGTGGTCGCGGGGAAGAACTGGAGCGCGATCGAGGCGATCACCGCGACCAGGATCGGCATGAGCGCCTGCGCCAGGCCGGACACCGCGTCGTTGTACGCGTCCCGGGCCGCGGTGAGCGTGTCCCGGTTGGCGGCGAACGCCTCGGCCAGCGAGTTGATCTCCGCGCCGAGCTTGCGCATGAACTGGTCGAACGCGTCCCGGTCGTCGAAGTCCCACTCCGACGCCTCCGGCGGGACCGCCGCCATCGCCGCGCCGAACTGGTCCGCGCCGAGCAGGCGGGCCGCCTCGTCCCACTTCTTGATGGACTCGTTCACCTGCTGGTTGTCGAAGGACTCCAGGTAGAGGATGGTGCCGATCAGCGCCGCCGAGGCGGCGATCCAGACCAGGTTGCCCCGGGCGATGGCCGCGGCCGACCGCACCGGCGCCGTGGTCTGGGCGACCGACACCGAGCCGGTCACCGTCCCCGAGGCGTTGGCGATGAGGATCTCCGGTGGCATCAGGCGTCCTTCCCCCGGCGGGCCCGGCCGGTCACTTGACCACCCAGGGCTGATCCGACTTCTCCCAGTTCTGCGCGCTCTGTTCGAGCTGCGCGGCGGCCTTGCGCAGATGCTCCGCGCCGGTGCGGACGTTGTCGAGGTGCCCGTCCACGGCCGCGTTGTGCCGCTCCACCGCCCCGGTGCCGAACCAGCTCAGCGCGCCGCCGGGCAGCTTGACCTCGGCCAGCAGCGCCTCGACGTTGCGCAGGTACTGGATCGGCCCGTCCGGGGCGTCGAGCATCCGGCTCGCCTTCCGGATCGCGTCGACGTCGACGGTGTTCGGCATCGTCGTCCCCTCTCGCTCAGCGCCGCAGATTGCGGGTCGGGTCGGACAGATCCACCCCGAACTGACGGAACCAGTCCTCCGGGGTCAGCGTGCCGTCCTGCGCCCGGCGGACCGTCTCGGAGTCGCCGAGCATCTCGCCCAGCATCTCCCGCTGCCGCTCCTCGAAGGCGGCGTAGGCCGCGTCGATCGCGGCCTGCATCGACTCGGCCAGGGAGAAGCTGTCCAGCCGCATGGCCCGCGCGTTCAGCTCGATGCCGCCGACCTTCATGTCGCCGTCCACGGTCACCCGCACCAGCCCGTCCGGGCTCTCCCCGGTGACCCGCAGCTCCGCACGCTGCCGCTGGAGCTCGGCCAGCCGCCGCTGCTGCTCCTGCGCCTGCCGCAACAGGCCCTCCAGGGCTCCACCGATACCCGACGGGCTGCTCAACTCCGGCTCTCCCCGTAATCGCGACGATCGATCGGGCCGACGCTACCGGAAGTGACGCCCGCCGTCCGTCCCGTCAGACCGGTTCCGTCCAGGCGGTCTGGATCAGCTGCTGGCCGTCGCGGCGGCGCACCAGCGTGCCCCGGCCCGGCGGCTGCGGGGTCGGCCGCAGGTTGCCGAAGACCGCGCCCTCCTCCCGGCTGCCGGACATGAGCAGTCCCGGCGAGTCCAGCTCACGCAGCCGCTGCAGCACCGGCTCGTACAGCGCCCGGGCCACACCACCGACCCGCCGCGTGACGATCAGGTGCAGGCCGATGTCCCGCGCCTGCGGCAGCAGCTCGTGCAGCGCGCTGAGCGGATTGCTGCCGCCGGAGGCGACCAGGTCGTAGTCGTCCACCAGGATGTAGAGGTCCGGCCCCTTCCACCAGCTCCGGTCGCGCAGCTGCGCGGTGGTCACGTCCGGGCCGGGCAGCCGGTTCTGCAACGCGCTGCGGATCGAGCCGAGACCCTGGCTGAACACCTGGTTCGACGGCGCGTAGTCGAGCAGGTGGTCCCCCTCGACCGCGCCGAGCAGGCCGCGCCGGTAGTCGGCGATGACCAGCCGCGCCTGGGCCGGGGTGTACCGCTCGGCGATCCCCCGGGCGATCAGCCGCAGCAGGTTCGTCTTGCCGCACTCGGCGTCGCCGAACACGGTCAGGTGCGGCTCGCTCGCCAGGTCCAGGTGGACCGGGGCGAGCGCCGACTCGTTGACGCCGATCGGGATGCCCGGGACGGACCGGTCGACCACCTTCGCCAGCTCGGTGACCGCCAGCTTGCGCGGCAGCAGCCGGACCTTCGGCGCCGGACGGCCCGGCCAGTTCGCCGCGACGTGCCCGGCCAGCGCCACCGACGCCTCGGTCAGGTCCTCGATGTCGCGCTTGCCGTCGATCCGCGAGATCGCGGTCAGGAAGTGCAGCTTGTCCCGGGTCAGGCCGCGACCCGGCGCGCCGACCGGCACGTTCTGCGCGGCCCGCCGGTCGATCTCCGACTCCGACGGGTCACCGAGCCGCAGCTCCAGCTTGGTGCCGAGCAGGTCCCGCATGTTGATCCGGATCTCCGCCCAGCGCACCGCCGTGATCACCACGTGGACGCCGAAGCCGAGGCCCCGGTTGGCCAGGTTGGTGATGGTCTGCTCCAGCTCCTCGTACTCCTGGCGCAGCGTGTTCCAGCCGTCCACCACGAGGAAGACGTCACCGAACGGGTCGTCGGCGAACTCACCGGCCGCGCGGCGGCGCCGGTAGCTGGCCACCGAGTCGATGCCGTGCTGGGTGAACCGGTTCTCCCGCTCGTCGATCACCGCGACCACCTCGGCGACCGTCCGCCGGACCGCCTCGGTGTCCCGCCGCCCCGCCACGCCCGAGGTGTGCGGCAGCCCGTCCAGGCTGCGCAGCGCGCCACCACCGAAGTCGAGGCAGAAGAACTGCACCTCGCGCGGCGTGTGGGTGAGCGCCAGCGAGGCCAGCATCGAGCGCAACATCGTGCTCTTGCCGCTCAGCGACGCGCCGACGATCACCACGTTGCCGCCGGCCCCGGCCAGGTCGACCATCATCGGGTCGCGGCGCTGCTCGTACGGGCGGTCCACGATGCCGACCGGCACGGCGAGCCGGCCGCGGCCCGGCCAGTCGGCGGTGGTCAGGCCGTACGTCGGGTGCACGCTCAGCTTCGGCAGCAGCTCGGCCAGCCCGGACGGCTCGGCCAGCGGCGGCAGCCAGACCTGGTGTGCCGGCTTGCCGCGGCCCTTGAGCTGGTCGATCAGCACGTCCAGCATGGCCACCGCCTTGCCGTCGCCCGACTGCTCCGGCTCCGGCGTGGCCTCCGCCGGACTCGGCAGCGCCGGCGCCGGTACGTAGTCGATGCCGTACGGGACGATCCGCCGCTGCACCTGCGCCCGGGTGGAGCGCTGCGCCTGCCCCGGCGCCTGGTACGGGCCGGACACGTACGCCGCACGGAACCGCAGCATCGTGGCGGTGTCGGTCTTCAGGTAACCGTGACCCGGCGCGCTGGGCAGCTCGTACGCGTCCGGCACGCCGAGCACGATCCGGCTCTCCACCGCCGAGAACGTGCGCAGGCCGATCCGGTACGACAGGTGCGTGTCCAGGCCGCGCAGCTTGCCCTCCTCCAGCCGCTGCGAGGCGAGCAGCAGGTGCACGCCGAGCGACCGGCCGAGGCGGCCGATCATCACGAACAGGTCGATGAAGTCCGGCTTGGCGGCCAGCAGCTCGGAGAACTCGTCACAGATGATCAGCAGGCTCGGCATCGGCTCCAGCGGCTCACCGGCCGCCCGCGCCTTCTCGTAGTCGTAACGGGAGACGTAGTTGCCGGCCGCCCGCAGCACCTCCTGCCGGCGGTTCATCTCACCGGCCAGCGCGTCCCGCATGCGGTCCACCAGCGGCAGCTCGTCCGAGAGGTTGGTGATCACCGCGCTGGTGTGCGGCAGCGCGTCCAGCGAGGCGAACGTCGCACCGCCCTTGAAGTCGACCAGGACGAAGTTCAGCTCCTCCGAGGAGTGCGTCACGGCCAGCGCGGCGACCACCGTACGCAGCAGTTCGCTCTTGCCGGAGCCGGTCGCGCCGATCACCAGGCCGTGCGGGCCCATGCCCTCGTGCGCGGACTCCTTGAAGTCCAGCTCGACCACGTTGCCGTCCGGGCCCAGGCCGAGCGGGATGCGCAGCCGGTCGCGGTGGCTGCGCGGCCGCCAGGTCTGCCGGACGTCCACGGTGGCCGCGTCGCCGACACCGAGCAGGTCGGGCAGCTCCATGCTGCGGGCCAGCGGCTCCTCGGTGCTCGCGCCCTGCTGCTGGGAGAGCCGGAACGGGGCGATCTGCCGGGCCAGCCCCTCGGCGGCGGACAGGGACAGCCGGTCCGGGCTGCCGAGCCGGGACGTGGCGGTGCCGCGGACCAGGTCCAGGCCGGTGCCGTCGCCGGCGTCCAGGCAGAGCAGCCAGCGCCCGGCGTCGCGGGGCACCGTGCCGGACAGGTCGACCACCGTGGTGCCGAGCAGGCCCGGCCCGGTCAGCGCGCAGGTCGCCGAGACCTCGCCGCCGTCCAGCACCACCACCACGTGCGGCGCGGTGGTCAGCGGCTTCGCCTCCGGCGCGAACCGGGGCCGCCCGCCCAGCTCCTGGGCCAGCGCGGTCTCCGCCTCGTCCAGCGCGGCGAACACCATCCGGCGCGCGCCCGCCGCGTCGGTACGCCCCGGGTGCTGGGCGTGCGGCAGCCACTTCACCCAGTCCCAGACCGGCTGCCGGTCCGGCGCGGCCACGACGACGACCAGCAGGTCCTCCGGGGCGTGGAACGTGACGAGCTGGCCCAGCGCGGCCCGGGCCAGGTCGAGCACCGGCTCCCGGTCGCCGCGCAACGCGATCCGGCTGAACGCGCGCAGCGACAACGCGGTCGGCAGATCCGGCACGCTGGAGTGGGCCCGGACGAACCGGCGCAGCGCGATCGCGCTCATCGGCTCCAGGTCCTCCACCGGCTTGGTCTCCGGCGGCACGATCTCCACCGCCAGCCGCTGCGGGCCGAGCGCGATCCGCACCTCGCCGAAGTCGTCCTCGGTGATCCGCCGCTCCCACAGCCGGCGGGAGGCGGCGATCGACCAGAGCGCGTCCGGCTCCGGGTGCCGCCAGGTCATCGCGGCGCGCTGCTGCTCGGCGGCCCGGCGGGTGCGCTTGCGCATCTGCGCCAGGTAGCGCATGTAGTCGCGCCGCTGCGCGTTCAGCTCGGCCTTGTCGTTGCCGCCGTTGCCGAGCGTGCCGATGGCCATGCCCAACATGGACACACCGAACAGGCCACCCGCGACGTACGTCATCATGCCGCCGCC
Source organism: Micromonospora sp. II (assembly GCF_001709195.1). Lineage (NCBI taxonomy): Bacteria > Bacillati > Actinomycetota > Actinomycetes > Micromonosporales > Micromonosporaceae > Micromonospora > Micromonospora sp. II. Next base: position 20,550 of record NZ_LYXF01000012.1, on the reverse strand, counting down.
GCGGCCGGCGTAGAGGAAGGCCATCGCGCCGACGCCGCAGAGCATCGGCAGGATCATCAGCACCTGCCCCATGCCCTTGGCCTTCGGCTYCGGCAACTCGGGCGGGGACTCCAGCAGCACCTCGCCGCGCGGCAGCGCGGGCCCCGGTTGACGCGGAAGCCGGCGGAACACCACCGTACTCACGGCTCTCCCCTCCCCAGAAGCGGCCCTGATCGTGGTCTGCCACCGCCGGTGAGCGTCGGGTGGGCAACCTGTGCGACCGCCATCGTAGGTAATCTCCCGGAGGCGTCGTGGACCCGTGGGGGCGACGCCGTGGGCCGAGCGGATCGTTTGCGAGCAACGAGGAGGCCACTGTGGCGACGAAGACGGCGACCGGTGGGCTGAGYCGGATCACCATCGTGGCGCCACGTACCAGGATGGATCTGGCGCTGCCGTCCGACGTGCCGCTCGCCGACCTGCTGCCCACGCTGCTGCGCTACGCGGGCGAGGACCTGGCCGACGAAGGTGTGCGGCACGGCGGCTGGGCCCTGTCCCGGCTCGGCGGCCAGCCGCTCGACGGTGGCCGTACCGCCGCCCAGCTCGGGGTCCGCGACGGCGAGGTGCTCTACTTCAACCCCCGTGCCGCGACCGCCCCGGAGATCGTCTTCGACGACGTGGTGGACGCGGTCGCCACCTCCACCACCCAGCGGGCGGGCGCCTGGCAGGTGGGCACCACGCGGGCGTTCGCGGTCCTCCTGGCCGCCTCCGCGCTTGCCGGCGGCGCGGTGGCGGCGCTGTTCACCGGCCCGCCGCACCTGCCCGGCGCGGCGGCCGCCTTCGTGGTCGCGGTGGCGCTGCTGGTCGGCGCCGCGGTGCTGTCCCGGGCGGCCGGAGACAGTCGCACCGGCGCGGTGCTGGCCCTGGTCGGGATCGGCTACGCGGGCGTCGGCGGCCTGCTGGTGCTCGCCGGTGAGCGGACGCTCGGCGAGCTGGCCGCCCCGCACGTCCTGCTCGCCGGCACCGCCGTGGTGGTGTTCGGCGCGATCGCCGCGCTCGCCGTCGGCGACCGCCTGCCGCTGTTCCTCGGCGCGGTCGGCGTGGGGGCGGCGGTCGGGCTCGGCGCGGTGCTCAGCCTGGCCTTCGGCATCGGCGCGGCGGCGTCGGCGGCAGTGGTGGCGACAGTCGCCTTCGGCGCGCTGCCGGCGCTGCCGATGCTCGCCTACCGCCTCGCCCGGCTGCCGGTGCCGTCCATCCCCACCGGGCCGGACGACCTGAAGACCGACACCGAGTCGGTGGACGGGCCGTCGGTGCTGCGCAACAGCGAGCGCGCCGACGGTTTCCTCACCGGCCTGCTCTGGACCGTCTCGCTGCTGGTGCTCGGCGGCGAGGTGGTGCTGGCCGAGGACGGCCGCCTGCCGGCGGTCCTGCTCTGCCTGGTCCTGGCGCTGCTGTCGCTGCTGCGGGCGCGCCCGTTCCTCGGCCGCGGCCAGCGTACGCCGGTGCTGCTGTCCGGCACCGTCGGCCTGGGACTGGTCGCCGCCGCCACGTTCGCCGCCGGCTCGCTGGCGGTCCGGCTCGGGCTGGTCCTCGGCGGCCTGGCCGTGGTGGCCGTGATCAGCCTGGTCTACGGCCTGACCGTGGCCGGCAAGCGGATCTCGCCGGTCTGGGGCCGGACCCTGGACATCGTCGAGATCCTGCTGATCATCGCGCTGGTGCCGCTCGCCGTGTGGGTGTGCGGCATGTACGGCTGGATCGTCAACCTTCGACCGTGACGGTCCCCATCGCGGTGCCGACCGGCGCGGTGGCGTAGACGCCGGGACCGTGCTGGCCGTCCAGCGGGCGGGCCGGCACACCCGCGCGCCCGGCCATGTCCCGGACCGCCTTCACCAGCGCCTCGGCGTGCCCGTCCATGGCCGCCACCCGCAGCAGCGGCGGAACCCGCCGGCCGCCCGGGAGCACCACGGCGGCGACCGTGTGCGACGGCGCCGAGGTGGCGGTGACCGCGTCCACGAGCGCGCCGAGCGAGCCGTTGGGGCGTACCCGCAGGGCCAGGCAGCGCTGCGTCCAGCCGCCCCCGCGCACGCTGGTCCACGTCTCCACCGGCGCCTCCGGCGCCAGGTCGAGCCCGGCGCCGGACACCACCGCCGCGTGCAGCTCGTCCCGCCCGAGCACGCGGTGGCCGAGACCGGCGGCGTTGAGCGCCTTGCCGAGCCGGCCCACCCCGGCCGCCACCGTCCGGTGCACGCCGCGCAGGCCGCCGCCCCGGCTCACCGTTTCGGCCCGCGCGTCGGCCACCGACAGTCGCAGCGCCACCCACACGGTCCGGTACGCCGACGGCGGCGCGCCGGGGGCCGGGTACCAGACCAGCGTGTGCGAGACGACCTGGGTCTGGGTGACCGGGCCGGAGAAGTCGGCGAGCACGGCGAGCGCGCGGTCCACCACGGCGGCCTCGATCGAGCCCGCGGGCGCGCCGGGCCGGCCGGTGAGCGCCAGCGCGGCGAACCAGCCCCGGTCGTCCTGCCCGATGCCAAGGCGGGTGCCGCGCTCGGTCAGCTCCACCACTGTCAGTTCCGGGGCGAGCGCGGCCAGCCGGGGGTCGCCGCCCGGCGTCGCGCCCCGGGCCCGGTCGCGGCGGCGGCGCAGCCGGCGGCGGAGCATCAGGTCCTCGTACCACCATCGGCCGCCCCGGCGCGCGAACGCGGCGACCACTGCCAGCAGCGCCAGCCCGCCCACCACCCCGAGCAGCCAGGGCGGGCCGGCGGTGGCGAACCAGACCGCCAGCGCGGCGCACTCCACCACGACGAGCTGCCCGACCACGACCGGGCCGAGCCGGCCCCGGCGGCGCTTGTCGGCCGGGGTGACCGGCCGGTCCACCGGTACGGCGGGGGCGGTGGCCGTACGACCGGGTGGCGCCTGCAGCTGCGTCATCGGTGAGCGTCCCTTCTGGACATCCTGGACATCCGCCGGCGGGGTGCGGCGTTCGGGCGGCGGACGGGGTCCGGCGCACCCCCGGTGGCCCCTTATCGTAGGGAAGCCCGCGACGCCGCTCGGCCCTGTCGTCGTTGGACCCACCCCGCCGGAGGTTAGTCATGCGGACCCGCCGCGATCAGGTCCAGGCGTACCGCTTCGTCACCCGCCGCATCGTCTCGGCGCTGCTGTCGGGCGACCCGGAGACCAACGAACTGCCGATGCGCCGCCTCGGCATGGCGGTGTTCGGCAGCGTGATCGCGGCCGCCGTGGTGCTCGGCGGGGTGGGCGCGTACGGGCAGCTCACCAGCAACTCGGCGCCGCTGGAGCCGAACACGCTGGTGATCGAGCGGGAGACCGGCGCGACGTACTACTTCGGCGAGGACCGGGTGCTGCGCCCGACGCTCAACTACGCCTCGGCGCGGCTGATCGTCAACGACGCGGCGGCGAAGCCCCGCACCATGTCCCAGGCGTCCATCAAGGACCGGCCGCGCGGCCGGCTGGTCGGCATCGTGGGCGCCCCCGACGACTTGCCGGACCGCAAGTCCCTGGTCGGGCTCCCCTGGTCGGTGTGCGACGTGCCCGACCCGAACGACACGCAGCGCTCCACCACGCACCTGGTGATCGACCGGACGCTGCCCGGCGGCACCGCGCTCACCGACCGGGCCGTCGTGGTGCGCACCGGCGACGCCCGCTACCTGCTCACCGGCGGCTCGCGGCTGCGTGTCGCCGGCGACGACCAGGCGCTGGTGGCGTTGAAGATGGCCGGCGTCACGAACCTCACCGTCGGGCAGCAGCTGCTGAACGCGGTGCCGGTGGGCCCGGTGCTGCGTAAGCCCACGATCGACGGGGACGGCGGCGCGAGCGGGCTCACGGTGGGCGGCCGGCCGGCCCGGATCGGCCAGGTCTACCAGGCGGCCGGCCAGTACTACGTGCTCACCCGGCAGGGCCTGGCCACGGTCCGGGAGGTGACCGCGCTGCTGCTGCTCGGCCGGGGTGGCGAGGTGGCGCAGATCACGCCGGACGAGGCGGGCCGGCTCCTCACCGACCAGCGGCTGGAGCCGGACGGCCTGCCCGCCCGGCTGCCGACGCCGCACGAGGTCCGCCCGGGGCGCACGGTGCTCTGCGCCACCTACCGGCCCGGCCCGGCCGGCCAGCCGCCGACCACCACGCTTGAGGTCTTCGACTCCCCGCCGGCCGAGCTGACCGAGGCGACCGCGATGCCGTCGCGGCAGGGCGGCCGGGACGCGGTACGCACCGCCGAGAACGTGCTGCTCCCCGGCGGCAAGGGCGTGCTGGCGCAGGCCACGGCCGGAGAGAGCGGCAAGCCGGCGGCCGGGTCGACGGTCTACCTGATCACCGCCCAGGGCATCCGCTTTCCGCTCGGCACCGCCGGGGGCGACGCGAAGAGCGCCCTCGGGTACGGCGACGTGACCCCGCTGGCCGTACCCGCCTCGCTGCTGGCGCTGGTGCCGACCGGCCCGACGCTGTCGCGCCAGGACGCGATGGCGTACTTCGATGCCTCGACCCCGGCGGCGCCCACCGCGACCCCCTCCACCGGCGGCGCCGCGGCCCAGGTCCAGGGCGGTTGACCGGCCCCGCCCGGGTCCGATGTGGATGGGGCCTGTCACGGGTCGCCCGGGTTGGCGCGTTTCGACTAACCTGAGTGCGGCGAAGGTTATCGACGATGACTACGGGGATGCAGCCATGACGGGGCGCACGACAGTAGACGTACTGTCCCTGGAGGACTTCCACCAGCGACTTGAGCGGCGCCTGGACGAGGCGGAGTCGGTGTTGCGCAAGCTGAACACCCAGATGCAGTGCCGCCCGCCCGCGCTCGGCACGTTCACCGACGCGACCGACAACGCACGTCGCTACTCCGAGACGCACCAGAGCTACGTCAACCACGTCGACCGGCTGCGCCGGGCGATCCTGGCCGCCCGCGAGGCGACCCACAAGATCATGACGAACTACAAGACCGCCGAGGCCCGCAACGCCGCCGCCGCGGCCGACATCGCCGCCGCCCTCTCGGGGCTGAACGAGGCGATGAAGCAGCCGAAGGAGGACCCGCGTGTCTGAGTACACCCGGCGCTACGAGCACGTCAGCCACGAGGAGCTCTACCAGGGCGTCAACGCCGGCGACCCGAAGCAGATCGAGGCGCTCAGCGCCCAGTGGACCTCCCTCAAGAGCACGCTCGACGACCTCGGCCGCGACCTCACCGCCGACCTGGAGGCGCTGTCCAAGAGCTGGACCGGCGACGMCGCGCGCGAGTTCACCAGGCGGCTGGACATGGTCGTGCGCTACTCCGGCAACCTCGCCGAGGGCATGACGGGCATCCGGCAGGGCCTCGACATGATGTCCAGCGAGCTGCGGGCCGCGCAGTCCAAGGCGGAGAGCCCGGAGAAGACCGACGACAACGACAAGCTGCTCTCCGGCGCCGGCAAGGGCTTCCTGCTCGGCGGCGCCCCCGGCGCGGTGATCGGCGGGATCGTCGGCCACCAGCAGGACAAGGCCGAGCAGGAGAAGGCGCACCAGCGGATGGTGCAGGTCGTGGCGAAGCTCGCCGAGGGCTACGACTTCTCGGCGTACGGCCGGATCGTCGTGCCGGACCCGCCCGAGGTCGAGCTGCCCGGCAACACCAGCAACGGCGACCCGACGCTGCAGAACGGCCCCTCGGTCAAGACGCCGTCGTCCGGCCCTAGCCTGGGCAGTTTCGGCCCGGGAGCGAGCGCCACCGCCACCACGTCGGGCGTGCACCACACGGCGCCGACCAGCGGCACGCCCGGTGCGGACGCCCCGGGCGCGGGCACACCGGGCGGCAACCCCGGCGCGGGCGCTCCGGGCTCGGTCACCACCGGCGGAACCGTCGACCCGGGCGGCACCTCGCTGGCCGGCGCCGGCCCGTTGACCGGCACCACCGGCGGCCCGACGATCGGCGGCAGCGCGGGCTTCGGCTCCGGCGGCGGCCCCGCCACGATGACGGCCGGCGGGGGCAGCGGCGGGCTCTACGGCGCCCCCGGCGTGCTCAGCACCGGGTCGCTCGCGGGCACCGGTCCCAACTCTGCGTCCTCGGCCCGGTTCGGCGGCGCGCCCGGCGCGGAGAACCGCGCGGCGGCCGGCACCGGCCGGCTCACCTCCGGTCGCGGCCTGGTGGTCGAGGCCGGGGGCAGGTCCGGCGAGCGGGCCGGCGGCACCGGGCGGCCCGCGATGGCCGGCCGTGGCGGCGTGCTCGGTGGTCGCGGCAGCCACGGCGACGACGAGTCCGACGGCCGGCTGACCTGGCTCACCGAGGACGAGATGGTCTGGGGCGACGGCGACGGCGCTCCGCCGCCGGTGCTCGGCGGCAACTGACAGCGGCATCGAGGCAGCGGTCCGTCCACAGCGACCCGTGGGACGGCTCACGTAACCAGCAAGATCTTTGAGCTGCGAAATCGTCCGCTGACCGATAGGTTGAATTGGTGCTGCCCGTAGCGTTCGCCCCGTCCACCTGGACGGCGACGCTGCGCCGGATCGCCCGCACGGCCGTGGCCGGCCTGGTGCTGATCGTCGGCCTCCAGGGCATCGCCGCCGCACCCGCCCATGCCGCCGTGACCGAGCAGTCCGTCGCGGTCACTGTCGCCTCCGCCGCCGCGCCGAGCGTGATCGCGTCTCCGGTTCCGGCCGAGGTCGGCCTGACGACGGTCGCGGCGGGCGGCACGACGGCCGACGGCGCGCCGCGATCCACCTCCGGTCCCGCCGCCGACGCGGCCGGCACCGAATCCACAGCCGCCGGGCGGGTGCCCGGCGTCGAGGCCGTCGCCGTCGCCGACCCGGCTCGGGCAGCCATCGCCCGCCGCGGTCCGCCGCGCGCCTGACCGGGCCACCTTTCCGGTACGCCCCGGCGCGGCCCCACCTGCCGCACCCGCGCGCCCTGCCGCGTCTCCGTAGCGAGACGCACCCCACCCGGATGACCGGGCCACAAACCGTTGTTCGTCAGTCGTTCCACCTTGAGGTGCTGGTGATGCAGACCGTCTTCTCCACCGTCCTGCCCGACGTCCCCGCTGCCGCCGTGATCTGGCTGGCTCTGCTCGCCGTGGCCGCCACAGTGGTCGCCGCCCTGATCGTCCGCCCGTCCCGGTTCCGCTCGGAGCTTGTCGACCGGATCAGTGACGCCGCCCGGCCGAGCAGCATCGATCAGGCCGAGCGGGCCCGCGTACAGGATCGGGAGCGGGACCGGTACGCCGACGAGGTGGCGGTGGCCGCCGCCCGCGCGGCGGCCACCGCCGAGCGGAGCCGGACGGAGTGGCTGACCGCCCAGGAGGAGGCCGAGGCGGCCTGGCAGGCGTACCAGGCGGCGGAGGACGACGTGCGGCGCCTGGCCGCCGCCGCGGCGCTGCCGCTGCCCCGGACCGCCCGGACCCCGGCCGAGTACGCGGACCGGGAGCGCTGGCTGCACCGGGCGGCGATGGACGCCCAGTGGCGCAACGAGATCACGGTGCGGCAGCTCAGCGACATCCTCGGCGGGAACGGCTGGGACCCGAGCCGGCACCCGGTGGAGCAGGAGCTGCTGCTGCGCCGGCTGGTTCGGGACAACCTCGCCGCCCGGCACCGGGCCGCCACGCAGCGGGAACAGGCCGCCTGGCAGGCCGCCGAGCGGGCCGCGGCGGCGGCGCAGAGCCTGCGCGACGAGGCGTTCGCGGCGCTGCACCCGGCCCCTGAGCCGCAGGCGGAGCTGTCCATCGTCGGGTTCGCCGGGCCGGAGACCACCCGGGAACTGCCGACCGGTTCGGCCGCCGTCGACATCACCCGCGAGCTGACCCCGGTTGCCCGGGGACGGGCGGCCGTGGCGGCCTGAGCGCCCCGGGCCACGACCCGGGGCGTCACGGCCACGACCCGCGGGCGGCATCGACCCGGCTCGGCTAGCGTGAGGGCGTGTCCCGTGAGGCCTGGGTGCTCGTCGTACTCGCCGCCGTCGTCGCGGCGGCCATGCTGGCCGGGGCGGTCGTGCTCGCCGTCCGGCTGGTCCGCACCCGCCGCATGCTCGGCGCGCTCGGCGCCGGCGGCAAGGTCGCGTTCTACGGCGCGCTGATCTACACGATCCTGCCGGTGGACCTGCTGCCCGACCCGATCTACCTGGACGACATGGGCGTGCTGGCCGGCGCGCTGTTCTACCTGGGCCGGCTGGCCGTCAAGCATCGTGCCGCCCAGGTGGAACAGCGGGCCACCGGGAAGTCCCCGGCGCTGCCGCCCGGCGCGGCGCCCCGCCGATGAGACACGCGAACGAGGAGACGGCATGGCGGGACGGCACCGGTTGGATCCGCACGACGGGCGGGTGGCCCGCTTCTTCGCGGACCGGCATCTCGCCACGCTGACCACGCTGCGCGCCGACGGCACCCCGCACGTCGTACCGGTGGGGGTGACCTTCGACCCGGAGGCCGGCCTGGCCCGGGTGATCACCTCGGCGGGGTCGGCCAAGGCGCGGCACGTCGCCGCGGCCGGACCGGACGGCACTCCGGTGGCGGTGTGCCAGGTCGACGGCCGCTGGTGGCTGACCGTGGAGGGCCGGGCGGCGCTGCGCCGCGACCCGGCTTCGGTGGCCGAGGCCGAACGGCGGTACGCCGAGCGTTATCGCACCCCGCGTCCGAATCCGGAGCGGGTGGTCATCGAGATCGCGGTGACCCGGCTCCTGGGCAGCCTGCCCGACTGAGGCGCTCTGTCCGGTTTCGCGGTGGCCCCGGTCACGCCCGGAAATGAGGCCCGGAAGCAGGGCGGTTGAACTCTCCGTACGCCGAGCGCCACTCCTGGTGCCGCGTCTCCCGCACGGAGCCGTCGACCCCCGAATGGAGCCTCGACATGAACCCGATCATCCGCAAGTGCCTGCTCTCCGTCGCCGGTCTCGCCGCTGCCGGCGGCGCCGTCGCCGGCCCGGCTGCCGCCCACGCGGCTCCGGTCAAGGGCAAGGGTGACCGCACCGCCGACTACGAGTACCAGGCTCAGCCGAACTTCTTCTACTGTGGTCCCGCCTCGGCCCGCATCGCGCTCTCGGCCGAGGGCAAGGACGTGAGCCAGGACGAGCTGGCCGCGAAGCTGGGCACCACCCAGAACGGCACCGACTCCGCCATCGACATCACCCGCGTGCTCAACGAGTACACCGGCGGCAAGTACCGGACCACCGAGATCCGCGACGACGTGGCCACCCCGGAGCAGGTGGCACGCCTGCGCGCGGACATCCGGACCGCCGTGGACGACGACCGGCCGGTGGTGGCGAACATCCTGGGCGGCGCCCGGGACATCGACGGGGTGGAGCACAGCTACCCCGGCCACTACCTGACCGTGGTGCGGTACGAGGGCGACGCCGACACCGTCCTCATCGCCGACCCGGCCCGGCCGGACACGCCGACGTACTGGATGGACGTGACCGAGCTGGCCAACTGGATCGCCGGACGCGGCTACAGCTCCTGACCCCGACGCCACGGCGGCCACGCTCCCTGAGGGGGCGTGGCCGCCGTCGTGTCCGGCGCCGGTGCGGGTGTACGGGGTCAGCGCCCGGTGTCACCCTCGCCGGTCCGCTGCTGCGCCATGTCGACGCCCTTGTCGATCTGGGCGTCGTACTTGCCGCCGGTGCGCTTGTCGGTCGCGTCACCCGCCTTCTCGATGCCCTGGTCGACCTGCTTGTCATGCTTGTCGGCGAAGTCCTTGGCCTTGTCCATGAAGTCGCTCATGTCGGATCTCCCTTCGATACGTTGGAAGCCTTCCCTGGGGCTGGGGGCACAAACACCGGGTGGGCGATTCCCGTCCGGGTGTCGGATCGACGTGCGTCGGGTACCAACGGCCACGATCGAGGAGGCGACGTGGACGCTGATGGATCCGAGCAGACGCGGCCGGCACCGACGACCGGCCCCCGGCAGACCTGGGCCGGGCTGCCCTGGCCGGTACGGACCGCTGTCACCTGGAGCGCCTGTCTCCTCGTGGTGACGGCCGGGTTGTGGCTGCTGGGGCAGATCGCGGTGCTGCTCGCGCCGCTGGCGGTGGCGCTGGCCGGCACGCTCTTCCTCACCGCGCTGCTCGATCCGGTCCTGGTACGCCTGCGCCGGCTGCGGGTGCCGGCCGGGCTCGCCGCGCTGCTCACCGTCCTGCTGCTGCTCGGCGTCCTCGGTGGCGCCGGCGTCCTGGTCTGGAATCTCACCGCGAGCCAGTTCGGCGAGCTGAGCCAGCAACTCGACGAGGGGCTGCAACGCACCCGCGACTTCGTCACCTCCAGCCTGCCGGTCACCGATCAGCAGCTCGACCGGCTGGTGGAGCAGATCCGGCAGGGCCTGAGCAGCGGGACGCCCGATCCGGTGGCCGGGGCGCGCAAGGCAGCCGAGGTGGCCGGCGCGATCCTGCTCGCGCTGGTGCTGCTGTTCTTCCTGCTCAAGGACGGCCGTTCGATGTGGCACTGGGTGTTGCGCCGGCTGACCGGTCCGCGCCGGGAGCTGACCGCCGAGGCGGGCCGGGCCGGCTGGCGCACGCTCGGCGCGTACAGCCGGGGCACGATGATCATCGCGGCCATCGACGCCATCGGCATCGGACTGGCGCTTGTCGTGTTGCGGGTCCCGCTGGCCCTGCCGCTCGCCCTGATCACGTTCCTCGGCGGCTTCGTGCCGATCATCGGTGCCACGGTGGCCGGCGCGGTGGCGGTGCTTGTCGCGCTCGCCGCGAACGGTCCCACCACGGCTCTGCTCACGCTCGCCGCGGTGATCGCCGTCCAGCAGATCGAGGGCAACCTGCTGGAGCCACTGGTGATGCGGCGGCAGGTGCAACTGCATCCGGCGGTCATCCTGGTGGTGGTCACCGCCGGCACGCTGGTCGCCGGGGTGGCCGGCGCGTTCGTGTCGGTGCCGATCGCGGCGGTGCTCTGGCGGGTGCTGGACACCGTGCAGCGGCACCGCGCCGAAACCGGCCGCGCCGCCGGGCCGGACCCGGCCATCGAAGCCGCGGGCTGACGGGCTGCCGCTCAGGCGGGGTGCGGCTGGCGCAGGTGGGTGGTGAACCAGGTACCAGCCTGGTCGGCCACCTGCTCCAGCGTGCCGGGCTCCTCGAACAGGTGGGTGGCGCCGGGCACGATCCGCAGCTCCGCCACCTCGCCGAGCGCGTCCCGGGCCTGCTCGTTGAGCACGATCACCTGCTCGTCCAGGCCGCCGACGAGCAGCAGCGTCGGTGCGCGTACCGCGGTCAGTGAGCTTCCGGCCAGGTCGGGCCGGCCACCCCGGGAGACCACCGCGGCCACCCGGTCCGGCCGGGCCGCCGCGGCGACCAGGGCGGCGGCGGCGCCGGTGCTGGCCCCGAACAGCCCGATCGGGAGCCGCCCCAGCTCCGGGTCGGCGCCCATCCAGTCGACGATTCCGGCCAGGCGCTCGGCCAGCATCCCGATGTCGAAGCGCAGTTCGGCGGTGACCTCGTCCCGCGCCTCCTCGTCGGCGGTCAGCAGGTCGACCAGCACGGTGGCCAGCCCACGGTCGTTGAGCGCGCGCCCGACGGCCGTGTTGCGCGGGCTGTGCCGCGAGCTGCCGCTCCCGTGCGCGAACAGCACCACCCCACCGGCCCCGCCGGGCACACTGACATCCCCGACGAGCCCCCCGTCGACAACAGGCACCGAAACCTCACGCATATCCCTCCACCCCCCGCCCACCCGATACCCCCCAACCGCACGATCATGAAGTTGACGGCCCAGAAAGCGCTTCCCCACGCCGTCAACTTCATGATCGACGGGGAGGCCGCGCGTGCGGGGTTGCGTTGACGTCGGCGGCAAGGTTTAGCGTCGATTCACCAGGCAGGGACGGGGGCGGCGGATGCGGATCGGGGAGCTGGCGCGGCGGGCCGGTACGAGCACCCGCACCCTGCGCTACTACGAGACCCACGGCCTGGTCCGGCCGGGCCGGTCCGCCAACGGGTACCGGATCTACGACGAGGCGGAACTGCGCGTCGTCCGCGAGATCCGCTCCCTGCTGGCGATCGGGTTCGGCCTGGACGACATCCGCCCGTTCGTCGCCTGCCTGCGCGCGGGGAACGACTCCGGTGACGTCTGCCCCGATTCGGTGGCGGTGCTGCGGCGCAAGCTCGCCGAGGTGGACGACTACCTCGACCGGCTCGGCGACGTCCGCCGCCGCCTGCACGACCAGCTCGCCCACGCGATCGCCCAACGGGAGGAAACATGCCTCAGGACACGGGGACCGGCCGGCTGACCCCGGTCACCGACGACACCTTTACGGCCACCGTGCTGGCCGCCGACCGGCCCGTGGTGGTCGACTTCTGGGCCGAGTGGTGCCCGCCGTGCCGGGTGGTGTCGAAGCACCTGGCCGAGCTGGCCGAGGAGTTCGGCGACGCGCTGCGCTTCGTCACCCTCAACACCGACGAGAACCCGGCGACCACCCGCGCCCACCGGATCATGTCCGCGCCGACCATGCTGGTGTTCCGGGACGGCGAGGTGGTCGGCTCGATCGTCGGCTCCCGCCCCAAGGACCACCTGCGGCGCAGCTTCGCCCGCCACCTGGACGGTTGAGCCGCCGCCGGGCGGGAACGCGCGGGGTGACCACGGACCCCGACGGATCGCGAGGATCGTCATGGCGAAACAGGACAGGTCCCGGGAACAGGAACTCACCGACCAGGAGCGCCGCAAGCGGGAGCTTGAGGGCTCGCCGGACTGGGCCGACCGCGCCTCGACGGCGCGGACATCCGACGATCCGCGGGCCACGGCGCCGCGCGACGCCGGCGGGCGCCCGTCCAACGGCCGCCAGTTCTGAGGTACGCGTACCGAGCGGTCCCGCCTCTTCGGGGCGGGACCGCTACATGCGTTCCGGCAGGTGCATCCAGCGGCGCGCGGCCCTGCGGCTGCTCCGGCTGCGGCTCGGTCGGGTGCTCGGGCGGGATCGGCACGGTGACCGGCTGCGCCGAGGTGACCCGCAGCGGCTCGCCGTGGTGCCGCAGCTCCACCACCGTGTCCGGGCCGCCGTTGCGCAGCGAGTACGTGGTCTGGTGCGGCCGCACGTCGACGCGCAGTCGCATCCCGCGCCACTGGAGCGAGAACTCCAGTCGGCTGAGGCGGCTGGAGAGCCGGGGCGCGAAGGAGAGCGTCCCGTCGTGGTCCCGCAGGCCGCCGAATCCGGCGACGAGCGCGATCCAGGCGCCGGCCAGGGACGCCATGTGCACGCCGTCGCGGGTGTTCTCGTTCAGGTCGTGCAGGTCCATCAGCGCGGCCTCGCGCAGGTAGCGGTGGGCCAGTTCGAGGAAGCCGACCTCGGCCGCGAGCACCGCCTGGGTGCAGGCGCTCAACGACGAGTCGCGTACGGTGCGCCGCTCGTAGTAGACGAAGTTGCGCAGTTTCTCGGCGGCGCTGAACGCGTCGCCCCGCCAGTGCATGGCGAGCACCAGGTCGGCCTGCTTGACGACCTGCTTCCGGTAGAGGTCGAAGTACGGGTAGTGCAGCAGCAGCGGGTACTTCTCCGGTGGCGTGTGCTCGAAGTCCCACTCCTGGAACCGGGTGAACCCCTCGACCTGCTCGTGCACCTCGGTCTCGGCGTCGTACGGGACGTGCATGTCGTTCGCGGCGTCCCGCCACGCGGCGGCTTCCTCCTCGGTGACGCCGAGGTCGAGGGCCTGGTCCCGGTAGCGCATCGCGCAGTCCGCGGCGGTACGCAGGTTCCGCTGCGCCATCAGGTTGGTGTAGACGTTGTCGTTCTTCACGGCTGTGTACTCGTCGGGGCCGGTCACGCCGTCGATGTGGAACTGCCCGGCCCGGTCGTGGTGGCCGAGGGATCGCCACAGCCGGGCGGTCTCGACAAGCAGTTCCAGTCCGATCTCGCGTTCCAGTGTCTCGTCGCCGGTGACCAGCACGTAGCGGCGCAGCGCGTCGGCGACGTCGGCGGCGATGTGGAACGCGGCGGTTCCGGCCGGCCAGTACGCCGACGACTCGGGTCCTTCGATGGTGCGCCACGGGAAGGCGGCGCCTTCGAGGTTCAGCGTGCGGGCCCGCTCCTGGGCCTGGGCGAGCGTGGCGTGCCGCCACTGCAGCGCGTCGCGGACCGCGCCGGGCTGGGTGTACGTGAGCACCGGCAGCACGAACATCTCGGTGTCCCAGAACGCGTGGCCGTCGTACCCGGGGCCGGTGAGGCCCTTGGCGGAGATCGGCCGCCGTTCCCCGCGGGCGCCGGCCTGGAGCACGTGGAAGAGGCCGAAGCGGACGGCCTGCTGGACCTCCGGGTCGCCTTCGACGCGCACGTCGGCGGCGTCCCAGAACGCGTCGAGGTATTCCCGCTGCGCCCGGCGCAGCCCGTCCCAGCCGTCGAGCCGGGCCGCGGCGAGCGCCGCGCCGACCTGGTCGCGCAGCGCCGGCAGCGACCGGCGGCTGGACCAGCCGTACGTGAGGTACTTGATCACGTGCAGCTTCTCGCCGGGCTTGAGCACGCAGCCGATGGTGGTGCGGACCCAGTCCTCGTACCCTTCGCTCTCGATCGTGGTGCGTTCGGGGCCGTGCACGTCGTGGCCCATGGCGGCGGCGACCCGCAGGCCGCTGACCTTGGTCCGGTGGATGAGCAGGCCGCCGTCGTCGGTGGTGAGTTCCTCCTCGGCCTGCAGCGGTGACTCCAGTACGGCGGCCACCCGGGGGTCGCGGCTCTGCGGCGGCAGCGTCTCGTTGGCGACCAGCTCGGACTGGAGGATCAGCCGCAGCGGCCCGTCGACCGGCTCCACCTCGTAGTGGATGGCGGCGACCGAGCGCTGGGTGAACGACACCAGCCGGGTGGTGCGGACCTTGACCTCGCGCCCGGCCGGGGAACGCCAGTGCAGGTCGCGTTGGAGCGTCCCGGCGCGCATGTCGAGGACCCGCTCGTGGGCGAGCACCTCGCCGTAGCGGACGTCGAGCGGTTCGTCGTCCACGAGCAGCCGGATCAGTTTGCCGTTGGTGACGTTGACGATGGTCTGCCCCGACTCGGGGAAGCCGAAGCCGGCTTCCGCGTACGGCAGCGGGCGCAGCTCGTAGAAGGAGTTCAGGTACGTGCCGGGCAGGCCGTGCGGCTCACCCTCGTCGAGGTTGCCGCGCAGCCCGATGTGCCCGTTGGAGAGCGCGAACACCGACTCGGACTGGGCCAGCACGTCCATGTCGAGGCGTACCTCCCGGACATGCCAGGGCTCGACCGGATACGCCCGTTCCCGGATCACGCGGCCGGCTCCGCCGCGAGCAGTTCGGCGAGGTCGGTGACCACCACGTCGGCGCCGTGCGCCAGCAGTTCGTCGGCCTGGCCGACCCGGTCGACGCCGATCACGTACCCGAATCCGCCGGCCCGTCCGGCGGCCACGCCGGCGAGGGCGTCCTCGAAGACGGCGGCCTGCGCCGGTTCGACGCCGAGCAGCCGCGCGCCTTCCAGGAACGTGTCCGGGTCCGGTTTGCCGCGCAGCCCGTTCGCGCGGGCGACCACGCCGTCGACCCGCGCCTCCAGCCAGCGGTCCAGCCCGGCGGCGTGCACCACGGCGGCGCAGTTGGCGCTGGCCGAGACGACCGCCCGCCGCAGCCCGGCCGCGGTGGCGGCCTCCAGGTAGCGAACCGAACCTTCGTACGCCTCGACGCCGTGCTGCTCGATCCGCTGGAGCAGGACGACGTTCTTGCGGTTGCCGAGGCCGTTGACCGTGTCCGCCTCGGGCGGGTCGTCGGGCGAGCCCTCGGGCAGGGTGATGCCGCGCGAGGCCAGGAATGTGCGCACCCCGTCGGCGCGCGGTCTGCCGTCCACGTAACGGTTGTAGTCCGGTCCGGGGTCGAACGGTTGGAACGGCTCGCCGGTTTCGACGGACCGTCGCCGCAGGTAGGCGTCGAACGTCTCCGCCCAGGCGGCGTTGTGCACCTTGGCGGTCTGCGTCAGCACACCGTCCAGATCGAAGAGACACGCGCTCACGTGCGCGGGGAGGCCCAGCATCGCTTGAATCTATCCGGCGCTCGCCCCGGGCAAACCCGTTCAGGGCTCAGCGGTTCGGGCGCAGCGTCCAGATCACGGTGAGCGAGGAGGTGAGCGTGCCGTCCTCGGTGCGCACCTCCACCTCGACCGGGAACTCGGGCCGTCGCCCGGCGTCCAGCTCGGCCAGCACCTCGGCGGGGACACCGCCGAGCCGCGCCGTCGCCAGCACCGGCCCCACCGCCACCTTGAGGTAGCGGATGGTCGCGGTCACGGCCAGGGGTACGGCCCGGTCGAGCACCTGCCCGAACGCGGCCAGGACAACCGCGCCCGAGGCGCTCTCCCCCAGCGTGAACATGGCCCCGGCATGCGGGCCGCCCACGTGGTTGTGGTGCGCCGGGTCGTCGGGGAGCCGGACCACGGCCCGGACCCCGCCCTCGGCCTCGGGCGCCACCTCGACGAACTCGATCCCGAGCGTGCGGGCGAACGGCACGGCGTCGAGGAGACCGGCCGCGACCTGGCGAGAGTCGATGCTCATGCCCGAACGCTACTCGCCGGTAACCAACCCGGCAAGACGCCGGAACGCGCCGACCCAATGTCACTAAGTAAGTGACATCCACACCACAAGGAGCTAGCTTTGTCTCTTATTAAGAGACATTAGGACATGAGATGATCTACTCCACCCCTGAACTCAGCGATCACGACGAGACCGTGCTGGACGAGGTGCATGACATGCGCCGCGTGCTCGCTGATGTCCTGCGCACTCCTCGCCGGTGGACCGGTGGCCTCCGGCGCACGATGTTGGCCCGCGCGATTCTCGGCTCCAACAGCATCGAGGGCTACGTGGTCGCCGAGGACGACGCCGCCGCCGCGCTGGACGGCGAGGAGCCGCTGAGCGCCGACGACCGAACCTTCGCCGAGATTCGGGGCTATCGACAGGCTCTGGGGTACGTGCTGCAAACCGCCGGGGATCCGCACTTCCGGTTCGACACGTCGGTGATCCGCAGCATGCACTACATGATGCTCTCGCACGATCTGGGCAAGAGCCCGGGGCAATATCGCAAGGGCCCGATCTACGTCCACGATGAGCGAACCGATGAGCGGGTGTACGAGGGCGCGGACGCCGACCACGTGCCTCACCTCATGGAGGAGCTAACCGAAGATCTACGGTCGGATGTCACCGCCTCTCCGCTCGTCAAAGCAGCCATGGCGCATCTGAACCTGGTGATGATCCATCCGTTCCGTGATGGCAACGGGCGAATGGCACGCGCCCTTCAGACGTTGGTGCTCTCCCGACGCGCGATCGTCGAGCCTGCTTTCTCCAGCATCGAGGAATGGCTGGGCAGCAACACCGAGGACTACTACCGGGTGTTGGCGGTTACCGGACGTGGCCGCTGGAACCCCGAAGGTTCGGCGCACCTCTGGGTGTCGTTCAACCTGCGCGCCCATCACATGCAGGCGCAGACCGTCGCTCGCCGCTTCGAGGAGGCGTCCGGCATCTGGTCGGAGTTGGACGCGATCGTTGCCGAGAACAGGCTCCCTGAGCGGGTGACCGATCTCCTCTACGAGGCAGTCCTGGGCTATCGCATCCGTCGCTCCGGGTACGTCAAACTTGCCGATGTCGAGGACAGGACCGCATCTCGGGATCTGGCCAGCCTTGTCGAGCAGGGCCTTCTGGAAGCACGAGGTGAGCGGCGGGGCAGGCATTACGTCGCCGGCCCCACGCTGGTGACGGTGCGGGAAAGAGTCCATGCTCAGCGCAAACCGATCAGCGACCCCTATCCGGCCATGCCGGTCGTTCTCGCAACCGAGGCTGCCAATACGACCGGGTCAGGTGAACGGTTGTAACCACGGCTTATTTCACGGCGCTGTCGCGGCGTTTCGGCGGCTGTCGACTCCGGGTAGCGAATGGCCCATGAACCGCGATCTCGCGCGCGGGCTGACGGTGGCGTGGGCGCTCCCGGAGTTCCGCGACGGGCTGCGTCACCTCGTCGACCTCGACGAGGTGACAGTGCTGCTGGCCGCACTGTCCCTTCCGGACCGCGACCGCGAGGTCGAGCGCAGCGCGCTGGGCCTGCTGCGGTCCGGGCTCGACAGCACCGAGGTCCGGGAGGCGGTGTTGCTGCTGCTGGAGCGGGACACCGTACGCCGGCCGCTCGTCGCCGCGGCGGTGGAGCCGCTCGCCGACCGTCCCGGCCTGGTCACCGCCGTCACGTCCGCGGCCGAGGACCCCCGGGTACGCCACGAGGTAAGGGCGATGCTGGACAGCCCCGGCGTCCGCGAGCTGATCTGGCGGGCGGCCGACGACCAGGTGAGCGACAACCGGTTCGGGCTGGTCCGCCGGGCGGCGGTGCTGTTCGTCCGGCACCCGAGCGCGCGGCGACTGGCGTGGGCGCTCCGCCGGCACGGCGTGCTCCGCGAACTGCGCCGCAAGGCGTGATCCGGAGCCGCATCACCTGATCGGGCCGGTCAGCTCCGCACAGCGGGGCCGGCCCTCGACAGCTCGGCCGTCACTCGTAGCCCATGGCGGGGATGATCTCGCCCAGTTCCCGCTCGACGTACGCGCGGGTGCCGGCGTCGAACTGGTCGTCGCGGTGCGCGAGCCTGCCCGCCTGGAACGTCGACGCGGTGACGGCGTCCTCGACGCCGAGCCGTTCGAACAGGGCGCGCCGCTGCCCGGCCCAGTCGGCCGCGAGGTCTTCCGCCTTCACCTCGACGTACCGCCGGGTCGTCAGGTCGGCGGCGTTCCTCCAGGCCAGCCATCGTTGATAGACCGGCACGAGGTAGGCGAGCGCCCCGTCGACTGTGGACGGCGCCCACGGCTGGGCCAGGTGGGAGGCGAGCACGGAGACCGGGTGCCGTGTGATGTGCACGATCGTCGCCTCGGGAAACAGCTCCCAGAGGAAGTCCATGGCGAAGAGGTTGAACGGCGTCTTCTCGCACCACGTCGGCTTGCCCGCGTCGGCCGCCGCGCCGCCGAACAGCGTCTCGACCAGACCGCGCAGGACGGCGATCAGCTCGGCCCGGTCGCGGAAGTACCTCGGCACGACCCGTCGTCGGCCCGTCGGCCCGAACGGCCCGGCGGGCCGGTCGCCGTCGCCGAAGCCCGCCGCGGGCGCGGGCTCCTCGAAGGCGTCCGCGATCAACAGCGGCCAGAGCTGGTGTACGGCGTCCCGGTAGCGCCGTTCGCCGACCAGCTCGGGCACGGTCTTGCCACGATCGTCACGCCGTCCGGGCACCCGTACGGTCAGGAAGTCGCTGAGCCGCTGCAGGGCGTCCTCGCCGACGATGGGGTCGTACCGTTCGGTGAGCGCGTCGGCCAGGTCCCGCAGGCCGCCGGGTTCGACGATGAACTTGGTTTCCATCGGGATCCGGTGGATCAGCGGGTGCTGGCCGATGACGTCGGCGATCCGCGAGGTGCCCGAACGACCTGTGCCCGCGACGAAGACCGGTGAGGGGGACGGCATGGGCGGCAGTGAAACTCCGGGCCGGGCGCAGGGGCAATCCATTTATCCCCGCCGGGAGCTGATCGGCCTCCTGGCCGACGCGGTCGGGTCCGTCACCGTGCCGCACCCGACCCGGGTCGCGGTCGACGGGCCGCCCGCCGCCGGCAAGACCACGCTCGCCGACGAGCTGGCCGCCGTCCTGCGCGCCCGGGGCCGGTACGTCATCCGCGCGACGGTGGACGACTTCCTCTTCCCCCGCGCCCGGCGTTACCGGCGCGGCGAGTTCTCGGCCGAGGGCTGCTACATCGACACCCACGATCACGGGTCGCTGAACCGGGTGCTGCTCGATCCGCTCGGCCCGGGCGGAGATCGACGCTTCCGGCCGACGGTCTACGACCACGCCACCGACGCGGTTCTGTCCCCGCCGCCCACGACCGCTCCCGCCGACGCCGTGCTGGTCTTCGACGGCGTCTTCCTGCTGCGCCCGGAACTGGTCGACCGGTGGGAGCTGCGCGTCTTCGTGTCCACCGCGCTCGACAAGACGGTGGACCGGGCCGTGATCCGCGAGAGCCGCGTGTCAACGAGAGCCGACGTCGAGCGGCGCTGGCACGAGCGGTACCTTCCCGCCCAGCGGCTCTACTTCGCCACTGCCCGCCCGGCCGAGCACGCCGACGTCGTGGTGCACAACGACGACCCCGGGCGGCCGATGTGGGCGATCCGGGCGGCCTTGGATGGCAGGCTGGCAGCCATGGACAGGAATCGGGTGGCCGCCTGGATCGCGGCGTACGAGCAGGCGTGGCGCACACCGGGCACTGCGGCGCTCGGCACGATGTTCACGCCCGACGCGACCTACCAGCAGGGGCCGTACCGGGATCCGGTGGTCGGCCTGCCCGCCATCGTCCGCATGTGGGACAGCGAACGCGACGGACCCGACGAGGTCTTCCAGATGACCTCGGAGGTCGTCGCGGTCGACGGCGACACCGCTGTGGCCCGGGTGCAGGTCCGGTACGGCGACCCGGTCCACCAGGAGTGGCGCGACCTCTGGATCATGCGGTTCGCCGAGGACGGCCGCTGCCAGTCGTTCGAGGAGTGGCCGTTCGCGCCGGAACGGCGGACCACCGCCGCCGGGTGACGACGGCGGTCGCTGCCTAACCCCGCTTCGTGTACGCGACGAACGCCGCCCAGCTCGACGACGTGAACGTCAGCGCCGGCCCCTGCCGGTCCTTGCTGTCCCGCACCCCCACCACGCCGGGCAGAT
>NZ_LYXF01000011.1:0-137602 GCF_001709195.1 Micromonospora sp. II | reverse complement strand
GCGGTTGGATGGACTACGCCGACGACGACGAGATCCGCGCCGGCATCCGGCTGCTCGCCCGTACCACCGGGGTGTTCGCCGAGACGGCGGGCGGCGTGACGGTCGCGGTGTTGCGCAAGCTGGTCGAGTCGGGCCGGCTCGACCCGTCCGCCGAGACGGTCGTGTTCAACACCGGCGAGGGCCTGAAGACGCTCGACGCGGTGGCCGCCCAGGTGGGCCCCACCCACCGCATCAAGCCCAGCCTCCGCGCCGCCCGGGACGCCGGCCTGCTGTCCTGACCCGGAGCCCGGCGCCTCGGCCGGGTGGGGGAGGTGGGGCTCGCCCGGGTGGGGGATCGGGTGAGACCGGTGGGTAACCGGTGATGTGCGGTGAGTGCCAGAAAACCACCCTCAAGGACTTGACGGCAGGAACCGGACGGCGCAAGATGCTTCGTGCGGGAGGGCATCCGCCGGAGACTTTTCAAGTTCTTGCGACCCAACGCCGGAGGCGTTGTGCGGACGTCCCTCCCGACCAACGTCCGAAGAGGCCAGCGGAAAACCGCTGGCCTCTTCGCTGTGTCCGGCGCACCCTGGGTGACATGACGCTGACCGTGACGCCGCTTGATCCCGCCGACCGGCAGACGCTCGACGCGGCGTACCGGATCGCCTGCGCCGCCCAGGCCGTCGACGAGCCGGACCTCCCGCCGATCTGCCGCCGCCGCTTCGAGGCGCTGCTGTCGCACCCGATGCCCGGCATCGAGGGACGCTGGCTCGTCGCCCGCCTGGACGGGCTGCCGGTGGGCTGGCTCCGGTTGCACCTGCACACGATCGAGAACACCGAGAACGCGACAGTCGAACTGACCGTCGACCCGGCGTACCGGAGGCGCGGCATCGGCCGCGTGCTGCACGAGCACGGCGTGCGGCTGCTCCGCGAGCACGGCGGCAAACGCCTGGTCGGCTCGACCACCGCCGCGCTGCCCGGCGAGGAGGACCGGGTCTTCCCCGGCGCCGCGTTCGCCGCCGCCCTGGGCGCCAAGCCGGCGCTGGCCGACGTCCGCCGCCGGCTCGACGTGGCCGGCCTCGACCGTGACCGGCTCGCCGCGCTGCTGGCCCAGGCCCGCACCGCGGCCACCGGATACCGGCCGGTGCGGTGGCGCGATCACACCCCCGAGGAGTACGTCGCGGACGTCGCCTACCTCCAGGGCCGGCTGCTGCTCGACGCGCCGATGGGTGAGCTGGACTGGAAGCCGGAGCGGATGGACGCGGCGCGGGTACGCGACGCGGAGCGGGCGCTCGATGCCCGGGGCGTACGCCGGTACAACACCGGCGTGGTGCACGAGGCGACCGGCCGCCTGGTCGGCTGGACCCAGCTCGGCCTGGACGCGAGCAGCACCGACCACGCCTGGCAGGAGATCACCCTCGTCGACCCCGACCACCGCGGCCGCCGGCTCGGCCTGCTCTGCAAGGCGGAGAACCTGGAGTACGCGCTGACACACGAACCGGCGTTGCGGGCCGTCGACACCTGGAACGCGGTCGCGAACCGGCACATGATCGCGATCAACGAGCAACTGGGCTTCCGCCCGGCCGCCGGTTCCGTCGACTGGCAGTTGACGATCTGAGTTGTGACACGCCCCTACTGATCTGGTGCCTTTCTGTTGCATGATGGCGGGCATGACGGAGACCCCGCACCCCCTGTACGACAGGCACCGCGAGACCCTCGACCGGGCGCTGACCGCGATCGCGGAGCGCGGGTACTGGTCGGCCTACCCCGAGTCGCCCAGCCCCCGGGTGTACGGCGAGACCGCCGCCGCCGACGGCAAGGCCGCCTTCGAGGCGTACCTGGGTGGCGACTTCCCGCTCGACCAGGCCGGTGACGGCACCACGGTCGCCACCGAGGTCAGCCCGTTCGGCGTGGCGCTGGACGTGCGCTACCCCCACGCGAGCGCCGACCAGCTCGTGTCCGCCGCGAGCGCCGCGCTGCCCGCCTGGCGCGACGCCGGCCCGCAGGCCCGGGTGGGCGTCTGCCTGGAGATCCTCGCCCGGCTGCACGGGAACATCTTCGAGCTGGCCAACGCGGTGCAGTTCACCAGCGGCCAGGCGTTCGTGATGGCGTTCCAGGCCGGAGGCGCGCACGCGCTGGACCGGGCCCTGGAGGCGGTCGCCTACGCGTACGCCGAGATGACCCGCCACCCGGGGACCGCCGGCTGGGAGAAGGCCGCGGGCAAGGGCGACCCGCTCCGGATGACCAAGACGTTCCACGTGGTGCCGCGCGGGGTCGCGCTGGTCATCGGCTGCAACACGTTCCCCACCTGGAACTCGTACCCCGGTCTGTTCGCCTCGCTGGCCACCGGCAACCCGGTCGTGGTGAAGCCGCACCCGCGCGCGGTGCTGCCGCTGGCGATCACCGTGAAGTACGCCCGCGAGGTGCTCGCCGAGGCCGGGTTCGACCCGAACCTGGTGCAGCTCGCGCCCGAGGCGCCCGGCGAGAAGCTCGCCACGACGCTGGCCCTGGACCCGGCCGTGAAGATCGTCGACTTCACCGGCTCCACCGAGTACGGCGACTGGCTGGAGGCGAACGCCCGGCAGGCGGCCGTCTACACCGAGAAGGCCGGCCTGAACACGGTGGTGATCGACTCCACCGACGACTTCGCCGGGCTCTGCCGCAACCTCGGCTTCACGCTGACGCTGTACAGCGGCCAGATGTGCACCACCTCGCAGAACCTGCTGATCCCGCGCGACGGAATCGAGACCGACCAGGGGCACAAGAGCTTCGACGAGGTGGCCGCCGGGATCGCCGGCGCGGTCGCCAAGCTGACCGCCGACCCGGCCCGCGGCGTCGAGCTGACCGGCGCGATCGTCAACGACGGCGTGCTGGAGCGGCTGGACGAGGTCACCAAGGTCGGCGAGCCGGTGCTGGAGTCGCGCGTAGTCGAGCACCCGTCCTTCCCCGGCGCGGTGGTGCGTACGCCGACTGTGGTGAAGCTGGACGCCTCCGACACCGCCACCTACTCGCGGGAGTGGTTCGGGCCGATCTCGTTCGCCATCGCGACCGACTCGACCGAGCACAGCCTGCGCATCCTGCGCGAGACGGTGGGCGAGAAGGGCGCGCTGACCGCGGGCGTCTACTCCACCGACGAGGCCGTGCTGGACGAGGCCGAGAAGGCGGCCATCGACGCCGGGGTGCACCTGTCCTGCAACCTCACCGGCGGGGTGTTCGTCAACCAGTCGGCGGCGTTCTCCGACTTCCACGGCTCCGGCGCGAACGCGGCGGCCAACTCGGCGCTGACCGACGGCGCGTACGTGGCGAACCGGTTCCGCATCGTCCAGAGCCGCCGCCACTCCTGAAAGGAGGGGCCCCTTCTTAACGCCTGCGGTATAGGAGGGGCCCCCTCTTAACAACTGCGTCCGGTCGGCCTCACGCCGGGCGGCGCATCTGGAGTTCGTGCAGGCGGGGGATCCTGGGGTGCGGCACGCGTACGCCGGTGTCCACGAAGCCCAGCTTCTGGTAGGCCCGGTAGGCCCGGTCGTTGCCGACCACCACCTCCATCATCAGCTCGGGCCGTCCGCAGGCGCGCGACCAGGCGGCCACCTCGTCGACGAGCGCGGCGAGCAGACCGCTGCCCCGTCGGGCCGGCGTCACGTAGACCGCGTAGACGAGCGTCAGGCCCGGCTCGTCCGGCGCGGCGGTGCCACCGGCGTGGCCGACCAGCCGGCCGCCCGGGTCGGCCACGAACTGGGCGGTGTGGTCGCCCCGGGAGACGGCCGCGACCCGGGCCGCGAACTCCGCGTGCGGCCGGGCGGCGGCCTCGGCCACCGTCTCCAGGAAGGCCAGTGGGGAGTCGGCCAGCATCTCCAGCCGCAGCGCCCGCATCCGGGCGGCGTCGGTCGGCCGGACCCGGCGAACGGTGGTCGTGGTGGGCGCGCTGGTCATGCCGCATGCATACCGGACGGGCCGGCGCAGGCGCGTGACCGGGGCCGGGTACCGCCCGGAATATGCCCGATTTGTGGTCGTGCGCCGTCGTCACGCCTCGTGTAGCGTGCGATTTCGGTCACCGAATTCAGTGGTCGTCGCCGATCGCTGAACCGGTGTGCTACCGGTGCCGGTCCGCCGGTTTCCGGGTGTTGGAACGCCGCGCAGAGTGAGGAAGTGCACCGTGGCACAGGGCACCGTGAAGTGGTTCAACGCCGAAAAGGGCTACGGCTTCATCGCCGTCGACGGCGGGCAGGACGTCTTCGTCCACTTCTCCGCGATCGAGATGGACGGTTACAAGGCGCTGGACGACGGCCAGCGGGTCGAGTTCGAGATCGCGCAGGGGCAGAAGGGTCCGCAGGCCGAGCGGGTCCGCGTCATCGCCTGACCTCCGCCTGCCGGGCGGTTCCGCAGCCGGGTCCGCCGACCGGGGGGCTGCGCTGTGAGCGTGCACCATGGAAGATCATGAGCCGTTCCAGCCGTAGCCGCTGAGGAGGGCCCATGTCCGATCTRCCTCCGCCGGGTTCCACCGAACCGGTGTCGCCGACGCCGTCCGGCTCTCCGGCCGACCCGACCGCGCCTCCGCCTCCGGCCACCGATCCGGCGTCGTCGGGGAGCGCCGGCCCGTCCGTGCCCGCTCCCGGCCCGGCGCCCGCCGATCCCTGGGCCGACCAGACCGGCTACGGCCCGAGCATTCCGCAACAACCCGGGTACGACGCGCAGCCCGCCCACCCGAACCCGTCCGGCCCGGCCACTCCCGCCGACCCGGCCACCCCGCCCGGTGGGGGCGACCCGGCCGGCTGGACCGCGCCGGGTGCCGCCCCGCCCCCCAGCTACCCCACGCCGCCGGGCTACCCCACGATGCCGGGCTACCCGGCTGGTCCTCCCCAGGCGGGCTGGCCCGGGTACCCGGCTCATCCGATGCCGGGCGCCGCCTACCCGGTGGCCGCCGGCCCCGGTGCGTACGCCGGCTGGTTCCCCGGCATCGACCCGCAGGACCCGCTCGTCAACCCGCCGCACGCGGGCATCGGCCCATGGTTCGCCCGTTGCTGGGGGGCGCTGCGGCGCGGTTGGCGGCAGCTCCTGCCGATCGTGCTGCTCACCCAGGTCCCCCCGGCGATGGTGATCGGCGTCCTCACGCTCGTCCTCAGCCCCGACGGGCAGATGGCGACCGCGCCGGACGGGTCGCCGGTGCTGCCGGAGGACTTCTGGGCGCAGACGCTCGGCTTCTACGGCGCGATCCTGTTCGCCGGGCTGATCTTCGGCGCGCTCCAGGCGATGGGCTGGGCGGCGGGCACCTGGGTGATCGCCCGGCAGGCGGCCGGTCAGCCGGCCGGGCTCGGCGCCGCCTTCCGGTACGGGCTGAGCCGTGCCCTCGGCCTCTGGGGCTGGACCATCGTGGTGTCGCTGCTGGTCACGCTCGGCGCCTGCTTCTGCCTGCTGCCCGGCCTCTACGCCGCGCTCGCGCTCGCCCTGTTCGGTCCGGTCTACCTGTTCGAGCGGCGGGATCCGGTCGGGCGGTCGTGGCGGATGTTCCACAGCCGGTTCGGCATGGTGCTGGGCCGGGTCGCGCTGGTGGTGGCGGCGTTGGTCGTGTCGACGCTGCTGGACGTCGTGCTGAGCGGGATCAGCGGGGCGCTCTTCGGGCTCGAGCCGATGGGCGCCGTGGGCACCGCGATCGGCGCGGTGACGCTTACCGTTCTCAGCGCCGTGGTGGCGGCTCCGGCCTACCTGGCGCAGCAGGTGGGGCTGGTGGTCACGTACGCCGAGCAGCGGGCCCAGGAGGGCCCGGTGACCGCGGCTCAGCTGGCGGCGGAACTCGGCTGAGCGGGGCGGTCGTGCTTGCACTCGGCTAGGGAGAGTGCTAAACAAGTCATTGGCACTCGCATACGGTGAGTGCCAGAAGGTCGGGGCGGTAGGGCCACGGCCGCACCGGTGTCCCAGGTGGCGCCGGAGCGGTACGGGGCCGGTCGTCGCGGGCTGTCCGGCCCGACCGAGGAGACGTCGTCGTCGCCAGGTGGCGACGTCCCCAAGGTGCGTACACCAGACGGCCCATCCGGGCATCCCGGGTGGCCCGTGAGTGTCCAGGAGGACAACGCCGTATGGCCAAGATGATCGCGTTCGACGAAGAGGCGCGCCGCGGCCTCGAGCGGGGCATGAACCAGCTCGCCGACGCCGTGAAGGTGACGCTCGGCCCCAAGGGCCGCAACGTCGTGCTCGAGAAGAAGTGGGGTGCCCCCACCATCACCAACGATGGTGTGAGCATCGCCAAGGAGATCGAGCTCGAGGACCCGTACGAGAAGATCGGCGCCGAGCTGGTCAAGGAGGTCGCGAAGAAGACCGACGACGTCGCCGGTGACGGCACGACGACGGCGACCGTCCTGGCCCAGGCCCTGGTTCGTGAGGGTCTGCGCAACGTGGCCGCCGGCGCCAACCCGATGGCCCTGAAGCGGGGCATCGAGGCCGCCGTGGCCAACGTCTCGGAGGAGCTGCTCAAGCTCGCCAAGGACGTGGAGACCAAGGAGCAGATCGCCTCCACCGCCTCCATCTCCGCCGCCGACCCCAGCGTCGGCGAGATCATCGCCGAGGCGATGGACAAGGTGGGCAAGGAAGGTGTCATCACCGTCGAGGAGAGCAACACCTTCGGCCTGGAGCTTGAGCTCACCGAGGGCATGCGCTTCGACAAGGGCTACATCTCCGCCTACTTCATGACCGACCCGGAGCGTATGGAGGCCGTCTTCGACGACCCGTACATCCTGATCGTCAACAGCAAGATCTCGTCGGTGAAGGACCTGCTCCCGATCCTGGAGAAGGTCATGCAGTCGGGCAAGCCGCTGCTGATCATCGCCGAGGACCTGGAGGGCGAGGCCCTGGCCACCCTGGTGGTCAACAAGGTCCGTGGCACCTTCAAGTCGGTCGCCGTCAAGGCGCCGGGCTTCGGTGACCGCCGCAAGGCCATGCTGACCGACATCGCCATCCTCACCGGTGGCCAGGTCATCAGCGAGGAGGTCGGCCTCAAGCTGGACGCGACCGGCCTCGAGATGCTGGGCCGCGCCCGCAAGGTCGTGGTGACCAAGGACGAGACCACCATCGTCGACGGCGCCGGCGACGCCGAGCAGATCCAGGGCCGGGTGAACCAGATCCGGGCCGAGATCGACAAGAGCGACTCCGACTACGACCGGGAGAAGCTGCAGGAGCGTCTGGCCAAGCTGGCTGGCGGTGTTGCGGTGATCAAGGTCGGCGCGGCCACCGAGGTCGAGCTGAAGGAGCGCAAGCACCGCATCGAGGACGCCGTCCGCAACGCGAAGGCCGCCGTCGAGGAGGGCATCGTCCCGGGTGGTGGCGTCGCGCTGGTGCAGGCCGGCAAGACCGCCTTCGACAAGCTGGACCTGGCCGGCGACGAGGCGACCGGCGCGCAGATCGTCAAGATCGCGCTGGACGCCCCGCTGCGGCAGATCGCCGTCAACGCCGGCATGGAGGGTGGCGTCGTCGTCGAGCGGGTTCGCAACCTCGACCCGGGTCACGGCCTCAACGCCGCGACCGGCGAGTACGTGGACCTGCTGGCCGCGGGCATCATCGACCCGGCCAAGGTGACCCGTTCCGCGCTGCAGAACGCCGCGTCGATCGCCGCGCTGTTCCTCACCACCGAGGCCGTCGTGGCGGACAAGCCGGAGAAGACCCCGGCCGCTCCGGCGGGCCCGGGTGGCGGGGAGATGGACTTCTGAGTCCAGCTCCACCCAGTACGCCGAAAGGGGCGGGCCGCGTCAGCGGTCCGCCCCTTTCCGTGTGCGTGTCAGGTGGGCAGCGGGCGCTGGTTGCGTCGCTTGTGCGTCCGGTCGTACGGCGGCAGCCGCCGCGGCTCGTCCACCGGCTGCCGTTGCTCCTCCACCGGTGGCCGGTCCGCGCCGGTCAGCTCGGCGAGCTGCTCGGCGTCGCCGATGTCGAGCCGGTCGAACGGGAGCTGGCCGGGAAGCTCGTCGGACGGTTCCTCGGCCCGTTCGTCATTCGTGGTCATGCACCGCCTCCTCTGCCCCGACCGTAGAGCCCGGTCGATGACGAAGGAGGTCGAATGGCGCTATTAGCGTCTATGCCCCTTTGATGGCTTTCCGGTAGAGGAAGAACACCCGTTCGATCCGGGCCCCCGCCGCGTTCGAGTAGAACGGCACCGGCCCCACCCAGCCGATCTGCGCCGCGGTGATCCCGGCCGCCGCCTGGTCACGCAGGCAGCGGCGCAGCAGCACACCACCGATCCCGGAGCCCTCCGCCGCCGGCGCGGTGCCCATCGGCCCGAACCAGCTCGGCCGGGCCGACCCGTAGGCGGCGAAACCGAGGATCTCACCGTCCCGCTCGGCCAGGTGCACGCCCGCGTCCGGCCGCCCCACCGAACCGGCCAGCTCACCGTCCCAGGTGCCGCCGAACGTGGACCTGGCGAACGCGGCGAGCGCCGGCAGGTCGTCCGGGGTGGCCCGGCGTACCGTCACGCCCCGCCCGGCCAGCCGCCGCTCGGCGGCCTCGGTGCGACGCAGCGCCACCGACCCCTCGGACAGGTCGGCGGTCATGTTCCAGGCGGTCCGGTCCTGCCGGTAGCCGAGCCGCTGCGCGGCGCAGACCGCCGGGGTGTAGCGCACGTCGATGCCGGGCCAGGCGTAGTGCGGCGGGTTGCCGGCGAGCAGCACCTCGGCCGCGCCGAGCGCGCCGAGCCGGCTCTCCGCCTCGGCCAGCAGCGCCCCGCCCACACCCTGGCGGCGCTCCGGCGGGGCGACCGCGATCAGGTCGACGTGGCCGAGCCGCGGATCGGCTGCCGACAGCGACCCGACGAGCACCCCGATCAACGCGCCGTCGCGTACCGCGCCGAGCCGCAGCACCGGGCGGTCGGCCCCGGCGCGTTCCGCCACGGTGACCACCACCGCGGACGCCTCGACCGCGTCCTCCGGCAGGTCGAGCGACACGCGGCACAACTCGACCACCTCGGGCAGCCGGTCCCGGCCCAGCTCGATGATCTCCACGTCCATGGACGCCGACAGTAGGGCATCGGCAGGCCAATGGACAGGGTTGTTAACCGGTGGCGGCCGCCCGGGCCGCGCGTACCGCCGCGTACGCGTCGACCAGCCCGGCGCCGGAGACGTCCCGCGGTCCGCCGCAGGCCTCGGCGGGCTGCGGGACCGGCTGCGCGGTGTCGCGCAGGATGGCCCGGGTCCGTTCCAGGTCCCCGACCAGCGCGGGGTTCGCCGACCACATCAGCGCCACCACGCCCGCCACCTGCGGCGTGGCCATCGAGGTGCCGTCCAGCGTCGCGTACCCGCCGCCGGGCATCGCGGAGAGCACAGCCGCGCCCGGGGCGACCAGGTCCGGCTTGGCCACGCCGTCCGGCGCGGGACCACGGCTGGAGAAGTCGGTGACGCGGCGCTGCCGGTCCACCGCCCCGACGGTCAGCACGTCCGGGTACGGTGCGGGCGGGTCCACGATCGAGCCGCAGGACGGGCCGGTGTTGCCGGCGGCGGCCACCACCAGGATGCCGGCCGCGGTCAGCGCGGCGGTCGCCGGGCGCAGCGCCCCCGGATCGCAGCCCTCCAGCGGCGGGCAGCCCCACGAGTTCGTGAGCACGTCCGGGGCGCGCGCCGGACGCCCGTCGGTCAGCGGGTTCCCGCCCGGCGGGAACGGGGCCAGCATGAACTGGAGACAGTCGAGGTAGCGGGCCGGGCTGCCCAGGTTGCGGTCCAGGTTGACGCAGCCGACCCAGCTCGCGCCGGGCGCCACGCCGATGCCGTCCCGGCCCACCGCGCTGCCCAGCGTGTGGGTGCCGTGGCCACCCCGGTCGGCCGGGGCGCGGCGGTCCTCCCACGGGTCGTACCAGGAGTCGTCGCCACCCCGGAAGCCGCCGGCGAGCGCCGGGTGCCGGCCGTCCACTCCGGAGTCGGAGCTGCCCACCACCACGCCGGAGCCGGTGACGCCCAGCTCCGACCAGACCCGGTCCGCCCCGATCAGCGAGATGTTCCAGGCCGGTCCGGTCGGCGCCGGGGCGTCGCCGCGCGCCGTCGGGGCGAGCGCGGGCAGCGGACGCAGCCGCTGGCTGACCAGCACCCGGGCCACCTCGGGCCGGCCGGACAGCCAGGCCCGCACCGCCGGGCCGCCGTCCGTCTCGATCGCGTTGACCAGGTAGTACGGTGTCGGCTTCAGCCGCATGTCGGTCAGCGTGCGGCGCAGGTCGCCCTGGGTGCGGTCGGCGGTGGCGACCAGCCGCCGGTAGACCTCGGTCGCCCGGGCGTCCCGCCCGGCCCGTCCCGGCGTCCCGGCCGGCAACCCGGTCAGGTCGGCCTGCTCGCGCAGCACCACGAGCAGCCGCTCGCCGTGCAGACCCGGCTGGCCGGGGACCACGTACACCACGGCGACGGCGACGAGCAGCGCGGCGGCGGCGAGCGCGGCCGGACCGCGCCGGGGCGCGCGGGCGCGGGACCGGGCGAGCAGCACGCCGTACCCGAGGGCGAGCAGGACCGCGACGGCGAACGCGACGCCGGTGCCCACGGCGACCCAGAACGGCGTGTCCCGGGTGGTGGCGAGCAGGAGGGTTATCTCGTCCGGGTCGGTGAAGGCCAGCGGCCCCAGCAACGCCAGCCCGATCAGCCAGCGCACCGGCGCCGGTCCGGCCGGGCGGCCCGACTGCCGGGCCGCCGCCTCCAGCGCGGCCAGCACGAAACCGAGCGGCGGCAGCAGGAACAGCGCCGGCAGTTGTACGCCGGACTGCCCGGCGGCGGCCGCGAGCGGCGTCAGCGCGACGCCCGCGACCAGGCCGCCGACCAGCACCAACCGGGCCGGACCCGGCCCGAACGCGGCCCAGAACCGGGCGCCGAGCAGCGCCCCGGCGAGCGTGCCGAGCGCGGCGGCGGCCAACCCGGCGAGCACCGTCTCCAGCGCCCCGCCCAGCGCGCCCACCCACGCCCAGGGCAGCAGCGACGCCAGCCCGGCCGCGACCGCCAGCAGCGACACCGTCCCGAAGCGGCCCTCCGGGACCGCGTCCACGGCGACGGGCGGACGCACGCGGGCCAGCCGGGCGGCGACGAACGCGAGCACCGCGGCGGTCACCGCCAGCGCGGCCAGGTACGCCTCGTGGTGCACCGGCGGCACCGTCCGCAGCAGCGTCGTCGCGCCCAGCGCGACCACGGCGGCGGTCCAGGCGCGGCCGGTCGCCCGCAGCGCGGGGGAGCGGGGCGCCAGCGCCAGCGCCAGCGAGGGCGCCCCGGCCAGCAGCACGGTGACCACCGCCACCACCGGCCAGACCGCCACCGCCCGGTCCAGGCCCATGACCAGCATGACCTGCTCGACGAGCCAGCCGCCGACCTGACCCGGAACGGTCACCAGCACGACCCAGAACCCGGTGAGCACGGCCGCGACGACCGGCCACGGCCCGGTCTCACGCGGTGGCGGCGGCGGTACGGGCGCGAACGGCGGGCCGGTCAGCATGGTCATCACGGTACGGCCGGGCCGTGTCGCCGCGCGCCCCGGACGGTTACCGTGGACGGGTGCGCGACCCCAACGTGTCCCGATCCGTGGCCGGCCAGCTCTCCGCCGAGCGCCGCGCCGACGACCTGCGCCGGCTCCGGGCCGAGCGGTTCGACGTCCTGGTCATCGGCGGCGGGGTGACCGGAGCGGGCGCCGCGCTCGACGCCGCGTCCCGCGGGCTGAAGGTCGCCCTGGTGGAGGCGCGCGACTACGCCGCCGGCACCTCCAGCCGGTCCAGCAAGCTGATCCACGGCGGCCTGCGCTACCTGGAGCAGCTGGAGTTCCACCTGGTCCACGAGGCGCTGACCGAACGCGGACTGCTCGCCACCCGGCTCGCACCGCACCTGGTCCGCCCCGTGCCGATCCTGGTTCCGCTGCCCGCCGAGGGCGGCGCGCGGGACCTGCCCCGGCGGCTCTTCCGCCGCTCCTACTACGGGCTCGGCGTGGCCGCGTACGACGCGTTCGCCGGGGTGTTCGGCGGCGGGCGGGGGATGCCGCTGCACCGGCACCTGAGCCGGGAGGGCACGCGCCGGATCTTCCCGAGCCTGCGTCCGGACAAGCTGGCCGGCGCGATCCGCTACTACGACGGTCAGGTCGACGACGCCCGTCTCGTGGTGACGCTGGCGCGTACCGCGGCGAGCCTCGGCGCGACGGTGGTGACCAGCGCCCGCGCGGTCGGCCTGACCCGCCAGGCCCGCGAGGTCACCGGCGTGCGGGTACGCGACCTGGAGGCGCCGGCCGGCTCGCCGGACGCCGAGTTCGAGGTACGCGCGCGCACCGTGATCGCCGCCACCGGCGTGTGGAGCGACGACATGTCGCGGATGCTCAACGACGTCGGTCTCCGCCCGAAGCTGCGGGTCCGGGCCTCCAAGGGAGTGCACCTGGTGGTGCCCCGCTCGGCGATCGTCGGCGAGACCGGCCTGATCCTGCGTACCGCCACGAGCGTGCTCTTCGTGATCCCCTGGGGCGGGCACTGGATCATCGGCACCACCGACACGGACTGGCAACTCGACAGGTCCCACCCGGCTGCGACCGCCAGCGACATCGAATACCTGCTCTCCCAGGTCAACACGGTGCTGGACCGGCCGCTGACCACCGCCGACATCGAGGGCGTCTACGCCGGGCTGCGCCCGCTGCTGGCCGGCGAGGCGGACTCCACCTCGAAGCTGTCCCGCGAGCACGCCGTGGTGGAGCCGATGCTCGGCCTGCTGCTGGTGGCCGGCGGCAAGTACACCACCTACCGGGTGATGGCCTCGGACGTGGTCGACCGCGCGATGCACCGGCTCGGCCGGACCCGCCCCTCGCGTACCGCAGACCTGCCGCTGCTGGGCGCCGACGGCTACGCGGCCCTGTGGCGGGACCGGGCCGACCTGGCCCGCCGGCACGGAGTCGCGGTCGGTGTGGTCGAGCACCTGCTGGAGCGATACGGCAACCTCACGCTGGACCTGCTCGCCCTGGTCGACGCCGATCCGCTGCTCGGCTCGCCGCTGGCCGGCGCGCCGGAATACCTGGCCGCCGAGGTGACGTACGCCGCCCGCGCCGAGGGCGCGCTGCACCTGGAGGACGTGCTCACCCGGCGTACCCGGATCTCGATCGAGACCAGCCACCGCGGTCTGGAGTCGGCGGAGCACGCCGCGGAGCTGATGGGCGCGGTGCTCGGCTGGGACGCGGCGACCCGGGACCGGGAGGTGGCCCACTACCGGGCGCGGGTGCTGGCCGAGCGGGAGTCGCAGCTCATGACGGACGACATCGCCGCCGACGCGGCCCGCCTCGGCGCGCCCGATGTGCGTGGTTTCGCAGCAGACCGAGGGACCGACGGCCCGGGCGTTGAACTTCCGGCCTCCCCCAGGTAGGGGATCCCCACCCCGGGCCGCTCGGCCGCTAGTGCGCGCTACCTACGGAAGTGTAGGTTTCCCCGCGTGGTCCGCCCATCATGGTCGTCGCGCGTCCCCGCCCTGTCCGCTGCCGTCCTGCTGGCGACCGCTCTGACCGGATGCGCCTTCGGCCGGGCCGAAGGCGCCACCGCGCCCGGAGCAGCGGGAACAGCCAGCCCCACCCCGGCCGGCAAGCGCGTCTCCCTGGTGCAGAAGCTCGGCGACGAGGGCCCGATCCGCCACCTCGACGTGGACCCGTCCGGCCGCTGGCAGTGCCGCGACTGCGCCGGTGACGGCGTGGACGCCACCGGCACGCTGAGCCCCGAGCAGAGCCGGCGGCTCCAGCGGATGCTCGCCGACCCGGCGCTGGCGAAGGAGACCGACGAGGCCCGCGGCTACAAGCAGGGCTGCATCGGCGTGCTGACCTCGACGTTGCTCGTCCCGCCCGGCCTGACCGTCACCATCCAGGACTGCCCGGGCGAGCCGAAGCCGAAGGTGGCCTACGACGTGCTGCTGCTCGTCACCCAGGCCACGCCCGCCGAGGACAAGGGTTAGAACACCTTGCCGGGGTTGAGCAGCCCGGCCGGGTCCAGCGCCCCCTTGATCGCCTGGTGCACCCGTACGCCCACCGGGCCGATCTCGCGGGCCAGCCAGTCCCGCTTGAGCAGCCCCACGCCGTGCTCCCCGGTGCAGGTGCCGCCCAGTTCCAGCCCGAGCGCCATGATCTCGTCGAAGGCCCGCCGCCCCCGGGCCAGGCTGTCCGGGTCGGCCCGGTCGACCACGATGTTCGGGTGCATGTTGCCGTCGCCCGCGTGACCGACCACGCCGATCGGCACCCGGCACGCCTCGGCGATCCGGGCCACCCCGTCCAGCAGTTCCGCCAGCCGGGCGCGTGGCACCGCCACGTCGTCGATGACCAGACCCCCGTTGCCGCCGGGGTAGGTCTGCGCCGCGAACCGCTCCATCGCCGGGTGGGCCAGCCGCCGGGCCTGCAGCAGCGCCGCCGCCTCGGTCGCGTCGCCGGCCGCGTAGACCTCGTCGGCGCCCGCCGCCGTGCACACCTCGGCCAGCCGGGCCAGGTCGTCGGCGGCCCGGGCGCCGGTGTCCACCGCTGCCAGCAGCAGCGCCTCGGCATCAGTGCGCAGACCCATCGGCCGGTACGCCTCGATCGCCCGCAGATGGGTCCGGTCCAGCAGTTCCAGCAGGCTCGGGGTGAGCCCCCGCCCGGCGATCCCGGCGACCGCACCGCCGGCGGTGGCCACCGTGGGGAAGACCGCGACCAGTGTCAGTGACTGCTCCGGGGCCGGACGCAACGCCACTGTCACCTCGGTGATCACGCCGAGCGTGCCCTCCGAACCGACGAAGAGCCGGGTCAGGTCGTACCCGGCGACCCCCTTCGCGGTACGCCGCCCGGTGCGCAGCACCTCGCCGGAGGCGAGCACCACCTCCAGGCCCAGCACGTACTCGCCGGTCACGCCGTACTTCACGCAGCACATGCCACCGGCGTTCGTGGCCACGTTGCCGCCGACGGTGGACGACTCCCACGAGCCGGGATCCGGCGGATACCAGAGGCCGTGCTCCCGCACCGCGCGGGCGAGCGCCGCGTTGACCACGCCGGGCTGCACCACGGCGATCCGGCCGACCGGGTCGATCTCGCGGACCCGGTTCATCGCCACGGTGCTCACCACCACCGCGCCGTCCACCGCGTTCGCCGCGCCGGCCAGCCCGGTCCGCGCGCCCTGCGGCACCACCGGTACGCCGTGCCGCCCCGCCGCCCGAACCACCGCCACCACGCCCTCGGTGTCACGGGGCCGGACCACCACCAGCGGGACGCCCGAGTCGCACAGGTCGGCCTCGTCGCGGGCGTGCCCGGCCAGCAGGTCCGGGTCGGTCAGCACGGCGGCGTCGCCGAGCGCGCCCCGCAGGTCGTCGAGGAGGGGATGGGCGGCCATGCCGGGAAGGCTACCGGCGTACCGTCTGTTGCCGTGCTCTACCTGGACCCGCCCGCCGTGCCCTGGCGCGGCCGGCTCTGGTCGCACCTGATCAGCGACGTCTCGTACGCCGAGCTGCACGCGTTCGCGGAGATGCTCGGCGCGCCCCGGCGCGGCTTCGACCGGGACCACTACGACGTGCCCGCCGAACGGTTCCGGGCGGCGGTGTGGCTGGGCGCGACTGTCGTGCCCTCGCGGGAGATCGTCCGGCTGCTGCGGGACACCGGCCTTCGCCGTCCGAAGCACCGCTTCTCAGGCCAGCGCGGCCAGCTCCCGGGACAGGTTGGCCCGGGCGCGGGACTCCCAGCGGGCGTGCGGCTCGGGTAGCCGGTACAGCGCCGGCAGCGCGAGCAGGTGCCCCAGCGCCGCCGACCGGCCGGCGCGGAAGTCCGGGTCGGGCACGTGCGCGTACTCGGCGCGGATCGCGGCGGCGTACCTGTCGTAGCGCTCCCGCGGGGCCGCCAGCACCGCCAGGTCCGCGTCGCAGAGCAGCGCGCCGTCCGGGTCGTCCGGCCCGACCGCGTGACCGGCGGTGAGCAGCACCAGGCGGCGTACCCCGGTCACCGTCGCGGCCGGGAGCCCGGCGGCGGCCAGCAGCTCGCCGCCGAGGTCGGCGCTGGCCCGCTCGTTGGCGTCACCCGCCGCGCGCGGGTCGTAGACCGCGTCGTGGCACCACGCCGCGAGCCGGACCAGGTCGGGGTCGCGGGCCAGCCCGGCGTACGCGTCGACCACGTCGAGCACCGCCCGCAGGTGCGCCTCGTCGTGGTAGCGCCGGTGCGGCTCCCGCCAGCCCGCCAGCAGCCGGGCGCCGGCCCGCTCGACAGCCGCCGGATCGGTCGCGCCCGCCGCCCGCGCCGTCTCCCGCCACCGTGCCGTCAGGTCGTCCATCGGATGCAGTCTGCCCCCTTCGGCCCGGGCAGAGGGATTCAGCCGGGGCGGTACGGGTAGTACCGGCCATGGCCCGGGACGGACGACTGCAGTTCTTGCGTCGCGGAAAGCTGCGTGAGGGGCGGACC
The DNA here is from genome assembly GCF_001709195.1 of Micromonospora sp. II. NCBI lineage: Bacteria > Bacillati > Actinomycetota > Actinomycetes > Micromonosporales > Micromonosporaceae > Micromonospora > Micromonospora sp. II. Next base: position 121,276 of record NZ_LYXF01000011.1, on the reverse strand, counting down.
GACCGCGACGGGCAGCGGATCGCCTCCGCGATGGAGGAGCTGCGGCACCGGGGCAAGGCGACCCTGCACGACCGGCTGCACCGGGTCCGGACCGCGTTCGGCCTGGCGGTGCAGGCCGGGCTCGCCGCCGGCCTGGCGTACCTGATCTCGCACCGGCTGCTGAAGAACCCGCAGCCGGTCTTCGCCCCGATCTCCGCCGTCGGCACGCTCGCCGCCTCGGTGGGGCAGCGGTTCCGGCGTACGGTCGAGCTGATCGCCGGCGTGGCCGTCGGCGTGCTGGTCGGCGACGCGCTCATCTACTTCGTCGGCACCGGCGCCTGGCAGCTCGCGCTCGTGGTGACCTCGGCGATCCTGCTGAGCATCTTCGCCGGGGCGAGCGTGGCGATCGTGATCCAGGCCGCGGCCACCGCGGTGCTGATCGTGACGCTCAGCCCGTCCACCGAGAACCTGGAATTCCCCCGCTTCATCGACGCGTTACTCGGTGGCGGCATCGCGCTGCTCGTCACCGCCATCCTGCTGCCGCTCAACCCGCTACGGGTGATCAACCGGGCCGCCCGGCCCGCGCTGGACCTCCTCGCCGACCAGCTCGACGCCTGCGCCGAGGCGCTTCGCAACCAGGACCGGGAGGCGGCCCAGCGCGCGCTGTTCCGGCTGCGGGAGAACAAGGAGGAACTGGCCGCCCTCTCCGAGGCGATCGAGGGTGCCAAGGAGACCAGCACGCTGTCCCCGGCCCGCTGGCACCGGCGCGGCGAGCTGACCCACTACGCGGAGGCGGCCGACCCGATCGACCGGGCCATGCGCAACACCGGCACGCTGATCCGCCGCGCGGTCACCATGATCGAGGACGACGAACCGGCCCCCGAGCCGATGCCGGACGCGATCGGTCATCTGGCCGAGTCGGTGCGCCTGCTCCGCCATGAGTTCGCCGCCGGGCAGGAGCCGCAGGAGGCCCGCGAACGGTCGCTGCGCGCGGTGAGCGAGGCCGGCCGGGCGTACGCCGAGGGGGTCGGCTTCTCCGGCAGCGTGGTGATCGCGCAGGTGCGTACCACGGCGAGCGACCTGATGGTGGCCTCCGGTATCGAGCAGGAGGAGGCGAACCGCCTGGTCCGGCAGGCGTTCGGCGAGAAGGAGCACCGCACCGGCCCACCCACCGACCGCAACCCCGCCGCCCACCCTCCCACAGCCCCCCCAGTCGGCTGACCCGTCCCCGTCCCGCCGCCCGGCCCGCCGCCTGCCCGCCCTGCCCCGCCTGGCCCGTCCCGCCGCCTGCCCGCCGCGTTGATCAAGGAGTTTGTGTCCCTCCCGGAGATCAACTCAGACACAAACTCCTTGATCACCTCCATGGAGGCCGGCTGATCATGAAGTTGGCTGGCGGGAAAGCGCTTTCTGTTACCGCTAACTTCATGATCGCCCCGATGGGGGCCCGGGGGGCGAGATCTTGGTACGGGGACGCCCCACCGGGGCGTCCCCGTACCAAGATCTCTGGCTGTCGTGGGTGCGGACGGGCCGGTTGCTCTTGGGCGGGAGGGGGAGGGGGTTGGGTTAGGGGAGGTGGGACAGGGCGGTCAGGAGGGCGTCGACCTGGGGCTCGGTGGTGCCCAGGCCCAGGCTGGCGCGCAGGGCGGTCGGGGGCAGGTCGGTGCGGCCGGTACGGGCGGCGGCCTCGGCCAGCAGGCGACGGGTCAGCGGATGGGCGCAGAACAGGCCGTCCCGTACCCCGATCCGGTGCCGGCTCGCCAGATGCGCGGCCACGTCGGCCGAGTCCCGCCCGGCGACCACGAAGCTGACGATCCCCACCCGGGGCGCGTCCGGGCCGAACATGCGCAGCTCGACCACGTCGGGCAGCGTGGCGAGGCCGCGGCGCAGCCGGGTCAGCAGCGCCTGTTCCCGTACGTGCAGCGCCTGCCGGTCGGCCTCGCCGAGCGCGGCGCAGACCGCCGCCAGCGCCACCGCGCCGAGCAGGTTCGGGGTGCCGGCCTCGTGCCGTGCCGGGCCGGTGGTCCACCGCACCTCGTGCGTGGCCGCGCCGACGTGGCTGGTGGCGCCGCCACCGGCCAGGTACGGCGGGGCCGCGTCCAGCCAGTCCGCCCGCCCGGCGAGCACGCCCGCGCCGAACGGGGCGTACAGCTTGTGGCCGGACAGCGCCACGTAGTCCACGTCCAGCGCGGCCAGGTCGACCGGGGCGTGCGGGGCGAGCTGTGCGGCGTCGACCAGGATGCGGGCGCCGTGCCGGTGCGCGACCCGGGCCAGTTCGGCGATCGGCCACACCTCGCCGGTGACGTTGCCGGCGCCGGTGACCGCGACCAGCACCGGCAGGCCGGGCCGGGCGTCGCGGGCCAGCTCGCCGAGCGCCGCCGCGAGGGACCGGACCGCGCCGGCCGGGCTGTCCGGCACCGGCAGCCGTACCGAGCCGCGCGGCCAGGGCAGCAGGTTGGCGTGGTGCTCGCCGCCGAACGTGATCACCGTGGTGCCCGCGGGCAGCGCACGGGCCAGCAGGTTCAGCGCGTCTGTGGTGTTCCGCGTGAAGATCACGTGGTCGTCGGGGCGGGCGCCGAGGAAGTCGCAGACGGTCTGCCGGGCCTGCTCGTAGGCGAGCGTGCAGCGCCGGGACAGCGCGCCCGCGCCGCGATGCACGCTCGCGTACCAGGGAAGGAGCCCGGCCACCGCGTCGGCCGCGGCCCGCGCGCACGGCGCGCTGGCAGCGTGGTCCAGGTTGATCTCCCCCGGTACGCCGAGCACGCCGAGCGGGTCGGGCCGGACCGGCGCGGGCAGCACTGGCGACGGGGGTACGAGAGTGAGGGTCATGCCGGAGCCTCCCGGGTCACAGGTGGACCCCGGGTGGTGCCGGGACGGGGTCCGCGCTTGCCCAGCACGCGGAGCGGCGCTGGGCCCGGTCATCACCCGGGGCACCCCACCGCGAACCTCGACGAGGGTTGCCGGCCAGCAAGCCGGGGCTTGACGCTGGCGCTCGTGACCTGTTCGGGAGCATAGCCGTAGCGTTCGGCCCGGACCAGTGGGTCGCGGGTGACTACGCTGACCGCATGGCCGACACCCCGCCCGGCGGAGCCCTGCCGCCGCCGCCCGCGCCCGCCGCCCCGTCGCCGGGAGGGCCGACGCCCCGGATGCCGCTGCGCCGGCTCGGCTGGCGGCGCTTCCTCGCGCTGGCCGGTGTGGTGCTGCTGATCGCGGCCGGCGCGCTGTTCATGGTCTTCACGCTGGGCGAGAGCCTCGGCGCCGAGGCGCTGCTGGTGGGCCTGGTCGCGGCGATCCTGCCGGTGCCGGTGCTGGTCTCCTGCTTCCTGTGGCTCGACCGCTACGAGCCGGAGCCGTTGAAGTATCTGATCTTCTGCTTCGCGTGGGGCGCCTTCGTCTCCACCGCGATCTCGCTGCTGGTCAACGAGACCGGCGCGCGGCTGTTCGACGACCTGGGGCTGCCCGCCGCGCTGACCGCGGTGCTCGTCGCCCCGTTCATCGAGGAGCTGACCAAGGCGGCGGGCCCGCTCCTGGTGCTGATCTTCCGGCGCCGGGAGTTCTCCGGGATCACCGACGGCCTGGTCTACTGCGGGCTCTCCGCGGTCGGCTTCGCCATGGTCGAGAACATCCTCTACCTGGGCGGGTACGGCTACCGCACCGGCGTGGAGCAGTACGGCCCGGCCACCGGCGCGCAGCAGGTGATCGCGATCTTCATCGTCCGGATCCTGCTGTTCGGCTTCGCCCACCCGCTGTTCACCTCGATGACCGGCGTCGGGCTGGGCGTCGCGGCGCGTACCGCCGACCGGCGGGTACGGGTGCTCGCCCCGCTGGCCGGCCTGCTGCTGGCGATGATCCTGCACGGCACCTGGAACCTGCTGCCCTCGCTGGCCCAGGCCACCGGGCAGACGGTGATCGTGCTCTACGGGTACATCGGCGTGATGGTGCCGATCTTCTTCGCCATGGTGGGGCTGGCGATCTGGCTGCGCGCCTGGGAGGGCCGGCTCACCGAGCGCACGCTGCCGGACTACGTGCGGGCGGGCTGGCTCACCCCGCCCGAGGTGGCCGCGCTGGGCAGCCTGGGCCGCCGGCACGCGGCGCGTACGTGGGCCCGGCGGGTCGCCGGTGACGGCGGGGTGAAGGCGATGCGCGGCTACCAGTTCGCCGCGACCCGGCTCGCGCTGCTGCGCGACGGCATGCGCCGGGGACTGGACCGCAAACCCGCCGAGCGGGAACGGACAGCGCGGGAGGAACGGGAACTGCTCGAGGCGATCTCCGCGTACCGGTCGTTCTTCGTCGGCCGGGACCCGCAGGCGCCGGTCGGGGTCTGGGACGGTCAGCGCTACCACCTGCGGTTCCCGGACGGTTCGCAGCGCCCGGTGGAGGCGCCCGACGACCCGGTGGTGCCGATCCCGGTGGTGCTCGCCGCGCCGCCCGCGTACCCGCCGCCCGGCTACGGCCCGGGCGGCTGGCACGGCCCGGGCGCGCCCTGGCATCCCGGGCGCTGACGGGTCAGCTCATCAGGCCGGTCAGGAAGTCGCCGAGCCCCTGGGCGATGGCCATGAGCGCGGCCCCGATCCCCCTGAACACCTGCGCGGCCCCGTCCGGACGGAACGCCATGAAGTAGATCAGGAACGCGAGGAATCCCCAGGCGAGGATCTTCTTGATCACTACCGGCATGGTGTCCCTCCCCAGGGCGCTCAGGTGCCTGGGCTTCCCGCCGGGAAGCGCCGCAAACGGCGCCGATGCCGGGTCAGCGGGTGGAGATCCGGATCAGAGGTAGAGACCGGTGGAGCCGGCGGCGGTGCTCTCCACCCGCTCGGCCGCCACGGCGTGCACGTCCCGCTCGCGCAGCAGCACGTACGCCCGCCCGTGCAACTCGACCTCGGAGCGGTCGTCCGGGTCGAAGAGCACCCGGTCGCCGGCCACGATCGAGCGGACGTTCGGCCCGACGCCGACGGCTGTCGCCCAGGCCAGCCGCTTGCCCACCGCGGCGGTCGCGGGGATCACGATGCCGGCGGTGGAGCGGCGCTCGCCCTCGGCGCCCTCGGTGCGTACCAGCACGCGGTCGTGCAGCAGGCGGATCGGCAGCCCGGCGTCGAGACTCTGGTCGGCGGTCACGCGAAGACGCTACCGCGTGCCCGGCTGTCGATTCCGCCGTGGTTCGCAGGAGCGCCGGGCGGGCAATGTGTGGCCGAGCCGCCCTAGGGTGGGGCGAGCAGACGTATCCTGTGCCCCCTGCGACGTGGTGGGGCCGACTTTGCCGGAGGTGCGCTTGAGCCGCTTCGAGCGGATGCGCGGACGGCTCCGCCGCGCGTACGAGTCGGGCCGGGAGGCCGCCCGGACCCGCCGGGCCGACCCGGAAGCGGCGCCGGGGGAGGCAGGAGTGGCCTCGCCCGCGTCACCGGGACCGTCGGCGTCGCCGGAGGCGACTGTGGTGGGCGTCGAGCCGCCGGCCGCGATGCACTCCTCGACTGTGAGCCGGGACGACACCGAGGTGCCGCACGCGCTGCGGATCACCGCCGCGTGGTGCTGGCGGCTGATCGTGATCGGCATCGTGACCTGGGCGCTCATCAAGATCATCGGCACCATCAGCATCGTGATCATCCCGCTGACCGTCGCGCTGCTGCTCTCCGCGCTGCTCGCCCCGGCGGTCGGCTGGCTGCTCCGGGCCCGCCTGCCCCGCTCACTGGCCACCGGTGTGGTGCTCGTCGGCGGCCTGGCCGCCGTGGTCGGCACGCTGACGCTGGTGGTCAACGAGTTCATCAAGGGCGTACCGGAGCTGAGCGAGAAGTCCTCGCAGGGCATCCGGCAGATCCAGGACTGGTTCAAGACCGGCCCGCTGCACCTGTCCGACAGCCAGCTCGACCGCTACATCAACGAGGCGCAGAACTGGATCAACGGCAACACCGAGCGGTTCACCAGCGGCGCGCTCAGCACCGCCGCCACGCTGGCCGAGGTGCTCACCGGCACCGTGCTCGTGCTGTTCGCCACGTTCTTCTTCCTGCGTGACGGCAACTCCATCTGGCGGTTCCTGGTCCGGCTGCTGCCGGTCGCGGCCCGCTGGAAGGTCGACGACGCCGGTCGCGCGTCCTGGGCGACGCTCGGCGCGTACGTGCGGGCCACCGTGCTCGTGGCCTTCATCGACGCGGTCGGCATCGGCATCTTCCTGGTGCTGTTCGACATCCCGTTCGCGTTCCCGCTGGCCGCGCTGGTCTTCCTGGGCGCGTTCATCCCGATCGTCGGCGCGTTCCTGTCCGGCGTGGTCGCAGTGCTGGTCGCGCTCGTCGACAGCGGCCCGGTGACCGCGTTGATCATCCTCGGCGTGGTGGTCGGGGTGCAGCAGGTAGAGGGCCACGTGCTCCAGCCGCTGATCATGGGCCGGGCGGTGGCCATCCACCCGCTCGCCGTGATCATCGGCATCGCCGCGGGCGTGGTGCTGGCCGGCATCGCCGGCGCGCTGGTCGCGGTGCCGCTGATCGCCGTGCTCAACACCGCGGTCCGGCGGCTCGCCGCGCGTACCGTGCCGGACACCCCACCGGACGCGGTGGTGGTCGCCTCCCAGGCGCCCTGACCCGCACGACCCCCTGACGCCCGTGTCGCCCCGCCCGGGGAGGCGCGGGCGTCAGCTCTTGGCGAGCCGTTCCAGCGCGCCCCGGGCCACCTCGGGCCGGGTGGTGTACCAGAACGGCGGCAGCGAACGGCGCAGGAACGGGCCGTACCCGCGCGCCGTCTCCAGCCGCGAGTCGAGCACCGCCACCACGCCCCGGTCGCCGGTGGCCCGGATCAGCCGGCCGACGCCCTGGGCCAGCCGGACCGCCGCGATCGGCACGCTCACCGCCGCGAAACCCGAGCCGCCACCGGCGTCCACCGCCGCGGCGCGCGCCGCGGCGAGCGGCTCGTCCGGCCGGGGGAACGGCAACCTGTCGATCACCACGAGCTGGCAGGCGTCGCCCGGCACGTCCACCCCCTGCCAGAGCGACATCACCCCGAACAGGCAGCTCTCCCGCACCTCGCGGAACCGGCGCACCAGCAGCGGCAGCGCCTCCTCGCCCTGCAGCAGCACGGGCAGGTCGGTCCGCGCGCGGACCAGCTCCGCCGCCTGCTGCGCGGCCCGTCGCGACGAGAAGAGCCCGAGGGTACGACCACCGAGCGCCCCGACCAGCGCCAGCAGCTCCTCACCGGCCGGCCCGGGCAGCCCGGAGACGCTGGGGCGGGGCAGATGCGCGGCCACGTACAGGATGCCCTGCCGGGCGTAGTCGAACGGCGAGCCGACGTCCAGCGAACTCCAGCCCGGCCCCTCGGTGGCCGGCACGGTGCCGATCGACGCCCGGCTGCCCTCGGCAGCGGCCACCGGCGGCGTGACCGGGGTGCGGCCCGCGGCGGCAGCGGTGGCGATCGCGGCGGCGGCCGGGGACGGCGGGGCGGGCGGCGGCGCGTCCAGCCCCAGCGCCCGGGCCACCGTGTCGAAGCGGCCGCCCAGCGCCAGCGTCGCCGAGGTGGCGACGACCGTGCGCTCGTCGTACAGGTGGGTGGCGAGCGTGCCCGCGACCGACAGCGGCGCGACCACCAGCGCCCGGCGGCTGCCGTTGTCCGGCTTCTCGACCCAGGCGACGTCGTGGTCGGCCTCCTCCAGCAGCCGCTGGGCGGTGGTGGACAGCTCGTCCAGCACCGCCTTGGCCTGCTGCTTGCGTACCGGGTCGGGGTCGTCGGACTTCACGTCGCCGATCGCCTCCAGCGCGGCCCGGGTCGCCGAGTCCAGCAGCGTGCACGCCTCGCGCAGCGCGGACGGCAGACCGGCGGTGAGCCGCCCGGCCGGCGCCTCGGCCAGCCCCACGGCGAGCGCGTCACCGGCCTCGGTGAGCCGCTCGGCCAGGTCCGGGCGCAGCAGCGGCCGGGCCCGGCGGGTGGACCTGTCGATCAGCTCCGGCACCAGCTCGGCCTGGGCCGCCGAGGAGACCCGGTCGGCCAGCTCGTGCGCCTCGTCCACCACCAGCAGCTTGTGCGGCGGCACGATGTGCCGACCGGCGAGCATGTCGACGGCGAGCAGGCTGTGGTTCGTCACCACGATGTCCGCCTCGCGGGCGCGCGCCCGGGACGCCTCCGCGAAGCACTCCTGACCGAACGGGCAGCGGCTCGCGCCCACGCACTCGCGCGCCGGCATGGAGACGGTGCGCCACACCTGGTCGTCCACGCCCGGATCCAGCTCGTCCCGGTCGCCGGTGGCGGTCTCCTCGGCCCAGTCACGCAGCCGCTGCACCTGCTTGCCCAGGCGGCCCGCCTCGCCGAGCCACTTGGTGCCGCCGTTGCCGGGGCGCGGCGCGTCGAAGAGCGCGTCGTCCGGCTCGTCCTCGACCGAGCTGTCCAACCTCGCCAGGCACAGATAGTGGTGGCGACCCTTCAGCACGGCGAACGTGGGGCGCCGGCCCAGCACCGGCTCGACCGCGTCGGCCAGCCGGGGCAGGTCGTGCTCGACCAGCTGGGACTGCAACGCCAGCGTGGCGGTGGAGACCACCACCGGCCCGTCCACCGTCAGCGCCGGCGCGAGGTAGGCCAGGGACTTGCCGGTGCCGGTGCCAGCCTGCACCAACAGGTGCTCGCCGGAGGCGATGCTGCGCTCGATCGCCTCGGCCATCTGCTGCTGACCGGGCCGGGCCGCGCCGCCGGGAACCGCGCCCACCGCGGCGGTCAGCAGCTCCCCGGCGCCGGCGCGACCACTGCGGCGCTTCTTCGGGACGGCCGGGCCGGTGGCGGTGCGGGACGGGGTCACCGTGCGACCGTACCCGCCGGCACCGACGGGGGTCCGGTCGCTCCGGCGGCGTGGCGGGACGGCGGGTCGCGTCCGGTTACCTCCCGATCGCGTGGCGTGGCCGGAATCGGTTAGGGTGCCAGGCATGCCGAGCGACGTGGTCCGCGTGATCTACCGCAAGTACGACGGCAGCGCCCACCGCGACTACCCGGCCCGCCGCCTCGCCGAGGACGATCTCGGCGTCTGGCTCGGCGTGCCCGCCGGCACCGAATCCGTCTACCACGGCCGCCCGTCCGTCGAGCAGATCCCGTTCGTCCTGCTGGTGCCCCACCACGGCTGGTGGACCGGCATGTTCAACCCGCCGCCGCGCACCAGCGAGGTCTACTGCGACATCGCCACCCCGGCCAGCTGGGAGGGCGCGGAGACGGTCCACCTGATCGACCTCGACCTGGACGTGGTGCGCCGCCGCGAGACCGCAGTGGTCGAGCTGCGCGACGAGGACGAGTTCGCCGAGCACCGGGCCCGCTGGGGCTACCCGGACGACGTGGTCACCGAGGCCGAGGCGGCCGCCCGCTGGCTGCTCGGCGCGCTCGGCGACGGCACCGAGCCGTTCGCCACGTCGTACCGGAAGTGGCTGGCGCTGGTGGTCTGAGCCGGCTCACCAGCGCGGCGGCCAGGCGGCGTCCGGCCCCAGCGGCGGCAGCTCGCCGACCTTGTCCGGGTTGAGCTGGTTGAACACCCCGGTGACCCGCCCCTCGTGGACGGCGAACGAGGTGACGATCCGCATGGTCCGCCCGTCCCGGTAGGGGACCTCCGACTGCCAGCCCAGCGTGCCGTCCACCACCACCGGCCGGACCCGCATCGCGCCCCACTTGCGGGCCTGGTTGAACAGGCCGAGGAGCAGGCGACCGGCCGCCTCCGCGCCGACCACCGGCTGGCGGGCCGCCGGGAAGTGGCCGCCGGAGTCGCCGATCGCCACCACGCCGGGTGCGAGCACCCGGACCAACTGCTCCAGCTCGCCGGACTCCACGGCGGCGACGAACGCGGTGAGTACCCGTCGCTGCTCGGCGAGGTCGGCGCTGTGCTGCGGCGCGTCCGGCCGGTGCACCGCCCGCCGGGCCCGCGACGCGAGTTGACGCGCCGCCTCCGGCGTGACCGCCAGTACGTCCGCCACGTCGGAGAACGGCACCGCGAACACGTCGTGCAGCACGAACGCCACCCGCTGCTCCGGCGTCAGCCGTTCCAGCACCACCAGCAGCGCGGTGCCGATTTGGTCGGCGCGTACCGCCCGCTCGGCCGGGTCGGGCGCGAACCCGTCCGCCGTCGGCACGGTGGTCACCACCGGCTCGGGGAGCCACTGACCCGGGTACGCCTCCCGGCGCACCCGGGCGGAGCGGAGCACGTCCAGGCAGATCCGCGAGCAGGTGGTGATGAGCCAACCGCGCAGATCGCGTACGCGGGCGCGCTGCTCGGGGTCGCTCAACGCGCCGGAGAAGCGCAGCCAGGTCTCCTGGACGGCGTCCTCGGCCTCGCTGCGGCTGCCGAGCATCCGCCGCGCGACCGCCAGCAGATGCCCCCGCTCCGCTTCGAACTCCCCCGTAAGTTCATCCACCCACCCATTCTCCCGCCCCACCACCCGCCCCGGCACCCCGCCGCCCACCCTCGCCGATCTTGCGCTTGCCGCCCCGGCAAAAGCCGCTTTCCGGATGCACCAGAGGCCGCAACTGCAAGATCAGCGGGGTGGGGCGGGCGGGAAAGGGCTTCGGGGGTGAGGATCGGGGGATGAATGAGGTGGTGGGGCCCGAGGGCGGGTCGATGCGGGAACTGCTGCGGGTGGGGCCGGGGGCGGTGGATCTGGCGGCGATCGACCCCCGGTCGACGCCCGGGCTGCCGGCGGTGGCCGGGCGCGGGCCCGCGCGCAAGGAGTGGGCACGGGCCCAGGTCGAGCTGGTCGGCGCGGAACTGGGGCGGCAGCAGGAGATGCTGTACGCCTCGGCGCAGGGCGCCTCAGGTCCGGGCAGCGCCACGAGCGCGCCGTCCCAGGCGGGCGCGGGGCTCGGTGAGGGCCGGCCGCGCCGGCTGCTGCTGGTGCTCCAGGCGATGGACTGCGGCGGCAAGGACGGCACGGTGAAGCGGGTGGCGGGCGCGATGAACCCGCTCGGGCTGCACATCCGCTCGTTCGGGCCGCCCACCGAGGAGGAGTTGCGGCACGACTTCCTGTGGCGGGTACGCCGGGCGCTGCCGCCGCCCGGGTACGTGGGCGTGTTCAATCGCTCGCACTACGAGGACGTGCTGATCGCCCGGGTCGAAGGGCTTGTCGACGAGGCGACCTGGCAATCCCGGTACGCGATCATCAACGACTTCGAGCGGGAACTGGCCGAGCAGGCGGTGACCGTGATCAAAGTCATGCTGCACATCTCGTACGCCGAGCAGGGCGAGCGGCTGATGCAGCGGCTGACCGACCCGACGAAGTTCTGGAAGTACAACCCCAGTGACCTGGACACCCGGGCACGATGGGACGACTACCAGGCGGCGTACGCCGAGGCGATCGAGCGGTGCGGCGCCGACGACGCGCCCTGGTTCGTGGTCCCGGCGGACCGCAAGTGGTACCGGGACTGGGCGGTAGCCCACCTGCTGCGCGAGACGTTCGACGAGTTGCATCTGGGGTATCCGCCTGCCGATTTCGACGTTGAACGGGAGCGTGACCGGTTACGGAGCCAACTCGGCGGGTGATCAGGTGAACGGAAGGTGAACGAGCGGTGAATCGGGCTTGACCAGGGGTGGGCCGATCGAAAGCCGCCTGGACGCGATCCCTAGCATGCGCAATGCAGACGCCCGGGCGGCGACGGCCACCCTTCCACCGACACGACGAGGTCCGTGCTGTGAAGTTTTCCTTCCGTCCCACCGAGGGCGCCTTCTACGAGCTCTTCACCAGGGCCGCGCAGAACCTGGTCAAGGGGACCGACCTGCTCAACGAGCTGGGTCTGCCCGGCGCCGACGTGCAGTCGATCAGCGAGCGGCTGACCGACATCGAGCACGACAGCGACCAGATCACGCACGAGCTCTACAAGAAGATCAACTCCACGTTCATCACGCCGTTCGACCGGGAAGACATCTACCGGCTGGGCTCGCTGCTCGACGACGTGATGGACCACCTGGAGGCGGTCGGCAACCTGCTCTACCTGTACGGCCTGACCAAGCTCCCGTCCCTTCCGCGTGAGCTGCACGAGCTGGTCAACGTGCTCGACCTGCAGGCCAAGCTCACCGCCGAGGCGATGCCCCGGCTGAAGTCGATGAAGGATCTTGAGGACTACTGGATCGAGTGCAACCGGCTCGAGAACGACGGCGACCAGGCGTACCGGATGCTGCTGGTACGCCTCTTCTCCGGTGAGTACGACGCGCTCACGGTGCTGAAGATGAAGGAGGTGGCCGACGAGCTGGAGGCCGCCTGCGACGCCTTCGAGCACGTCGCCAACACCGTCGAGACCATCGCGGTCAAGGAGTCCTGATCCAGTGAGTCCCGAACTCATCGCCGTGCTGGCGGTGATCGCGGTCGCCATGGCGTTCGACTACACGAACGGCTTCCACGACGCGGCGAACGCGATCGCCACCAGCATCTCGACCCGGGCGCTGACCCCCCGGATCGCCCTGGCGCTGGCCGCCGTCGGCAACTTCGTCGGCGCGCATTTCGGCGCCGGCGTCGCCAAGACGGTCGGCGACGGCCTGGTCACGTTGCCGACCGGGGTGGAGAGCCTCGGCGTGGTCTTCGCCGGCGTGCTGGGCGCGATCATCTGGAACCTGATCACCTGGTACTTCGGCCTGCCGTCCTCTTCCTCGCACGCCCTCTTCGGCGGCCTGGTCGGCGCGACCCTGTTCGCCGCCGACGGCATCGTCCAGTGGGGCACCATCATCGAGAAGGTCCTCATCCCGATGGTGCTCTCGCCGGTGGTCGGCCTGGTGCTCGGCTTCCTGGTGATGCTGGCGATCATGTGGCTGTTCCGGAAGGGGCAGCCGGGCAAGCTCAGCCGCGGCTTCCGCTGGGCGCAGACCGCGTCCGCCGCCGCCATGTCGGTCGGCCACGGCATGCAGGACGCCGCCAAGACCATGGGCATCATCGTGCTGGCGCTCTACACCGGTGGCTTCCAGGAGAGCAAGACCCACATCCCGGGCTGGGTCTTCTGGACCTCCGCGGCGATGCTGGCCGCCGGCACGTACGCGGGTGGTTGGCGGATCATCCGGACGCTCGGCCGGAAGATCATCGACCTCGGCCCGGCGGAGGGCTTCGCGGCCGAGACCGTGGCCAGCGCGGTGCTCTACTTCAACGCGCTCGTGCTCAAGGCGCCGATCTCCACCACGCACACGATCACCTCGGCGATCATGGGTGTGGGCGCGACGAAACGGCTCTCCGCGGTGCGCTGGAACGTGGCCGGCAACATCGTGATCGCCTGGATCATCACGTTCCCGGCCGCCGCCGCGATCGCCTGCCTCGCGTACCTGCTGGTCCGCCCCCTGTTCTGAGCTCCCGCGCAACGACGTCGAGGGGTTCCCCGCCGTGGCGGGGAACCCCTCACGCGTAGGAGACGCCGATCCGGGCCTTGATGTCGTCGATCAGGCCCATCACCTCGAGCGTGGCGGCGTGCGGCACCAGCGGGCTCTCGGTCAGCCCGGCTGCCAGGCAGCGCTGCACCTCGATCGCCTCGTACTGGTAGCCGCCGCCGGTCAGGTCCGCCGGGATCGTCTCCGGCTCGGCGCCGGCCCGGTGCAGCACGGCGTGCGCGGGCCGGAAGAACAGCTCGGGCAGGTCGATCCGGCCGGTCGTGCCGGTGATCGACGCGGTGATCGCTGTCGCGCCGACCATGCCGCAGCTGAGCGTTGCCACCGCGCCGGAGTCCCAGCCGAGCACCATGCCGGTGTTCTCGTCCACCGCCTCCGGGGTCAGCTTCGCCCACGCCTGCACGTGCTGCGGCACGCCGAGCACCAGGTGGGCCAGGCTCAGCGGGTAGACGCCGAGGTCGAGCAGCGCGCCGCCGCCGAGTGTGCGGGCCCGCATCCGGTGCTCCGGCGGGAACGGGCCGGCCACGCCGAAATCCGCCCGTACGTGCGTCACCTCGCCGATCGCGCCGTCCCGGATCAGCTCCAGCACGCGCAGGATCAGCGGGTTGGTCCGCATCCACATGGCCTCCATGAGGAACAGGCCCCGGGCACGGGCCGTCTCCACCAGCTCGGTGGTGGTCGGCAGGTCCAGCGTGCAGGGCTTCTCCACCAGCACGGCCTTGCCGCCGGCCAGGCACGCCAGCGCCGCCTCGTGGTGCGCCGCGTGCGGGGTGGCCACATAGATCGCGTCCACGTCCGGGTCCGCGGCCAGTTCCGCCCACGAGGCGTACGCCCGCGGCACGTCGTGCCGGCGCGCGAACAGTTCGGCGCTCTCCCGGGTACGCGAGCCGACCGCGACCAGTTCGGCGTCCGGCACCAGCCGCAGGTCCTCGGCGAAGCGGGCGGCGATGTTTCCGGTGGCCAGGATTCCCCAACGCGTCATGCCCGGCACGCTATCCCTTCCCGCTGCGGGACCGGCAGGGTGATCCACCGGTCGGGACGGCTCAGCGGGGGATGTCGGCGACGGCCAGGGCGGCCAGTTCGATCGTCGCCCGCCGCGTCGCCAGCGTCGGCCGGTCGGGTTCCAGGTGCGCGTACGCGGCCCATGCCCCGGTCGAGCCGTCTAGCTGTTCCCGCAGGATGTCGGCGTGCCCGGCGTGCCGGTTGGTCTCGGCCAGCACGTGGACCATGACGTTGAACAGCTTGACGTGGGGGCGGGGCCACCACGGCACGTGGCCGGGCGCGTCGATGGGGAGGGCCTCGATGGTCGCGTCCGCGTGCTCCCACGCCCGTCGGTAGCGGCCGATCACCTCCTCGCGGGTCTCGTGCTCGGTCGCCCACATGTCGGCGCCGTCCGGATCCGGATCGTCCCACCGGGGCAGCGGTTCCGGGAACGGCCTGCCGAACACCTCGCCGAAGTACCGGGCCTCTGTGAACGCCAGGTGCTTGACCAGGCCGAGCAGGTTGGTGCCGGACGCGGTCAGGGGGCGGCGCACGTCGTACTCGGACAGCCCGTCGAGCTTCCACAACAGCACCTCGCGGATCTGACGCAGGTCGTTGTGCAGGTAGTCCTTGGCGAAATCGTCGATCACGGGTCACCACCCTGCCAGGCGCGGCCGGCGCACGCTGCCCCGTGCCTGCCGGTGGCTGCGCCGCGGTCCAGCGGCGCACGGCTGAGCGCACGCGCCGATGCTCCGGCTGCGCCCGCTTCCGGGCGGCTGAAGTCGCTCCATGGTGACCACGTAGCGTAAAGATTGCTGAGAGTGATGGCTTTCGTTCGCCTGATCACCGAGTCGGGCACCCAAAAGCGACCAGGCGGACATAAGGCAGCTCTCTTTCGGGCTGACCCAGTCGCCTCTCGCCGACTTTGCTCTGCAGCCGCATGCACACTGCTCACGGAAGGTCGCCGATGCGGATCTGGCTGCAGAGCAAAGTCGGCGGAGGAGTGACCCCTGGTCGGGCGAAAATACTACCCAGTGTGATCGGGTCGCCCGCTGGGGAGCGCGGGTCCCGCGTGCCCCGGCGAGCGCGACCGGACTGCCCACCGTGTCATGCCCGGCACGCCGCCCGTAGGAACGTCAGGCGTCTCCCGTGCCATCGCGCCCGGCCCTGGATGCCCCGGGCTGCGGCGTGGCCACCAACCGCTGGCTCGCCCGGGCCGGACGGCCGTTCATCGTCTCCACTGCGACTTCGCGGCTGGCGACGAGGTGGAAATCGCCAAAGAGATGGTCCAGCCAGTCGGTGGTGTGGTGTCGGCACACCGCCCCGTCGTCGGTCTCGAATATCCCGTAGGTGCCGTACTTGGCTGCGAACCGTTCGTACCGGGAACGGTTACGGTGATCCTCCTGCAGGCACAGGTCACTGACATAGATGAGCCCGCCCGGCCGTAGCACCCGATGCAACTCCGTCACCAGCTCCCGCTGTCCGGCGTCGTCGGGTATGCACGTCAACACCGCGAACAGCAGCACCAGGTCGACGCTGTCCGCCTGGTGGTCGAGCTGCGGAGGATTGGTGAGAACCGTGAATAGTGCTCCGGCCTGCTCGTTCTTCGCGCGGCTGACGAGACGGGGCGCGACATCCACCCCCTCGACATTCTCGAAGCCCTGCTGCACGAGCAGCCCCGCCAGCCGACCGTAACCGCACCCGTAGTCGAGAACGCGTGCCCGCCGATCGATGCCGTTCAGCCACGGAAGTGCGACCGGGTGGCCGAAAGTCTTCGCGGCACCCTTGGAGTTCCAATACCCCACCTGATTGTTGAGATCCGTCATCCGAGGAGTATCGGCGCAATCGGCGGAGGGCGGCGGCATCGGGCGGCGGGGCGGCGTCGCCCGTTACGGCACTAGGCTCGCCGCATGACGATCGACGGCTTCGCCGCACCCCCCGCCCTGGTGGAGCACGCCCGCCGGTTCCGGGCCGAGGGCGCCGTACCGGCCGTGCCCCGGGTCGCCGCCACCGTGCTGCTGCTCCGCCCGGCCGGCGACGGGTTCGAGGTCTACATGATCCGCCGGGTGGCGGCGATGACCTTCGGCGGCATGTACGCCTTCCCCGGCGGCGGCGTGGACCGCTCCGACTCGGAGGCGCACCTCGGCTGGGCCGGCCCGGACCCGGCGGCGTGGGGTGTGCGGCTCGGACTCGACCCGGCGGCCGCGCAGGCGGTGGTGTGCGCCGCCGCCCGCGAGGTCTTCGAGGAGGCGGGCGTGCTGCTCGCCGGGCCGGACCCCGACACGGTGCTCGGCGACGTGAGCGGCGACGACTGGGAGGCGGCCCGGCAGGACCTGGAGGGACGGCGGGTCGGCTTCGCGGACCTGCTGGCCGGGCGCGGCCTCACGCTCCGGTCCGACCTGCTGCTGCCGTGGAGCCGGTGGATCACCCCGGAGTTCGAGCCGCGCCGCTTCGACACGTACTTCTTCGTCGCCCTGCTGCCCGAGGGGCAGCGGACCCGGGACGTGTCCGGCGAGGCCGACCACACGCTGTGGCTGCGCCCGGCGGACGCGCTGGCCCGCGCGGAGGCCGGCGAGCTGACCATGCTGCCGCCGACCATGGTCACGCTCGCCGAGGTCGCCGCCGCGGGCGACCTCGGCGGCGTGGCGCGGGATGCGGCGGAGCGCGACCCGGGTACGCCGATCCTGCCGTACATCGAGGGGCTGGACGGCGCCGAGCCCAGCTTCCGCCTCAGCCGAAGCGGCCGGTGATGTAGTCCTCGGTCTTCTTCTGGCTCGGGTTGCTGAAGATCTTCTGCGTGTTGTCGTACTCGATCAGGCGGCCCGGGTCGCCGGTCTTCTCGATCGAGAAGAATGCGGTCCGGTCCGACACCCGCGCGGCCTGCTGCATGTTGTGCGTGACGATGATGATGGTGAACTTGTCCTTGAGCTGGAACATCAGGTCCTCGATGGCCAGCGTGGAGATCGGGTCCAGCGCCGAGCAGGGCTCGTCCATCAGCACCACCTGCGGCTCGACCGCGATGGTGCGGGCGATGCAGAGCCGCTGCTGCTGACCGCCGGACAGGCCCGCGCCGGGCTTGGCGAGGCGGTCCTTCACCTCGTCCCACAGGTTCGCCGAGCGGAGCGCCCGCTCGGCGGCCTCCTCCAGGATCGACTTGCGCCGTACGCCGTTGAGCCGCAGGCCCGCCACCACGTTCTCGAAGATGCTCATGGTGGGGAACGGGTTCGGCCGTTGGAAGACCATCCCGATCATCCGGCGGACCGCCGTGACGTCCACGTCGCGGTCGTAGATGTCCTGGTCGTCGATGGTGAGGCTGCCCTCGACCCGGGCGCCGGGCAGCACCTCGTGCATCCGGTTGATCGACCGCAGGAAGGTGGACTTGCCGCAGCCGGACGGGCCGATTAGGGCGGTCACCGTCTTCGGCTCGACGGTCAGGTTGATGTTCTCGATCGCCTTGAACCCGCCGTAGTAGGCGGTCACGTTCGTGGCTTCGATGCGCTTGGCCATGGTGGCGGTACCTCCGGGGTTCATCGGCCGAGCCGGTTGCGGCGGGACAGCAGCTTCGCCGCCACGGTGAGGACGAGGACGAGGGCGACCAGGGTCAGCGCGGCGGTCCACGCCCGTGCCGGCGAGTACCTCGACGCCTCACCGGCCTGCTGGTAGACGAAGAGGGCCAGCGACGACTGGTTGTTCTCGAACGGGTTGAAGTTGATCGCCGCGCCGCCGCCGGCGACGAGCAGCACCGGCGCGGTCTCACCGGCGGCCCGCGCGATGGCGAGCATGACGCCGGTGACGATGCCGGGCAGCGCGGTCGGCAGCACGACCCGCAGGATGGTCTTCCACTTCGGTACGCCCAGGGCGTACGCGCCCTCGCGCAGCGGCGCCGGCACCAGGCGGAGCATCTCCTCGGTGGAGCGGACCACTGTGGGCAGCATCAGCACGCTCAGCGCCAGCGCGGCGGCGAAGCCGGAGAAACCGGGCCGCCCGTCGTTGAACCACGGCGAGACGATCAGCACCCAGAAGGCCAGCACGAACAGGCCGGTGACGATCGACGGGATGCCGGTCATCACGTCCACGAAGAAGCGGATGGTGAACGCGAACCGGCCCCGGCCGTACTCGACGATGTAGATCGCGCAGAGCACGCCCAGCGGCACCGTGATCAGCGTGGCGATGCCCACCTGCTGCAGCGTGCCGACGATCGCGTGGTACGCGCCGCCGTTGGCGTCCCGCGACCCGATGTTGTTCATCGAGGTGCCGAAGAAGTTCGCGTCCAGCCGCTCGGAGCCCTTGCTGACCAGCGTCCAGACCACCGAGGCCAGCGGCAGCACGGCCAGCACGAAGGCGGAGTGGATCAGCGCGCTCCAGGTCCGGTTGCGGGCCGACCGGCGGCCCTCCACCGCGTTCGCCGCGACGAACAGACCGGCCAGGTAGAGCAGCGCGCCGACCACCACGACCAGGACCGGGCCGCCGATGCCGGCGCCGTACACGATGCCCGCCGCGAGCAGCAGCGCCGCGACGGCGATGGCCGGAGCGGCGTACGCGGGAAGTCGCCTCGCCCGCAGCGTGGCCGGCTGGGCCGGCGGGCGCGGGCGGCGGGAGGTGAGGGTGGTGGTCATGCGGCCGACTCCGTGAACTCGCGCCGCCGGTAGATGATCGCCCGGGCGGTGATGTTGACGATCAACGTGATCGCGAACAGCACCAGGCCGGAGGCGATGAGCGCGCCCCGGCCGGTGTCGTTCGCCTCGGCGAACCGGTTGGCGATGTTCGCGGCGATCGAGTTGCCGCCGCTGGCCAGGATGTTGAACGAGATGGCGTACGTGGAGCCGAGCGTGAGCGCCAGCGCGATGGTCTCGCCGAGCGCCCGGCCCAGGCCGAGCATCACCGCGGCGATGACGCCCGGGCGCCCGTACGGCAGGACGGCGGTGCGGATCATCTCCCAGCGGGTGGCGCCGAGCGCGAGCGCGGCTTCCTCGTTCGCGGTCGGGGTCTGCCGGAACACCTCGCGGGACAGCGAGGTGATGATCGGCAGCACCATGATCGCCAGCACCACGGAGCCGAGCAGGATCGAGTTCCCGTACGGGCCGTCGCCGAAGATGGGGATCCAGCCGAAGTACCTGTTCAGCCAGGCGGACAGGTCGGCGACCGGCTGGGCGAGGTAGTCCCGGCCCCAGAGGCCGAAGACGACGCTCGGCACGGCGGCCAGCAGGTCGATCAGGAAGCCCAGGGCGTTGCCGAGCCGCCGGGGCGCGTAGTGCGACAGGTACAGGGCGATGCCCAGCGCGACCGGCACCGCCATGAGCAGCGCCAGCAGCGAGCTCAGGACGGTGCCGAAGGCGAGCGCGCCGATGCCGAACTGCGGCGGGTTGTCGTTCGGGAACCAGCCCTCGAACGTCCAGAACGACTCGGTGTTCGCCCGCAACGCCGGGACGGCCTTGGCGACCAGGAAGATCGCGATGGCCGCGATGACCACCAGGACCGTGGTGCCGGCGGCCAGGGTCAGGCCGCGGAACGCCCGTTCCGCGCCGAAGGCGCGGGCCCGGGGGAGGGCGCCGCCGCCGCCGAGGCCACCGTCGGGGCGGCCCGGGTTACCGGGGCGCTCGGCCACACGCGCCGAGGCACCGGCGGGTCCCTCGTGGCTCGTGGCCACGGGAGTCCCGCCGGTGCCGGCGTGGGCCGAGCGCTGAGGGGTGTCACCCATCTGCTCGCTCGCTTCGCGTTGAGGAGGTGTCGGTCGGGAGCGTCAGGAGAGGCTCTTGACCGCGGCCTCGACCTTGGTGCGGACGGTCTCGGGCAGCGGGGCGTAGCCGAGCTCGACCAGCTCCTTCTGCCCCTCGGCGCTGGCGGCGTGGCCGAGCAGGCCCTTGACCAGCGGCAGCTTGTCGGCGGCGAGGCCCTTGCTGCAGACGATCTCGTAGGTCGCCAGGACGATCGGGTACGCCCCGGCCTCCTTGGTGTTGTAGTCGATCGACATCTTCAGGTCGTTGCCCTGACCCTCGAACTTGGCGCCGGCGATGGTCTTGCCGGCCGAGTCACCGGTCAGCTCGACGAACTCGCCGTTACCGTTCTTGACCTTCGCCATCTTCAGGTCGGAGTTCTCGGCGTACGACCACTCGACGTAGCTGATGGTGCCGTCGGTGCTCTTGACCTTGCTGGCCACGCCGTCGGACTTGGCCGCGCCGACGCCGCCCGGGGCCTTCCACGCCTTGGAGTTGCCGAGCGTCCAGTCCGCCTCGGCGGTCTTGGAGAGGTACTTGGTGAAGTTGTCGGTGGTGCCCGACTCGTCGGAGCGGTGCACCGCCTGGATCGCGGTCGACGGGAGCTTGGCGTCCGGGTTGTCGGCCTTGATCGCCGGGTCGTCCCACTTGGTCACCTTGCCGGCGAAGATCTTCGCCAGGGTGGCCGGGCTGAACTGGAGGTTGTCCGCGCCGCTGACGTTGTAGACCACGGCGACCGGGCCGATCACCATCGGCAGGTTGAGCGCCTGGCCGCCGACGCACTTGGCGTCGGCCTGCGGCTGCTCCTCCGGCTTGAGGGGGGAGTCCGAACCGGCGAAGTCTGCGGTACCGGCGATGAAGGCCTGGATGCCGGCGCCCGAGCCGCTCGGCTCGTAGTTGATCGTGGTGCCGGCGCACTTCTGCTGGTACGCCTTGATCCACTCGGCCATGGCGTTCTTCTGGGCCGAGGAGCCCTGCGCGTTCAGCGTGCCCGTCGCGCAGTCCACCGCGGCGGTGGAACCGGAGGCGCCGGCGGGCTCGTTGTTGTCCGAGCCGCAGGCGCTGAGACCGAGAACCGCGGTAAGAGCGAGACAGGCGATGGCGCCGTGCCGCTGGAGCTTCACTTCAGGGGTTTCCCTTCACGTCTTTGGTCAGGTCGCCCGGAGTGCCGGGGGCCGGCGCTGACCGGCTGACACGAAAGGTAGGAGGGCCAGGTGGACGGTTCGCCGGACGCAAGTGAACGCGCGGTGAACACGTTCAGCCGACGAGATGGCCGTACGCTGAGGAAGGGTTGTCCATTTCGTGAACTAGCAGCCTGGTATCGCCTTTATGGCGATTTTCCGGGGCCGCGGAACGCTCAGCCGCGCTGGTAGTTGACGTGCGCGGACCACATGGCGAAGCCCAGCCGCTCGTAGAGCGCGACCGCGGCGGTGTTGCTCTCGTCCACGTAGAGCATCACCCGGTCCAGCCCRCGCTCGTCGCGCAGGTGGGTCAGGCCGGCGGCGGTGAGCACCCGGCCCAGGCCGCCCCGGTGCGCGGACGGGTCGACGCCGAGCACGTAGACCTCGCCGATGCGGGCCGAGCCCGGCCGCTCGTGCACCTTGGTCCAGTGGAAGCCGAGCAGCCGCCCGGTCGTGGAGTCGACGGCGAGCAGGAAGCCGGCCGGATCGAACCACGGCTCGGCGATGCGTACGCGCAGGTCGTCGAGTGTCCACTTGCCCTGCTCGGGGTGCTGGGCGAAGGCCGCGTTGTTCACCGCCAGCCACGCCTCGTCGTCCTCGCCGGGGCGGAACGCGCGCAGCGTCACGCCGTCCGGCACCACCGGCTCGGGCAGTTCGGGGGTCAGCGGACGGCGCATCTGCCAGAGCACCCGCGCCCGGGCGAAGCCCAGGTCGACAGCGAGCGCGGCGGCCGACGGGTGGTCGCCGTGGGCCCAGGCGCGCAGCGGACCGGGCGCGGCGTCCACCACGCCCCGGGCCAGCGCCCGGCCGACGCCGCGCCGCCGGTACGCGGGATGCACGACCAGTTCGGCGCCGACGCCCTCGGCCGGGGCGGTGACGTCGAGATGCGCGTACCCGGTGAGTGTGCCGTCGGCGGTGCGGGCGGTGACGTGCACGGCGGGCGCCTCGGGGTCGCGCAGCCGCAGCAGCACGTGCTCGTCGAGCGGGTCGGCGCCGTCGGCGTCCCCGGCGGCGCGGGCCAGCGCCAGCACCTCCGTGACCTCGTCCGGCGTCAGCCGGTCCGCCCGGTCGATCCGGTCGGTCGCGGGGCCACTGGTCGGCTCGGGGCTCATCTGAGTCACGGTAGCCGCCGTCCGGCGGCGGTTCGCGCCGGACGAGTGCGGCGGTCGGTGGCGCTCGTCACTGCGGGCCGACGGGCAACGACTCCAGCTCGAACCGCGCCAGTATCTCGGGCAGGAGTTGCTGCAACGCCGCGACCGTGCCGGAACGGTCCCCGCCCGCGTCGTGCA
Organism: Micromonospora sp. II; assembly: GCF_001709195.1. NCBI lineage: Bacteria > Bacillati > Actinomycetota > Actinomycetes > Micromonosporales > Micromonosporaceae > Micromonospora > Micromonospora sp. II. The sequence goes on along the minus strand of NZ_LYXF01000011.1, from coordinate 98,838 downwards.
TGAGCACGATCGCCCCCGGTCCCATCTGTGTGCGGATCCTCGACTCGATGGTGAGCGCGCCCGGCGCCCTCCAGTCCGACGGGTCCACGCTCCAGTGCAGCGGGGTGAGGCCCAGGTCGGCGCAGGCCGAGATCACCGGGCGCGTCCAGGCCCCGCCCGGCTGGCGGTAGTACGCGATCCGCGCCCCCGGCGCGGCGGCCAGGATCGCGTCGTTCGTGCGCAGGATGTCGGCCCGGATCGTCGCCGGGGACCGCTTGCCCAGGTCGACGTCGTGCTCCCAGGAGTGGTTGCACAGGGTGTGCCCCTCGGCGACTATCGACCGGATCAGATCCGGATGGGCCTCGGCGTTCTCGCCGACGACGCAGAACGTCGCCTTCACGCCGTACTGGGCCAGCAGCGCGAGCACCTGCGGGGTCCAGCGCGGATCGGGGCCGTCGTCGAAGGTCAGCGCGACCCGGGACGAGCCGGTGACGACCAGGCTGCCGTACGGGCCGTCGCCGCCCGGTTCGACCGGGGCGGCGTCCGGCGCGGCGTCGGGGCTCGGCCCGGCGGTGGCCCGGCCGCCGGGGAAGTCCGTGCTGGGCGGCTGGTCGGCGTAGCGCGGTCCGTTGAGCGCCGTGGTGGCGCCGGCGTTCGACGGCGGGTGTTCCGGGACCAGGCTGCGGCCCAGCGCGAACGCCGAGCCGAGCAGGCCCGCGAGCACCACGGTCACGAGCCCGGTGGCGCGCAGCGTCGGGCCCCGCATCAGCGGCACCGGCCGTTCGTCGCCCCCGTGTTCACCGCACGCACCGCCGCCCCCTTTGCCCGGTAAATCCGGCAGTCAGGATATGTCTGACTGATCGGGCAAAAAGGGCGTTCTGCGGAAATGCCCCCTACCGGAGTGGGGCGTGGGCGGTCAGACCGGCAGCGGCGCGGGCTCCGACTCCGGCAGCGAACGCGACGGCGGGACGACGAACTTGTAGCCCACCTGGCGGACCGTGCCGATCATCGACTCGTACTCCGAGCCGAGCTTGGCGCGCAGGCGCCGCACGTGCACGTCGACCGTGCGGGTGCCGCCGAAGTAGTCGTAACCCCAGACCTCCCGCAGCAGCTGGTCCCGGGTGAACACCCGCCCCGGGTGCTGGGCCAGGAACTTCAACAGCTCGAACTCCTTGTACGTGAGGTCGAGCGGGCGGCCCTTCAGCTTGGCGGCGTAGGTGTCCGGGTCGATGTTCAGCTCACCGGCCCGGATCGAGCCGCCGGCGCCGGCGGTCGCGTTGCTCAGCCGGCCGACGGCGAGCCGCAGCCGGGCCTCCACCTCGGCCGGCCCGGCGCCGGCCAGGATCACGTCGTCGACACCCCAGTCCGCGTTGAGCGCGATCAGGCCCGCTTCGGTGACCACCGCGACGAGCGGTACGCCGAGCCCGGTGGCGTGCAGCATCCGGCACGTGGCGCGCGCCTCGCTCAGTTCGGAGCGGGCGTCCACCAGGACGGCGTCCGGCGTGGGGCCGGAGACCAGCGTGCGGACGTCGCGGGGTGCGGTGCGGACCGAGTGCGGCAGCAGGTCGAGTGCCGGCAACACCGCCGACGGCTCACCGGCCCGTGCGGTCACGAGCAGCAGGAGCTCCACGATCACCTCCGTCCCGGCGGCCCTTCGGCCGCGCGCGACCAGCGACACGCCCGGGTGAGGGCGGCGCTGTGAACTTGCGTGGGTCCCGGCGTCGCTGACGGGCGGGTAACGGCCTGAGCGTAACCGATGGACCCGCCGTCACCTCCGGGGTGCTTTCCCGTTTGCCCCTTCTGCCCTTGATCGCGGTGCAGGTTTTAACGTCACCGAAACCGGGACCTCCGCCGAGCCGCCCGGGTCTGGCACGATCGGGGCGTGTTTCCCTCCACCTCGCGCGACACCGGTCGTGAACCGTGGGCCGACGACCCGTCCGCCGGGCCCTCCGGCCCCGCCCGTGGCTACCCGCCCGCCCCGCGTACCGGCCCCGCCGACGAGGAGGGCGACCGGCCGGAGCGGAAGGGACCGCGTCGGCTACGGAAGGGCGGACCCGGCCGGCGCGCCGACGACGAGTCCGACGAGGCGCCCGAGGAGGAGATGCCACCGGTCCCGGTCCGCCGGCCGCTGGCGCTCACCGTCGCCGGCTTCGCCGCGCTGCTCGGCGTCGGCCTGGTGCTCGGCGCGCAGACCTCCGGCCCCGGGCACCGGCTGCCGTTCGCGGCCATCATCTTCGGCGTCCAGATGCTCTTCGTGCTCGCCTGGACGATGGCCATGCGACCGCCCGCCCTGCTGGTCGTCGCCCTGGTCAGCGCCGGCACGGCCGTGATCGCCGACGTCGCGGCGGTCCAGTCGGACATCGCCGGCCTGGCCCCGCTCGGCTACGCCGCGGCCGCCGGGCTGCTGCTCGCCGTGCTGGGGCAGCTCGTCCGGCGGGTGGACCGGGTCCGGGTGACCGACTCGCTCGGCGGCACCCTGCTCATCGTGGTGGGCGTGGTCGCCTTCGGCACGCTCGTCGTGCTCAGCCGGATTCCCAAGGGCACCCAGGCGATCACGGTCTGCCTCACCGCCGCCGGGGTGGCGTTGCTGGTGGCGCGGCTCACCGACGCGGTGGCGCCGTGGCCGCGGCTCGCCCCGCAGGTGCCGCGCGGCGCGGCCGGCGTGGTCGCGGGCGCGATGCTCGGCACCCTCACCAGCGCCCTGCTCGGCAGCTACCTGGTCGGTTTCACCCCGACCAGCGCCGCCCTGGTCGGCGTGGTCAGCGCCGCCACCGCCGTCCTGGCCGACCTCGCCGTGGGGTACGCCGAGGCGGGCCGCCTGATGGCCGGTGAACCGCCGACGATGTGGGTGGCCCGGCACATGCAGGGGCCGCTGGGCGGATTCGCGCTGGCCGCGCCGGCCGCGTACGCGATGTGCGTGCTGTTCCTCTGACGCGGTTGGGGAAGATTCGCCTCGGGTAAGTACGGTTGCGCCGCGAGACGCGGTGACGGCGGCGAGGACGGGAGGCGGCGTGGCAGAGGCGTATCCGGCGGAGGGCCGACCGCGGCGACGCGGCCGGAAGGTGCTGATCGGCTTCGTCGTCCTGCTGCTGGTGCTGGTCGGGCTGCTCGTCGTCGCCGACCGGGTCGCCGCCGGGGTCGCCGAGCGGGCGATCGCCGACCAGGTGCGGCAGGAGATCGCCAAGCAGGACGCGCAGTCCGCCGCGCCGCAGGTCGAGGTGGGTGGCTTCCCGTTCCTCACCCAGGTGCTCGACGGCCGGTACGAGCGCATCTCGATCCAGCTCACCGACGTGCGGGGCGCCGTCCAGGGTGACGCCGTGGAGGTGCCGAAGCTGGACGTGGACGCGCGCAACGTGACCGCGTCGCTGGACACGCTGCGCTCCGGCCGGGGCGACGTGGTGGCCGAGAGCGTGGACGGGCGGGGCACCGTCACCTACGAGAGCCTGGCCAAGCTGCTGGACCGTCCCGGGCTGACGCTCGGCGAGCGGAACGGCAAGCTCGCCGTCACCGCCCCGGTGGACATCCTCGGCGTCAAGCTCACCGTAAACGGCACCGCCGACGTCACGGTGGCCGGCGGCAAGGTGGCGCTGCGCTTCAACGACCTCACCGCCGACGGCCTGCCGAACGTGCCGCTGGCCCGGGCCGCGCTCACCCGGTACGCGCAGGGCATCTCGATCGACGTGCCGCTGCCGGAGCTGCCGTTCCAGCTCAACCTGCGCAAGGTGGAGCCGAAGCCGGAGGGCCTGGTGGTCACGGCGGACGCGGCGAACGTGCCGATCAACTCCGCCGGCTGAAAGCCGTACACGGCCGGTCCGGGGAGCGGGCCGGCCGTCCCGGATGCTGGTCGGTCTGGTGGCAGCTGTGGCGTGGGCTGGTAATCTCCCTGCCCATGGGGACCCACCTCACCAAACGGCGCGCGGTCGACCTGTGCCGCGTGGCCACCTGCCTGTGTCGCCCCGTCATCTGACGGCGGGGCTGTCTCCGGCCGCCTGAACGGCGGCCACCCAGGGTCCACGAACCTCTCCCGGTTCCCCTCAACGCCCGGCAGCGGCGCCGTCGCACGTACCCGTGATCCGTTCCTAGCTCTGGGTCCCGCGCGTGGTGCGACAACAATCGACATCGATCTCCGCGCGCAGGCTCACCAACCATCCTCACCAGGGAGTGATCTGATGAGTCGCGACACCGCACTCGTTTCGGCCGAGTGGGCCGAGAAGAACCTCGGCGCCCCGGGCGTCGTCTTCGTCGAGGTCGACGAGGACACCTCGGCCTACGACACCGGGCACATCGCCGGCGCCGTCAAGCTCGACTGGCGCACCGACCTGCAGGACCAGGTCCGCCGGGACTTCGTCAACAAGAGCCAGTTCGAGGCGCTGCTGTCCGACCGGGGCATCGCCAACGACGACACCGTGATCCTGTACGGCGGCAACAACAACTGGTTCGCCGCGTACGCGTACTGGTACTTCAAGCTCTACGGCCACGGCGACGTCAAGCTGCTCGACGGCGGCCGCAAGAAGTGGGAGCTGGACGCCCGTCCGCTCGTCACCGACGTGGTGGAGCGGCCGAAGACGCAGTACGTCGCGCAGGAGCCGGACACCTCGATCCGCGCGTTCCGCGACGAGGTGGTAGCCGCGATCGGCACCAAGAACCTGGTCGAYGTGCGCAGCCCCGACGAGTTCGCCGGCCGCCTGCTCGCCCCCGCCCACCTGCCGCAGGAGCAGGCGCAGCGGGCCGGCCACATCCCGACCGCGATCAGCGTGCCGTGGTCCAAGGCGGCGAACGAGGACGGCACGTTCAAGTCCGACGACGAGCTGCGCAAGATCTACGCCGACGCCGGGCTGGACGACAGCAAGGAGACGATCGCGTACTGCCGGATCGGCGAGCGCTCCTCGCACAGCTGGTTCGTGCTCCAGGAGCTGCTCGGGCACCGCAACGTGAAGAACTACGACGGTTCCTGGACCGAGTACGGCTCGCTCGTCGGCGTGCCGGTGGCGCTCGGTGACGAGCCGGGGGAGGCCTGATGACCGCCACCTCCGCCACCTCCGCCGCCTCGACGGCTGCCGCCGGCTGCGCCGCGCCGGACCAGGCCGCCCCCCTCCCGGCCAGCCTGGACCTGGAGAAGGAAACCGTCATCACCGGCCGTGTGCTGTCCGAGTCCGGCGAGGTCGTGCCGGGCGCGTATGTGCGGCTGCTCGACTCCACCGGTGAGTTCACCGCCGAGGTGGTGACGTCGCCGGCCGGGCAGTTCCGGTTCTTCGCCGCGCCGGGCTCGTGGACGCTGCGGGCGCTGTCCCGCCAGGGCAACGGCGACACCGCCGTCGCCGCGGCTCGCGGGATCAACGAGGTGACCGTCTCGGTCGCCGCCTGACCCACGCTCTGATCGTGGCCCGCCACCCCAGCCGGGTGGCGGGCCACGAGCCGTTCCGGTGACTGTGCGGCTTGCCCGTGGCTGGCAGGCTGGACGGCGGCGCGCCCCGGACGCGCCGGAGGGGGATCAGGTGCCCGACGACGCCGCCGCCCACGCAGTTCGCTATCTGATCGACTTCATCGACGGCAATCGGGGTGAGGAGATCGCCCGCGAACTCCAGCGCACCGCCGGGTCCGGCCGCGCGCGCCCGTTCGACGTCTCGGTCGCCAGCCTCGACACGGACCTGTCGTTCCTCACGAAGCGGGCCACGCTCGTCACCGGCAAGCTGGTCCTCTCCCAGCCCGGCGGCAAGCACTGCTACCTGGCCAACCGGGAGACCTGCAAGAGGTGCGGCAAGGATCCGGATCACTGCGACCCGCGCTGCCGGTACGAGGACATCCGGATCGACCAGCTCTACGCCGAATGCGACGACCTGGACCGCCTCGGCGCGTACCTGCGGGACTGCGCGCCGCTGCTGGAGCTGGGGCAGCTCGTCTACTTCCCGCAGACCTTCCGCCGCACCCACCTGGAGTCGCGCGCGCCGGACTCCCAGTCGACCTCCTCGCCGTTCGACACGATGGGCCGGATCGAGCTGGGCGACAACCCGGACCGCACACTCGACCTGATCGTCAAGGGGCACCGGGTCGTCGACGTGCCGAGCGGGGATCCGGTGAAGGCGCGGCTGGTGACCCCACTGCTCCAGCTCGACCTGCCGATGCTGGAGGGCACCTCGCTCCGGGACTACTGCGCCATCCTGACCCAGGAGAGCGACGCGCTCGCCGCGACCCAGGCGTACCTGCGCGGCCGGATGCTGGACGTCGACACGGATCCGGACAAGGCGCTGGTGCAGCTCGCGAAGCTCGACGCGGAGATCCAGGAGGGGGTGCGGGCGGCTCGCTCCGAGGTCGCCCGGGTGGCCCGGCGCTCGGCGGTGCAGGCCGCGGGCGCCGCGGTGGCGACCGTCGCCGCGACGCTGGTGGCGGTCGAGGGCACCCACCTGGCGCCGGTGCTCGGCATGCTGGGCGCGGGCGGGTTCTTCTCCGCGGTGCTCGCCGCCGACCAGTACGCCGACCGTCTCGGCGAGCTGCGGCAGCGCCCCTTCTACCTGCTGTGGCTGCTGTCCCGCCGGTCCGTCCCGGCCTGACCGGGCGTGCCGAGGCGCGGCCGGGTGCCTCGCCGGCACGTGACACCATTGCCGGGTGACTGCCGTCGAGACGGGCTACGCCCCGCCCAACCCTGGAGATCAGCCGGGCGCCGGCCGGCGTCGGCTGCGCTGGCTGACGGCCGCCACTGTGGCGTGGGCCGTGCTGCTGGCCGGGCTGACCTGGTGGTCGGTGCGGACCGACCCGCCGACGGTCAAGGAGCAGCGCTCACTGGACCAGGCCGGTCCGGTGGTGGACCGGGCGATCGGCGAGCTGACCGGCGCGGTCGGCGCCGACGGCGTACCCGCGCTCGTACCGGACCGCCTGGAACGCGGCTGCCGGATCACGCCGATGGACTCCGGCGCGACGCTCGAGCGCGGCGTCGAGGTGGCGATCGGCGGCGACGACGTACGCGAAGTGCTGCGACGCGTCGCCGACCGGCTGCCGCAGGCGTGGCGGGCGGGCGTGTCGACGTTCGACGGCGAGCCGCTGCTGCGCGCCGACGCGGGCGACTTCGTCGCGGTCGAGGGCCGGGCCGACGGCCCGGGCCGGATCCTTCTGACCGCCGCGACCGGCTGCCGGCCGCTGGGTTCCGGCTACCGCGCGCCGACCGCCGACGCCGCTGCCGAAGCCGCCGCGCTGGCGTCGGCGCTGGGCCGGTGGGGCGGCGCGACCGGCGCGGTCCAGGTCCTGACCGCGCCCTGCCCCGGTGGGGGCGCGGCCCGCACCGCCCGGGGTGAGGCCGCCGCGCCGGCGGATCAGCCGCTCGCCGCCGCGTTCGGCGGCGGCGTCGCGCCGGTGGTGGACTCCGCCGACCGGTACGCGCGCCCCGGCGAGCCGGCCGTGCTGGCCGAGCGGGCCGACGAGCGGGTGCGCGTGGCGGTGACCACGCCCTGCCCGGCCTGACTCACCGGCCGGGCAGTCCGAGCGGCGGCGGCGCCGGTTCCTCGTGCGGTTCCCGGCTGCGGCCCAGCGCGTCCACCCGGCCCCAGCGGCCCGGGATGTCGAGCAGTTCCACCCGGCCCATCCCCGGCGGTACGGCCGGGTCGATGATCAGGTGCTCGCCCTGCGGCTCCAGTCCCAGGATCACCCGTAGCAGCAGCAGAGGCGTACCGGCGGACCACGCCTGCGGGCTGCACGCGGTGGGGTACTCCACCGGGTAGTCGGTGAGGCCACGTTCGTAGCCGGCGAACACCTCGGGCAGCCGCCCGTCGAAGAAGTGCGACGCGCTGAGCAGCGCGTCGCAGATCCGGCCGGCCTCCTGCCGGAAGCCGTACCGCCACAGACCCCAGGCGATGATCGAGTTGTCGAACGGCCACACCGTGCCGACGTGGTATCCGACCGGGTTGTACCGGCCCTGGTCGTCGGCGAGCGTGCGTACCCCCCAGCCGGAGAACAGGCGCGGGCCGAGCAGATGGGCGGCGACCGCGGGGGCCCGGGACTCGTCCACGATGCCGCTCCACAGCAGGTGGCCGATGTTCGAGGAGAGCGCGTCCACCTGCCGCCCGCGCGGATCGAGCGCCAGCGCGTAGTACTCCCGGTCGGCGATCCAGAAGTCGCGGTTGAACCGTTCCTTCAGCGCCGCCGCCTCCTGCTCCAGCCGGTCCGCGTACGCCGGGTCCTGCCAGTAGGTGCGGGCCAGGCGGGCGGCGCGCATCTTCGCGTCGTACGCGTACCCCTGCAGCTCGCAGGTGGCCCGGGGGAACTCCGGCATCCGCCCGTCGGCGTAGGAGATGGCTTCCGGTGAGTCCTTCCAGCACTGGTTCGGCAGCCCCGTCTCCGGGTTGCGGGACATGTACCAGACGTAGCCGGTGCCGAGCAGGTCCCCGTACGTGTCGAGCCAGGTCAGCGCCGCCCGGGTCTCGTACTCCAGCTTGCGTACCAGATCGGCGTCCCCGGTCCACCGCTCGTACTCGTCGAGCAGGATCACGAACAGCGCCGTCGTGTCGGCCGCGCCGTAGTACGGCGAGTGCGGCTGTTCCTCGAATCCGGCGCTCTCGCCGTAGCGCAGCTCGTGCAGGATCTTGCCCGGCTCCTCGTCGCGGAAGTCGTCGACCCGGCTGCCCTGAAGACCGGCCAGCATGATGATCGTCGGTTTGACCAGGTCGGGGAGGAACGGCAGCACCTGGAGCGAGGTGAAGATGCTGTCGCGGCCGAACAGCGTCATGAACCAGGGCAGGCCGGCCGCGAGCAGCCGGACGCCGAGCGTGATCGACTCGTACCGGAGCGCGGCCAGGTCGTTGAGGCTGCGCCGGTACGCGCTGGCCAGCGGCTCGCAGTCGCAGCCCAGCTTCGGCGCACGGCTGATCAGGGCGCTCTGCTCGGCCTCGATCTCGGCCGCGGTGCGCTGGCCGCCCAGCGGCAGGATGGCCCGGATGTCCTCACCACGCGCGCCGTAGATGATGGTGCTGACGTGCAGCCGGGTGGTCCACTCGCCGTGCGGGCTGATCCGGACCCGGAAGGTCATCCCGTCCGCGTCGACCTCGACCGGCGCGCTGCTGGTCACCAGCGTCTCGCGGCGGAACGCCTCCCGGCGGTAGGTGAGCCGCAGGCCGTTCGGTTCCACCGTCGGCGTGGTGAGTCCCTTCTTGTCGCGCCGGTTCTTGATCTCCAGGAGGTCGGCGAAGTCGGAGCCGATGTCCAGCCGGAGGTGGAACTCCTGTTCCTGTTCGGAGTGGTTGAGCACGGTCAGTTCCTCGTCGAGGCTGCCGCCGATGGCGCGGCTGCGGATCACCGAGACGTTGGCGTCCAGGTAGTGCGTCGGCTCGCCGGGGACCAGGAAGAACCGCGTCTTGTACGACAGCGAGTCGTCGATCGAGAGCGCGTGCAGACGTTGCCCGTCGATGGTGAGGAACCAGGTGGACAGGAACCGGGTGTCGAAGGAGAACAGCCCGGTGGGGAAGTCGTACGACGGTTCGATGTTGCCGCGATCGTCGCTGACCAGGAACGTGTTGCCGTCGAGGATGCTGACCCGGTCCTTCACACCAGCCGCCGGACGTGCTCGCGGGCGGCGTCCCGGGGGTCCCGCACGTCGGGCCGTTGCGGCAGGAATCGGCGGAACGCCAGGAACAGCACGACGTGGCCGCTGAACGTGGCCTCGTTGCGCAGCACCGCCGCCATGCCGGCCGCCCGCCCGGTGACGAGCTTCTCGAACAGCTCGGTGGACAGCGTCAGCACGCCGTCCGCCGGCCGTAGCTCCTCCCGGCTCACCTGTGCCGTGCCGGGCGCCAGCGTCACGTACCAGTGCTCGGTGCGGTTGCCGTCGGCCAGGTCGATCTGGAGTGTCCCGCCGATCGGGCTGTTCAGAACGGCTGCGGCACGCGCCGGCAGCGACGCGAAGAACTCCTGGATGGCCTGACTCACATTCGCATGGTAGGCAGCATCCGGACATGCCGGGTCAGGATCGGCGCACTGGGCAGAATGGACAACCCGGGCCGGTTGTCAGTAGACCAGCGCCTGTGCGCCCTCGGTCATCGCTTCCTCGACGAACACGGCTGCGCCCGCGATGCGTACGCCGGGGATGACGTCGCCGGTGCCGATGTCCCGCCGGGCCGCGCACTGGGTGCAGGCGGTCACCCGGCCGGTGGCCAGGACGACGTGCAGCAGCTCGCCCAGTGGCGCGGAATGCGGCAGCTCGAACGACTCGGCCCGGCCGGGGAGCGCGAACCAGGTCGATTCGCCGGTGAGCCAGAGCGAGACGTCCACCCCGGCCGCGGCGGCGGTGGCGGCGACTGTGAACGCCTGGGCGCAGCGTTCCGGGGAGTCCGCACCGGCGGTGGCCTTGACGACGAGAGAGCGCGCCATGCCACCCAGCATAGGATGGTCCGGATGGTTACCGAGATCGGGTTCGTCAGCCTGCTGGTCGCCGGCCTGGGCGCGCTCGCCGGTGGCCTGGCCTATCTCGCGGTCCGCATAGCTAGAGGTAAGTGGTGAATCTGTGAGTGAGAATCCGCTTCAGCCGCCGTGGTTGAACGCGCCGCCGGTCGAGGAGTACCCGTACGAGGAGAGCCACGACCTGCGCGTCGGCCCGAAGCTGCACCCGAGCCTGGACGGCCTGCTGCCGTACATCGGGGTGTGGCGCGGCCGGGGCCGGGGTGGGTTCCCGACGATCGAGGACTTCGACTACGCGCAGGAGATCCGGATCAGCCACGACGGCCGGCCGTTCCTGTTCTACGAGTCGCGGGCCTGGATCCTGGACGAGCAGAGCCGCCCGGTCCGGCCGGCCGGCCGCGAGGTGGGCTGGTGGCGTCCGGTGCTCGACGGTGAGCGGGTCACCGACGAGCTGGAGGCGTTGATGACCACGCCGACCGGCGTGATGGAGCTGCACATCGGCAAGCGCAAGGGCACCCAGATCGAGTTCGCCACCGACGCGGTCGTGCGTACCGCGACGGCGAAGGAGGTCACCGCCGGCGCCCGGCTGTTCGGCATCGTCGAGGGCGCTCTGCTGTACGCGCAGGAGATGGCCGCCGTGGGTCAGCCTTTGAGCCCGCACCTCTCCGCCCGCCTCACCCGGGTGGCCGGCTGACCCGTCCCGCTTCCCCGGTCGATCATGAAGTTGACGGCGTCGGCTGCCCGATTTGTCACCGCCAACTTCATGATCAACGGGGGGAGGGCCGGGGGAAGTTCAGGAGGGCCTGGATGCGGGGGGTCAGGGGGGAACTCGGGCGGGGGGTTCCGTTCAGGGTCGTGACCTCCGTGGGGCCGCGTAGGGAGCTGGTCAGCCAGATCGCCTCGGCGGCGTGCAGGTCGGGCACCGTGGGCAGGTGCTCGGCCGCCGCGAGGCCCAGCTCTGCGGCGCGTTCCAGCAGGTGGTGGGCGGTCACGCCGGGCAGGATGCCGGTCTGCGCCGCCGGCACCGTGCAGAGCGTCCCGCCACGCAGCCACACCACGTTCGCGGTGGGTCCCTCCAGCACGTAGCCGTCGGTCGAGACCCAGAGCACGTCGTCCACGCCCGTCCGCTGCGCCCAGCGCCGGGCGGCGGTGCTGAGCGCGTACGAGGTGGACTTCACGCCGTTCGGCAGCCACCCCAGCTCGGGGCGGGACCGGGCGGCCACCCCGAGCGGCAGCGTGGCCACCGTCACCCCGGTACGCCGAGCCAGCCGGGCCGACGCCGGCACCTCGCCCAGCGTCGCGTACACCGTGGCCGGCCCGCCGCCCTCCGGCCCCCGGGTGCAGACCAGCCGCAACGCGCCCTCGGTCTCCGGCGGCCAGCCGGCGCGGACCGCGTCCAGCAGCTCGACAAGCGCGTCGTCCGGGGGCAGCGGCAGGTCGATCGCCGCCGCGCCCGCGCGCAGCCGGGCCAGGTGCGGCTCCAGCAGCCAGGGAAGCCCGTCGCGCAGGTGCAGCGTCTCGAACAGGCCGTCGCCGTGCAGCACACCCCGGTCGTCGCCGCGCACCACCGGCTCACCGGCCGGTACGAGCCCCCGGCCGAGCACCGCCACCCGCGTCGCCTCCACGGGCGCAGCGTAGTGGCGTACCCCGGCGGCGGACGGACCGGCGCGGCGGCCGAACTATGATCGAAGGGTGTCCGAATCCTCCCTCGCGGAAATGCTCCGCGCGCGCGGGCTGCGGCTGACGGCGCAGCGGCAGCTGGTGCTCCAGGCCGTCCTCGACCTCGGGCACGCCACCCCGGAGCAGGTACACACGGCGGTCCGCGAGGTGGCGGCCGGCGTCAACATCACCACCATCTACCGCACCCTGGAACTGCTGGAGCGGCTCGGTCTGGTCACGCACACGCACCTCTCGCACGGCGCGCCCACCTACCACGCGGCCGGCGAGCACCAGCACGTGCACCTGGTGTGCCGGGAGTGCGGGGCGATCGACGAGATCTCACCCGAGATGCTCCGCCCGCTCGCCGACCAGCTGGCCGAGCAGCGCGGATTCCAGGTCGACATCGGGCACGTCGCGCTCTTCGGAGTCTGCGGCCGCTGCACACTGAACGGGGAACACGCATGATCGACATCGCCGGAGCGGTGACCACCGAGAGCATCGACGAGCAGACCAGGGACCAGCCCGAGCCGGCCCACCGGGCGGCCGGTGTCGCGCCGGTGGCCGCGCACTACGGCGACCCGATGCGCGAGCAGCGGCTCCTGGCCACCGGCGTGGGCCTGGTCGACCGGTCGCACCGGGGCGTGGTCGCGGTTCCCGGCGAGGAACGGATCAGCTGGCTGCACACGCTCACCAGCCAGCACCTGGCCGCGCTGGCCCCCTGGCAGGGCACCGAACTGCTGGTGCTCTCCCCGCACGGGCACGTCGAGCAGCACGCGATGGTCGCCGACGACGGCGAGACCACCTGGCTGGACACCGAGCCGGGCATGACCGGCGGCCTGCTGTCGTACCTGGAGAAGATGCGGTTCTTTAGCAAGGTCGACCCGCGCGACGCCACCGCCGAGTTCGCGCTGCTGTCGCTGGTCGGGCCGGAGGCGCCCGGCGCGCTCGGCGTGACCGGGCTGGCGGCTCCCGACGTAGCGGCGGTGCCGGGTCCGAAGTTCCGTTCCGGCGAGCTGCCCGCGCGGCCCTCCGTGGTGTACGACGTCAAGCCGCTGCCGGTCGGCGGCTGGGCCCGCCGGGTGGCGCTCGGCGTCGACCTGCTCGTGCCCCGCGCCGCCATGGACGGGGTGGTCGCCGAACTGCGCGGCGCCGGGGTGCCGGTCGCCGGGCTGTGGGCGTACGAGGCGGTCCGGGTCGCCGCCAAGCAGGWACGGGCCGGGGTGGACACCGACCACCGGACGATCCCGGCCGAGGTGGACCTGATCGCCCCGGCCGTGCACCTGGACAAGGGTTGCTACCGGGGGCAGGAGACGGTGGCCCGGGTGCACAACCTGGGCAAGCCGCCCCGCCGGCTGGTCCTGCTGCATCTGGACGGCGTGGCGAGCGACCAGCCGCCGGTGGCCGGTACGCCGGTGACGCTCGACGGCCGGACGGTCGGCTTCGTGGGCACCGCCGTGCAGCACTTCGAGCTGGGTCAGGTGGCGCTCGCCGTGCTGAAGCGCAACACGCCCGACGATGCCCGCCTGCTCGTGGGCGAGAGCGCCGCCGCCATCGACGTGTAAGGAAGGGCCCCCTATTAACGCCTCCGGTAGAGGAAGGGTCCCTTCTTAACGCCGCCCGCACCGGAAATCCTCCGGTCGACCCGACGTCGGGCACCGGTCTAGGATCCGGGGCATGACGACAGGGACGTTGATCACGGTTGCCCCCACCGGCGCGGAGTCGGCGAAGGCTGAGGTGCCGGCGCTGCCGGTGACGCTCGACGAGCTGCTGCTGACCGCCAAGGAGTGCGAGGCGCTCGGCGCCGCCGTGATCCACGTCCACATCCGCGACGACGAGGCGCGGCCCACGCTCGACCAGGGGCGGCTGCGCGACACCGTGGCGGCGCTGCGGGAGAGCACCGACCTGATCGTGCAGCTCTCCTCCGGGGGTGCGGTGACCGACCCGGAGTCCGCCCGGCTCGCGGTGCTCGACGCCGCGCCGGACATGGCCTCCTGCACCATGGGCACCGTCAACTTCGGCGACGACGTGTTCCTCAACCGGTGGGAGTTCATCGTCGACCTGCACACCCGGATGCAGGAACGCGGCGTCGTCCCCGAGTACGAGATCTTCGACCTGGGCCACCTCACCGCCCTGCAGCGGCTGCTCGGCAAGTACGGCCTGCCGCACGGCGGGCACGTGCACGTCGACTTCGTGATGGGCGTACCGGGTGGCATGCCGGGCACCACGGCGACCCTGGTGGCGGCCCAGCAGATGCTGCGTGACCTGCCCGAGGGCACCACGTTCGCGGCCACCGGCATCGGGCGCAGCACCATCCCGGTGATGCTGGCCTCGCTGTCGGCCGGCGGTCACCTGCGGGTCGGCATGGAGGACACGGTCACGTACGCCAAGGGGCGCCCGGTGGAGTCCAACATGCAGCTCGTCGCGCGGGCGGTCGGCTTCGCCCAGCTCGCCCAGCGGCCTCCGCTGACCACCGCCGAGGCCCGTACGCTGCTCGGTCTTCCGGCCACCGGCCGGTAAGCGGCGTACCGGCCGCCGGCCCTGTACGGCCCCGGGCGACGCCGCAGGTCACCCCGCCGTCGGCCGGGCCCGCCCCATCGGTACGGTCCATTACGTGGGAAAGACGTACGAGGGCGGCGCGCCGCTCGCCGAGGTGGTCCGGTCCGGTTTCGTGGAGGGCTTCCACCGGGGTTCCGTGGTGGTGCTCGACGCCGCCGGAGCGCCTGTCGCCGGGGCCGGAGACGTGACCTCGCCGATCTTCCCCCGCTCGTCCAACAAGCCGATGCAGGCGATCGGGATGCTGCGGGCCGGGCTGCCGCTCACCGACCCGGCCGACCTGGCGCTCGTCTCGGCCAGCCACGCCGGTGAGGAGTTCCACATCGAGCGGGTCACCGCGTTGCTGCGCGGCGGCGGCCTCACCGGGGACGCGCTGCACTGCCCGCCGGACCTGCCGGTCGGCGAAGCCGCCCGGGAGGCGGTGCTGCGGGCCGGCGGCGGTCCCGCCCGGGTGCTGATGAACTGCTCCGGCAAGCACGCCGGCATGCTGCGCACCTGCCTGGCCGCCGGCTGGCCGCTGGACGGCTACTGGCGGCCCGAGCACCCGCTCCAGCAGCGCCTGACCGCCACGATCGAGGAGTTCACCGGGGAGCGGGCGGCGGCGGTCGGGGTGGACGGCTGCGGCGCGCCGGTGCTCGCCGTCTCGCTCACCGGGCTGGCGCGGGCGTTCCTGCGGCTGGTCGACGCCGAGCCGGGCACCGTCGAGCGGACCGTGGCGGACGCGATGCGCACGTACCCGGAGCTGGTCGGCGGCACCCAGGCCGAGGACACGCGGCTGATGCGCGGCGTACCCGGTCTGCTCGCCAAGATCGGCGCGGAGGGTGTGATCGCGGCGGCGGTCCCGGGGGTCGGCGCGGTCGCGCTGAAGATCGACGACGGCGCGGCCAGGGCCCGCATGCCGGTCCTCGTCTCGGCGCTGTCGCGGCTGGGCGTCGACGCGCCGATCCTCACCGAGTACGCCGAGACTCCCGTGCTCGGCGGCGGCCTCCCCGTAGGCGCAACCCGCCCCATCTGGTAACCCCACCCCGCCCTCCATCCCCGTCGATCTTGCACTTGCTGCCCCAGGCGAAACGCGCATTCCAGGCGCACCGAGGGCCACAAGTGCAAGATCAACACGGCGAAGGGAGGGAGGGGGCGGTCAGGGGAGGAACGGCAGGAGGGCGGTGTTGGTTTCGGTGGGGCGCTCCAGGGGGAGCAGGTGGGCCGCGTCGGGGACGTCCGGCATGCGTATGCCCCGGGGGGCCTCGTCGGCGATGCGGTCGGCCAGGCGGCGGATGTCGGCCAGGTCGTCGGCGCCGGTGCCGACAAGCACCGGTACGCGCAGCTCGCCCAGCCGGTCGATCGCCGGCGGGTCCAGCTCGTCGACGTCGACCGCGCTCAGCGCCTGCTCGGCGGCGAGCGCCCGGCGGTCCATCTCCTCGGCGAACCGGATCAGCTCCGGGTCGACGTCCTCCGGGCGGCGGGTCGGGCCGACCACCCAGAACCGCACCTCCCCGGCGGCGGTGGCGGCGAAGTCCTCCGGGTCCACGTCGCCGACCAGGTCCTCCCAGAGCTGCTCGGTCTCCTCGGACCACTCGTTGCCGGAGACGGGCGCGCCGAAGAGCGCCAGCGCCGAGACCCGCTGCGGGTGGGCGAGCGCGGTGTCCACCGCGACCCGGCCGCCGAACGAGCAGCCGACGAGCGCGGCCTGCTCGATGCCCAGCGCGTCGAGCAGCCCGATCACGTCGTCGTGGTGGGCGAACGGCGCGGGCGGCAATTCCGACTCTCCGTAGCCGCGCAGGTCCAGCGCGATCACCCGATGCCGCTGGGCGAGTGCCGGGATCTGCCCGCGCCACATCCGCCGGTCGGCGATGCCGGCGTGCAGCAGCACCACGGCGGTGCCGGTGCCGCTCTCGTCGTACGCGAGCTGGGCACCGTTGATATCGATCTTGGTCACGGGGGAGAACCGTACGGAACGGACATGGGCTCCGCAACCCGCCATCGGTGACCCTGCTAACTCTGGCTAGCGTTTTGCTTGCAGCAGTTAGCGGACCGAGCTAGCGTTGAGTCATGGCCACCAGCAAGGACCTTCCCGATGTCGGCGGGTTCATTCGCGACCTGCGGCGCAACGCGAAGATCTCACTGCGCCAGCTCGCCGAGCAGGCGGGTGTCAGCAATCCCTACCTGAGCCAGATCGAGCGAGGGCTGCGCAAGCCGAGCGCCGAGGTGCTCCAGCAGCTCGCGAGCGCGCTGCGCGTCTCCACCCCGGCGATGTACCTGCGGGCCGGGCTGCTGGACGACAAGGAGGGGCAGGGCGTGCTCGCGGCGATCGCCGTCGACCCCGAGCTGACCATGGCCCAGAAGCAGTCGCTCACCCAGATCTACGAGACGTTCCGGCGCGAGAACGCCCGCCTGGCCGAGGCGACCGAGGCCGCCGGGACGGCGGAGACGGCCGAGAAGGCCGCCGCGACCGAGCCGGCCACCGCGCCGGAGGCCCCGGCGACAGTGGCGGCGGCCGCTACCGGTCCGGTCACGCCGGAGGGCACGCCGACCGAGGCGGTCCTCGAATCGGTAGCCGTCACCGAAGCGGGTGCCGCGCCCGCCCCAACCACCGCGCCCGCCCCGACCACCGCCGCCCCTGAGCAAGCGGCCGCCCGCCGGGCGGCCCGGAAGGCCGCCGGTGCGGCCGAAGAGGAGCAGTCATGACCACCCAGCCGAAGACCAACCGCATCCCCGCACCCCTCTACGCCGCYGCCGGCGCCGGTGAGCTGGCCCTGGAGCAGCTGCGCAAGCTGCCCACCGTGGTCAGCGGCCTCGGCACCCGGGTCGTGACCGACCTCGGCGGCAAGGCCGTCGTCACCGGTTTCGAGCTGCGCCAGAAGGCCACCGAGACGCTGAAGACCGCCAACCAGACCGCGACCGGGCTGCGCGAGCGCGCCGTCGCCACCGACCTCGACCAGCTCCGCGAGGCCGCCAACCTGGAGAAGCTGCGCGAGGCGGCGAACCTGGAGAAGCTGCGCGAGGCCGCCAACCTGGACAAGCTCCGCGAGGCCGCCACCCGCAACGCCGCCGTCGTGGTGGCCGGCGCGCACGCCGCGCAGGAGCGCGCGCTGGCCGCGTACGCCGAACTGGTCGCCCGTGGTGAGCGTGTCGTCGGCGCCGGCGTGCTGGAGGCCGCCGACACGGTGAACGCCGACATCCAGGCCACCGAGGCCACCGGCACCGACGTGGCCCCGAAGGCCGATGTCACCCCGAAGGTCGCGGTCGCGACGAAGACCGAGGTGGCCGCGAAGCCGGACACCGCCGCCGCGACGACCGATGTGCCCAGCCCGGCCGAGGTGGCCGAGGCGGTGGCCGCCAAGCCGGCCGCGGTGAAGCGCACCCGCGCCACCAAGGCGACCGCCACCAAGGCCGTCGCCAAGACGACCGCCACCAAGGCCACCAAGCCGGCCACCCCGTCGGCGAAGCTGCCGAAGGCCACGAAGCGGACCCGCCCGGCCGCCGAGTGACCTGATGCTCCACCGGACCCCGGACAACGTCTTGTCGGACGTTTCCGGGGTCTCGGCATAAGCTTGCCCCCATGGCCATCGCCGCGCCGATCTTCGCGTTCGCAGTCCAAGACGTGATCCAGCTGATCCTGCTCGTCTTCGCCCTGGTCGTACAGGGAGTGGCGCTGGTGCACGCGGTCACCCAGCGCGGCGACGGTTTCGCCGCGCTCGGCACGCTGCCCAAGGGCGGCTGGGTCGCCATCCTGGCGGTCTGCCTGCTGCTGACCCTGCTCGGCTTCGGCCCGATCAGCCTGTTCGGACTGATCGGCATCGCCGCCGGTCTGATCTACCTGCTCGACGTGCGGCCCGGCCTGCGGGACCTGCACGACGGCCGAGGGTCCTGGTGAGAGGTTTCCGCTGGCCTCCGCCGCCGGACGGCGGTCCCCGCACCTGGGGGCCCGGCCCCGGCGCGCCCCGAACCGGGCGTCCCGCGCTGCCCGAGCCGGAGACGGAGCTGGTCGCCACCCCGCACGGGGTGAGCCTGGAACGGCTGGTCACCGGCACCGGTGACCCAGTCACCGTGTTCGCGCACGGGCTGGGCAGTGGCATCGCCACCACCCGCCCGTTCGGCAGCGGCGTCGCCGGGCGGCGCGTCTTCTTCCAGTTCCGCGGGCACGGTCGCTCCGACTCCCCGCCCGGCCCGTGGACCTACCTGGACCTGGCCCGTGACCTGCGCGCGATGGCGGACCTGAGCGGCGCGACCCGGGCGTTCGGCGCGAGCCTCGGCGCGGGCGCGCTCTGCCGGCTGCTCGCGGAGAGCCCGGAACGCTTCGAGAGACTCGTCTTCTTCCTGCCCGCCGTGCTGGACACACCGCGCGGCGAGGTGGCCCGCGCCCGGCTCACCGGCCTGCTCGACGCGGTGGCCGAGGGCGACGCCTCGGCGCTGGCCGACGTGGTGTCGCTGGAGTTGCCGCCGTCGGTGCGCAACACCCCGGCCGGCTGGGCCTACCTGCGGCAGCGGCTCGACCAGTTGTTGCGCGACGGGCTCGCGCCGGGGCTGGCCGACCTGCCAGCCCAGGCCCCGCTCGACGACGCCGGGTCGCTCGCCGCGGTCACCGCGCCGGCGCTGGTCATCGCCGCCGCCGACGACGACCTGCACCCGGTCGCCGTCGCCGAACGGCTCGCCGCCGCGCTCCCGAACGCCACACTGCACGTGTACGACAGGCCCGGCGTGCTCTGGACCGAACGCGCCGACCTGCGGGGGCGCGTCTCGGAGTTCCTGAACGGGTAACGTCGCCGTCCATGGGCGTCACACACCACGGCCGTACGCACCGGCTCGACCTCGCCGACCCGACCCTGCGCGAGTGGACCTGCCGGGTGCTGGCGGCCGATCCCGAGCAGGGCATCGTGCTGGACCGGTCCGCGTTCTACCCGGGTGGTGGCGGGCAGCCGCCGGATCACGGGGTGCTGCTGTGGCAGGGCGTACAGACCCGGATCGTCGGCACCCGCAAGGGCGACGACCTGTGGCTGATCCCGGCCGAGGGCGACCCGGTGCCGCCGGTCGGCAGCGAGGTGGTCGGCGCGGTGGAGGACGCCCGCCGGACCATGCTGATGCGTACCCACTCCGGGCTGCACGTGCTCTGCGGCGTGGTGTTCCGTGACTTCGGCGCGCTCGTCACCGGCGGCAACATGGAGCCGGGCGAGGCGAGGATGGACTTCAACCTGCCCGAGGTGCCGCCGGACTTCAAGGCCCGCATCGAGGAGCTGGTGAACGCCGAGGTGGCCGCCGACCGGTCGGTGGCGGTGCGGGTGCTGCCGCGCGCCGAGGCGCTCGCGCTGCCGGACATCATCCGTACCCAGTCGAACCTGATCCCGCCGGAGGAGCAGGAGGTGCGGATCGTCGACATCGTCGGGCTGGACGTGCAGGCCGACGGCGGCACGCACGTCGCCTCCACCGCCCAGATCGGCAAGGTCCAGGTGGTCAAGGTGGAGAGCAAGGGGCGGGCCAACCGCCGGGTACGCGTACGCCTGGCGGACTGACCCGCTCAGCGCGGCAGGTACGCCGCCCGGACGGCGAGCAGCCAGCGTTCCACCGTCTCCTCGTCCGGGCGCTCCGGCAGCGGTGAGCGGATCCGGTCGAACTCCGCCTCGGCGTCCGCCACCAGCGCCTGCGCCTCCTCCAGCGCGCCGCCGGAAACCCGTTCGCCGAACGCGCGGAACCACTCCGGGTCGGCGAGGCGGATCTCCAGTACGCCTGTCGCGTACAGCACCCGGCCCTGGTGCAGCAGCCGGGCCAGGTGCCGGGCGTGCTTCGCCGAGCGCAGCCGCCCACCGGCGTCGGCGGGCCGGCCGGCGAGTTTGCGGAACTGCTGCGCGGCGTACCCGAGGTAGGCGTCACGGACGCGCGGCGCGCTGAGGAACGCCGACCGGATCGCGATCAGCTCCTCACCGAACCCGGTACGGGTCTCGTAGCAGTCGTCGGGCAGCCACATCAGCTCGGTGGCGGTGGGGTTGCCGCTCAGCGCCAGCAGCGCGTACTTGCGGGCCTCGTGCAGCGTGACGTCCGGGTCGGTGGTGACCACCGACTCGCGGGGCGGGCGCAGGCCGTGGAACGCGACTATGGGCGCGGCGAACACGCCGAGCCGGTCGGTGTCCGAGCCGGGTCCGGCCAGCCCGTACGCGACCGAGCCGACGATCCCGGACAGCAGCAGGTGCATACCGGTGATGATCGCCCATCCGGTTCGTTCGGGAAACCGGACTTCCGTTGTCAGGTATCGCTGACACGGTGATCCCATGAACTCACCACTGACCGGAACTGTCGCGCTCGTCGCAGGCGCTACCCGGGGCGCCGGCCGGCAGATCGCCGTGCAGCTCGGCGCCGCCGGGGCCACCGTCTACGCCACCGGCCGCACCACCCGCGAGCGCCGCTCCGAGATGGACCGGCCGGAGACCATCGAGGAGACCGCCGAGCTGGTCACCGCCGCCGGGGGCACCGGAATCGCCGTCGCTGTCGACCACCTCGACCCCGAGCAGGTACGCGCCCTGGTCGAGCGGATCGACGCCGAGCAGGGCCGCCTCGACGTGCTGGTGAACGACGTCTGGGGCGCCGACCCGCTGATCACCTGGGAGAAGCCGGTCTGGGAGCAGCCGCTCGACGCCGGTTTCCGTACGCTGCGGCTGGCTGTCGACACGCACATCATCACCAGCCACTTCGCGCTGCCGCTGCTGATCCGCAACCCGGGCGGCCTGGTCGTCGAGGTCGGCGACGGCACCAAGGAGCACAACGACAGCGAGTACCGCCTGTCGGTCTTCTACGACCTGGCGAAGGTGTCGGTGAACCGGCTCGGCTTCAGCCAGGCGCACGAGCTGGCCCCGCACGGCTGCACCGCCGTCGCGCTCACGCCGGGCTGGCTGCGCTCGGAGGCGATGCTCGAACACTACGGCGTCACCGAGGCGAACTGGCGTGACGGCGCGAAGACCGAGCCCCACTTCGTCATGTCGGAGACGCCGGCGTTCGTCGGGCGCGCGGTGGCGGCCCTGGCCGCCGACCCGGACCGGGCCCGCTGGAACGGCAAGTCGCTGGACAGCGGCGGTCTGGCCCAGGTGTACGGCTTCACCGACGTCGACGGCAGCCGCCCGCACTGGGCCCGCTACTACGAGGAGGTGGTCAAGCCGGGTAAGCCGGCCGACCCGGACGGCTACCGCTGACCGTCGGCCGGCGGATCGGTGTAGAGCGCCGCCGCGCGGCGGGCCGCCTCGGCGAAGCGCGCCCGCAGCCGCGGCGGCGCCAGCACCTCCACCTCCGGGCCGAGCGCCAGCAACTGGGTGTACGCGACGTCCACCGACTCGACGGGCAGCCGCAGCACCAGCCGGCCCTGCTCGTCCGGCGGCCCGGCCGCGTCGACCGCCTCGGTGTAGACGAACGGCGCGTCCACCAGGTGCCGCAGCGCCCGCAACCCGGCCGGGCCGAGCCGCACGGTGACCCGCTCGCGTAACAGCTCGCGCAGGAACGCGCCGGCCTGTTCCCGCCAGTACGCCCCGAGGTCGAAGTCCTCGTCCCGGTCGAAGCCGTCGGCGCTCACCTCGGCCGAGACAACCCGGTCCACCCGGTACGTCCGCCAGCCGTCACCGACCCGGCCGACCAGGTACCAGACCCCGTTCTTCAGCACCAGCCCGTACGGCGCCAGCGTGCGGGTCACCTCGCGGTCCCCGCGCCGGTAGCGCAGCTCCACCATCAGGTCCCGCCAGACGGCCCGGGCCAGCTCGGCGAGGGCGGGCGGGGGCGCGGTCTCCCGGAACCAGCCGGGGACGTCCAGGTGGAACCGCTGCCCGGTACGGGCGGGCGCGTCCCGCAGGCTCGGCGGCAGCGCGGCGAGCACCTTCAGCTCGGCGGCGGCCACCGAGTCGGCCAGTCCCATGTCCCCTGCCGGTCCGGGCAGCCCGGCCAGGAACAGCGCCTCGGCCTCGTCCCGGCTCAACCCGGTCAGCCGGGTCCGGTAGCCGCCCAGCAGCCGGTAGCCGCCGGCCCGGCCCCGGTCCGCGTACACCGGGACACCGGCGGCGGAGAGCGCCAGCACGTCCCGGTAGACGGTCCGCTCGGACACCTCCAGCTCGCGGGCCAGCTCGGCAGCGGTCATCGTCTCCCGCGACTGGAGCAGCAGCACAAGCGAGATCAGCCGGGACGCACGCACCGGCCCATTGTGGTGCACCGGCAGATTAGGCTGTGCCGTCGTGAACGCCTCCCGTACGATCGCGCCGGTCACCGGCGCGGCCACCCGCTTCCTCGGCGGCGCCGGGCTGCTGCTGCGCGGCTTCGGCATGTACGTCCGCAGCCCGAAGCTGATGCTGCTCGGCGTGATCCCGGCGCTGATCACCGGCGCGCTCTACGTGGCGTTGTTCGCCACGCTGCTCTACTTCGTCGGCGACCTGGCGGGCTGGCTCACCCCGTTCGCCGACGACTGGTCGTCGCCCTGGCGCAATCTGCTGCGGGTCGCCGCCGGGCTGGCGGTGGTCGGCGTCGCCGGGCTGGTCGGGGTGCTCACGTTCACCGCCGTCACGCTCGTCATCGGCGACCCGTTCTACGAGGCGATCTCGGAGCGGGTCGAGGACCGGCTCGGCGGCACCCCCGGCGCCGTGGACGTGCCGTTCTGGTCCTCGCTGCGACGCAGCCTCGCCGACTCGTTGCGCCTGGTGGCGCTGTCCGCGCTGATCGGCGTACCCCTGTTCGCGGCCGGTTTCATCCCGGTGGTGGGACAGACGGTGGTCCCGGTGGTCGGCGCCCTGGTGGGTGGCTGGTTCCTGGCGCTGGAGCTGGTCGGCGCGCCGTTCTACCGGCGCGGGATGCGGCTGCCGGACCGGCGGGCGCGGCTGCGGGCCGACCGGCCGACGGCGCTCGGCTTCGGGGTGGCGGTCTTCCTGTGCTTCCTGATCCCGCTCGGCGCGGTGCTGGTCATGCCGGCCGCCGTGGCCGGGGCCGCGCTGCTGGCCCGCCGGTCGCTGGGCCAGCCGATCGAGGAGAGCTGAGATGGACACCGTCCTGATCGAGGGGGACATCACCGCGCAGCAGGTCGACGCGATAGTCAACGCCGCCAACTCGTCGCTGCTCGGCGGCGGGGGCGTGGACGGCGCGATCCACCGGCGCGGCGGCCCGGCGATCCTGGAGGAGTGCCGGGCGCTGCGCGCCTCCCGCTACGGGCGCGGGCTGCCCACCGGCCAGGCCGTCGCCACCACCGCCGGCAACCTGCCCGCCCGCTGGGTGGTGCACACGGTCGGGCCGGTCTTCTCGCCGGGCGAGGACCGCTCGGCGCTGCTGCGCGACTGCTACGCCAACAGCCTGCGGGTCGCCGACGGGCTGGGCGCCACCCGGATCGCGTTCCCGCTGATCTCCGCCGGGATCTACGGCTGGCCGGTCGAGGACGCGGTGGCGCAGGCGCTCACCGTGCTGCACGCGGCCACCCCGGAGCACGTCACCGAGGCGCGGCTGGTGCTGTTCGGCGCCGATACGTACGCCACTGCGGTGCGGGTGGCCGCCGGGCTCAGCTGAGCGTGCGCCGGCACGACCACTGGCTGTCCACCGGCCGGTAGCCGAGCCGCTCGTTGACCGCCAGCATCGGCGCGTTCACCTCGTGGTTCGAGGTGTACGCGGTGCGAGCCCCGCGCGCCGCCGCACGGTGAAGCGCGGCCTGCTTGGCCAGCCGGGCCAGCCCCCGCCCCCGGTACGCGGGCAGCGTGCCGGTGAAGTCCGACCACATCCGCTCGCCGTCCCGCTGGACCAGGGTCAGCGCGACCAGTTCCCCGTCCACCTCGGCGAGCGTGCTCGCCTCCCGGTCCAGCCCCGGGTTGTCCCAGCACTCGTACCGCCACAGGTCGAAGCCGAGCGAGTCCGTCGGCACGTCCCCCGGCTCGTCCCGGGACGCCTCGGCGTCGACCCGGTGCACCAGACGCGGGTCGAGCCCGGCGGCGGACACCAGCCGTACGCCCGGCGGCGGCTGCGGCATCGGCGGGGGCGTGCTCAGGTCCAGCGCCGAGTAGCGCACCTCCCGGCTGGGCGTGAAGCCGTGCCGCTGCGCGAACGGCAGCGACTCGGTATGCGCGTAGGTGAGCACCTCGGTGGACCCGAGCGTCAGCAGGTGCCCGAGCGCGGTGTCGAACAGCGCCGCGCCGGTGCCGTGGCGGCGATGCGCCGGGTGTACGTGCAGCAGGGAGATCATCCCCACGCCGGGCGTCGAGGTCTGCGTGTTGCGGTACGCCGACGCCCAGCCGACGACCTCGCCGTCCGTCTCGGCGACCCAGGCCGCCCAGTCCTCGCCGGGCGGCGGTTCGGCGATCATGCGGCGGGTCGACTCGACGCCGCGCACCAGATAGGGGAAGACGAGCGCGCGCAACGCCACCACGGCGGGCGCGTCGTCGGGGCGGGCGGGACGGATCTCGGCTGCGTTCATCCGGCGGACCCTAGACCCGCCGCCACCCGCGCCGCGACCGGTTAACGCGGGGCGGGCTGTTAAGAAGGGCCCCCTCCTCTACCGGAGGCGTTAAGAGGGGGCCCTTCCTTACGCGGACTCGCGCAGCACCAGCTCGGTGGGCAGCACCAGCGCCTGCTCGACCGTCTCGCCCGCCGCGATGCGCAGCAACTGCCGGGTCATCGACCGGCCCAGCTCCACTATCGGCTGCCGCACGGTGCTCAGCGGCGGCTCGGTGTACGCGGCGGTCTCGATGTCGTCGAACCCGATCACCGCCACGTCCTCGGGCACCCGCCGCCCGGCCTCCCGCAGCGTCCGCAGGGCGGCGTGCGCCATCAGGTCGGAGGCGGCGAACACGGCGTCCAGTTCCGGGTCGGCGGCGAGCAGCTCGCGCATCGCGGCGGTGCCCGACTCCCGGGTGAAGTCGCCGTACGCGACCAGCTCCGGCAGCCCGGCCTCGGTGATCGCGCTGCGGTAGCCGATCAGCCGCTCGATTCCGGCGACCATGTCCTGCGGCCCGGCGATGGTGGCGATCCGACGGCGTCCGCTCGCGATCAGGTGCTGGACCGCCGTGCTCACGCCGCCTTCGTGGTCGACGTCCACGTACGGCACGTCGGCGCCGTCGAGCGGCCGTCCGCTGCACACCACCGGGATGCCGAGGCGGGCCAGCCGGCCGGGCAGCGGGTCCTCGCCGTGCAGCGAGGCGAACAGCACCCCGTCGACGTGCCGCCCGGTGGTGTACCGCTCGACCCGTTCGTGTCCGGCCGGTGAGCCGGCGAGCATCAGCACGAGCTGCTTGTCCGCCGCCTCCAGCTCCTGCGCCGCGCCCCTGATGATGCCCGGGAACACCTGGTCGTCGGAGAAGACCCGGGTGGCCGCCTCGGGCAGCACCAGCGCCACCGAGTCGGTCCGCTGGGTGACCAGGCTGCGGGCGGCGAGGTTCGGGACGTACCCGAGTTCCTCGACCGCCCGGCGTACCGCCTGCCGGATCGGCTCGGCCACAGTGGTCGAGCCGTTCACCACCCGGGAGACGGTGGCCCGGGACACGCCGGCCAGCCGGGCCACCGCCTCCAGGGTCGGTCGCTGTGCCGTCGTCATCCCCGTAACCACCACCTCGTCACAGCCCGTTCCGGGCGATCACCTCCTGGTACCAGCGGGCGCTGTGCTTTGGTGTGCGCCGCTGGGTCAGGTAGTCGACGTGGACGATCCCGAATCGCTTCCGGTAACCCTCGGCCCATTCGAAGTTGTCCAGCACCGACCATACGAGATAACCGCGCAGGTCCACGCCGCGGGCGATGGCTTCGTGCGCGGCGCGCAGGTGCCCGTCGAGGTAGGCGACCCGGTCGGTGTCCGCCACCCCGCCCTGCTCGTCGAGGTCGGTGTCCGGAAACGCCCCGCCGTTCTCGGTGATCATCAGGGGCAGCCCGGGGTGGTCGGCGGCCACCCGTTCCAGCAGCCGGGTCAGCCCGGCCGGCTCGATCGACCAGCCCATGTCGGTGAGCGGCCCGGCCGGCGGCAGGAACTCGACGGTCCCGGCCGTGCCCGGGTACGCGTCCCCGCCCGCGCCGCCCGCCCGCCCGGCCACGTAGGTGGGCGCGTAGTAGTTCAGGCCGAGCAGGTCCAGCGGCGCGGCGATCAGCTTCTCGTCCCCGTCCCTGATGAAGTCCGGCGCGACGATCCGGCTGACGTGGGCCAGCACGTCCGCCGGGTAGCCACCGCCGGTGAGCGGGTCCAGGAAGATCCGGTTGTGCAGGCCGTCGACCAGCCGTACCGCCTCGGCGTCAGCGGCGCTCGCGGCGTCCGCCGGCTGCACGTCGGCCAGGTTGAGCGTGATCCCCAGCGTCTCCACGCCGGCCGCGCGCAGCGCCCGCGCCGCCAGGCCGTGGCCGACCAGCAGATGGTGTACGGCCCGGAACGCGTCACCGGCGTTCCGCCGCCCCGGCGCGTGCACCCCGGAGCCGTACCCGAGGTAGGCCGAGCACCACGGCTCGTTGAGCGTGGTCCAGGTGCGGACCCGGTCGCCGAGGCGGCCGTGCACGGCGAGCGCGTACTCGGCGAAGTGCTCGGCGGTCTCCCGGACGGTCCAGCCGCCCCGGTCCTCCAGCGCCTGCGGCAGGTCCCAGTGGTAGAGCGTGACGATCGGGTCGAGGCCGGCGTCGAGCAGCGCGTCGGTCAGCCGGTCGTAGAAGTCGAGCCCGCGCGGCTCGACCGGGCCGGTGCCGTCCGGCCGCACTCGGGGCCAGGACACCGAGAACCGGTACGCCCGCAGCCCCAGCTCGGCCATCAGCGCGACGTCCTCGGCGTACCGGTGGTAGTGGTCGCAGGCCACGTCGCCGGTGTGGCCGGCGAACACCGCGCCCGGCGTACGGCTGAAGGTGTCCCAGATCGACGGACCGCGACCGTCCTCGCGGGCGGCGCCCTCGATCTGGTACGCGGCGGTGGCTCCGCCCCAGACGAAGCCCTCCGGGAATCGGACGTTGCTCATGCCTTGACCGCACCTTCCATGATGCCGCCGATGATCTGGCGGCCGAAGACGATGAACACCAGCAGCAGCGGCAGCGTGGCGATGGCCGTGCCGGTGAACACCTGCGACATGTCCTGGTAGTACCCGTCGGAGAGGGCCCGCAGCGACAGCTGCACCGTCGGGTTCTCCGGGTCGTTCAGCACCGCGTACGGCCACAGGAAGTCGTTCCAGGTGGTCATGAACGTGAGCAGGCCGAGCACGGCGGCGGCCGGGCGCAGCGCGGGCAGCACCACGTTCCAGTAGATCCGGGCGGTGTTGCAGCCGTCCATCCGGGCCGCCTCGATCAGTTCGGTGCTGACCGCCTGGCCCGCGTACTGGCGCATCATGAACACGCCGAAGCCGGTGACCAGCGCCGGCACGATCACGGCGGGCAGCCGGTCGTTCCAGTTCAGCTTCGTCATGAGCAGGTAGAGCGGGATCACGCCGAGCTGCGTCGGGACCATCATGGTGGCGACGATGACCAGCAGCAGCGCGTTGCGCCCCCGGAAGCGCAGCTTGGCGAACGCGAACCCGGCCAGCGTGGAGAAGAACACCACCGAGATCGTGACGGTGGTGGCCACGATCGCCGAGTTGATCAGGCCGGTCAGGAAGTACGCGTCGGTGTTGTCGAACAGCCGGGCGATGTTGGCGCCGAGGTTGCCGCCGGGGGTGAGCGGCGGCGGCACCTGGCCCATCGTGTCGCTGGTGCGGCTGGCCACCACGAACATCCAGTAGATCGGGAAGATCGACAGGACGGCCGAGAGCGTCAGCGCCAGGTAGGTGAGCCGGCTTGCCGACCAGAGGCGGGTCATCGGGAGACCTCCTTGCGGGAGCCGCCGCCGAGCCGGCGCAGGAGCAGGACGTTTATCGCCGCGACCACGGCGATGAGCGCGAACAGCAGCCAGGCGACCGCCGACCCGTAGCCGAAGTTGTAGTGCGGCGCGAAGGCGTTCTCGAACATGTACATGGTCACCGTCTGCGACTCCCGCAGCGGTCCGCCGCGGATCGCGTTGGTGCCGGAGTTGAACATCCGCGGCTCGGTGAAGAGCTGGAGGCCGCCGATGGTGGAGATGATGACCGCGAAGATGATCGTGGGCTTGAGCAGCGGCACCGTGATTGACCAGAACTGGCGGGCCCGGCCGGCCCCGTCGATCGCTGCCGACTCGTACAGGTCGCGGGGGATGGCCTGCATGGCGGCCAGGAAGATCAGCGCGTTGTAGCCGGTCCAGCGCCAGTCGACCATCGTGGAGATGGCGACCCAGGCGGCGAACCGGTTCGCCTTCCAGTCGATCGCGCTGATCCCGACGTGGTCGAGCACCCAGTTGATCATGCCGAACTCGCGGCCGAACAGGACTGCGAACACGATCGCCACGGCGGCGGTCGAGGTGACGTTCGGGATCAGCACCGCCATCCGCCAGGTGGTACGGGCGCGCAACTGCCGGTTGAGCAGGTTGGCCAGCCAGAGCGCGGCGAGCAGCTGCGGGACCGTGGAGATCACGAAGATGCCCAGCGTGTTGACCACCGAGTGCCAGAAGTCCGAGTCGGCGAGCAGCTGGGTGTAGTTGTCGAAGCCGATGTACGGGTGTTCGGCGCCGAGCAGGTCCCAGTCGTGCAGCGAGACCCAGAACGTGTACGCCAGCGGGTACGCCCCGAAGACGCCGAACAGCAGGAAGAACGGGGCGATGAACAGGTACGGCGAGTACTTCGTGTCGAGTCGGCTGAGCCGGTTGCCCAGGCCGGGACGGGTGGGGCGGGGTGCCGGTGCGACCGGCGGGCGGGCGTCGAGCTGGACGGCCATGACCCGGGACTCCTTTCCGCCGTGCGGGCGGCCCCCGTGGCCGGGTGGCCGCCCGCACGCGCTGCTCGGGTTACTTGGCGGCGGCCTTCTCGGCGTTGGCGACCGCGTCGGTCCAGCCCTGTTCCGGGGAGCGTTTGCCCAGCTCGACGCTGCGGACGGCGTTCTCGACCTCGGTGCGTACGGCCTGGTTCTTCGGTCCCATGTAGACCGGCTTCAGGCTCTTGGCGCCCTCGGCGAAGATCTTCCCGACCGGCGCCTCGGAGAAGTAGGCGTTCTTCGAGTCGATGATCGCCGGGTCCTCCAGCGCCTGCGGCGAAGAGGGCAGGGGACCCTTCGCCTTGAACGCGCCGATCTGACCCTTGGCGCTGGTCAGGAACTTGGCCAGCTCGATCGCCTCGGCCTGGTGCTTGCTCTGCTTCGGCACCGCGAGGAACGAGCCGCCCCAGTTGCCGCCGTTGCCGGGGATCTGGGCGATGTCCCACTTGCCCTTGGCGGCCGCGCCCGCGTTGCCCTCGATCACGCCGGTCATCCAGGCCGGGCAGGCGATGGTGGCGAACTTCGACTGCTTGAACGCCGACACCCACTCCTCGGACCACGAGCCGTACTTGCCGGACAGCCCCGAGTCGATGATGTCCATCGTGGTGTCGTACGCCTGCTTCACCGCCGGGTTGCTGCCCACGACCAGGTTGTTGCTGGTGTCGTAGTAGCTGTAGCCGCTGCTGTTGCCGGCGGTCTGGAGCAGGATCGTGTTGAAGGTGTTGGTCGCGGCGTCCAGGAACGACGCGCCCGTCTTCTTCGCGGTGAACTGCTCGCCGACCTTGATGTAGTCCTGCCAGGTGGGCCAGAGCTTGGACACGGCCTCCCGGTCGGTGGGCAGGCCGGCCTTGGCGAACAGGTCGGTGCGGTAGCACATCGCCATGCCGCCGACGTCAGTGCCGAGGCCGATGAGCTGCTTGCCGTCGGCGGTGAGGCCCTGGTTCCACTTCCAGTCGAGGAAGTTGCCCTTCAGGTCGGCCGCGCCGTGGTCGAGCAGGTTGACGAAGTTCTGCGGGTTGGCCTTGTACTCGACGAGCAGGCCCTCCTCGATGGCGACCACGTCACCGGCGCCCTTGCCCGCGGCGAGCCACTGGGTGAGCTTCGGGGAGTACTCGTCGAGGTTGCCGCCGGTGCCGCGCTCGACGATCTTCACGCCGGGGTGGCTGGCCATGTACTCCTGGTAGAGATCGGCGTAACCGAACTGGCCGAAGACGTCGACGGTGAGCGTTATCGGCCCGTCGGCGGCGGCATCGTCGCCGCCGCCGCAGGCGGTGGTGCCGAGCAGCGCGGTGGCGGCGACCACTGCAACCGCCGCCAGGCGGCGGCGCGTGAAGGTGAGCATGCTGTCCTGACCTCTCGGGTCGTCGAAACGGGTGGTGGAAGGCGGTTCCGGAACTTAGAGAGCGCTCTCACGACAGCGTGGTGGAGGGTCACGGACCTTGTCAAGAGAGCGCTCTCAGAGCTGTCCGAAAAGAAACGGAGAGGGGCGCCCGCCGCCCCTCTCCGTCCGGTGCCCGTCGTCAGCCGACCCGCAGGCCCCCCAGCAGGGCCGGGTCGCCCGCCACGTCCAGCGCGTCGAAGCTGATCCGGCCCATCAGCGCCAGCAGCAGATCGCTCGCCGTGCCGGCCACCTGTGCCCGGGCCCGGTGGTCGTCGTGGTCCAGGATCGTCGCGGTGTCCAGCAGCGCGACCCCCTCACCCCGCAACCGCAGGTACCACTCCTGGGCCGCGTCGGTCGCGGTCAGCTGCACCACGCCGCGCCACTGCCCGGGCTGCACCCGCCGGCCCGCCGGCAGCCAGGTGTCCAGCACCTCGCTCACCCCGTCGGCCGCGAGCTTCGCCTCGATGGGATCACCCGCACCGATCGCGAGCTGGGCGT
Organism: Micromonospora sp. II; assembly: GCF_001709195.1. NCBI lineage: Bacteria > Bacillati > Actinomycetota > Actinomycetes > Micromonosporales > Micromonosporaceae > Micromonospora > Micromonospora sp. II. Next base: position 67,628 of record NZ_LYXF01000011.1, on the reverse strand, counting down.
CCCAGCGGTGCACGGCCGTCTCGTGCGCCATCCGGCGCGGCCAGAAGGCCGCCTTCTTCGGCTGCGGCGCGAAGTTCCAGGCCGGCGCCTCCGGATCCGCCGCCTCCAGCAGCGCGGTGATCCGCTCGTACTCCCGCACGTACCACTGGGCCGGCGTCAGGTCCGCCGGCGGCTCCGGGTCGTGCCGCTCCGGGCGGGTGGTGCCACCGGCGGTCAGCACGGTGCCCGCCCAGATGTACACGCGAGTCAGGTGATGGGCGAGATCGGTGACCGTCCAGCCGGGACAGGACAGCACGGGTGTCTCGGGCGGCGCCTCCGAAACCGCCGCGGCGAAGGCGGGACCCTCCGTGCGCAGCGCGCCGATCCAGAAGTCCTTCGTGTGGTGCAGTCTGCTCATCGCCATCCTCCCGGGGGTGACCGGGCCACCAGTGGGTGCGCCGGCTACCCCTCAGCCTAGGGTGAAAGGCGTGTCAGACGTCTACGCCGAACCGGCTACTGCCGGTGAACCGACCGATCCGGCCACCCTGGCGCGCTACACCACGCTCCGGCTCGGCGGACCCGCCGGGCGGCTGGAGATCGCTGAGGACGCCGCCCAGATCGTGCGAAAAGTGCAGGAAGCGGAGGCCCGCGAGCAGGCCGTGCTGGTGCTGGCGGGCGGCAGCAACGTCGTGATCGGCGATCAGGGCTTCCCCGGCACCGTCGTGCTCGTCCGCTCGCGCGGGTTCCAGGCCGTGGCCGAGGAGGGCGACACCGTCACGGTACGTGTCGAAGCCGGCGAGCCGTGGGACGACTTCGTCGCCGCCACCGTCGACCGCGGCTGGTCCGGGCTGGAGTGCCTCTCCGGCATCCCCGGCTCGGCCGGCGCGACACCGATCCAGAACGTCGGCGCGTACGGCCAGGAGGTCGCCGAGACCATCGTCGCCGTCGAGGCGTACGACCGGACCGAACGCCGGGTGGCGCGGATCGCGGCGGCCGACTGCGGGTTCGTCTACCGGGGCAGCATCTTCAAGTACAGCGACCGCTGGGTGGTGCTCTCGGTCGACTTCCGGCTCACCCGGTCCCCGCGCTCCGGCCCGGTCCGCTACGCCGAACTGGCCCGGGCGCTCGGCGTCGAGGTCGGCGACCGGGTGCCGCTGGCCGAAGCCCGGGCCACCGTGCGGAAGCTGCGCGCCGGCAAGGGTATGGTGCTGGACGCGGCCGACCCGGACACCTGGTCGGTCGGCTCGTTCTTCACCAACCCGGTGCTGCCGGGCGAGGTGTTCGAGCAGGTACGGGAACGCGCCGCCGAGGTGSGTGAGCCGCCGCACTGGCCGGGCGCCGACGGCACGGTGAAGGTCAGCGCCGCCTGGCTGATCGACAAGGCGGGCTTCGGCAAGGGGTACGCGGGCCCGGAGGGCGTCGCCATCTCCAGCAAGCACACGCTCGCGCTCACCAACCACTCCGGCAGCGCCAGCACGGCCGCGCTGGTGGCGCTGGCCCGCGAGATCCGAGACGGCGTCCAGTCCCGCTTCGGCGTAACCCTCCACCCCGAACCAGTCCTCGTCAACTGCACCATCTGACCCCCGCCCCCGGCGATCTTGCGCTTCCGGCCCTCGGTCCGAGCGGTTTGACCCGTATTGCCGGGGCAGCAAGTGCAAGATCAACACTTGCCTCGAAGGGTTCCGCCGAGGGTTCCAGGGGAGGGGCGACGTCTCCCTTGATCTTGGAGTTGTGGTGGCTCGTGAACTGGGCCAAACGAGGCAAGGTGGGCGCCACAAGTCCAAGATCGGCGGGGCGGTGGGCGGTGGGCGGTGGGCGGGGGCGGGGGTCAGCGGGGGGAGATGGCGGGCCAGGGGAGCGTGAGGTTGCCGTGGCGCCACGTACGAGGGCTGTCCTGGATCGGCCAGCCGGACTCCTTCACCGCCTCTACCGTCCGCAGCCAGCGCTGCCGGGGGCCGAACGGGGCGTAGCCGGCGGCCGCGCGCCACGCCTGCTCCAGCGCCTCGATCAGGTCGTGGATGCGTTCACCCGGCACGTTGCGGTGGATCAGCGCCTTCGGCAGCCGCTCGGCGAGCGTGGCCGGGCTCTCCAGCGTGGTCAGCTTCGCCGACAACGTGAGCGTGAGAGGGCCGGTGGCGTCCAGCAGCACCCAGGAGCCGAGCCGCCCCAGCTCGTCGCAGGTGCCCTCGACCAGCAGCCCGCCCGGCGCGAGCCGCCCGGTGACTGTGTGCCAGGCGTCGGCCACCTCGCTCTCGTCGTACTGGCGGAGCACGTTGAACGCCCGCACCAGCGCGGGACGCAGTCCGGCCAGCTCGAAGCCGCCCCTGGCGAACGTCAGCCCGGGCGGGTCGGCGGCGGGCAGGGCGGCGGCGACGCGTACCGGATCGATCTCCAGGCCGACCACCCGCACGTCGGCGCGGACCCCGGCCGCGAGACGGGCCCGCAGCTCGACCGGGGTGACCGGGGTGGCGCCGTAGCCGAGGTCGACCACGAGCGGGTCGGCGGCGGCACGCAGCGCGTCGCCGCAGGTCTCGACGATCCAGTTGTCCACCCGCCGGAGCCGGTTGGGGTTGGTGGTGCCCCGGGTGGCCACGCCGAGCGGACGCTCCATCAGGACTCCCGGTGCACCTTGTGCTGTGCGGCCTGGGCCAGCGGGCGGACCACGAGCCGGTCGATGTTGACGTGGTGCGGGCGGGTCGCGCACCAGGCCACGCAGTCGGCCACGTCGTCGGCCACCAGCGGTTCGGCGACACCGGCGTATACCGCCTCGGCCCGGTCGGCGTCACCGCCGAAGCGGACCAGGCCGAACTCCTCGGTCTTCACCATGCCGGGGTCGATCTCGATCACCCGGACCGGGCGGCCGCACAGTTCGAGCCGCAGCGTGCCGGCGACCGCGGTCTGCGCGTGCTTCGCGGCCGTGTAGCCGCCGCCGCCCTCGTAGACGACGTGCCCGGCGGTGGAGCTGACGATCACGATCGTGCCGGCGCCGGAGCGCTCCAGCGCCGGGAGCAGCGCCTTGGTGACGCGCAGCGTGCCGAGCACGTTGACGTCGTACATCCATTGCCAGTCGCCCACGTCGGCCGTCTCGACCGGGTCCAGGCCGCGCGCGCCGCCGGCGTTGTTCACCAGCAGCGTGACCGGCCCGGGGGCGGCCTCGGCCGCGGCGGCCAGCCCGGCGACCGACTCGTCCGAGGTCACGTCGCAGGCCACCGCGCTCGCCGCGCCGCCGGCCGCCTCGATCTCGGCGACCAGCGCGGCGAGCCGGTCGGTACGCCGGGCGGCGGCGAGCACGTGGAATCCCTCGGCGGCGAGCCGGCGGGCGGTGGCCGCGCCGATCCCGCTGGACGCCCCGGTGACGATGGCGACTGAAGTCATCCGGACATTGTCCACCGCCGCCCGGCCGCGCGCGGTGATGAGGTCCGTCACGCCGGGGACCCGGCGAAGGGCATTTCCGAACCCCGATGGGGAAGATGAGATCCGGCACACGGGTTGACCGAGAAGCGCCGGTCGTGCGGGACGGCATCAACCGTGACAGAGGGAGCGGACGTGGCGGATTTGCACACCGGTGTCGGTCGTCAGCGAGGTGCCCTGCCGTGGCCGCGGCCGCGCCGTATCGCCACGCTCTCGGTGCACACGTCGCCGCTGCACCAGCCCGGCACCGGTGACGCGGGCGGCATGAACGTCTACATCCTGGAGGTGGCCCGGCGGCTGGCCGAGGCCGACGTCGAGGTGGAGATCTTCACCCGGGCCACCGCCGGTGACCTGCCCCCGGTGGTCGAGGTGGCGCCCGGCGTGTCCGTCCGGCACGTCACCGCCGGGCCGCTGGAGGGGCTGACCAAGGAGGAGCTGCCGGGCCAGCTCTGCGCCTTCACGGCCGGGGTGCTGCGCGCCGAGGCGGCCCGCCCGCCGGGCCACTACGACCTGATCCACTCGCACTACTGGCTCTCCGGTCAGGTCGGCTGGCTGGCCAAGGAGCGCTGGGGCGTACCGCTGGTGCACACCGCGCACACGCTGGCGAAGGTCAAGAACGCCCGCCTCGCCGCCGGGGACCGCCCCGAGCCGAAGGCCCGCGTGATCGGCGAGGAGCAGGTGGTCACCGAGGCGGACCGGCTGGTCGCCAACACCCGGGTCGAGGCCCGTGACCTGCTCGACCGGTACGCGGCCGACCCGGACCGGGTGGCGATCGTGGAACCCGGCGTCGACCTGGAGCGGTTCCGTCCCGCCGTCGGTGACCGGGACGCCGCGACCCGGGCCGCACGCCGCCGGCTCGGCCTGCCGGCCGACGGGTACGTGGTCGCGTTCGTCGGCCGCATCCAGCCGCTCAAGGCGCCGGACGTGCTGGTCCGTGCCGCCGCCGCGCTGCGTGAACGGGATCCGGCGCTGGCCGACGAGCTGACCGTGGTGATCTGCGGCGGGCCCAGCGGCAGTGGCCTGGACCGGCCCACCGCCCTGATCGAGCTGGCGCACGCGCTCGGCATCGCCGACCGGGTGCGTTTCCTGCCGCCGCAGACCGGCGCGGACCTGCCCGCTCTCTACCGCGCCGCCGACCTGGTCGCGGTGCCGTCGCACAACGAGTCGTTCGGCCTCGTGGCGCTGGAGGCCCAGGCGTGCGGCACGCCGGTGCTGGCCGCCGCCGTGGGCGGCCTGGTCACCGCGGTACGCGACGGCGTCAGCGGCATGCTCATCGACGGCCACGACCCGGTCGACTGGGCCCGGGCGCTGGCGCGCCTGCTGCCCGATCCGGTACGCCGTGCCGCGCTGGGCCGGGGCGCCGAGCGGCACGCCCGGGACTTCTCCTGGCACCGCACCGCCTCAGGCCTGCTCGCCGTCTACGGGGAGGCGATCACCGAGCACCGGGCCCGGCTGGCGCGGCGGCTCGGCGACCCGGCGATGCTGTGCTCCTGGTGATCACCCGTCCGGCGGCCCCGGTCGACCGGTCGTAGAGTGGGTGCGATGAGCCGCAGGAGTGAGGTCGCCGCGCTGATCGAGTCCGTCTGCGCCGAGCGCGAGCTGGAGTGGGAGTCGACCGGCGAGGCGTCGTACGCGGTGACCCTGCCGGGCACGCACAAGCTCAAGACGATCTGCAACCTGATCGTGGGCGAGCACGCGCTGCGGGTCGAGGCGTTCGTGATGCGCCAGCCCGACGAGCGCCGCGAGGAGTTGTGGGCCTGGCTGCTGCAGCGCAACGCCCGCATGTACGGCGTCTCGTTCTCCATCGACGCGGTCGGCGACGTCTACCTGACCGGTCGGGTCAACCTGGCCGGGGTCGACGCCGACGAGCTGGACCGGCTGCTGGGCTCCGTGCTGACGTACGCCGACGAGTCGTTCGACAGCATGCTGGAGATCGGCTTCGGCACGGCCATCCGCCGGGAGTGGGAGTGGCGGGTCAAGCGCGGCGAGTCGACTGCCAACCTGGCCGCGTTCGCGCACCTCTTCGAGCCGTCCGCCACTGCCGGATCGCCCGCCGGAGGTTCGGAGCCCTCCTGACGGGTATGCCGCCCCGCGCGGTGCGGAGCATTGGGACCCACCGCGGGCCGAGGACGGACTGTCGAGGAGCGTGTCCCATGGCTCAGCGCAACAGCTCAGGTCGCGGCACGACTGCGACCCGGACCAAGCGGCAACCCGGCAACCAGACGCCGAACACCCCGAGGGTGTCGGAGTCGGCGATATCCCGGATGAAGGTGGACGACATCCGCAGCCAGCTCAAGCGGCGCGGGGTCTCCGGGATCTCCGCGCTGCGGAAGCCGGAACTCGTGAAGACCCTGGCGCGGACGATGCGCGGGGAGGGCGGCGCCGCGCGGCGCAGCTCCGGACCGGCCGGGCGGCCGGCCGCGACCCGCAAGAGCACCGCCGCGAAGAAGACCACTGCCCGCCGGGCCACGTCGCCGGCCAAGTCCGCGCCGGCCGCGCGGGCCACCGGTGCCAGGGCCAAGGCGACGGGTACGCGCAAGGCGGCCCCGCCCCGCGCCAAGGCCACCTCGTCGCGGGCGACCGCGACGCGCGCGAAGGCGGCTCCGTCCCGCGCGAAGGCCGCGCCCGCCCGGGCGAAGAAGGCGGCTCCGTCGAGGGCGAAGACCGCTCCTTCGCGCGCCAAGGCGGCACCGGCCCGGAAGGCGACGTCGGCTCGGGCGCAGAGCGCGCCGACCCGTGGGCCGGCGTCCAGCCGGTCGATCGGATCGTCGCAGCTCATCACGTCGCTCGCGGACCGGCCGGAGCGTCCGGGCCGCAGCCTGGTCACCCGTAACCACGAGGTGATCCAGCGCTGGGCGCGGGCGCGGGGCGCGAAGCCGGCCACCATCGCCGGCACCGAGCGTGCGGGCCGGCCCGGGGTGCTGACGTTCAACATCCCCGGCTACCGGGAGAGCAGCCGGATCCGGGAGATCACCTGGGACGACTGGTTCCGGACGTTCGACCTGCGGCGGCTGAACCTGATCTACCAGGAGCAGATGCGGGACGGGCGGCAGAGCAACTTCTTCCGGACCGAGAACCCGAATCGCGAGGACGGCTGAGGTTTACGGGAATGGACCCCGGGAATCCGGTGTTTGCCATCCCAGGGACCGCAGCACGGACAGCCGGATTCCCGACACGGACGCTGTGACGGGCAAGACAGCGATCTGGGTTGAATCCGGAATCTGGGCGAACTAACTTTATTGCACCGCGTCACGCTTGTTTCCGTTCGGGGGAGCGGTGGATCGATCAGATCCGCGCAGGCGAGATGCGAAGATCGGGTGGAGCACGCCGTTGGGGGACGGTGCCACCCGTGGAACCGGCGGCGCGAGCGGGCGACGCTTACGGGGGTGAGTGTCGCCCGCCGCCGCCGGGCGTACGGTCAGAGCGCCCATCTCGACGGGGGTCGGGATGGGCGCTCTGCCGTTGTCGGCGTTCAGCGGGCAGACGAGACCGGTTCCACGGCTGCCGCCCGCAGCGCGGCGACCCGGCGCTCCCGGGGCGGCCCGGCGAGCAGGTGCCCGGCGGCGGCCAGCAGCCCGAGCGCGCCGACCACCAGCCAGTGCCGCTCGCCCAGATGTTCCAGGCTGAGCCCGCCCAGCGCTGGCGCGACGAACGACGCGGCCGGGAACGTCAGGTAGAACACCGACTGGTAGCGGGCCCGCAGTTCGGGTGGGGCGAGGTCGGCGTTGATCTGCGCGTTCGGCGGTGCGGCGAGCATCTGCCCGGCCGTCCAGACCACCGCCGCGCCGAGGTAGAGCGGCAGCCCGTCGGCGACTGTCAGCGTGCCGAACCCGAGCGCCATCAGAGCGGTGGAGGCGGCCAGCACCGTCGACTTGCGGTACGGCTCGATGAGCCGGGGCACGAACAGCTGCCCGACCACGATGAGCGCCCCGCCGAGCGCCACCACCAGCCCGTACGCCGACGGGCGCAGGCCGTCCGCGCGCATCGCCAGCGGCATGATCGTCGAGGTCTGCATGGTCAGCACGGCCAGCAGGAACGTCAGCCCGACGAACACCAGGAACGTGCGGTCGGTGAGCGCGGTGTGCAGCCCTGGACGGCGTCCCATCACCGCCCGTGGCGTGAGCGCCGGCCGCCGGGTGAGCGTCTCCGGCACCTTCAGCACGATCACCACCGCCGCCGCCAGCGTGGCTGCGGCGTCGACCAGGAACAGCGCGGTGAAGCTGGCCTCGGCGAGGATTCCGGCCAGCAGCGAGGCCACCGCCATGCCCAGGTTGAACGCCCAGAACTGCAGGTTGAACGCGCGGGAGCGGCGCGCCTCGGGTACCACGTCCACGATGGCCGCCACGAACGCCGGGCTGGGCATCGAGTGCGCCACCCCGACCAGCGTGGCGAGTACGGCGATCACCGCCAGGTGCGTGGTGAACGCCAGCGCCGCCATCAGCCCGGCGGCGACCAGGTGGGCGGCGAGCAGCGTGGCCCGCCGTCCCCAGCGGTCCGCCAGCACACCGCCGAGCAGCGTGCCGGCCGCGCCGCCGATCCCGTACGCGCCGACCACCAGCCCGGCCAGCGACGGCGGGGCGCCCCGCGCGACGGTCAGGTACAGCGACAGGAACAGCAGCGCGAACGCGCCGGCCCGGTTGATCAGCAGGCCGGACCAGAGGTACCAGAACGTGGCGGGGAGCCCGCCGGCCGTGTCGTCCCACCAGCGCCGCAGGCCGTGCACCAGTCCTCCAGGAAGGTTTCCTTACCGATTCCGTCCCGTACGGTATCCACCCGCCTCGGGGCGGTCGCGTCGGGGCGTACTCAGGAACCGGCCCGGACCGGCGCGGCGGGTGCGGTGGCCGCGGCCTCGGCCGCCTCGGGCGCCGGGGAGGCGGTGGCGGTGACCGGCGCGACCGGCGTGCCCACTGCGCGCAGCGCGAGCGCGCGGCGCTCCCGGGCCGGGCCGGAGATCAGGTGGGCGACGGCCGCCACGACGCCGATGCCCGCGCAGCCGAGCCAGAGCGTGCTGTTGCCGGCTTGCTCGCGGACCAGGCCGCCGAGGATCGGCGCGGCGGCGCCGGCGAGCTGCCAGGACAGCGAGAAGACGCCCTGGTAGCGGCCGCGCAGCGCGGCCGGCGACAGCTCCGCGATCAGGGTGGCGTTGGACGGCGAGTTGAGCATCTCGCCGACGGTCCAGATCAGCACGGTCAGGCCGTAGAGCCAGACCGTGTCGGCGAACGCGGTGAGCCCGAACCCGGCGCCCATCACCAGCGACGCGAGCGCCAGCACGTGGGAGCGGCTGCGGCCCTTGATGAGCCGGGGTACGAAGAGCTGGCCGACCACGATGAGCACGCCGTTGAGCGCGATCACCGAGCCGTACGTGGCGGGGCTGAGCCCGGAGTCGCCCATGGCGATCGGCAGCATCGAGATGTGCTGGAGGAACACCAGCGCGGCGAGCAGGTTGAGCGCGACGAAGCCGAGGAACACCCGGTCGGCGAGGATGGTGCGCAGCGCGCCGGCCTGCGCCGGCATCCCCTTCGCCGGCAGTACGGTGACCGGGCCGCGGGTCTCGCCGACCTTGGCGAAGATGATCAGCGCGGTCACGAGTGTGGTGGTCGCGTTCACCAGGAACAGCAGCAGGTAGCTGCCCTGGGCGGCGAAGCCGGCGAGCACGGCGGCGCAGGCGAAACCGAGGTTGATGGCCCAGTAGTTCAGCGAGAAGGCGCGCAGCCGGTCCTTGTCCGGCACCACGTCGACCATCATCGCGCCGAAGGCCGGGCGGGCCGCCTCGGCGAACGCGCCGAGCAGCAGCGCGCCCACGGCGACCGCCCAGAGCGGCCGGGCGAGGCCCAGCGCGATCATCATGCCCGCCGCGCCGACGTGCGCGACGAGCAGCGTGGGCCGCCGTCCCCAGCGGTCGGTCAGGGTGCCGCCGATGGTGGTGCCGACCGCGCCGCCGGCGCCCCAGAGACCGATCACCAGACCGGCCTGGGCGGCGGAGAAGCCGCGTTCCTGGGTCAGGTAGATGGCCAGGAAGATCAGGACGAACGAGCCGAGCCGGTTGATCAGCGTGCCGGCCCAGAGGTACCAGAACGTCCGTGGCAGGCCACCCGCCGTGTCCTGGAACCAGCCTCGTACCGTCCGCATCCCGACGCCCCCGTGTGGTAATGACCGATCTGTTTAGAACGCCTTACAACCTAGTGCCGGGCCGGAGCCGTGGTCATCAGGTTTTCCACGTGGTGGTCGTCACGACCGGTCGGCGCGTGTCCGGTCGCGCCGGTACGGCAGGATGATCGGCATGACTGCGAGCGAGGGGCCCACCGTCGGGACGCTGGTCCTGCTGCGGCACGGCGAGAGCGACTGGAACGCCAAGAACCTCTTCACCGGCTGGGTCGACGTCGACCTGACCGCCAAGGGAGAGACCGAGGCGCGGCGCGGCGGCGAGCTGCTCCGCGAGCACGACCTGCTGCCGGACGTGGTGCACACGAGCCTGCTGCGCCGGGCCATCCGCACCGCCGAGCTGGCGCTGAACGCCGCCGACCGGCACTGGATCGCGGTGCGCCGGTCGTGGCGGCTCAACGAGCGCCACTACGGCGCCCTGCAGGGCAAGAACAAGAAGCAGACCCTCGACGAGTACGGCGAGGAGCAGTTCATGCTCTGGCGCCGGTCGTACGACACGCCGCCGCCGCCGATCGACGACGCGGACGAGTGGTCGCAGGTCGGCGACCCCCGGTACGCGCTGCTGCCGACCGAGCTGATGCCGCGCACCGAGTGCCTGAAGGACGTCGTCGACCGGATGCTGCCCTACTGGTACGACTCGATCGTGCCGGACATCCTGGCCGGCCGGACGGTGCTGGTGGCCGCGCACGGCAACTCGCTGCGCGCCCTGGTCAAGCACCTCGACCAGATCTCCGACGAGGCGATCGCCAAGCTGAACATCCCCACCGGCATCCCGCTGCGCTACGACCTGGACGCCGACCTGCGTCCCCAGGTGCTCGGCGGCACGTACCTGGACCCGGACGCGGCTAAGGACGCCGCCGCCGCGGTAGCCAACCAGGGCCGCTGAGCTTGGTGTAAGGAAGGGCCCCTTTTTAACGTCTGCGGTAGAGGAAGGGCCCCTTATTAACGCTCGCTGTTAATAAGGGGCCCTTCCTTGCGCGCGGGCCGGGGTCAGGCGGACGTCGAACCGGTGATCAGGTAGACCACGTGCTCGCCCGCGTTCACCGCGTGGTCGGCGAAACGCTCGTAGAAGCGGCCCAGCAGCGTCGCGTCGATCGCCGTCTCCACCCCGTACGGCCAGTCGTCGCCGAGCAGCACACCGAACAGGCTCCTGTGCAGGTCGTCCATCGCGTCGTCGTCGCCGTCCAGCTCGGCGGCCACGTCGGCGTCCGGCTTGGCCAGCACAGCACCGATCTTCTCGGCCATCCGGTCGGCGATCCCGGCCATGTCGGTGAAGACCGGCCGCAGCTCCGCCGGGACGGCCGGGGACGGGTGCCGGCGCAGCGCCGTCTTCGCCACGTGGTCGGCCAGGTCGCCCATCCGTTCCAGATCGGCTGCCACGTGCAGCGCGGTGATCATGGCACGCAGGTCGGAGGCGACCGGCGCCTGCCGGGCCAGCAGGTCGCAGACCCGCTCCTCCACGTGCCGGTACAGCTCGTCGATCTCGGCGTCCCGCGCGATCACCGTCTCGGCGGCCGTCCGGTCGGCGGTCAGCAGACCCTTCGTGGCCTGCCGCATGGCCGCGCGTACCGCCTCGGCCATGTCCACCAGCAACTGGCTGACAATCTGCAGGTCGGCCCGGAACTCGTCGCGCATCGTCACTTCCTGGGGTCGGTGCCGCGACCCCGAGGGGTACGGCGGGAGCAGGTGCGCGCCCCACGCTAGGCCGAACGGTCGGCACCAGGATGAACGTGGGTGAACGACGCGGGGCCCGCAGGTGAACTTTGCCGGAAGCGAGAGTGGTTCGTCCCTTTGTGCCCGATCCCTGGGTTAACAATGACCCTACGATCGCCGGGTGGAATGGGCGGTGGCCGTCGCGGTGGCCGTGGCGCTGGTGACCGGGCTGGTCGCCGGGGCGACGCTGTCCGGACCGGTTGAGCAGTGGCGGCGCCGGCGGGCGTCGCGGGGCGGCGGGACCACCCGTCGTGACGCAGGGAGGCCGACGATTCCGGACGACCAGCAGGGGGGCCTATCCGGGCTCGGACGCAAGACGATCGACTCGCTGCGCGCCGGCGTGGTGGTGCTCGGCCCGGACGACGTGCCGGTCCTCGTCAACCCGGCCGCCCGGGCGATGGGTCTGCTGCGTACCGGGGCGACACCCGGCTCGATCGCGGCGCACCCGTTGATCCGTACCCTCGCCGGGCAGGTCCGCCGCACGGGCGTGCGGCGCGAGATCGAGCTGGACCTGCCCCGGGGCCGCGACGGCGGTGGCGACAACCCGCTCGGCGTGCACCTGCGGGCGATGGGACTGGGCTCCGGCTACGTCTCGATCGAGGCGGTCGACGTCACCGAGTCGCACCGTCTCGCCCGGGTACGCCGGGACTTCGTGGCTAACGTCAGCCACGAGCTGAAGACACCCATCGGCGCGCTGCAACTGCTCGCCGAGGCGCTCGTCGACGCCACCGAACCGGCCTCCGACGGCGCGCCCGACCTGTCCGAGGACCTGGTCGCCGCGCGGCGGTTCGCCGAGCGGATCCAGCACGAGTCGACCCGGCTCGGCCGCCTCGTGCAGGAGCTGCTGGAACTGACCCGCCTCCAGGGCGCCGAGCCGCAACCCGCGCCCGAGCCGGTCTCGGTGGACTGGGTGCTCGCCGAGGTCGTCGACCGCACCCGCACCGCGGCCGCCGCCCGCCGGGTGGAGATCGCCGTCGGCGGGCAGCGGGGCCTGACCGTGTACGGCAGCGACAGCCAACTCGCCACCGCGGTGGCGAACCTGGTGGAGAACGCAATCACCTACTCCGGCGAGGACACCACGGTCCGGGTGACGGTCACCGGAACCGACGAACACGTCGAGATCGCCGTGGCCGACCAGGGCATCGGCATCGCCCCGAACGACGTGGACCGGATCTTCGAGCGGTTCTACCGCGCCGACCAGGCCCGCTCCCGCGCGACCGGCGGCACCGGCCTGGGACTGGCCATCGTCAAGCACATCGCCAGCAACCATGGCGGCCGGGTGGACGTGTCGAGCACTCTTGGCGGGGGGTCGACGTTCACCCTCCGGTTGCCCGCCCGCCCCCCGGACGACCTGGAGACGACACTCGCCTCCGCTGGGATCGAGGCCGGCCCGGCCGAGCTCCGGCAGGTCTGACCACAGGAAAGGAAACACCCGTTGAGCCGCGTACTGGTGGTCGAGGACGAGGAGTCGTTCTCCGACGCCCTGTCCTACATGCTCCGCAAGGAGGGTTTCGAGGTCTCCGTCGCCGCGACGGGCACCGACGCCCTCACCGAGTTCGACCGGACCGGCGCCGACATCGTGCTGCTCGACCTGATGCTGCCGGAGATGTCGGGCACCGAGGTGTGCCGGCAGCTCCGCCAGCGCTCGCACGTGCCGATCATCATGGTCACCGCGCGGGACAGCGAGATCGACAAGGTGGTCGGCCTGGAGATCGGCGCCGACGACTACGTGACGAAGCCGTACTCGCCGCGTGAACTGGTCGCCCGCATCCGGGCGGTGCTGCGCCGGCAGAGCGCCGAGTCGAACGAGACGGGCGCGCCGACGCTCGCCGCCGGCCCGGTCCGGATGGACATCGAACGGCACGTGGTGACGGTCGGCGGCGCCGGGGTGCAGCTTCCGCTCAAGGAGTTCGAGCTGCTGGAGCTGCTGCTGCGCAACGCCGGGCGGGTGCTCACCCGCGGGCAGTTGATCGACCGGGTCTGGGGCGCCGACTACGTGGGCGACACCAAGACGCTGGACGTGCACGTGAAGCGGCTGCGCTCCAAGATCGAGCCGGAGCCGTCCGCGCCGCGCTACATCGTCACGGTCCGAGGCCTGGGCTACAAGTTCGAGCCCTGATCCCCCGCCCCCGCCCGTCCTTTGGTCCCCCGTCCACGCCGTCCCCCCGCCGATCTTGGAGTTGTGGCGCCCAGGATGCCCGGCTTGGCACCTTTCGCGAGGCACCACAACTCCAAGATCGCCGACCCTCGGGGCCTCCCGGGGGAGTTCTCGACCCCCACTCTCCGCCCGACCCTCCCTCGATCGCGCGATCTTGCACTTTGGTGCCCCGCAAACCGGGCGAATCGGGTGCTCGGGGGGCGCGAACTGCAAGATCGCGGGACCGGTCGCGGCCGCTTCGCTCCCGTCCAGCGCACCCGTCCTGCCCGGTCGTGTCGATCATGAACTTGGCGGCACCTGGTGTCCGGTTTGTCACCGCTAACCTCATGATCAACCCGGTGTGGGGGCCTGGTGAAGGCTTGTCGGACCTTGGAGTTGTGGTGCCCGGGATGCCCGGCTTGACGCCCTTCGTGAGGTGCCGCAACTCCAAGATCGCGGTGATCAAGGGGTTTGTGTTCTCGTGGGTGCCGGAAAGGGCCGCAAACTCCTTGATCAACAGGGCGTGGAGCGAGGCGGCCGGGCTGGGCGCGGTGGGGTTTGGCGTGTGTGGGCGGGGTGTCGGGTTTGGGGGTGGTGGGCGGCACTCTGGTGGCGGAATCGTGGGCGGGTGCGGGGCGTTGTAACCGGTGAACGACCGAGCAAGGCCGCGCCCCCGAGCGCGTCGGCTGTGGGAACAGACCTCAGGCCGTTGAGTACGTGCGGCGGCGTGAGCCGCGGGGAATCATCCCGCCCGCCGGTCGTTGAACACGGTTCCGACGACGTGAGCCCCGCGCCGCCCCCCGGTGGTGTGAGGCGCCCGGGAATGATGCCGGGTCGACGGTCGTTGGACATGCTTCCGGCGCCGCGTAGAGGCCCCCAGCCCCCGCGAGCAGCCGGGATCCCCCTTTGAGACTTTCTTGAGCGCCTGACGGTACCCACGCACCCCCGGTCCCCCCGGGGGGTGTGTCGACCCCCGAATGGAGCCCCCATCATGAACACGATTCTGCGTAAGAGCGTTCTGGGTGTTGCTGGTCTGGCTTTCACCGGTGGCGTGTTCGCCGGCCCGGTCGCCGCCCACGCGGCCGACACCGCCCAGGCTGCGAAGCCGGTCACGGCCACGGTGCAGGGTGACAAGCTGATCCCGCACGGCGTGCAGGGCGMCCAGTCCCGCATCGACCTCAATGACGAGCAGACCAAGAACGTGAAGGCGATCATCGCGGCGACGAAGAAGGCCGGCATGGACGAGCGTGCCGCGGTCGTGTCGATCGCTACCGCGTTGCAGGAGTCGAAGCTGGAGAACCTCGGTCACCTGGGTGACCGTAACGACCACGACTCGCAGGGCCTGTTCCAGCAGCGCCCGTCCTCCGGTTGGGGCACGGTGGAGCAGATCACCGACCCCGAGTACTCGACCACCGCGTTCCTGAAGGGCCTCAAGCAGGTCGACGGCTGGCAGGACATGCCGCTGACCAAGGCCGCCCAGACCGTCCAGGTCTCCGCCTACCCGGACCACTACGCCCAGTGGGAGCAGCAGGCCGCCGACCTCGTCGCCCAGCACTGGAACAAGTAAGACAAAACGTGAAGGCCGGCACCCCGAACCAACGGGGTGCCGGCCTTCACTCGCTTGCGGGGTGCGGGGCGATCTGACCCTGGCGCTGCCGGGCGGCGCACAGCTCGGCCAGCTTCGCGTACGCGGGCGCGCCGATCAGCGCGGTCAGCTCCGGCCCGTACGAGACGTACATCGGCTCGGCGCCGACGTGCGCGTCGGTCGAGGAGGTGCACCACCAGTCGAGGTCGTGCCCGCCCGCGCCCCAGCCGCGCCTGTCGAACTCGGCCAGCGTGGAGATCAGCACCTTCGTGTTGTCCGGCCGCTTGTGCCATTCCTGGTCGCGGCGTACCGGCAGTTGCCAGCACACGTCCGGCTTGTACTCCAGCGGGTGCACCCCGTCGCGCAGCGCCTGGGCGTGCAGCGCGCAGCCGCCACCGCCGGCGAAGTCGGCGTCGTTGAGGAACACGCACGGGGCGTCCACGTCGCGGGTGGCGGTACGCCGGGCCGGCGTCTTGCCGTCGACCGTGTCGTTCTCGGTCCAGTTCTTGAACCCGCGCCGGAAGTGCTGCCACGTCTCCGGCGTCAGCCGCTTGACCGCGGCCCGGACCCGCTTCTCGTCGTCGGAGTCGGTGAAGAACGCGCCGTGCGAGCAGCACCCGTCGGCGGCCCGTCCGGCGATGATGCCGTGGCAGCCCTGACCGAAGATGCACGTCCAGCGGGAGAGCAGCCAGGTCAGGTCGGCGCGGACGACGTGCTTCGGGTCGGCCGGGTCGACGAACTCGATCCACTCCCGGGGAAAGT
Organism: Micromonospora sp. II; assembly: GCF_001709195.1. NCBI lineage: Bacteria > Bacillati > Actinomycetota > Actinomycetes > Micromonosporales > Micromonosporaceae > Micromonospora > Micromonospora sp. II. The sequence goes on along the minus strand of NZ_LYXF01000011.1, from coordinate 51,879 downwards.
CCAGCCCGACCTCGCGGCTGCGCGGGTCCTCGGGGTCGTCCACCAGCACGTGAAGCTCGATCTGCCCTGTCACTCGGACCAGCGTACGCGCGGTGACCCCGCCCGGCCGCCGAGCCGACGAAACGTGTTGGCCCTAGGGTCTTTCCCATGCGACTGGGTGTCCTCGACGTCGGTTCCAACACGGTGCATCTGCTGGTGGTCGACGCCCACCACGGCGCGCATCCGTGGCCGGCGCACTCGGAGAAGGTGGTGCTGCGGCTGGCCGAGCAGATCGGCCCGGACGGCGCGCTCACCGTCGGTGGCGCGGACGGCCTGGTCAAGGCGGTCGGCATGGCCCGGGCGGCGGCGGACGGGCTGGGCGCCGAGGATCTGCTGGCGTTCGCCACGAGCGCTGTTCGCGACGCCACGAACGCCGCCGACGTGCTGGCCCGCGTCCGCGACGAGACGGGCGTACGCCTGGAGGTGCTCTCCGGGGCGGACGAGGCGCGGATGACGTTCCTCGCGGTGCGGCGGTGGTTCGGCTGGTCCGCCGGGCGGCTGCTGGCGATGGACATCGGCGGCGGCTCGCTGGAGCTGGCGGCCGGCATCGACGAGCACCCGGACGTGGCGATCTCGCTGCCGCTCGGCGCGGGCCGGCTGAGCCGGGAGCGGCTGGCGGTCGACCCGGCCGGCACGGCGCCGCCGTCGGCCGAGGCCGTGGAGGAACTGCGGGCGTACGTGGACGCGCAGCTCGACCCGGTGGTGGAGCAGTTGACGGCGGTGGGCTGGGAGCGTCCGGTCGCCACCTCGAAGACGTTCCGCACGCTGGCCCGGCTGGCCGGGGCCGCTCCCTCCGGTGCGGGCCTGTGGGCGCGGCGCAGCCTGACCCGTACCGGCCTGCGGCAGGTGCTGGGGTTCATCAGGCACATCCCGCCGGCCCAGTTGCCCGAGCTGGAGGGGGTGAGCGCGCAGCGGGCGCACCAGTTGCTCGCGGGCGCGGTGGTGGCCGAGGCGGTGATGCGGCGGCTCGGTGTGGACCGCGTGGACATCTGCCCGTGGGCGCTGCGCGAGGGCGTCATCCTGCGTCGGCTGGATCAGCTCGCGCCGATGTGACCGTACGAGCGCTCTGGGTTGCTTTGCGGTTGCTCGTCCCGATGCTCGCTGGCGGTTGGAGCTACCCTCGGAGGCGTGACCTACCGCGTTCCGGTACTCCTGTCCACGTCCTCGGTCTTCCCCGAACGGACCGCGGCGGCGTTCCAGCTCGCCGCCGAACTCGGCTACGACGGCATCGAGGTGATGGTCTGGACCGACCCGGTCAGCCAGGACGCGGGCGCGTTGCGCGGCCTCGCCGAGCACTACGGCGTCCCGGTGCTGTCGGTGCACGCCCCCTGCCTGCTGGTCACCCAGCGGGTGTGGAGCCCCGACCCGTGGGAGCGGCTGCGCAAGGCCGCCGAGCTGGCCGAGACGCTGGAGGCGCCGACTGTCGTGGTGCACCCGCCGTTCACCTGGCAGCGTGACTACGCGCGTACCTTCGCCGACGGGCTCGACACGATCGCCGGGCAGTTCGGCGGCCTGCACTTCGGGGTGGAGAACATGTACCCGGTGCGGATGGCGGGGCGGCAGTTCGTCCCGTACGCGCCGGGCTGGGACCCGACCGAGATCGGGTACGCCTCGTACACGCTCGACCTGTCGCACTGCGCTGCGTCGCACACCGACGCGATGGCGATGGCCGACCGGATGGGTTCCGGCCTGGCGCACGTGCACCTGGGCGACGGCACCGGCGAGGGGCGTGACGAGCACCTGGTGCCCGGTCGCGGCGGGCAGCCCTGCGCGGAGATGCTCCGCTCGCTCGCCGGCCGAGGGTTCAGCGGCACGGTGGCGGTAGAGGTGACCACCCGGGGCGCGAAGAGCCGGGCGGTCCGGGAGGCGGACCTGCGCGAGTCGCTGGAGTTCGCCCGGGCGAACCTGACCGCGCCCTCGCCGGTCGACGCCTGACCGGGGCGCGCCGCCCCGGAGGTCAGCTCACCGGGGACAGCGGCTGCGCGGGGACGGCCTGCTCGCCGACCGCGGCCCGCTTGCGGGCCCGATGCGCCGCCACGTGGGAGCGGGTGGCGCAGCGCTCGGAGCAGAACCGCCGGCAGCAGTTGGACGAGGTGTCCAGGTAGACGTTGCCGCAGCGGTCGTCGGCGCAGACCCCGAAGCGGGCGCTGCCGTACTCGCAGAGCCACACCGACAGGCCCCACACCGCGCCGGCCAGGTATTCGGAGGAGACCGACGCGCCCCGGCTGGTCACGTGCATGTGCCAGTCGGAGGAGTCGTGGCCGGAGATGCGCGGCTGCACCGGGAACGCCTCCAGCAGCGCGTTCAGCTCCGCCACCGCTTCGTTGTCCCGGCCCGAGGTGCCGTACTCGAAGACGTCCCGGAGTCGCTTCTGCGCCCGCCGGAAGATCGCCAGGTCCCGTTCCGCGACTTCGTCGCGCATCCAGCCCTGCTCGTCCGAGAAGACAGCCCGTAGGCCGTCCAGGTCGTCCAGCCGGGCGTTGACGAGCTCGACCCCGGTCCGGGCGTACGCGTCGAAGTTCACGACACCAACGGTAGACGACTCACGGCAGACGCGGTGCGTCGATGTAGTGGGGCAGGAACCGCGCGTAACCGTCAGTGATGAGGCTCTCGCTCTCCCGTACGCCGGCGCCGGCTGACTCGCCGTCCACGATCCAGCTGCCGAGCACCGTCCGGTTGCCCTCGAACTCGGGCAACGCGCGGAACTCCTGGAAGCAGAAGCCCTCGTCGCCGTAGATCCCCGGGTTGGTGATCTCCGTGTCGGCGGTCACGATGCGTACCGAGCCGCCTTCGCGACCGAGCAGCGGCTTGGCCACGTACTCGGTCATGCCGCGCGGTGAGTCCAGGTACGCGGGCAGCAGGTAGTCGTGCCCCGGGTACAGCTCCCAGAGCACCGCCAGCAGCGCCTTGTTCGACAGCAGCAGCTTCCAGGCCGGCTCGATCCAGGTGGTGGGCGTGCCCGGGTCGAGCGCGGGCCGCCCGTACGGCTCGGCCAGCATCCACTCCCAGGGGTAGAGCTTGAAGCAGGTGGTGATCGGGCGGTCGTCGGCGTCGACGAAGCGCCGCCCGTCCCAGCCGACCTGCTGGATCGGCATGAGCGTCACGTCCAGCCCGGCCTGGCGGGCCGTCTCGGCCAGGTAGCCGGCGGTGATCTGGTCCTCGCCCGACTCCTCTTCCTCGGACCAGAGCACGTGCGTCCGGCGCTCGTGCAGCCCGGCGCCGATCTTGGCCCACGCGCCGACCAGCCGTTCGTGCAGGCTGTTCCACTGGTCCGCGTCCGGGCGGGTGTGTTCCAGCCAGTACCACTGCACGATGCTCGCCTCGACCAGCGCGGTCGGGGTGTCGGCGTTGTACTCCAGCATCTTCGGCGGGCCGCTGCCGTCGTACCAGAGGTCGAACCGGCCGTACAGCGTCGGCGGGCTCTCCCGCAGCGAGCGGGCGACCGCCTCGGCGGCCCACTCGGGGATGCCGAATTCGGCGTACCGGTTGCGGGCCACCACGTGCTCGGCGGCGGCCACCGACATCCGGTGCAGCTCCTCCGTCGCCTCCTCCAGGCGGAGCACCTCGTCGAGCGTGAACGAGTACGCGGCCGTCTCGTCCCAGTACGACATGACGTTGCCGTCGGGCAGCTCGGTGTCGACGTACACCAGGCCCTGGGCCCGGATGGTCTCGTCCCAGCCGGGGCGCGGCGTGCTGGCCTCGCGGCGCACGTCAGCCGCCGCAGGAGGCGAGGTGGCTGCCGAAGCCGCCGCGCTCGGGCAGCGCGGCGGTCGTCGGGGCCGGCTCGCCGCGCGCGGCGGTGGCGGTCGCCGGCACACGCAGGGCGACCGCGACGGTGTCGCCGCCCCCGCCGGCCGGTCCGAGCGCGCAGTCGTCATCGTCGTCGTCGTAGCCGTTGTTGCAGCCGGAGAGCGCGAGGGCGAGCGCGGTCAGCGCGCCGAGCTGCACGGAGGCCGAGCGGAGCCGCCGCCGGGGGTGTCGTCGATCCACGTGAACGTTGTAGCTGATCGACGCCAGCCGGGGGTGCCCGCCCCGGGTCCGCGCGCCGACCCGAGCGGGCCTCGGACGCGCCCGGCGGAGGGCCGGTGATGAGCGTTACGCTCGGCTCATGCTCCGTTCCGTCATCCTCGCCGCCTCCCGGTCTTCCCAGGTGGAGCGGCTCGTCGCGACGGCCCCGTTCACCCGGGACGTCGTCCGCCGGTTCGTCGCCGGCGCCGCCACCGACGACGCGCTGCGCGCCACCCGCGAGCTGGTCGCCGACGGCCAAGCGGTCACCCTCGACTACCTGGGTGAGGACACCACCACCCCGGAGCAGGCGAACGCCACCCGGGACGAGTACCTCACGCTGCTGAGCCGGCTCGGCGCCGCCGGGCTCACCCCGGCCGCCGAGGTCAGCGTGAAGCTGTCCGCGCTGGGCCAGATGTTCGACGAGCAGCTCGCGTACGACAACGCGCGGGCGATCTGCGCGGCGGCCGACGCGGCGGGCACCACTGTCACGCTGGACATGGAGGACCACACCACCACCGACTCGACGCTGGACATCCTGGCGAAGCTGCGCAAGGACCACCCGTCGACCGGGGCGGTGCTCCAGGCGTACCTGCGGCGGACCGAGTCGGACTGCCGGGAGCTGGCCTCCGCCGGGTCGCGGGTGCGGCTGTGCAAGGGCGCGTACAAGGAGCCGGAGTCGGTGGCGTACCAGTCGGCCCGCGAGGTGGACAAGTCGTACGTGCGCTGCATGAACGTGCTGATGTCCGGCGACGGCTACCCGATGCTCGCCACGCACGACCCGCGGCTGATCGCGATCGGCGAGGACCGCGCCCGCTGGTTCGACCGCGACCCGGCCCGGTTCGAGTTCCAGATGCTCTACGGCATCCGGCCGGAGGAGCAGCAGCGCCTGGTCGGCGAGGGCTACACGGTGCGGACCTACGTCCCCTACGGCGACCAGTGGTACGGCTACCTGATGCGCCGGCTCGCGGAGCGCCCGGCCAACCTGGCGTTCTTCGGCCGCGCGGTGCTGTCGAAGAAGTGAGTCAGTCGTTCGACCAGGCCCGGGTGCACAGCACGAGGCGGTAGCCGTCCGGGTCGGCGAACGCGGCACCCCACCTGTCCCAGTACGGGCCGGCGGAGACCCTGGTCCCGCCGGCCCGTTCCAGTCTCGGGACCAGTTCGTCGTCGGGTGGTCCGTCGAGGTAGAGCACGACGAGGTCCTCGCCGGTGGGGGGCGCGGCTCGACCGCGAGCGTCGAGCCGCCGACCAGCTCCAGGTGCCAGCCGGCCCCGGGCAGGCCGAGCATCACCAGGTCGCGGCTCGGGCGGGCGAGGCGTACGTGGGTGTCGGCGGTGATCGGCATGCCGGAATCGTGCGACCTCATCCCGGGTTGAGGTCAAGCTTGACGCATCTTGGCTAATTGCATTAGCTTTAAGGCTATGACAGTTAGCCAGTTGGCGCGGGACGGCGGCACGATCGCGTACGAGGTGCACGGCTCGGGCCCGCTCGTGGTGCTCGCGCACGGCATGGGGGAGAACCGGGCCGCCTTCCGGCACCTGACTCCCCGGCTGGTCGCGGCCGGCTACCGGGTGGCAGCTGTCGACGTACGCGGGCACGGCGACTCCAGCCCGCGCTGGCCCACGTACGCCCCGGAGCACGTCGGCGGCGATCTGCTCGCCGTGGTGCGGGCGCTCGGCGGAGGCCCGGCCACCCTGGTCGGCAGCTCCTCCAGCGGCGCGGCAGTGGTCTTCGCCGCGGCCGAGGCGCCGGAGCTGGTCAGCGGCATCGTGCAGATCGGCGCGTTCGTCGGCACGCCCAAGCCGAACCCGCTGATGCGGGCCGCGCAAGCCGTCGTGCTGCGCAGCCCTCGGCTGTTCGGGCTGTTCCACCGCACGCTGTTCCCCTCCGGGCGCCCGGAGGACGACGCCGCGTACCGCAAGGAGCTGGTCGCCAAGCTGCGCGGCCGGATGGCCGCCGTGCGCGGCGTGGTCGCGCCGGCCGACCCGCACTGGACCGCGCGGGCCCGCGACGTGAACCGGCCGGTCCTGGTGCTGATGGGCACCAAGGACCCGGACTTCCCCGACCCCGGCGCGGAGGCGCGGGCCGCGCGACGACTGTTCGCCGTCGCCGAGGCGCGCATGATCGCCGACTCCGGCCACTACCCGCACGCCGACCAGCCCGACGCCACCGCCGCCGACCTGGTCGAGTTCCTGGCGGTGACCGCGCGTGCCTAGGGCCGGCCTGACCCCGGCCACAGTCGTGCGGGAGGCCGCCGTGCTCGCCGACGAGGTCGGCTACGAGAAGCTGACGCTGGCCGCGCTCGCCGCCCGGCTCGGCGTCGCGCTGCCCAGCCTCTACAAGCACGTGCGCGGCGTGGACGCGCTGCACCAGCAGCTCGCCGTGCTCGCCACCGCCGAGATCGCCGACGTGCTCACCACCGCCGCCGCGGGCCGGGCCGGCGGCGACGCGTTGCGCGCCGTCGCCGCCGCCTACCGGGCGTACGCGCGGCAGCACCCCGGCCGCTACCCGGCCGCCCAGCGGGCGCCCGACCCGGCCGACGCCGAACACCTCGCCGCCGGTGAGCGCGCGGTCGGCGCGATCCGGGCGATCCTGCTCGGGTACGGCCTCGACGGCGACGACGCGATCGACGCGATCCGGATGTTCCGGGCCGCCGTGCACGGCTTCGTCGCGCTGGAGGCGGCCGGCGGATTCGGGTTGCCCCGCGACACCGACCGTTCCTTCGACCAGCTGATCGCGGGCCTGGACCGCGCCTACCGTTCCTGGGGAGACCGATGACCGCGCTGCTGCTGGGCGTGATCTTCCTGCTGGAGCTGGCCCTGCTGGGCTCGGCCGGATACTGGGGCTTCACGCTCGACGTCGGCTGGCCGCTGCGCCTGCTGGCCGGRCTCGGCGCGCCGCTGGTGATCGCCGTGGTGTGGGGACTGTTCTGCTCACCGCGCGCCGCCGTGACGCTGCCCGACCCGGCCAAGCTCGCCGTCCAGGCCGCCTGCTTCCTCACCGGCGGCGTGCTGCTCGCCCTGGCCGGTCATGCCGTGCCCGGCGTGGCCCTGGTGGCCCTCTGGGCAGCCGACAAGGCCACGCTGACGCTGACCGGCACCCCGATCTGAGAGATCTTGGAAGAATTCGGCCCCTCTGGGGGCCCTTTCCTTCCAAGATCTCGGAGCGCGGCGGAACAGCGGCGGGACTCTTTCCCGGAACGCCCGATTGGTCGTACCCTTCGCCGGTGACCGACGGCGACGAGCAGCCTCCCGGCCGGACGACGGACGGCGACGAGCATCGTCCCGCCGTCGATGCCGTCGATGCCGTCGATGCCGTCGACAAGGCGAGCGCCGCCGACGCGGTCGCGGCCAACCTCAGCGCCAACGCCGGCGCTGACGACACCCGCGCCGAGACCGCCCGCGCGGCTGACGCTGGCGCCGACAGCGCCGAGGTGGACGCCGCCGTTGACACCATGGCACCGGCACCGACGTCGTTGCCGCACCCCGTCGCGGTACCCGCGCCGTACCCCGTACCAATGGCGCACGTGGGCGAGCCGACGCGGGCGGTGCGGAAACGGCGGCGCTGGCCGCTCTGGACCGCGCTCGGACTCGCGCTCGGCCTGGTGGCGGGCGCGGTGCCCGGCGTGCTCCTGCGCGGGCCCGCCCAGGACGCGGCCGGACGGTCGGCCGCGAAGGGCGACCCGGGCACGGCGGCGCAGCGGCGGCTCGGCGAGCGGATGCTCGCGCTGCTGGACCGGCAGGCCACCGCGCTCGTCGGCGCCGACCGGGCCGGCTTCCTCGCGATCGCCGAACCGGCGGCGCGGCCGGCCCTGAGCCGGCGGTACGCGGCGCTGCGGGCGCTGCGCGTCACCGTGTGGCGGCCGGCCGCCGACGGGGTGCCGGAGGCGGCCGACGGGCAGCCCGGACAGTGGCGGCAGACGATCACAGTGGGGTACTGCTTCGTGGCGCCGGACTGCGCGCCGAGCACTGTGGAGCTGGACGCGCGCTGGCGGCTGGTGGGGGAGGAGCCCCGGCTGACCGCGCTGGAACCGTCCGGCACGGACCCGGCCGGTGTGCGGCCGTGGCAGGCGAACGACCTGGCCGTGACGGTCGGGAAGCGGGTGGTGGTGGCCACCACCACCGCCCAGCGGAGCAAGCTGCCTGGCCTGCTCGCCCAGGCCGAGGCGGCCGCCCGGGTCGCGGACCGGTACGCGGTCGGCGACGCGCGGCCGGACCGGTATCTCGTCTACTACGCCGGGAAGACCGAGTGGCGGCGCTGGTACGGCGGTGGCCGGCCGAAGTGGACCGCCGGGTACGCGGTCGGCGTCGGCGGTGGACGCCACGACGTCGTGCTCAACGCCCAGACCGTCACCCCGGACGGCGTCGACGATCTGCTGCGGCACGAACTCACCCACGCCGCCTCGCTGCCCGACCGGGGGTACGCCGACCGCGCGGACTGGTGGCTGGTGGAGGGGCTGGCCGAGTACGCCGGGGCCGACGGCCAGCCGGTCCACCGCTACGAGGGACTGACCGAGGTGCGCGACCTGCTGCGCGGCGGCTGGTCCGGGCGGCTGGAGGCGGTGGCGCCGGAGGCGGACGCGAGCGACAGCCGGGTCGGCGGCGCCTACGGCGTCGGCTACCTGGCCGTGCGGCACCTGGTCGACCGCTACGGCGAGCAGCGGATGCTCGACTTCTACCGGGCCGTGGTGCACGAGCGGCGGTCACCGGCGCAGGCCGCCGCCGAGGTGCTCGGCGACCCGTGGTCGATGCTGCACGACGAGTGCGTCGCGTACGTGCGGGCCGTCGTCGGCTGACACGTCGACGCCTGTCGACGGGGTCGTAGCATGGGCCGGGTGGCCCGCACTCCCTCGCCGCGGCTGCCCGCGGCCCGCCGCCCCCGTCTCGTCACCGCGCTGCTCGCCGTCGTCGCCCTGACCGGCACGACCGCCGCCTCCTGCGGCGACGACGCCCCGGCGGTGACTGTCGCCGAGGTGGGCCGCGCCCCGGTCAGCGAGGTGATCGACGCGCCCGCCACAGTGACCGCACGGGCCGCGGCCACGCTCACCGCGCCCGCCGACGGCACGCTCGCCAGCCTGCGGGTCGCCCCCGGCGCGCGGGTCAGCCGCGGGCAGGTGCTCGCGGTGATCGACTCGCCGTCGGCCCGGGAGCGCCTGGCGCAGGCCCGGGAGGCGCTGCGCGCGGCGAAGCGGGCCGGCCGGGGCACCGGCACCGGTGACCTGGGCGGCAGCCGGCGGGGCACCGACCGGGCCGCCGACGAGGCGTTCGCCGCCGCCCGCGCCGCCGCCGGCAAGGTCGGCGACCCGCAGGTACGCGCCGCGCTGCTGCTCCAGGTCTCCTCGGCGCAGCGGCAGTACGAGTCGGCCGCCCGCGCCGCCGACCGGGCCGTCGCCCAGGTGCAGCGCGGGGTCGCCGGGCTGAACAGCGCCGTCGGCGCGCTGTCGGCCGCGCAGCGACTCCAGGCCCAGCAGGCGTACGACCTGGCGAAGGCGACTGTGGACGCGCTGACGCTGCGCGCGCCGATCTCCGGTGTGGTGCAGCCCGGCGGCACCCGGGCGGCGCCGGCCGACCTGGCCGGGCTGCTCGGTGCGGCCGGTGGCGCTGCGGTGCCCGGTCTCGACCCGTCGGCGTTCGGCGCGGGCGGGCAGGGCGGACCGCCGCCCGGCGTGGACGACGCGATCCCGGCCGGTGGCCGGGTCACCGCCGGCACGCCGGTGCTCACTGTGGTGGACACCGGCCGGCTCGGCCTGCTCGCCGAGGTGGACGAGACGGACGTGCTGCTGGTGCGGGCGGGGGTGCCCGCCTCGGTCGAGCTGGACGCGGTGACCGGCGCGACGTACGACGCCACTGTGCGGTCGGTCGACGTGCTGCCGACCAGTTCGGCGCGGGGTGGCGTCACCTACCGGGTCCGGCTCGACCTCGGTGCCGGACGGATGGGTGAGGCCGAGGCCGCCCCGGCACCCCGCCCCGGCATGAACGCGGTGGTACGCCTGCGGGTGCGCGAGGCAGCCGACGCGGTGGCGGTGCCGGCGTCGGCGGTGTTCTCCGCCGACGGGCGGGACGCGGTCTGGGTGCTGCGGAACGGTCGCGCCGACCGGGTGCCGGTGACGGTGGGCGTGCAGGGGCAGGACCTGGTGCAGATCGTCGACGGCGTACGGGCCGGCGACCGGGTGGTGGTACGCGGCGCCGACCAGGTCCGCGACGGCCAGGAACTCCCGTGACCGAACCGGCGATCGAGGCGGTCGACGTCTGGCGCACGTACGAGTTGGACGGCGTCTCGGTGTCCGCGCTGCGCGGCGTGTCGCTCACCATCGACCAGGGCGAGTACGTGGCGGTGATCGGCCCGTCCGGCTCGGGCAAGTCGACGCTCATGCACCTGCTCGGCGGGCTGGACCGGCCCAGCGGCGGCCGGCTGGTGATCGGCGGCCGGGACGTCACCACGCTCACCGCCCCGGAGCTGGCGACGCTGCGCAACGAGACGATCGGCTTCGTGTTCCAGGCGTTCCACCTGCTGGCCCGTACGTCGGCGGTGGACAACGTGGCGTTGCCGCTTGTCTACCGGGGCGTCGGGGCGCGGCAGCGGCGGGAGCGGGCGGCGGCGATGCTGGGCCGGGTCGGTCTCGGCCACCGGCTGCACCACCGGCCCAACCAGCTCTCCGGCGGCGAGCAGCAGCGGGTGGCGATCGCCCGCGCGCTGGTCACCGAACCGGCGGTGCTGCTCGCCGACGAGCCGACCGGCAATCTGGACAGTGCCACCGGCGAGGCGGTGCTGGAGCTGCTGGAACAACTGAACGCCGAGTCCGGGGTGGCGCTGGTGATGGTGACCCACGACCAGGAGGTGGCCGCCCGGGCGCGCCGGCGGATCGCGGTGCGGGACGGCCTGATCCGCTCGGACAGCGCTCATGATCGACCGCCGTCGGACGGCTCCGGCGTACCTGCGACACTGGACCCCGCTCCCAGCGCGGAGCCCCGGTCCGTGTCCGGAAGCGGCCCGGGGCACCCGCCCGGTGGCTCCGGTGGCGCCGCCGGTGCCACCGGGCGCCTTCCGCGGCCCGGGGAGCGCCTTCCGCGGGCCGGCGGGAACGCGGGATGAGGCTGGCCGAGGCGTGGCGGGTGGCGTGGGACGCGCTTCGCGCCAACCGGCTGCGCAGCGTGCTGACCATGCTCGGGGTGATCATCGGGGTGGCCTCGGTGGTGATCCTGGTGGCCATCGGCACCGGCACCAAACAGCAGGTCGAGCAGCAGGTCGAGGGGCTCGGCTCGAACCTGCTGCTGGTGGTGCCGGGCCGGATCGAGGTGGGCAACGCGCCGGTGGTCTCGCCGCTGGACCTCAGCGACGCCGACGCCGTCTCCCGGGTGGTCGGCGACCCCGGCCGGGTCGCGGTGACAGTGGCCTCCGGCGCGACCGCCCGGGCCGGCAACCGGTCCGACTTCACCACCGTGCAGGGGGTGCTGGAGACCACCCCGTCGGTGTTCACCAGGTCGCTGTCGCGGGGCCGCTACCTGACCGGGGCGGACGTCGACACCAGCCGCCGGGTGGCGGTGCTCGGCGACTCGGTGGCCCGGGCGCTGTTTCCCGACCGGGACCCGCTCGGTCAGCAGGTCACGCTGGCCGGCGTGCGGTTCCGGGTGATCGGCGTCTTCGCGCCGCTCGGGCAGAGCCTCGGCGTGGACCGGGACGACGAGGTGCACGTACCGGTGACGGCGGCGCAACGGCTGTGGGGCACCCAGCGCATCGACGGCATCGCGGTGAAGGCGCCGGACCGGGAGCGGATCGACGAACTCGGCGAGCGGATCGTCGCGGAGCTGTCCCGCCGGCACCCGGACACCGAGTTCAGCGCCGTCACCCAGCGGCAGATCCTCGGCGTGCTCGGCGACATCCTGGGCGTGCTCACCGGTGTGCTGGCCGCCATCGCGGGCATCTCGCTGCTGGTGGGCGGCGTCGGCGTGTCCAACATCATGCTGGTCTCGGTACGCGAGCGGACCCGCGAGATCGGCCTGCGCAAGGCGGTCGGCGCGCGTCCCCGGGACATCGGCGTGCAGTTCCTGCTGGAGGCGGTGCTGCTCACCTCGGTGGGCGGCCTGACCGGGATGGCGCTGGGCGTGGGCACCGCGCTGCTCGTCGACGCGCTCTCGCCGATCCCGGCGGCGATCACCTGGTGGTCGCTGGCGCTGGCGTTCGGCGTCTCCGCGGCGGTCGGCATCGTCTTCGGCGTGGTGCCGGCGCAGCGGGCCGGCCGGCTCGACCCGGTGGTGGCGCTGCGCGCGGAGTAGGCGTTACGGACGAGACACCCGTCCGGGCGAAAAACCCCTGGTGGACATCGGGTGAACGGCTGTCCCGCCATGATCAAAGGGTGGAAGGGATCGCGCAGGTCACAGCCGTCCCGCTACCGTACTGGTTACACGCGCGTCGCTCGTCGAGGCGGGAGCACCTGCCCGGTGACACGCGCCGGGCACGGGAATGGGTCGGTGAGCCATGGCCGGGTCGCAGTCCGACGCACGGCTGTCGGATGTCAGGTTCCTGACCGTCGCCGAGGTGGCGACGGTCATGCGGGTCTCCAAGATGACTGTCTATCGTCTCGTGCACAGCGGTGAGCTGACCGCGGTGCGGGTCGGCCGCTCGTTCCGGGTGCCCGAGCACGCCGTGCACGAATACCTCCGGGGCGCCTTCCAGGAGTCCGCCTGAGCACTCGGCGGGCCGGTCGGCCGAGTGCGACGAAAAGGGGCATCGACGGGGGCGCGTTGGTCCTGCTGACGCACTCCGGTTAGGCTGGACCACGACCGTGATCGCCCTCTGGTGTGCCCTGCCCACCACGCTGGTCCGGTCCGTTGTCCGCAAGCGGTCAAGACGCCACCGGCGGTGGCGTCTTCCGGTCCGCCCCGAACGTTGCATCGAAAGGCTGTCGTATGGGCTCGGTGGTCAAGAAGCGCCGCAAGCGCATGGCTAAGAAGAAGCACCGCAAGCTGCTGCGCAAGACCCGCGTCCAGCGTCGCCGTCTCGGCAAGTGACCGGGGCCGGGCACTGGCCCGGCACCCGGCACCACTTGCCAACTGTCGACCCTCGGAGGCTCAGGTGATCAGGCCGTGGACGTCCCGGCTCGATCCCGCCTGCCGCGCAAGGCGCACGACATGACCCCCGGTGACACCTCCGGTGCCCCGGGGGTCGTCGTCGTGACCGGGGTCGGTCGCTGGCTCGGCGCGCACGTCGCCGCGCGGCTCGCCGCCGACCCGCGGATCGAGCGGGTCATCGGGGTCGATCCGGCGCCGCCCAACCCCGAGCTGGCCGACCTGCTCACCGACGTGGAACGGGTCCGTCTCGACCTCGACTCGCTCGGYGGTCTCCTGGCCGACCTCGACGTCGACGCCGTGGTGCACCTCGCGCTCGTCACCTCCCCCGACCCGCAGCAGGGCGGCCGGTCGGCGATGAAGGAACAGAACGTCATCGGCACGATGCAGATGCTCGCCGCCGCGCAGCGCGCGCCCCGGCTGCGCAAGCTCGTGGTCCGCTCGTCCACCGCCGCGTACGGGGTGTCGTTCCGCGATCCGGCCGTCTTCACCGAGGAGACCGAGCCGCGCGAGGTGCCGCGCGGCGGTTTCGGCCGCGACATACTCGACATCGAGGGGTACGTCCGCGGGTTCCGCCGCCGCCGGCCCGACGTCACCGCGACCGTGCTGCGCTTCGCGCCGTTCATCGGTTACGCCGCCGACACCACGCTCACGCGCTACTTCTCCCAGCCGGTGGTGCCCACCGTCTTCGGCCGTGACCCGCGCCTGCAGTTCGTGCACTTCGACGACGCGCTGGAGGTGCTGCACCGGTCGGTCGCCGAGGACCACCCGGGCACGTACAACGTCGCCGGGCCGGGCGTGCTGTCGCTGTCGCAGGCGATCCGCCGGGCCGGCCGGGTGGCGGTGCCGGTGCTGGAACCGGGCCTGGCCGGGGTCGCCGCGATCGCCCGCAGCCTGGGCTTCGGCCGGTACGGCCTGGACCAGGTGGACCTGTTCGTGCACGGCCGGGTGGTGGACACCAGCCGGCTGGAGCGGGAGTTCGGCTTCACGCCCCGCTCGACCGCCGCCGCGTTCGAGGACTTCATCCGCGCCCACCACGGCGGCGTCGTGGTGACCCGGGACCAGTTGGCCGCGGCCGAGCGGTTGGTGCTGGAGAGCATCCGGCAGGTCCGCTCGACCGTACGGGAGCGTTCGTGACCAGCCCGGAGGAGCGGCGCGACGCGCGCTACGACGTACCGCTGGACGTGCCCGGGCCGGGCGCGGAGCCGGCACGGCGCAACGGACACCGCCGGGTGACCGCGCCGTCCGCCCGCCCGGCCGCGCCGGTCGAGCCGGACACCTCCGCCGACGAGCCCGGCACCCCGGCCGGGTCGGCCGCCCCGGGTCCGGCCGCGCACCGCCCGACGGCCGAGAAGACGGTGGCCAAGAAGACCGTGGCCAAGAAGACGGTCGCGAAGAAGGCCGTGGCGAAGAAGGCCGTGGCCGGCGACGCGCCGGCCGGTGACACGCCGCCCGGACCGGCGGTGGCCGACCGGCCGGGCGACCACTGGGACCGCAAGGTGGCCCAGGGCCTGGCGTTCCTGCGGCGGCGGCTCGCCGGTGACTACGAGGTCGACGAGTTCGGCTTCGACCCCGACCTGACCGACGCGGTTGTCCACCCGCTGGTCCGGCTGCTCTACCGGGACTGGTTCCGCACCGAGGTCAGCGGCATCGAGCACGTACCGGCCGAGGGCGCGGGCCTGGTCGTGGGCAACCACTCCGGCACCGTGGCGCTCGACGCGCTGATCCTCTCCACCGCGCTGCACGACCGGCACCCGGCGCGCCGCTACCTGCGGCTGCTCGGCGCCGACCTGGTCTTCCGGATGCCCGTCGTCTCCGAGATAGCCCGCAAGACCGGCGGCACCGTCGCCTGCAACCCGGACGCGGAGCGGCTGCTCGGCAACGGCGAACTGGTGGGCGTGTTCCCGGAGGGCTTCAAGGGGGTCGGCAAGCTCTACTCCGACCGCTACAAGCTCCAGCGCTTCGGCCGGGGCGGATTCGTCTCCGCCGCGCTGCGCACCGGCACGCCGATCGTGCCGGTCGCGATCGTCGGCGGCGAGGAGATCTACCCGATGCTCGCCGACATCAAGCCCCTCGCGCGGCTGCTCAAACTGCCGTACTTCCCGGTCACGCCGACGTTCCCCTGGCTCGGGCCGCTGGGCATGGTGCCGCTGCCGAGCAAGTGGCTGATCGAGTTCTGCCCGCCGATCCCGACCGCGCACCTGCGTGACTCCGCCGACGACCCGCTCGTGGTGTTCAACCTCGCCGACCAGGTGCGCGAGACGATCCAGCAGACGCTGCACAAGCTGCTCGAACGCCGCCCCGACCCGTTCGGGCCCTGAGCGAACGCGCGCCGGCTCAGGCCTCGCGGTGGCGGCGCCGGTGCAGCGCCAGGCCGGCCGTGACCGCGCCGGCCAGCAGCCCGGCGGCGGCGGTGGAGGGCACGGCGATGCGTACGGCCCGCCGCCCGGTGCGGAAGTCGCGCACGTCCCAGCCCCGCTCGCGGGCCTGCCGCAGCAGCGCCGGATCGGGATTCACCGCGACCGCACGGCCGACGGCGGAGAGCATCGGCAGGTCGTTCGCCGAGTCGCTGTAGGCCGCGCAGCGGGCCAGGTCCAGCCCTTCCACGGCGGCGAGCTGGGTCACCGCCTCGGCCTTCGCCGGCCCGTGCATCAGGTCACCGACCAGCCGCCCGGTGTACGCGCCGTCGACCACCTCGGCCACCGTGCCGATCGCGCCGGTCAGGCCGAGCCGGGCGGCGATCACCCGGCCGATCTCCACCGGGGCGGCGCTGACCAGCCAGACCCGCTCGCCCGCGTCGAGGTGACGCTGGGCCAGGCGGCGGGTGCCGGCCCAGATGCGCGGGGCCATCAGCTCGTCGAAGATCTCGTCGGCGAGACGCTCGATGTCGTCCACCCGCCAGCCCTGCACGAACGCGAGCGCTGCCTCCTTGGCCTGGGACATGTCGCCCGCGTGCTCGGTGGCGAGCAGCCGGAACCGGGCCTGCTGCCAGGCGAAACGGGCCAGGTCACCGGTGGTGAAGTACTTCCGGGCGGCCAGCCCGCGGGCGAACCAGTAGATCGAGGCGCCCTGCATCATCGTGTTGTCCACGTCGAAGAAGGCGGCGGCGGTGGGGTCCGGCGGGATCGTGGTCGCGGGCGCCGACGGGGCCTCCGACCAGCCGGTGGTGTGCCCGTGCGCGTCGGTGCTGACGGTCACCTTCCGGGTTCCGGCCACGGTGACCTCCCTGCCTCGACGACCGCGTACGCCCTCCGCGTCGAGCGTATCCGGCACGGTGTGACGGGTGGGTGTCCGCCGGGAGAAGTGTGGCGCGGTCGGCGTCCGCGCTCAGCGGTCGGCCGGGCAGGCCGCCGGGGCGGGCCCGAGCGCGTCGCTGGCCTGTGGCGCGGGCAGTCCGCAGGCGATCGCCTCGCGCAGCGCGTCGGCGCGCTTGCCGGCCGCGTCGAGCAGCGCCAGCGAGCGGCGGGTGCGGTCCCGCTCGGCGTGGTCGGGCCGGTCCAGCAGGCCGCTGACCACCCGGCGCTGGCCGGCCAGGAACGTGTCCACCGCGTCCAGCGCCACCGGGTCGGAACGCTGCGCCGCGACCGTGGTCAGCAGGCGTACGCCCTGGCGGGTGTCCGCGTCCATGTCGTCCAGGACGGCGCTGAAACCGAGCCGGTCGCCGCGTACCGAGGCGGCCTCGTCCAGCCGGGTGCGGGCGAAGTCGAGGAAGAGCTGCCCACGGCTGATGTCCGAGCTGGCGAGCGCGAGCTGGGCGCGCTCGGTGGAGCGCTTCATGCCGTACAGGGCGTCACCGGGCAGCGCGTTCTCGCTGGCGGCGGAGATGCCGGAGAGGGCGACCGCGCCGGCGGCCACGCCGACCAGGATCGCGCCCCGGGCCCGCGCCCGGCGTCCGGTGATCGCGGGCAGCAGCGTTCCGCGTACCCCGGTGGTGGTCTTGGCCGGAGTGCCGACGCCCTCACGTTCGGCGGTGGCCACGAGCATCGCCCGCAGTCCGGTGCGGAACTCGGCGTCCACCTCGACGTCGGGCCGTTCGGCGCTGAGCCGGCGGCTCACCTCGACGAGCGCGGTGAGTTCACCGTCCGCCTTGGACCGGACGTGGTGCCGGCGTCCGCCGTTGGCCTCGTCGAGGAGTTGCGCGAAGCGCTCGGCCCGCCGACGGGAGAAGAGGTCGCTGTCCACCGCGGCACCCCCTCTCGCTGGTCACGGCCGGGCGGCCGTCGTCGTCACCAGCGACCGGTGGCAGCGTGTGGCACCGAGTCGACCGGAACGGCCGACCCGACCCGCCGGACCGGGTGGCCCGGGGGACGCCGGGACAACCACTGGTCGCACCCGGAGAAACGGACCGCGCCGGTCGCCGGTTACGGCTGGGACGGCGGCGAAATCACCAAGAGTGATCGGCCTGCGTGGGGCGTCGGGCACGCGACAGCGCCCGGCGGTGGCGCCGGTGAGGAAACGGGACGGTGGCTGCCGGTCAGGAGTGGAAGCCGTCGGGCAGCAGGCGGGCCAGGGCCCGTACCGCGCGGTACTGGAGGGCCTTGATGGCGCCCTCGTTCTTGCCCATGGCACGGGCCGTCTCGGCCACCGAGAAGCCCTGGAGGAACCGCAGCACGATGCACTCCTGCTGCTCCGGGTTGAGCTGCTTGACGGCGGTGAGCAGGGCGACGTTGGTGATGTGTTCCACCACCGCCGCCTCCGGGCTGCCCTCCGGACCGCGGTCCTCCCGGTCGGCGTCGAGGACGTCGCCGGTGGTCACCTCCAGCCGGTAGCGCCCCGACTTGAAGTGGTCGGCGACCAGGTTGCGGGCGATGGTGACCAGCCAGGCGCCGAGGTCGCGCCCCTGCCAGGTGAAGCTGCCGATCCGCTTGAGCGCGCGCAGGAACGTGTCGGAGGTGAGGTCCTCGGCGAGCTGGCGGTTGCCGACCCGGAAGTAGACGAACCGGAAGACGGTGTCGACGTACCTGTCGTAGATCAGGCCGAACGCCTCGGACTCGCCGGCCTGCGCGCGTTCGACGAGCGTCCACACCTCGGTGGCCGGGTCGGACGGGTCGGGGCGGCTGGGGAATCCGGTGGCGGGCGTGGCGGCCGGCACGGCGGGCAGGACGGCGGTGTCGCCTGTGGTCACCGCCGGCAGGATCGCGGTCTCCGCGGCGGACGGCTCCGCGCCGGTGGCCGCGTCACCGCGCCGGGCCTGGGCCGGCATGGTCGGGCGGGCCGGGCTGCCGAGGCGGCCGGCCGCGGGTTTCGCGTTGCCGCCGGGCGTCGCGGGACGCGCCGGCGCCTCGTTCGTGTGGTGCGCGCGGCTGCGTACGCGCCGCCCCTCGCCGCGTACCGCGAGCTGGCTCTCGGCGCTGCGTGGAGGCGGGTCCGCGCGCTCGTTGAGCGGGTTGCGCTGGGTCGGGCCGGTGACGCCGGCCGGCCGTTCGGCGTAACCGAAGGTGGTCACCGCGCCTCCCCGGTCCGAGTGGGCAGCGACCGCACCGGGCGCCACTGTGGTGCCGGGGGACCGGGTGGAACCCGGCCGGGCGCGGCCGGGTCGGGACGTGCCGACGGGCGGCAGATCCCCTTGAGGTGCTGGTCCAATGCGCTGACGGGCACGGGGGCCTCCTCGGGCTGAGGGGTGTCGACTCACGGCAAATGGGGTGAGCCGACCCGAGTGATGATAGGGCCAACGTCACCCACGCGTGGCAAGTCCGTTACACAGAGCGGAAGTATTTCCCGCCGGATCGCACGAATGGCGGACCCGTTGTCCGTCGCGTGTGGTTGACTTTCGCGCCGGATCGTGGTCCGCAGTGGAAAGTCCTGGTCGGAGCAGATTTTCTTTCCGCTCGGCGTGTCGCGAGGGCGGCTCGCACGGGTCGCCCCGGGTCGCTCGGCTCGTGCCGCTGGAGATCGTTATCCCGCGCTCGGGAATCCCACCGTACTGCATTCCCAGTCCCGTGTGGCGGACCCGGTGCCGTGTCCGGGCATGGTCCGGCGGACGCCGCTGTGCCAGACTCAGCCACCGTGCAGGACGCCGCCGAAAGCTCCGCGCCGAACCTCGCCGACCGGCTCCGCCGGGCCGCCACCGAACGGGGCGACCGGGCCGCGCTGCGCTGGCGCGAGCGGACGCTCACCTGGTCCGAGCTGGACGACGCGGTCACCGCCACCGCCCGCGCGCTGCTCGCCGACGCGCCGCCGGCCGCCGGACCGGGACATCCGCCCCGGGTGGCTGTCGCGTTCGGCAACACCCCGGACTTCGTGGTCACCTACCTCGCCGCGCTCCGGGCCGGCCTGGTCGCCGTACCGGTCAACCCCGCGCTCACCGCCCGCGAGCTGCGGCACGTGCTCACCGACTCCGGCGCGACGGTGCTGGTCGGCGCCCCCGAGGTGACCGCCCGGGTGGACCGCGCCGAGCTGCCCGGGCTGCGCGCCGTGCACACCGCGCCGCCGGTACGCGGCGACACCGGGCCGGACGGGTTCCCGGCCCGCGCCGGCGACGACCTCGCCGTCCTGCTCTACACCTCCGGCACCGAGGGACGGCCCAAGGGCGCGATGCTGTCGCACCGCGCGCTCGCCGCCAACCACGACCAGACCGACCGGATCGAGCCGCCGGTGGTCGGCCCCGACGACGTCGTGCTGCTCGCCCTTCCGCTGTTCCACGCGTACGGGCTGAACACGGTGCTCGGCGCCGTGGTGCGGCACGGCGCGACGGGTGTGCTCGTCGACGAGCCCGGCCCGTCCGGGGCGCTGGACGAGATCGCCCGGCACCGGGTCACGGTGCTCGTCGGCGTACCGTCGATGTTCCTGACCTGGGCCGAGGCGGAGCGTGACCCGGCCGCGGCGCTGGCCTCGGTGCGCGTCGCGGTGTGCGGCGCGGCGCCGTTGCTGCCGGCCGTCGGGGCGCGCTTCACCGAGCTGACCGGGCACCCGGTGCACGTCGGCTACGGGCTCACCGAGACCGCGCCGGTGCTCACGTCGACGCTCGTCGGCGGCGAGCCGAAACCGGGCTCGATCGGCCGTCCGCTGCCCGGCGTCGAGCTGCGCCTGACCGGCGCCGACGGCGTCGAGCTGTGGCGCGACGGTGCGCCCGCCGACGCCCCCGACGAGGACGAGATGGACCTCTCCGACGAGCTGGCCGGCACCGACCCCGGGCAGATCGTGGTACGCGGGGAGAACCTGTTCGCCGGTTACTGGCCGGACGGGCGGGGCGGGCCGGACCCGGACGGCTGGTGGGCCACCGGCGACGTCGCGTACGCCGACGGCGACGGCGACCTGTTCCTCGTCGACCGGCTCGGCGAGCTGATCCTGGTAAACGGCTTCAACGTCTACCCGCACGAGGTGGAGCTGGTGCTCCAGGCGCACCCCGGGGTGGCCGAGTCGGCGGTCCTCGGCGTGCCGCACCCGCGGACCGGCGAGACTGTGCGGGCGTACGTGGTCCGGGCGGCCGGTCCGCCGGTGACGGCTGACGAACTGCTCGCCCACTGCGCGCGTAACCTGGCCCGGTTCAAGTGCCCGACCGCCGTCGAGTTCGTCGACAGCCTGCCGTACTCGGCGATCGGGAAGGTACGCAAGACCGAGCTGCGCCCGGCGCCCATGGTGCCGTCGCCGGCGTCGCCGACCGAGATCCGCACGGAGGTATCCGATGTCCAGTGACCCGAGGCTCATCCTGATCACCCGGCCCGGCTGCCACCTGTGCGACGACGCGAAGGCCGCGCTCGACCGGGTGGTCGCGGTCACCGGCGACCGGTGGGTGGAGCGGGACGTCACCGGCGACCTGGAGATGGAGCGTGACTACGGCGACCGGCTGCCGGTGGTGCTGCTCGACGGCAAGGAGCACGGCTACTGGCGGGTCGAGGAGGACCGGCTGCTGCGCGACCTGACCACGCCGCAGCTCTAGCCTTAGAGTGCTCGGGTGACGGGTATGCGACGCCACCTCGTGTGGGACTGGAACGGAACGCTCCTCGACGACCTCGACCTGGTGGTCCAGGCCACGAACGTGGCCTTCGCCAGCGCCGGCGGGCCGGCGGTCACCGCGGCCGAGCACCGGGTCCGGTTCCGGCGGCCGATCGCCGACTACTACGCCGAGATGCTCGGCCGGGCCGTGGACGCCGAGGCGTTCGGCACGCTGGACCGGGTCTTCCACGACGCCTACCGGGCCGGGCTGACCACCTGCGCCCTGGCCGCCGACGCCACCACCGCGATCGAGTCCTGGGAGGGCAGCCAGTCGCTGCTGTCCATGTGGTTCCACGACGAGCTGGTGCCGACGGTGCACACGTACGGGCTGACGCCGCACTTCCGCCGGGTGGACGGGCTGCGTGCCACAGTCGGCGGCGGGCACAAGGCCGAGTGGCTGGAGAAGCACCTGGCCGAGCTGGGGCTGGGCGGCCACGAGGTGGTGCTGATCGGTGACTCGCTCGACGACGCCGACGCGGCCGCCTCGGTCGGCGCCCGCTGCGTCCTCTACACCGGTGGCCTGTCCGACCCGGACCGGCTGCGCGGCAGCGGCCACCCGGCCGCCGACACGCTCACCGAGGCGGTGACGCTGGCCCGCACGCTCGCCTGACCCGGCCCGGTCAGGCGCGCAGGTGGGCCAGGACGGCCAGGACACGGCGGTGGTGCGTGGTCGCGTCCGGCGGCAGGTCGAGCTTGGTGAAGATGTTGCGGACGTGCTTCTCGACCGCGCCGTCGCTGACCACCAGCGCCCGGGCGATGGCGGTGTTCGAGCGGCCCTCGGCCATCAGCGCCAGCACCTCGCGCTCGCGCGGGGTCAGCGACGCCAGCGGGTCGTCGCGCCGCCGCCGGACCAGCAACTGGCTGATCACCTCCGGGTCGAGCACGGTGCCGCCGGCGGCCACCCGGGCCAGGCCGTCGAGGAACTCGTCGATCGCGGCGACCCGGTCCTTGAGCAGGTAGCCGATCCCGCCGCCGGCCCCGCCCGCGGTGTCCAGCAGGTCGTCGGCGTACGACACCTCGACGTACTGGGACAGCACCAGGATCGGCGTACCCGGCACCCGGCGGCGGGCCTCCACCGCGGCGCGCAGTCCCTCGTCGGTGTGTGAGGGCGGCATCCGCACGTCCACCACCGAGACGTCGGGCCGGTGCGCCACCACCGCCTCGACCAGCGCGTCACCGTCACCGACGGCCGCCACCACCTCGTGCCCGTACTCGGTCAGCAGCCGGATCAGCCCCTCCCGGAGCAGTACGGCGTCGTCCGCGATCACCACCCGCATGGGTCCGGTGTCTATCACGCCCCGACCCGGCGGTCCGGGTCACCTCGGTAGTTCGGCGTGGACCCGGGTCGGGCCGCCGGCCGGGCTGGTCACCTCCAGCGTGCCGCCGGCCGCCCGGACCCGGTCGGCGATGCCGTTGAGCCCGTGGCCCTTGGCCAGGTGCGCGCCGCCGACGCCGTCGTCGGTGACGGTGATCTCCAGCCGGCCCACCTTCCGGGTGACCTCCACCCGGCAGGCGTTCGCCCGGCTGTGCTTCGACACGTTCGTCAGCGCCTCGGCCACCACGAAGTACGCGGTGCTCTCCAGCCCCGGATCGAGCCGGCCGGCGGCGGTGCCCAGGTCGTCGTCCACCACCAGTTCGGTCGGCACCAGCGCCCGGGCGGCCAGCGCGGCGAGCGCGCTGGGCAGGCCCCGGTCGACCAGGATCGGCGGCGCGATGCCCCGGGACAGCGCGCGCAGCTCGTCCAGCGTCTCCCGGGTCTGGGCCACTGCCTCGTCGAGCGTCTGCCGGGCCGCGTCCGGGTTGTCGGCGAGCTGGTGGCGGGCCCGGCCGAGGTCCATGGCGAGCCGGACCAGCCGCTGCTGCGGGCCGTCGTGGATGTCGCGCTCCAGCCGGCGCAGCGCGACCGCCTCGGCCGAGGCGGCGGCGCGCTTCTGCTCCTCCAGCGTGATGATCCGCTGCCGCATCTCGGCCACGCCGGTGAGCAGCGAGTACGCCAGCCCGGCCTGCAGGCGGGCGCAGCCGCGCGCCACCAGCGGGAGCGTGAACAGGGCGAACAGCCCGATCGCGGTGTTCAGGGCGATCCGCGCGCCGGCGCCGTCACCCATTCCGAGGAGCTGGCTCAGGTCCTGGTCGTCGACGCCGCGCGGGATGGCCCAGTCGTAGACGACGTAGAGCGTGCCGCCCAGGGCCAGCACCCACCAGACCACCAGCAGCACGAACGTGGGCAGGGCCACCAGCAGCCGGACGAACGCGTGCAGCAGGTCGAGCCACGACTGCGCGTCCCGGATCGGGGTGAACACCCGCCGCCAGAACCCGGCGCCCGGCTCCGGCCGGCGGTAGACCGGGCGTACCCGGGGCCGGTCCAGCACCGCGGCGAGCCGGAGCCGCTCGATGTCGGCCAGCCCACGGGCGGCGTAGAGGAAGCCGGCGAGGATCGGCAGGCCGAGCGTGGTCACCAGCAGCCCGGCGCTGAGTGAGATCCCCACCACCGCGAGCACGAAGCCGACGATCGCCAGCGGGAAGCCCACGAGTACGTAGGTGGTGTCGCGGGCGAGGCGGCGCAGCAGCCCGTGGACGGGGGACAGCGGAGTGGGCGCGGTGGCCAGTGGTGCGGCGGTCATGGTTCGAGGCTATGGGCGCGTGCCCCGCCGACCCATCCCGCACGCTGGCCTCTTGGGGGTGGGGTTCTCCCTACTGCAAAACGTGAGACTCGCCTCGCCACGCCGGTGACGGAGCGCTACGAGCCGCGCGCGATTGGTCAGGGAAGTCGGGATTGAGCAATAATCGCCACGCGCCGCCAAGGGAGGCGGTCGATCGATCTTGCGGGAATGGAGGGGCAGGTGAAGGCGCGTCGCGAGCTTTCAAGATCGCGATTTGTGCACCTCTTCACAAGCGCCTACTCTGTAGTTCCGACGCGCCCTGCTAGCACAGCCGGCAATCTCGGTCGCCAGCGGGAGTCCCGAAACGACCGGCCCCTGTCGCTGGTCGAGGATCGCACCGCACGGAGTCTCATGAGTCAGCACCGTCAACCAGGCGCGCCCGGCCGCACCGGTGCCGTACCGGCGCTTCCGGACCTGCCCGAGGCGACCGTGTCCCGGCTCCCGGAATACCTGCGTGCGCTGCACACGCTCGCCGACTCCGGGCACGAGACGGTGTCCAGCGAAGGGCTCGCCAACGCGGCAGGCGTCAACTCCGCGAAGCTCCGCAAGGACCTGTCCCACCTCGGCTCGTACGGCACCCGGGGCGTCGGCTACGACGTGGCGCTCCTGGTCGACCAGATCTCCTCGGTGCTCGGGCTCACCCAGTGCCGGGCCGTCGCGCTCGTCGGCGTCGGTAACCTCGGTCACGCGCTGGCCGGCTACGACGGCTTCGCCAACCGCGGCTTCCGTATCGCCGCGCTCCTCGACGCCGACCGGTCCCGGGTCGGCGAGCGGATCAACGGACTCGTCGTCCAGCACATCGACGACCTGCCCCAGGTGGTCGCCGAGGAATCGATCTCGATCGGCGTCATCGCCACGCCCGCCCCGGCCGCCCAGGCGGTCGCCGATCAGCTGGTCGCCGTCGGCGTGACGAGCATCCTCAACTTCGCGCCCTGCGTACTCTCGGTCCCGGACGGGGTCGACGTGCGCAAGGTCGACCTCGCCATCGAGCTGCAGATCCTGTCCTTCCACGAGCACCGCAAGGCGTCGCTGACCGCGCTCCCCGCCACCGGCGGGACCGCCCTCACCGCCCTGCCCGGCGGACTCGCGGCCACCGACACCCAGGAGGCGATCGGCACGTGAAACTGCTCGTCGTCGGCGCGTCCTACCGCACCGCCCCGGTCGCCACCCTGGAACAGCTCGCCGTCCCGCCCGCCGACCTCACCCGGACGCTGGACCGCCTGATCGCCCAGCCGTACGTCGCCGAGGCCGTCCTGGTCTCCACCTGCAACCGGGTGGAGGTCTACGCCGCCGTCTCCGGGTTCCACGGCGGACTCGGCGACATCTGCGCGGTCCTGGCCGATCAGGCCGGCTGCCAGCCGGCGGCGCTCGCCCCGCACCTCTACGTGCACTACGACGCCGCCGCCGTGGACCACGTCTTCCGGGTGGCCGCCGGGCTCGACTCGATGGTGGTCGGCGAGGCGCAGATCCTCGGCCAGCTCCGCGACGCCTACCACTCCGCCGGTGGCGCCGACTCGGCCGGCCGCCTGCTGCACGAGCTGATGCAGCAGGCGCTGCGGGTCGGCAAGCGCGCGCACGCCGAGACCAACATCGACCGGGCCGGGCAGAGCGTCGTCACCGCCGCCCTGGACCTCGCCGCCGAGATGCTCGACGGCGAGCTGGCCGGGCGGCCCGCGATGATCGTCGGCGCGGGCGCGATGGGCTCGCTGGGCGTGGCCACGCTGTCCCGGCTGGGCGCCGGCCCGCTCACCGTGACCAACCGGGGCGCCGCCCGTGCCGTCCGGCTCGCCGAGTCGTACGGCGCGTCCGCCGTGCCGATGGCCGAGCTGATCACCGCGCTCGCCGACGTCGACGTCGTGGTCGCCGCCACCGCCGCCACCGAGCCGGTGCTCACCCGCGACGTGGTGACCCGGGCACTGGCCCGCCGGGACGCCGACCGCGGCCCGCTGGTCCTGCTCGACCTGGCCGTACCGCGCGACGTCGAGCCCGGCGTCGCCGAGCTGCCCGGCGTCGAGGTCGTCGACATCGACCGGATGGCCGCCGTGCTCGCCGACGGGCCGGCCGCCGCCGACGCCGCCGAGGTGGCCCGGATCGTGGCCGGTGAGGTCGAGTCGTTCCTGAGCTGGCTGCGCGGCGCCGACGTGGCGCCGACGGTGGCCGCCCTGCGCGGCCGGGCCGACGACGTGGTCGCCACCGAGCTGCGCCGGCTCGGCCAGCGCCGCCCCGACCTCAGCGACGACCAGCGCGCCGAGGTGGCCCGTACCGTGCACCGGGTCGTCCAGCGGCTGCTGCACCAGCCGACCGTACGGGTCCGCCAGCTCGCCGCCGAGCCCGGCGGCGACCAGTACGCGGCGCTGCTGCGCGAGCTGTTCGACCTGGACGTTCCGCAGACGTCCCCGGTCGACACCGTTCCCGACGTGGTCGCCACCGATCTCGACGGGCGGCCGTCGTTCGACGCCGCCGACATCCCGCCCACCGGAGGTGCGCGATGACCGCCCCACTGCGCCTCGGCACCCGGGGCAGCGCCCTGGCGATGGCCCAGTCCGGCCACGTGGCCGAAGCCCTCACCGCGGCCACCGGCCGCCCGGTCGAGCTGGTCGAGGTGGTGACCGCCGGGGACAAGTCGACCGCCCCGGTGCAGCGACTCGGCGTCGGCGTGTTCGTGTCCGCGCTGCGCGACGCGCTGACCGCCGGTGAGATCGACTTCGCCGTCCACTCGTACAAGGACCTGCCCACCGCGGCGGCGCCCGGCCTGCACGTCGCGGCCGTGCCGCCCCGGCAGGACCCGCGCGACGCGCTGGTGGCCACCGACGGCCGTACGCTCGCCGAGCTGCCCCCCGGCGCCCGCGTCGGCACCGGCGCGCTGCGCCGGATCGCCCAGCTGCACGCGCTGGGCATGCAGTTGGAGGTCACCCCGATCCGGGGCAACATCGACACCCGGCTCAGCCGGGTGCTCGGCCCGGACGCCGACCTCGACGCCGTCGTGCTGGCCCGCGCCGGGCTCAACCGGATCGGCCGCGCCGACGTCATCACCGAGACGCTCGACCCGATGCTCATGCTGCCCGCGCCCGCTCAGGGCGCGCTGGCCGTCGAGTGCCGGGCCGACGACCAGGACGTGATCGAGATGCTCGCGCTGCTCGACCACGAGCCGTCCCGCGCCGCGATCACCGCGGAACGGGCGCTGCTGGCCACCCTGGAGGCAGGATGCAGCGCACCCGTGGCCGCGTACGCCGTCCTCGCCGAAGGCGAGCCCACCGACGAGGGCGACGTGATTCAGGAGATCTACCTGCGCGGTGCGGTGATCAGCCCGGACGGTTCGCGTGACCTCCGGCTGTCCCGCACCGGAACGCCCGCCGACGCGGCGGAGATCGGCAAGGCACTCGCCGCCGAACTCCTCGAACTCGGCGCCGACTCGATCCTCGGCCAGGACGCACAGGCCGGCCCGGGGACCCAGCAACTTGGGAGCACAGAATGACCCGCACCCGTAAGCCCGTAGGCCAGATCGCTTTCGTCGGGGCCGGTCCCGGCGACCCCGGCCTGCTGACCCGCCGGGCGCTGGACGCCCTGGTCGAGGCCGACCAGGTGGTCTACGACCGGGGCGTACCCGAGTCGCTCCTGGCGCACGTACGCGCCCAGGCCCGGCCCGACGCCGAGTTCAGCCCCGCCGAGGGCGTGCCGGGGGACGTGGCGAAGGTGCTGATCTCCGCGGCCCGGTCCGGGCAGAACGCCGTGCACCTGGTCGCCGGTGACCCGTTCGGCCACGACTCGGTGGTCAAGGAGGTGCAGGCGGTCGCGCGTACCGCAGCGCACTTCGAGGTGGTGCCGGGCGTCGGCCAGGCCGAGGGCGTGGCCACCTACGCGGGCGTCCCGCTGCCGGGCGTACGCACCGCCGCCGACGTCGAGGACGTCACCGCGCTCGACTTCGACGCGCTCGCCACGGCCGTGGGCCGGGGTTCGCTGGCGCTCGCCGTGGACGCCGGTGACCTGGCCGCCGTCCGGGACGGCCTGCTGGCCGCCGGCGTCGACGGCACCACAGCGGTCGGGGTGACCGGCGACGGCACCGGCGAGACGCAGTACACCACCACGTCGACTGTCGACTCCTTCGTCGCCGCGGCGCTCGGCTTCACCGGCCGGGTGGTGCTCACCGTCGGTGCGGCCGTCACCGACCGCGACAAGCTGAGCTGGTGGGAGAACCGCCCGCTGTACGGCTGGAAGGTGCTGGTGCCCCGCACCAAGGAGCAGGCCGGCGTGATGAGCGCCCGGCTGCGCGCGTACGGGGCGATCCCGTGCGAGGTGCCGACCATCGCGGTCGAGCCGCCGCGTACCCCGGCGCAGATGGAGCGGGCGGTCAAGGGCCTGGTCGACGGCCGCTACGCCTGGGTGATCTTCACCTCGGTCAACGCGGTCCGGGCGGTGTGGGAGAAGTTCGCCGAGCACGGCCTCGACGCCCGCCACTTCGGCGGCGTCAAGATCGCCTGTATCGGTGACGCCACCGCCGAGGCGGTCCGCGCGTTCGGTATCCAGCCGGAGCTGATCCCCTCCGGGGAGCAGTCCTCCGAGGGCCTGCTGGCCGAGTTCTCGCCGCACGACGAGGTCCTCGACCCGGTCGGCCGGGTGCTGCTGCCGCGCGCCGACATCGCGACCGAGACGCTTGCCGCCGGGCTCACCGAGCGGGGCTGGGAGGTCGACGACGTGACCGCGTACCGGACGGTGCGGGCGGCCCCGCCGCCGGCCGAGATCCGCGACGCGATCAAGTCGGGCGGGTTCGACGCCGTGCTGTTCACCTCGTCGTCCACGGTGCGGAACCTTGTCGGTATCGCCGGGAAGCCGCATGCGCGCACGGTTGTTGCAGTGATCGGGCCCAAGACGGCGGAGACCGCCACCGAGTTCGGCCTGCGGGTCGACGTGCAGCCGCCGCACGCCTCGGTGCCCGACCTGGTGGAGGCGCTCGCCGCCTACGCCGTCGAACTGCGGGAGAAGCTCGCGGCCATGCCGGCGAAGCAGCGCCGGGGCTCCAAGGTGCAGGGCCCGACCGCCCTGAGGTTCCGCTGACAGGAGGCTCCCTCATGCCGTACCCCGAGATCCGGCCCCGCCGGCTGCGTCGCAACGCGGCCGTGCGGCGGCTGGTCTCCGAGACCCGCGTCGACCCGGCCGATCTGGTCGTGCCGATGTTCGTCAAGGAGGGGCTGACCGAGCCGAGGGCGATCGCGTCGCTCCCGGGAGTGCTCCAGCACTCCCGGGACTCGCTGCGCAAGGCCGCCGTCGAAGCGGTCCAGGCCGGGGTCGGCGGGATCATGCTGTTCGGGGTGCCGGCGACGCGCGACGAGACCGGCTCCGGCGGTGTCGACCCGGCGGGCATCCTGAACGTGGCGATCCGGGACGTGGTCGCCGAGGTCGGTGACGCGACTGTGGTGATGAGCGACCTCTGCCTGGACGAGTTCACCTCGCACGGGCACTGCGGCCTGCTCACCGCGGACGGCGGGGTCGACAACGACGCCACGCTCGCCGCGTACGCCGACATGGCGGTGGCCCAGGCCGCCGCCGGGGTCCACGTGGTCGGCCCGTCCGGGATGATGGACGGCCAGGTCGGCGTGGTCCGCAAGGCGCTCGACGCCGCCGGGCACCAGGACGTCTCGGTGCTCGCGTACGCGGTGAAGTACGCCTCCGCCTTCTACGGCCCGTTCCGCGACGCGGTGGAGTCGGCGCTGGAGGGCGACCGGCGAACCTACCAGCAGGACCCGGCGAACCTGCGCGAGTCGCTGCGCGAGGTCGAGCTGGACGTGGCCGAGGGCGCCGACATGGTGATGGTGAAGCCCGCGCTGCCCTACCTCGACGTGGTGTCGGCGGTCCGGGCCGCGGTGGACGTCCCGGTCGCCGCCTACCAGGTCTCCGGCGAGTACGCGATGGTCGAGGCGGCCGCCGCGAACGGCTGGATCGACCGGGAGCGGGTGATGCTGGAGACGCTCACCTCGATCCGCCGGGCCGGCGCGCAGATCATCCTCACCTACTGGGCGGTCGAGGCGGCCCAGCTGCTGCGCGAGCGCTACTGACCCTCGCCCGGCCGCCCGGCGTCGGACCCGGGGCGGGCTCGCGCCGGCGCGCGTGTCGTGGCGCGTCGGTGAGATCCGCGGGCGGTGCGTTGCCTCAAGTTGTCCACAGCCAGACGCGGTAGCTCGCAGTAGTTCTCAGGGTGGCAGGCGCTATGCCCCTCAGCCGACTTTGCTCTGCAGCCACGGGCGCAACTGTCACGAAGCGTAAGCAGTGCTTCGAAGGCTGCAGAGCAAAGTCGACTGAGGTGGTCTTCCTTGGCTCGGCTATTCCGAGCGTCGTGTCCGGATTGGTTGTTATTTGTCTTGAGTGTGCGGCGTTCGCTTCGGCAGTACTGGCTAACGCACAGTGATGTCACGCTCCGTGTGCCTTGAGTGGGGCGGTTGACGCACGGCGAGGTTTGGTCGGGCGGCGGATTCCAGGTTTTCCACAGGGGTGCGGAGCGGGGTTCGCCCGGGTGCATCCGAGCACGATCGGGCGGATCGAGGCGGGCAGCCTGACGCCGAGCCTGGCCATGCTGTCGTGCATCGTGGGACGGCCGGCTTCCGGCTCGTGGTCGTCGACGAGGCCGGCACGGTGCTCAAGCCGATGCGTGACCGGGCCGACCTGCGTGACGGCGCGGAGCGGCGGTACCCGTCCCACCTCGACGTCGTCACCGACCCGGAGCCGGGGGAGTGGTGGGCCGACCGGTACGGGCTGGCCCGCCCGCCGGAGACCTTCTACCGCGACCGGGCGGTCCGGGACGCGCTGCGCCGCCGCAGCCAGTGGGAGGTGCGGGTGGCCAAGTACCGGAACGTGCCGCCCCCGCCCGATCCGCAGCGGTGCGGATACCGCGGCGGCCCGCCGATCCGCCCATGAGCGAATCGACGGGCCGCCGCCCGGAACACCTGTCAGTCGTCGTTCAGGATCGTCCCGACGCCGGACGGGTCGGCCAGCCGCAGGCCCGGCACACCCGCCACGTACAGCGTGAGCTTCTCGTCCGCCTCGCGCTTGCGGTCGCCGCGCACGGTGACCGGGAACGCCAGCGAGGTCTGGCCCGCGGGGAGCAGTTTGCAACCCACGTACGGGTCGTAGTCCGACCCGGCCTGGGCGGTCGTGCCGTAGGTGGTCGCGCAGATCAACGCCGGCTCGGAGAGCGGGCGGGACACGGTGACGGTGAACGTCATCGCGCGGGTGCCCTTGTCGCCCTCGGCCACCGAGGTGTCGGCCACCCGCAGCGAGGCACGCGACCGGAACCGGGCCACCTGCGGGTCGTGGTCGCTGGCGCCCCGGTCACCCAGCTCCGGCGCGTCGGTCGGATAGTCGGCGTTGATGTGCGCCGTCCGTACCTGCACCAGGTCGTCGTGCATCGGGTCGTTCACGAACAGGTTGTCCAGCGTCTGCGCCTGGCCGCTGAAGGTGTACGAGTACGCCGACGCGGGCGCGTCCGCCACCAGGTCGTCCCAGAGGTTGTGCAGCCCGGCCTCGTACAGCGGGGCGAGCTGGTCCGACGGGGTCGGGTTCTGTGCGGTGGCGATCGGGTCGTCCGGGCGGGGGAACACGTTCAGGTCGCCGCCGTAGACCACGCGGGCGTTCGGGTCGCTCGCCTCGACCGCCGCGACGATCGCGGCGCCGTACGCGGCCTGCTCGCGGCGCTGCCCGACCCGGCTGTCCGGCCCGGACGAGAAGTGGTTGGCGACCGCCCAGAGCGTGAACCGCTCGGTCGAGCCGGGCGCGGCCTTGACGGTGAACCGGGCCAGCTGGGCCGCGCGGGTGTAGACGTTGCTGCCGTCCACGCCGGTAGAGCGGTCCACGTCGGCGGGCAGCACCGCGTTGAACGCCTTCGGGTTCTGCACGTCCGTGTTGGACGCGAGCGCCGCCGAGCGGTACTGGACGGTCGGCGCGGAGCCCAGCAGCGGGTCCGCGGCGGTCGCCTCGGCCAGCGTGAGCCGGTCGGTGCGGTAGAGGAACGCCGAGGCGATGCCGCGGGCGTCCGCGCCGGTGCGGTCGTACGCGGCGGCGTAGGCGGGGCCGCCGTTGGCCGCGATGGCCAGCGCCAGCTCCTGCACGGTGTCCGGCGCGCCGTCGGCGTTGTTCGTGTCACCGCACGCCAGGGCGCCGTCGACCACCGAGCAGATGTCCTGGTCCTCGGCCTCCTGCACCAGGATCAGGTCCGGGCTGTGCAGCGAGTTGACGATCTGCCGGGCCTGCGCGGCCAGCTTGGCGGCGTACGCCTCCTGGCTCGCCGGCACGTAGTCGAACGGCGGGCTGACCCCCGTACATCCGGTGTTGCCGGCGAAGTCGCAGCCGTCGAACGGGTCGTCCCGGTAGTCGTACAGGTTCTCCACGTTGTAGGTGGCGATCGCGACCTCGCTGCCGCGGTCGGCCGGCTGCGGCGGGTGGTTCGCGGCCGGGTCCGCGCCACCGGTCAGGGTGAGCTGCTCGGGCTGCACGCTGTACTTGCTGAACGCGTACGACACGGAGCCGTAGGCGTCCTCGGTCAGCGTGTCGAACGTGCGCGCCTCGGGCAGCAGCGCGCGGGAGTCACCGGCGGCCGCCTTCACGCCGCCCGCTCCCAGCAGGATGCGCTGGTTGTTGCCGTTGTCGAAGAGCGTGCCGGGGATGTCGTCGAGCGGGTGCGCGTCCCGGAACACCCGGCGCGCGTACGGGTCGGACCGCTTCATGACCGGGTCCTCCCGGTCCAGCACGTAGATCTCGGAGTCGGCGGTGGAGGAGTAGATGTGCCGGGGCGCGGATACGCCGCTGCCGGCGCGTACCCGCATCCGCTCGCCCTCGTGCCGCTCCCAGTACAGGTCGGCGGCGGCCGCCTCGGCCGGCGGGACCGCGTCGTCGACCCGGACCGCGGTGTCCACGTCGAGGCCGGAGTCGAGCTTGCGGACCAGCGAGGCGCCGGAGAGCTGGGTCTGGTTGAAGTACTCGGAGACCCGGCCGCGCAGCACTACCTCGTCGCCGACGGTGGGGGCGTACCCGCCGATCAGCGTGGTGAACGAGCCCATGAAGACGAACAGCCCGTCGGAGGTGAGCGGGTCGCCGTCCTCGGTGCCGAGCCGGCTCTGCAGGTAGAAGCCCCACTGGTCGGCCCCGGCCGAGCTGCGGGTCAGCGACATGCCGGTGATGACGCCGCGCACGTCGTACAACTGGGAGCTGGTGCCGTTGCCGCTGGCCGGGGCGAGCGGCGACCGGTCGGCGCGGCCGTCCTCGTCGTCGCCGGTGCGGCCCTGCACCTCGCCGATCGACAGCACGCTGGTGGCCTGCACGGAGAGCGTGCAGGTGGCGGTGTCGCCGTCGTCGTCGGTGGCGGTCACCGTGACCGCGTAGCTGCCGGCCGGCAGGCCGGTGGCGGTCAGCGTGGCGGTGGCCGTGCCACCGTCCCCGGCCGCCGGGGTGAACGCGGTACGGCTGATCGAGCCGCTCGCCGGAGCCGGCACGACGGCGGTGACCGCGAGGTCGGTGATCGTGTCGTCGGCGTCGGTCGCGGTCACCTCGCGGGTCGCGGTGGCGCCCGCCGACAGCGTCAGCGCGCCGCCGCAGGCCAGCGTCGGCGGCTGGTCGACCGGGCCGCCTCCGCCGATGGTGTGGCTGCCCAGCCCGTCGAACGTGTCGGTGGCGAAGCCGGCCCACTGCGCGGCC
This sequence comes from Micromonospora sp. II, assembly GCF_001709195.1. Classification (NCBI taxonomy): domain Bacteria; kingdom Bacillati; phylum Actinomycetota; class Actinomycetes; order Micromonosporales; family Micromonosporaceae; genus Micromonospora; species Micromonospora sp. II. The sequence continues at coordinate 18,497 of NZ_LYXF01000011.1, read as the reverse complement.
GGGTCGAACGGGTCCGCCGGATCGGTGTCGCCGGCGGTCACCGAGGGCAGCCGGCGCAACGTGTTGTCGGCGGTGCTGGTGAGCCCGCTGCCCCACTCGCTGCCCGGGTCGACGCCGACCTGGCCGAGGGAGTCGACCACCGTGTCACCCTTGCGCAGCACGATCGCGTCGTCGCCGTTGAACAGCGACCCGCCGTACGTCTGGTCGGCCTGGGCGAGGATCGCGGGCGCGGCCGACGCGGCGGCGAAGACGAACACGTCCCCGGCGGCGACGGTGCCGGTCAGCGCGATGTTCGTCGACGTGCTGGCGCCGTTGAAGTAGAGCTGGAGCTGGTAGCCCGCGGCAGCCAGGTCGATCGGGGCGCCGGTGCCGTTGTACAGCTCGACGGCCTTGTTGTTGGACGACCCCTCGACGTACTCGGAAATGAGCAGGTCGGTGGGCGCGGCGCTGGCCGCGGGGGGTGCGACAGCGATCGCCGTGAGGGTGACGGCGGCGGTGGTCGCGAGCGCGGCGAGGGTGCGGCGCGGGCGCATGGGGCCTCCACGGTGGGTGGACAGGAACTAACGAACGTTAAGGGTCTCGTGGGTCCACCGTCCAGCCCTTCGGTGGCCGTCCGGTGAACGGTCAGCGGTGACTGTCCAGCCGGTGCACCAGTTCGGCGACGTCCACCCCGTACTCGCACCAGTCGCGGTCGGGGCGGTAACCCAGCTCGGCGTTGACCTTCAGCATCGACTCGTTGTCCTGCGCGTTCCAGGTCTGCACCTCGACCAGCTGGGGCTCGGCCGAGCGCAGCTCCAGCAGCATCCGCGCCTTGATGGCCCGGTCGATGCCGTAACCACGGTGGTCGTGGACGACGATCGTGTCGTACTGGTCGGCCCGGGTCGGGTGCTGCGCCGGCACCACCACCTCGGTCAGCCCGGCCACGTCCCCGGTCCGCTCGTGCAACGCCAGCACGATGTACGGCTTCATGCCGCGCCGGTGCAACGTGGCGAGACTGTCCCGCAGCCGGTCCGGGTCGTAGGAGCTGGGCCGCAGTTCCACGTCGTCGGAGTCGCGCACCTCGGCCTTGGCCCGCGCGTACGCCTCGAGCAGCTCGTCCGGCGGCCCGCCGGGCCAGAACTCCACGTGATAGCCCGCGCCCACCTCGGCGGACATCTCGGTCAGCGCCGGCCAGTCCACCGTACGCAGGTCGAGCACGCTGCGGGTCTCCACATAGTCGCGGGTGAAGCCCAGCGACTCGTAGAACGCCACGGCCGGGGTGTCGCCGACCACCTCCACGCCGATCGACTGGAAGCCCTCGTCCCACACCCGGCGGGCGGCCACCCGGACCAGCTCACGGCCGAGCCCGGTGCGCCGGACCGCCGGATGCACCAGCACCTCCAGTACGCCGATGCCGCCCAGCAGCAGCACGTGCACATGCCCGACGATCGCTCCGGGCGTGCCGTCCGGAGCGTCGTCCTCCTGCGCCACCCAGGAGATCCGCCGCTCGCCGGGCATCACCTCGGACAGGTACTCCCGCATGGAGCTCTCCTGCCAGGGCGGGTCCTGCGGCAGGTCGGCCGCCAGGACCGCGTTCAGCGTGTCCAGCAGGGACGCGATCTCGGCGGACGAGGCGGTCCGAGGGTTCCACTCGCGCACCATCACCCGTCTAGCTTGCCGTCAACCGCTGCCGGGGGGAAGGGTTCAGTCCGCGAATGTACGCGAGCGGTCACCTCACGTTGCGGCTGAGCCTGCCGTACTCGTCGGCCTTGTCGAAGACCGCCTGGGCGTACCGGCGCACATCGTTGTACGAGAGGATGGCCCCCCACCAGTCACCCGGGATGGTCATGTTCCGGCCGCCCTTGCACAGATACTGGCCGGCGGCCAGCGCCGCGTCGTCGATGTCGTGGGGGTTCTTCACGCCGTCGTTGTCCGCGTCGGCGCCGATCTCCTGCCAGGTGGTCGGGATGAACTGCATCGGCCCGAGCGCCCGGTCGTAGACGCGGTCGCCGTCGAGCTGCCCCTGGTCGGTGTCGAGGATCCGGGACCGGCCGCCCTGCCCGTCGAGCGGCTGCCCCTTGATCTCCGGCAGGGCCCGGCCGTCGGGCCCGAGCGTGGCGCCGTTGGCCGAGCCGTGCCCGGACTCGACGTGCCCGATGGCGGCGAGCGTGGTCCAGCTCAGCTGGCAGGCACGGTTGGTCTGGGCGAGCACCAGCTCGGCGTAGGCGTACGCCTGGAGCGCCACCACCGGGATGGCGGTGACCGCGCTGACCCGCCTCGCCCAGTCGGCGAGGGCGTCGGCGGGACGACCGGTGGGCGGTGCGACAGTCACGCCGCCGGGCAGCGGCGTTCCGGTCGGCGCGGCGGTGCCGGACAGCCCGGACGGGTCCGGGAACAGGGGCGTCGCGGCGGGCGCGGCGGTCCGCGCCACGGTCGGCTCCGGCAGGGCCTCGTCGACCGACGCCGGCCTGCCGACGGCGGCCGGCACGATCACCGCGCCGGCCGTGGTGGCGGCGCCGACCAGGGCGAGCAGGAACAGCGCCGGCAGCGTGGTCCGCCCGGCGGGGCGGCGGGACCAGGCGCGGGTGGCGTTGGCCGCGCCGACGGCGAGCTGCCGCGGGCGGGTGCGGACGGCGTGCGCGAACGGCACGCGCCGACGTCGCCCGCCGGCCGGCTGCGCGTCGTCCGCCGCCTCGGCCTTCGCCTCCGGCTTCTCGCCGGACGGGGCGCCCGCGTCAGCCTTGGTGTCCGTGTCGGCTCCGGCGGCGGGCGTGCGCCCCTGCTTCGCGTCCGGCTCGGGCTGCGGATTCGCGCCCGGGTCCGGGTCCGTGCTCGGCTCGCCAGCCGTGGCGTCCGGGTCGCGGGCCGGGCCGGCGGGCGGCTTCGGGGGAATGGGGTCGCGCTCGCGGCGGGGACGCGGGACGGGCCGGGCGTCGCCGTCGGGCGGCACGGCGGGTCGCAGGGGCCGGGCCGTCGCTCGCCGTTCGCCGTCCACCACCCGTCGAGTATCACCCATCCGTGTGACGGCGTCAGGTCCGCCGTACGCTGATGTCATGCCCCGGTACGAGTTCCGTTGCCGCGCCTGCGGCGACACCTTCGAGGTCAACCGCCCGATGGCCGAGGCCGCCCAGCCGGCCACCTGCCCGCGGGGTCACGCCGACACGGTGAAGCTGCTCTCCGCTGTCGCCGTCACCGGGCGTGGTGGTTCCGGCCCGACTGGTGGGATTCCCAGCGGTGGAGGTTGCTGCGGCGGCTCCTGCGGCTGCTGAGTTTCCGCCGCTCGTCCCGCGGGTCGAACCGGCTCTTGCCGCCCGTGTGATCTTTTGGCACCTTGGGTCGGAATCCGCCCAACCGTTCTCACGATGCGTGACGGCGCGATCATAGGGCAGCATGGATCCGACGTCAGCGGGCGGAGGTTCGACGTATGTCGCCAGAACACCACCTCCCGAGCGGGTGGGTGACCTTCGTGTTCACCGACATCGAAGGTTCGACCCGGCTGGCCCGGATGCTGGGCCCGGTCTACCGGCCGGTGCTGCACGAGCATCGCCGGCTGCTGCGGGACACCCTCGCCGGCACCGACGGGGCCGAGCTGCTGACCGAGGGCGACTCGTTCTTCCTCGCGTTCCCGGACGCCGCCGCCGCGGTGCATGCCTGCCTGACCGCGCAGCGCGCGCTCGCCGGTCACGACTGGCCCAACCCGGACGCCACGCCCCGGGTCCGGATGGGACTGCACACCGGCTACGCCGAGCCGCGCGACGGCGAGTACGCCAGCCCCGAGGTGCACCGGGCCGCCCGGGTGGCCGCCGCCGCGCACGGCGGGCAGGTGCTCTGCTCGGCCGCCACCGCCAAGCACGCCGAACCGCTGCCGGACGGTGTGTCCCTGCTGGACCTCGGCCTGCACCGGCTGCGTGGCTTCGACGACCGGGAGCGGCTGTTCCAGCTCGTCGCGCCCGGTCTGGAGCGGCGTTTCCCGCGCCCGCGTACCGCCGACGCGGCGGCTCACAACCTGCCCACCCAGGTCACCTCGTTCGTCGGCCGGCAGGCCGAGCGCGCCGAGCTGGGCCGGCTGGTCGAGGCGTACCGCCTGGTGACGGTGCTCGGCGCGGGCGGCGCCGGCAAGACCCGGCTGGCCGTGGAGCTGGCCTCCGGGATCGTGGAGGACTACCCGGACGGGGTCTGGTTCGTCGACATCGCCGCGGTGACCGACCCGGGGCTCGTGGCGTTCGAGATCGCCGCCGTGCTCGGCCTCCGCCCGGAGCCCGGCCGGCCGATGCTCGACACCCTCGTCGAGTACGCGGCGCCGCGCCGGATGCTCGTGCTGCTGGACACCTGCGACGCCCAGACCGCGGCGTCGGCCGAGGTGATCAGCCGGCTGCTGGCCGGTGGCCGGGGCGTACGGGTGCTGGCGACCAGCCGGGAGTCGTTCGGCGTACCCGGTGAGGTGGTGTGGCGGATCCCGCCGCTGTCGGTGGACGAGGGGCCCGACGGTGGCAGTGACGCGGTGGCGTTGCTGCTGGACCGCACGGCGGTGGCCCGGGGCGGGCGGGCGCCGGAGGCGGCCGAGCAGGCCGACCTGCACCGGGTGGTCCGCCGCCTGGACGGGCTGCCGCTGGCCATAGAGCTGGCCGCCGCCCGGCTGCGGGTGCTCTCCGCCGGGCAGCTGGCGGAGCGGCTGGACGACATGCTGGGCACGCTCGACGCGGGACGGGAGACGGCGGAGCCGCCGCCGGTGGAGGCGGGCTGGAGCGGCAACCAGCAGGACACCGTGGACCTGGTGGCCGCGGCGACCGGCGCCGCACCGCCCACGCCGGCGACCCGCGCGGTGCAGCGCTCGGCCAGTGAGCGGCACCTGACCATCCAGGCGACCGTCACCTGGTCGTACCGGACGCTCGGCGCGCGTTCGGCCCGGCTGCTGCGCTGGATGGCGGTGTTCGCCGGACCGGTGGACCTGCCCACCGTGCAGTGGCTGCTCGGCGAGGACCCGCTCGACCCGCTCTCGGTGCTCGTGGACAAGTCGATGGTGCTGGCCGAGCCGCACGCCTCGGGCAGCACGTACCGGATGCTCGACCCGATCCGGGCGTACGCGGCCCGGCGGCTGGTCGAGGCGGGCGAGGAGCAGAGCGCCCGGGACCGGCACGTGGACTGGTGCCGGCACGCGCTGGACCGGGCGTGCCTCGGGCCGGACGGCCGTCCGGTGACGCTCTCCCTGTACGCGCTGGATCCGCTGGCCGGTGAGTTGCGGGCCGCGCTGCGCTGGTGCGCGACCGGCGGTAGCGCCCGGGCGGGGCTGCGCCTGGCCGGCGACCTGGACCAGTGGTGGCGGGAACGCGGGCTGGCCCGGGAGGGGCGGCTCTGGCTGTTCCGGCTCTACGGCCGGCTCGCCGAGACCGGCGAGGTGATGCCGGAGGCCGAGCTGGCCGCCGCGTACCACATGCATTCGCTGCACGCGGGCGCGGACGGCGAGTTCGGCGAGGAACTGCGGTACTCGCAGCGGGCCGAGGCGGCCGCCCGGCAGTCCGGTGACCGGGGGCTGCTGGCCCGGGTGCTGGCCGGGCGCGCCGCGCCGCTCGTCGACATGGGCCAGTTCGCCGAGGCGGAGCGGGTCTGCCGCGAGGTGATCGACTGGGCGTACGCGCAGGACGTGGTCGGGGACGCGCTGCTCGCCGTCTACAACCTGGCCGAGCTGCTCTGGCGCCGGGGCGCGCTGGACGAGGCCGCCGAGGTGCTCGCCGCGGCCCGCCCGGTCGAGGCGTCGCGGCCGGCGGAGCGAGGCGGCCGTTCGGTGGACATGCTGCTCGGGATGGTGGCGCTGGCCCGGGGTGACCTGGTGGCGGCGCACGAGCACCTGCTGGTGGCGTTGCGGTCGCGGATGAGCCACGGCTACCTGGGCCGGGCCTGCGACACGATCAACGCGATAGCGGTGCGCTGCGCGCTGGCCGGGGACGCGCTCTCCGCGGCCCGGCTGTTCGGCGCGGCGCAGGCCACCCGGTCGAACCTGCGGGCCACGCCGGGGATATACGGCCCGTACTGGGCGGCCCGGCAGGCGGAGCTGCGCCGGGTGCTCGGCGACGAGGCGTTCGACGCCGCCTACGGCGCCGGGGCGGGGCTGCGGCTGGACGAGGTGGCGGCGCTGGCGCTGCACGTCGAGCACCCGGACCTGGCCGCCGACTCACCCCGGTTCGGCGTTCCCGCGCAGGGCTCCTGGCCGGCGTTCCAGCCGCGCAGCACGGCGGGCTGAGGCGGCGAGCCCGGGTGCGGCGGGGAGCCCGCCGTGCGGCGGACTCCCCGCGTGGTGCGTCAGGCGCGGGCGGCGGCGTGGCGTTCGGCGTCGGCCTTCATCCGGGCGGCGCGGTCGAGGTCGGCCGGGGACACGGCGGCGACCGAACCGAAGACGCTCACCGCCTGGTAGTACGTCCAGGCGAGGCTGTAGCAGGCGGGCCGGACCACCGTGTTGTACGTGGTGCAGACCCGCTTCAGGTCGGCGTAGAAGGCGTTGTCCAGACGGGCCTTGTTGGCGGAGAAGACGCCCATCGCCTTGTGGTTGCGGTAGCCGAAGTCGTGCCGGTAGCAGGAGAGCTTGAAGTTGAAGCCGATCGGGTTGTCCGGGCTGGACGAGCAGTAGTCGGTGGACCAGTCGAAGCCGTACTCGGTCCAGGGGGACCGGTTCTGCCGGGCGCTGTTCCAGGCGTTGTAGCTGGACGCGCTGGTCTGCGTCCAGCTGGTCAGGACGGACAGCTTCTGCTGGGTGCTCACCGCGGCGGCGGCCGGTGTGGCCAGACCGAGCAGTGTGAGCAGGGCGAGTGCGCCGGCGGCGAGGGTGGTGGCGAGGCGACGGGACACGGGAACCTCCGCGTGGTGGTGGCCGGGATCTCCGGGTGTCGACAAGTGTCGATCAAAGGGGTGAGCTGGGGCGATGCCCCGGGGAACGGCTCGCTGACATCCGCCTGAACAGACGAATGCCCCCGGACCGGCGAGGCGGCCCGGGGGCATTCGGGGTGAATCAGCGGACGAAGCGCGGCGGGCTCGCCGGGCTCTCGTTCGCCAGCCGGTCCAGCGCGGTCACGTAGTAGGTGTACCGGGCGCCGTCGGCCGCCGTGGTGTCCACCCAGGACTGCACGGCGCCGTCGGTGGCCCGCACGGTGCCGACCAGGTGCGAGGCGTCGGCGAAGTCGCAGCGCCCGGCCAGGCCGTGCCCGTCGAACCGGTAGATCGCGTACGACGTGGCGGTGCCGAGCGGGCCCTTGCCGTCGGCCGGCTGACGCCAGCTCAGGCGTACCCCGCCCGCCTCCCGCTGGGCCTTGGTGACCACCGGGAACAGCAGCGGCTTGCGCGGCAGGTGCGTCATGGTGGGCACCAGCGCGGGGCGGGAGTAGTGCTCGGCGGCGTAGATGTCGGTGGCGCCGAGCCGGTTCGCCCGTACCTGCACCGCGGAGAAGTGCACGTTGCCGAGCACCTCCGGGTACGACCGGTTGAGCGTCAGGTGGTTCGACAGCTCCTGCGGGTTCATCCAGAACGACCCGTACGCCGGGTCACCGCTCTTGTAGTCGGCCTGGCCGATGTAGAGCTGGACCCGCGTGCCGCGCACCTGCTCGGCCCACCACGGCACGAGCCGGGCGTAGTCCGCGGCCGGGTACTGGCCGATGTACCAGTAGAGCTGCGGCACGATGTAGTCGATCCACTCCTCCTTCACCCACTTGCGGGAGTCGGCGGAGATGATGTCGTACGACTGCGAGCCGGTGGTGTCCGAGCCGTTCGGGTCGGCCGACGCGTTGCGCCAGATGCCGAACGGGCTGACGCCGAACTTCACCCACGGCTTGACCGCCTTGATCTTGGCGTTCATCTCCTGGATCAGCAGGTTGATGTTGTCCCGCCGCCAGTCGGCCTTGTCCGTGAAGCCCCTGTTGTACGCCGCGAACGTGGCGTCGTCGGGCACCGGGTAGGTGCCGCTCGGGTACGGGTAGAAGTAGTCGTCGAAGTGCACGCCGTCGATGTCGTACCGCTTGACCGCGTCCATCATCGCAGTCTGGACGAACTCGCGGACCTCGGGGACCCCGGGGTTGTAGTAGAGCCGGCTGCCGGCGACGCCGGCGGGCGGGTAGGCGAAGACCCAGTCGGGGTGCTGGCGGGCCGGGCTGTCCGGGGCCAGTTGCGACACGTCGGCGCCGGCGCCGCCGGGCGCGGGCATGGAGACGCGGTACGGGTTGAACCAGGCGTGGAACTCCAGGTTCCGCTTGTGCGACTCGTCGACCAGGAAGGCCAGCGGGTCCCAGCCGGGGTTCTTGCCGCGTACTCCGGTCAGGTACTCCGACCACGGCTCGTACGGCGAGGGCCAGAACGCGTCGGCGGTCGGGCGGACCTGGACCACCACGGCGTTGTGGTTGAGCTTCTGGGCCAGGTCGAGCCAGGCCAGGTATTCGGCCTTCTGCTTGGCCACCTGGTCCGGCGCGGTCCAGGAGTCCTTTGTGGGCCAGTCGATGTTCGTCACCGAGGCGATCCACATGGCCCGGAACTGGCGCTTGGGGGTGGCCGGGTCGGTGACGCAGTCGGTGGAGGGGGAAGTGGCGGTGCTGGTGTCGTCGGGTGCGGCCTGCGCCGGCGTGCCGGCGACCAGCGCGCTGAGCAGCGCCGCGGCCAGCGCGGCGGCTCCGAGCCGAGTTGCCTTCATGCGGTGCGGTCCCTTCGTCGGGTCCGGGGGGACGGTCGGCGGCGGGGTTGCGGCAAGATTCGCCGCACTGCCCACGCCTCCGGTAGGAAACTTTCATCTATCCGTGCCCGGCGCAAGACCTTGACCGGTGATCGATGTCCCGCGCCGTCCGACCTCGGCCGGATCGTGACGATTCCGATACCTGCCGTGCGGGATTGGAGCGGAAAACGGCTGGGTAGCTAGCCCGGTCACAGACCGCCACCGTGGCGGCCACACGGCGGGGGAGGTGATCAGATGTCGGTCCTGCGAACCAAGCCGATCGGGGACGTGCTCGCCCAGGGCGACGCCGACGGCGAGGACGGCAAGCCGGGACTGCGGCGCCGGCTCGGCGCGGTCGACCTGATGGGCTTCGGCATCGGCATCGTGATCGGCACCGGCATCTTCACGCTCACCGGTGTCGAGGCGCGCAACAGCGCCGGGCCGGGCGTGGTGATCTCGTTCGGCATCGCCGGCCTGGTCGCGCTGCTCGCCGCGCTCTGCTACGCCGAACTGGCCAGCAGCGTGCCGACCGCCGGCAGCGCCTACACCTACGCGTACGCGACGATGGGCGAGATCGTCGCCTGGATCATCGGCTGGGACCTGCTGCTGGAGTTCGCGCTCGGCGCGGCGGTGGTGGCCCGCGGCTGGTCCGGCTACCTCGCCGACCTGTTCGGCCTGCCCAGCGCCTGGTTCGCCGAGGAGGGCAGCGTCGTCAACCTCGGCGCGATCGGCATCGTGCTGGTGCTCGGCGTGGTCGCCATCGTCGGCATCCGGGAGTCCGCCCGGGTCACCAACCTGCTGGTGCTGGTCAAGGTGGCGATCTGCGCCTTCGTGATCATCGCCGGGCTGTTCTTCGTCAAGGCGGCCAACCTCAGCCCGTTCATCCCGGCCGCCGAGCCGGCCGGCGCCGGGGACGACGGCATCAAGCAGCCGGTCACCCAGGTCATCTTCGGGCTGGAGCCCTCCGTCTTCGGTTTCGTCGGGGTGCTCACCGCCGCCGCAGTGGTGTTCTTCGCGTACACCGGGTTCGAGGCCGTGGCGAACCTGGGTGAGGAGACCCGCAAGCCCAAGCGGGACCTGCCGCTCGGTCTGCTCGGCACGCTGCTCATCTCCACTGTGCTCTACATCGGCGTCTCGCTGGTCGTGGTCGGCATGGTCAAGTACACCGAGATCGACGAGGGCGCGCCGATCGCGTCCGCGTTCCGGGCGGTCGGCGCCGGCTGGGCCGCGGTGCTCGTCTCCATCGCCGCCGTCGCCGGGCTCACCAGCGTGATCCTGGTCGACCTGGTGGCCATGGGCCGGATCGGCTTCGCCATCGCCCGGGACGGGCTCATCCCGCCCGCCATCGCCAAGGTGCACCCGCGCTGGGGTACCCCGTACCGGATCGCCGGGATCATGACCGCCGCGGTGGCGCTGCTCGCCGGTTTCCTTCCGCTGTCGGCGCTGGCCGACCTGGTCAGCATCGGCGCGCTCTGCGCGTTCACGCTGGTCGCGATCGCGGTGCCGATCCTGCGCAAGCGCCGGCCCGACCTGGAGCGGCCGTTCAAGGTGCCGTTCTCGCCGGTGCTGCCGATCCTCACCGCCGTGGCGTGCCTCTACCTGAGCCTGAACCTGTCGGTGGAGACCTGGCTGCGGTTCCTCGCCTGGATGCTGATCGGCGCGGTCATCTACTTCGGGTACGGCCACCGCAAGAACCGGCTCGCCCGGCGCGAGCACTCGGACACCCCCGAGCCCGCCCCCACCCCCTGAGGCGGGCACCGCGGAGCCCTCCCGACGCGCGGGTCGGGAGGGCTCCGCCCTGATCGACCGTGAATTTCTGCAACGTTGTAACTCTCCGTGTGAAGAGGTCGTCACGTCGTCGTGAGGCGGTACAGTGCGGCCAGCGTTCACCGGGAGGGCAGTTCAGTGCGGCACAGGCTCAAGGACGTCGCGGAGCGGGCCGGAGTGTCGGTGAAGACCGTTTCCAACGTCGTCAACGGCTACCAGCACGTACGCGCCGACACCCGGGCCCGGGTCGAGGAGGCCATCGCCGCGCTCAACTACCGGCCCAACCTGTCGGCCCGCAACCTGCGCAAAGGACGTACCGGGGTGATCGCCCTGGCCGTGCCCGAGCTCGACATCCCCTACTTCGCCGAGCTGGCCCGGCACGTCGTCACCGCCGCCGCCGAGCACGACTGGACGGTGCTCATCCACCAGACCGGCGGCGGCTCCGAGCAGGAGCGCAAGGCCGCCAGCGGCATCGGCGACCACATGATCGACGGCCTGATCCTGAGCCCGCTCGCGCTCACCTCCGACGACCTCGCCGCCCTGCACGGTCTGCCCGTGGTGCTGCTCGGCGAACGGGTCGACAACGGCCCCGCCGACCACATCATGATCGACAACGTGGCCGCCGCCCGGGAGATCACCGCCCACCTGATCGGGCTCGGCCGCCGCCGGATCGCCGCGATCGGCTCCCAGCGCACCCCCGAGGGCGCCAGCGCCCGGCTCCGCCTGGCCGGCTACACCGCCGCGCTGGCCGGGGCCGGCATCACGTACGACGACCGCCTGGTGGCGCCCGCGCCGGCCTGGCACCGCGCGGACGGCGCCGCCGCCATGCGGCACCTGCTCGCCACCGGGGTACGCCCCGACGCCGTCTTCTGCTTCAACGACACGCTCGCGCTCGGCGCGCTGCGCGCCCTGCACGAGGCGGGCCTGCGCGTGCCCGAGGACGTCGCGGTGGCCGGCTTCGACGACATCGAGGACGGCCGCTTCTCGATCCCGACGCTGACCACAGTCGCCCCCGACAAGGAACGCATCGCCCGCCTGGCGGTCGAGCTCCTGGCCGGACGTCTCGGCCCCGACCGCGACTCCCCACCCCGCGAGCTGGTAACCCCTCACCACCTAGCCCTGCGAGAGTCCGCCCCCCTCTAGCCCCGCGTCTCAGCCGCGTCCCAGCCGCGTCTCAGCCGCGTCCCAGCCGCGTCGATCATGAAGTTGGCGGCGATGTCGATCTCCTTGAGTGCCGCCAACTTCATGATCGACGGGGTGGGTCCGGGTCCGGGGTGGGTCCGGGTCCGGGTGGGTCCGGGGTGGGCCCGGCTCGGCCGGGGTCAGTCGAAGAAGCGGGCCAGGTGGGATGCGGGTGGGGGCGGCGCGTCCGGGGGCAGGGGAGTGAGGTCGGCGAAGACCGACGCGCCGTCGCAGCCGACGTGCAGCGGATACCAGCGCGGCGTACCCGGCGGGCGCTGACCGCAGATGCCCTTGAACGTCTGCACGTCCAGCAGGCGTACGTGGGTCGGGTCGGCCACCGCGTTGACGTGCCGCCACCAGGGGCTCATCACGTGGAGCACACCGCCGGGCCGCAGCACCCGGTGGCACTCGWCGAACAGCGGCAGGAAGTCGATCAGGTGCTCGACGATGTGCACCGCGAAGAACACGTCCACCGAGGCGTCGCGCAGCGGCAGCGAGCCGGCGAGATTGGCGACCGCGTTCACCCCCGGCGCCGGATAGATGTCCAGCCCCAGGTTGCCCGGCCACTGCTTGGTCGCACCGCAGCCCAGGTCGACCACCACCGGCGCCCGCCCGCCCACGGCGACCCGGCACCAGACCCCGAGTACGCCCGACAGCCGGCCGATCAACTCCCGTACCAGCCGCAACTGCGCCGGGTCGGCGACCGCGCCGGTCAGGTGCGCCACCCCCCGGTCGAAGCGCACCTCGACGGTCGTCCCGCGTAGCCGCTCGTCGTGCCGGACCAGGTCGGCCCACGCCTCGGCGAGAAACTCGTCGGTCTGCCGGAGTCGCTCACCCGAGAGCGCGGTCTGCCCCATCGCCACCATGCGCCACCTCCGGCGGCCCGTTACCCCCATTTCACCCCAATATGCCCCGACCCGTCCGCCGTCCTCCTCCACCCCTTCCCGCCGTCCGCCCCGCCCCACCCCGTTGATCAAGGAGTTTGTGTCACCAGAAGACGCCCGCGAGGACACAAACTCCTTGATCACCGGGGCGCGCCCGAGATCTTGGAAGATTTCGGCGGTCATGGGGGCACTTTCCTTCCAAGATCTCCCGCGACTCGGGGATCAAGGAGTTCGTGCTGGCGTCGGCGTGGATGGACCCGAACTCCTCGATCGCGAGAGGCCACCCCCCACCCCGTTGATCAAGGAGTTTGTGTCCTTTTTCGAGGGCGACGTCCACACGAACTCCTTGATCACCGCCGGTTTCGGGGCGGGGGTGCACGCTCCGACGGGCGGCTTGGGGGCGGGCGCTGTCGATCATGGAGTTGTGGCCCGGGCCAAGCTCGCAAAAGGGGCAGACGAGGGGCCGCAACTGCAAGATCGACGCGCTGAGGGCGGGAGGGGGTCAGGGGGAGAGGGTTCGGCGGATGGTGCGGGAGCTGCGCATCCGCTGGCGCGGCTGGGCCGCCGCTGCCTTCGGGCGCTTGAGGTGGTAGCGGTGCAGCTCGTTGTTGCCGGGCAGCGACGGGTCCTCGCTCATCGCGACCAGTTCCCAGCCCTGGTCACCGGCCCGGTTCAGGTGGGCCAGCGCGGTGTCGCCGTACGGTGTCACGTCGATCATGGAGCCGTCCGGGCCGTACCAGATGAAGACGACCTCGAACCCGAGGTCGGTCGACGCGGGTTGACGACGACGGACCAGCAGCGCGTACTCCCACTTGAGCATGCGCTCATTGTGGACCCGCCCGGCCGACTCGGCATGGATCAGTGTTCGGCGATCCGTCCGTCCGCCACGCGCAGCCGCCGGTTGACGCTCACCGCGTCGAGCATCCGCCGGTCGTGGGTCACCAGCAGCAGCGTGCCCGGGTAGCTCGCCAGCGCCGATTCGAGCTGCTCGATCGCGGCCAGGTCGAGGTGGTTGGTCGGCTCGTCGAGCACCAGCAGGTTCACGCCGCGCCCCTGCAGCAGCGCCAGCGCGGCCCGGGTCCGCTCGCCGGGGGACAGCGTCGCCGCCGGCCGCAGCACGTGGTCGGCGCGCAGCCCGAACTTCGCCAGCAGCGTCCGCACGTCCGCCGGGGCGAGATCGGGTACGGCGGCACCGAACGCGTCGAGCAGCGGCTGGTCGCCGAGGAAGAGTCCCCGGGCCTGGTCGACCTCGCCGACCACCACGCCGGGGCCGAGCGCGGCGTGTCCCTCGTCCAGTGGCAGCCGGCCGAGCAGCGCGGCGAGCAGGGTGCTCTTGCCGGAGCCGTTCGCCCCGGTGATCGCCACCCGGTCGGCCCAGTCGATCTGCAGGTCCACCGGGCCGAGCGTGAAGCCGCCACGGCGTACCACTGCTCCTCGCAGCGAGGCCACGACGGCGCCGGCGCGGGGCGCGGCGGCGATCTCCATCCGCAACTCCCACTCCTTGCGCGGCTCCTCGACCACCTCCAGCCGCTCGATCAGCCGGGCGGTCTGCTTGGCCTTCGCGGCCTGCTTCTCGGTCGACTCGGTGCGGAACTTGCGGCCGATCTTGTCGTTGTCGGTGGCCTTGCGGCGGGCGTTCTTGACGCCCTTTTCCATCCACGCCCGCTGGGTGCGGGCGCGCGCCTCCAGGCCGGCCTTCGTGTCGGCGTACTCCTCGTACTCCTCGCGGGCGTGCCGGCGCGCCACCTCCCGCTCCTCCAGATAGGCCGCGTAGCCACCGCCGAAGTGGTTGACCTGCCGCTGATGCAGGTCCAGCTCGACGATCCGGGTGACGGTGCGGGTGAGGAACTCGCGGTCGTGGCTGACCACCACGGTCCCGGCGCGCAGCCCGGTGACGAAGCGTTCCAGCCGGTCCAGCCCGGCCAGGTCGAGGTCGTTCGTGGGCTCGTCGAGCAGGAAGACGTCGTACCTGCTGAGCAGCAGCGACGCGAGCCCGGCGCGGGCGGCCTGCCCGCCGGACAGGCCGGTCATCGGATGGTCGAGGCCGACGTCCAGACCCAGCTCCGCGGCCACCTGCGCGGCCCGCTCGTCCAGATCCGCGCCGCCGAGGTCGAGCCAGCGTTCCAGAGCATTCGCGTACGCGTCGTCGGCGCCCGCCGCCCCGGCGGTGAGCGCCTCGGTGGCGGCGTCGAGCGCGGCCTGCGCGGCGCTGACCCCGGTGCGCCGGGCCAGGAACTCGCGGACCGTCTCGCCGGGCCGGCGCTCTGGCTCCTGCGGCAGGTAGCCGACCGTCGCCGTGGGCGGGCTGAGCGAGACCGTGCCCTGCTCGCGTGGGACCAGCCCGGCGAGGGTACGCAGCAGCGTGGACTTCCCCGCGCCGTTGACCCCGACCAGCCCCACCACGTCGCCGGGCGCGACGACCAGGTCGAGGTCTTCGAAGAGGAGGCGGTCACCGTGGCCGGCGGTGAGGTCCTTGGCGATCAACGTGGCGCTCATCAGGGCACCGAGCCTACCGGCGCGCGCATCCGGATTACCGCGACCCACGCTTGCGGCGGCACCGATCTGAGGGAGACTCACAGCCGTGGTGACCACACTGGCGATCGACTGCGGTGGCGGCGGGATCAAGGCCTCCGTGCTGGATGCCGCCGGGACCATGCGCGCGCGCCCGCTGCGCGTGCCCACGCCGTACCCGCTGCCGCCTGCCTTGTTCGTCAAGACGCTGCTGGATCTCGGCGCCCGCCTGCCCACGGCGGACCGGCTCACCGTCGGCATGCCCGGCATGATCCGGCACGGCGTCGTGGTGGCCACGCCGCACTACGTGACCCGGTCCGGGCCGCGCAGCCGCGTCGACCCGGACCTGCTGGCCGAGTGGTCCGGGTACGACGCGCGCACCGCGCTGGCCGAGGCCTTCGGCGTGCCGGCGCTGGTGTTGAACGACGCCGAGGTGCACGGCGCGGGCGTGGTCGCCGGGACCGGCTGCGAGCTGGTGCTGACGCTCGGTACCGGGCTCGGCAGCGCGCTCTTCGACGGCGGGGTGCTGGCGCCGCACCTGGAGCTGTCGCACGCGCCGGTGCGGTGGAACACCACCTATGACACGTACGTGGGGGAGCCGGAACGGCGGCGCCTCGGCGACGCGTTCTGGTCCCGGCGGATCCGGCAGGTGGTGGACGGCCTGCGGCCGGTGTTCCGCTGGGACCGGCTGTACCTCGGCGGCGGCAACTCCCGGCTGATCCGGCCCGAGCAGGTGGCCCGGATGGGCGACGACGTGGTGATCGTCCCGAACACCGCCGGAATCGTGGGCGGTGTCCGGGCCTGGGACCTGGTCGGCGGCCGGTACGACCCCACAACCTGATCTTTCGCCCCGCAGGAACACTCGCGCTCGCGCCGGTGTTGTGCCAGCGTCGGACCAAGGCCTGGCGCGACACGAGGAGGTGGGTCGAGTGGATCTTCTGGCGGAGTACCGGCGGGCGACCATGTTCTTCGAAGCGGGTGACCCGACCGGAGCGGCCCGGCTGCTCGAACCGATCATCGAGGCCGAGCCGGACAACTCGTCGGTCCGGCAGCTGCTGGCCCGCGCCTACTTCCAGTCGGCCCAGCTCAACCGGGCCGAGGAGCAGTTGCGCGAGCTGGTCGACCGGGACCCGAGCGACCACTACGCGCACCACGTGCTCGGCCGCACGCTGGAGCGGATGAACCGGCCCGTGGACGCGCTGCGGCACCTGCGCATCGCGGCCGCGATGTACTCGACGAACACCGACTACGCCACCGCGCTGCGCCGGGTGGAGGGCAAGGTCGGCCGTTGACTGATCACGCGGAAGGGCAGCCCGCCCGGGCTGCCCTTCCGCGTACCTAGGATGGGACCGTGAAGCTCAAGCTCGACCTCCACGACATCTACAACAAGGGCCACGACATCGATCGTGCACTGCGCGGGATCATCGACGAGGCGGTGGCGAAGAAGGCCACGCTCGTGGAGATCATCCCGGGTAAGGGGTCGGGCGCGCTGAAGAAGAAGGTGCTGCGGTTCCTCGACCAGAAGGACGTGAAGCAGCTCTACCACCGGGTCGAAAAGGACTCGAAGAACTTCGGCCGGCTGTTCGTGCACTTCCGCTGGAAGTAGAGGCCGCATGCCCCCTGACCTGCGCCTCGGGTCGTCCAGTGGGGGCCGGAAGCAAGATCATGCCGTTTCCAGGCCCTCTGCGGCCTCCGGGAAGTGGCGTAGATGCGCCAGCGAGCTGTCGGGACGTTGCGGACCACGAGCGCTTCGCCATGACGTGTCCATCGAAAGTACTATGTGGATCGTGGAGCAACAGGAGCGAGTCGCGACCCATGCGATCGCGAAAATGCAGTCGGCTCGGCTGAGTCTGGCGGACCTTGAATTAATCAAGGATTTGATAGGCGAGGTGCAGCGAGTAACGATAACGTGGTCCAGCCGCGAGATGTACTCGGTGACCGCTTCGAATTTCTCTGCACAGAGCCCTTCGATCAAAGTCGTTCGCACATTCGAGGCGAAATCCATAGCGGATTTTGCCGCTCGGGCACCGCGCGGGAAACTCTATATCATGGAGGTCCGCTTCTTGTCGTCCGAGGGCACGTTTGTTCTTACGCTAGGCAAGGATCGCGACCTGCGCCGAGACTTGATGCTGAGTTTCGAGGGGCCCGGAAGCGAAGTGCCTGCTTGGTTCGAAGAAATTGTGAGAACGATTGTTTCAGCAAGGCTGATGAACGCGGGTCAGCGGGAATTTTATCTACTGTGCCTGACCTGGGCACCAGTCCTTTCCCCCCTCGCGGTAGTGCCTTGGGCTATCGCGCCCGGACGCTTGTCTAGCCTCGGACCCTTCGCGCTGCTACTAGTTGTCGCGGCAGTCGGCTGGCTGGCATACACCGTTTCTGCTCCCACTGTCGCGCGCTTCGTCCGCGCCAGTAGCCTGCGAGTCAGGCCCGCTTTCGTTTCTATAGTTCGTCCGCAGTTGATTATCAACGTCCCCTCTCCCTCGCGGGTTATAGCAATTCGCCTTCGCGAATTACGCACAGAAGTCAAGGCTTCGCTCAAGGATGGCTGGCTCGCGTTTAGGCATGGCGACCATCAGTTCAATGGCGTCTTAATTGCTTTGGTGGCGCTGGTCGTCTCGTTGGTTGGCACGGTGGTCAGCATCATCGGTCTCTCTAAGTAGCTGGCTGATTGGTCTGCGGGTGGGGTGCAGGTGGCCCGGCGGTCAAGTGCAGGAACCGACCACACTGGGCGAAGCGGTTAGGTCGGAAGGTCGACAGATTAGAGACCTTCACGTTGCGCACTCATGCCCGTACCGTACGCACTCATGGCGTCGCGTGGAAGATCGAAATTGTGGCAGTACTGGGGCTATGCGGTTCTGGCGCTGCTCCTCCTATCCTTGGGTAACAACGCGATCGGGCCGGGCATCTACGCCGTTCTCGTCGGCTTACTGATCATCTTCGTCCTCTTCCAAGCGCCTGTGTACTGCGGTGCGATCAACCGCAAGCGTGGTGGGGTGGTCGAGTTCTGCCGCAACAACTCGACCGGGCTGGTTCTGGGATGCCACCTAAGAGGGTGTTTGAGATCGGGTTGATCAGGTCCAGGTGAAGGTGCGGCGGGCTTGGCGGCGTGCGGGTTGGCCGCGGGTGATGCGGCGGGTCATGCCGGCGATGGCGGCCCAGCGGATGAGGGCTTCGGAGACGGCGGGGTGCCGTTCGTAGTCGCGGGCGAGCCGGCGGCAGGCGGTGAGCCACGCCAGGGTGCGTTCCACGACCCAACGGCGTGGGTGAACGGCGAAGCCGCGCTGGTCGGCGGGTTTGCGGACGATCTGCAGCGTGGTGCGCAGGGTGTCGCGGGTCCAGTCGATCAAGCGGCCGGTGAAGCCCTGGTCGGCGAAGACGTGCCGGATCGGGGTGAGCATGTAGGCGCCGAGCAGGGCACTCTTGGCGCCGTCGCGGTCCTGCCAGCTCGCGGCGAGCACGGTCACGGTGACCAGCAAGCCGAGGGTGTCGGT
>NZ_LYXF01000010.1:0-141896 GCF_001709195.1 Micromonospora sp. II | reverse complement strand
TGAGCCGCCCCCGCTTTTATGGAGCTTCTTGACCATGGTCTGATGGCCGTGGGGGAGGAAGTCGTCCGTGGCAGCACCGAAGAAGTACCCCGATGAGCTACGTCAGCGCGCTGTGCGTCTGTACCGCGAGTCGGATCCGAAGCCCGTCATCCGGCGCCTGGCCGAGCAGCTTGGCGTGCATCACGAGGCGCTCAGGAGCTGGATCCGCCAAGCCGAGGCCGACGCAGGTGAGCGTCACGACCGGCCGACCAGCGAGATGGCGGAGGAGAACCGCCGGCTGCGCAGGGAAGTCACTGAGCTGCGGCGGGCGAACGAGATCCTGAAGGCTGCGAGCGCGTATTTCGCGGCGGAGCTCGACCCGACCCGGCGACGGTCATGACGTTCATTGATGAACACCGTGACCAGTTCGCGGTCGCGCTCCTGCTACGGGTCCTGAACATCGGCGCCTCGACCTACTACGCGTGGGTCAAGCAGGCCGAGCAGCCCTGCGACCGGGACGTCGTCGACCTGGGGTTGATCTCTAACATCCACGAGATCTGGGAGACCTCCGGGCGAACCTACGGCGCGGACCGGGTCCACCGGCAGCTACGCCGTGACGGCATCCGCGTGGGCCGCAAGCGCGTCGAGCGGCTGATGGCCGCCCACGGCTGGCAGGGGGCGTTCCTGCGCCGGGGCTGGCGTGGCGGCTCCACGAAGCAAGATCCCCGACACACGCCAGCGCCGGATCTGGTCAACCGGCAGTTCACCGCCGACGGGCCGAACCGGCTCTGGGTTGCCGACGCCACCCGCATCCCCTGCGGTGAGGGTGTGTTCTGGCTCGCCGCGGTCCGGGATGTGTTTTCCCGCCGGATCGTCGGGTGGAAGACGTCTGACCGCTGCGACACCGACCTGATCCTCGCCGCCCTCGAATACGGCATCTGGTCGCGCGATGTCCGCGGCGGCCAGTTGATCCACCACTCGGACAGGGGATCCAACTACACGTCGTTCCGTTTCTCCGAACGCTTGCAGGACAACGGGATCCTGCCCTCGATGGGCTCCGTCGGCGACTCGTACGACAACGCGTTGATGGAGAACTTCTGGTCGACGTTGAAGATCGAACTCGTCTACCGCACCTCGTGGCGGACCCGCGACGAAGCCGAGAACGCGATCTTCGCCTACATCGACGGCTGGTACAACACCCGCCGCATCCAACGCGAGCTGGGCTACCTCAGCCCCAACGAGTACGAGACCGCCTGGCACACCCGCCAGCCGCAACCAGCCGAGCCACCTATCGCCACCCCTGCGCCAGCCGGCAGCAGGTAACCACCGCTCCATCAAAGCGGGGGGAACTCAGCCCGATTCGGCTGGCGAACTCACGTACGCCTGGAAGGTTGCGGCTGTCGCGGCCGACTGGACGTGTTCGATGAAGTTGGTTCGGGATTCGCGTACCAGTTCGCTGGCATGCTGACGGCCCGGCGCTGGGCCGGGTTCCTCCGTGCTGCTGGTCGGGGCGTGGGGTTGCTGGGTCAGGCGGCGGGTCGCGGCAGTGCGGCGAGGCGGTCGAATGCGCTGGCCGCGCCGACCTGGCCCCGGATCATTCGCGCCACCGCCGGCCGCGACCTCGCCCAGGCACGGGTGTGACGCTCGAGGCAGGCCCGGTTGCGGGGTCGGTGACAGCGGCTCCGGCAGCAGCGACCGCGAGCAGCAGCACGATCCAGAGCGGAACGGCGCCGACGTCGCGCGGTTCGGGTCAGGTGGTGCCGCGGACGACGAGCGTCGTCGGCAACACGGTCGGCTTGGGCGGGTCGTCGCCGCCGTGCAGCATGGCGACCAGCGCCTCGGCGGCGGCCGTGCCGAAGCCGGGCTTGTTCTGGGCGACGGTGCTGAGCCCGGGCGGGATCAGCGCGGCCACCTCGATGTCGTCGAACCCGACAATCGCAATGTCGTCGGGGATCCGTAGGCCGGCCGCCTGGACCGCCCGCATCGCGCCGACAGCCATCTCGTCACCGGCGACGAACACCGCGGTAGGGCGGTCGTCGAGGGCGAGCAGCCGGTCCATCGCGGCGTGACCGCCGTCGAGATAGAAGTCTCCCTCGACGACGTGGCCGTCGGCGAGCAGCAGGCCGGCCCCGGCCAGCGCGGCCCGGAAGCCGACGAGCCGTTCGGCTCCCGGCCAGGTTCGCAGCGGGCCGGTGATGGTGGCGATGCGCCGGTGGCCGCGTTCGACGAGGTGGCGCACTGCGAGCGCCGCGCCGCCGGCATTGTCCGAGGTGATGTAGGTCGACGTCGGGCCGTCGACCCGCAGGTCGAGAGCAACGCACGGCACCTGGGCTTCGACGAGGGCGAGCACGGCCGGGTCCCGGGTGCCGTTGTCGATGATGACCGCGCCGTCGAGGTTGTGCTGGCGGACGGCGCGCACGTATCGCTGCCCGTCGTCGGGCCCCGCCGCGTCGTGGCCGGCGAGCATGAGCAGGTTCAGCCCGTGCGCGCTGAGCGCCGTCTTGAGCGCGACGAGGATCTCCTGCAGGAATGGGTGGCGCCACCCAGGGCGGCGATGGTCGGTGTCCCATACCAGGCCCACCATGTTGGATTTCTTCGTGGCGAGCGTCCGGGCCGACCCGTTCGGCAGGTAGCCGATCTCGGCGGCCAGGTCGAGGATGCGCTGGCGGGTGTGCTGGCTGACGACCTCGGGGGTGTTGAAGACGCGGGACACGGTGGCGACGGACACGCCGGAGCGGCGCGCCAACTCCCTGATAGTGGCCAATGTGGTGCCTTCTCTGTAACCGGTTTCACGACCGTAGCGCCAGCGATGTCCGCCGGTCAACCCGCATCGACCGTTATCGTTTCGTAACTTGACACCCCCTAGCCGAACCCGTTCACACTTCCCAGGAAGGGCGCTCGCCGGGCGGTCACCCGCAACTCGGCCGGCATCCGATCTTCATCCAACTCCACCCACCCCCACCACCATCGCTTCGCCGACAATGTAACCGGTTTCAGGTAACCGGTTACATCGCACGAAAGGGTTCCCTGGCATGCACCCAAAACGACTGTTGCGACTGGCGGCGGCCACCCTGGCCGCCGGAGTACTGCTGACCGCGTGTGGCACCGGCACCGAGGGAGGCTCCGGCGGCGGCAACGAAAAGATCACCCTGAACGTCAACCTGTTCGGCAACTTCGGGTACCAGGACCTGTACGCCGAGTACCAGAAGTCGCACCCGAACATCACGATCCAGGAGCGCACGGCCGCCTACAACGACCATCACCGCGACCTGATCACCCACCTGGCCACCGGCTCCGGCGCGGGCGACATCGAGGGCGTCGACACGGGCTTCATCGCGCAGATGCGCGAGCGGGGCAACCTCTTCGTCGACCTGGGCAAGGACCGCCAGTCCGAGTACCTCGACTGGAAGTGGGCGGCGTCGCTGGCCAAGGACGGCAAGCAGATCGGGTACGGCACCGACGTCGGCGGCCTGGCCATCTGCTATCGGCGTGACCTGTTCGAGAAGGCCGGCATGCCGTTCGACCGCGACCAGGTGTCGGCCGCCTGGGGCAGCGGCTGGGACCAGTACATCGAGTTCGGCAAGCGGTACGCGGCGAAGGCCCCGGCCGGCAGCGCCTTCTTCGATGGCGGAGGCCAACTGTTCAACGCCATCATCGGCCAGGCCCCGGTCGGGTACTACAACGAGGACAACGCCATCGTCGTGGGCACCAGCCCCGATGTCCGAAAGGCCTGGGACCTGACGGTGAAGGCGATCCAGAGCAACCTGTCGGCCAAGCTGATCGGCAGCTCGCAGGAGTGGAACAACGGCTTCGCGAAGGACCAGTTCGCCACCATCGCGTGTCCGGCCTGGATGATGACCAAGATCAAGGACCAGGCGAAGCACGCCGCCGGCAAGTGGGACGTGGCGAGCGTCCCGGGCGGCGGCGGCAACTGGGGCGGCTCGTACCTCACCGTTCCCAAGCAGGGCAAGCACATCGAGGAGGCCAAGAAGCTCGCGGCGTGGCTGACCGCCCCGGAACAGCAGGCCAAGGTGTTCACCGCGCGGGGCAACCTGCCGTCCATCCCGGCTCTGTACGACAAGCCCGACATTGCCCAGTACAAGGACGCCTTCTTCAACAACGCACCGGTGGGCCAGCTCTTCACCACCGCGGCGAAGCAGCTCAAGCCCCAGTACCAGGGCCCGCGAGCCGGAGACGTGCAGACCACCATCCGCGACGCCCTCGTCCGCATCGAACAGGGCAAGCAAAGCTCCGACGAGTCCTGGAAGCAGATGGTCAGCGACGTCGAGCGCCTCGCCAAGTAACTCGACCCGCGCCGCCGGCGGTCGCCCCTGACCAGCCGGCGGCACCCGGCGACGAAGGATCGACGATGGCCACCTACCTCCACCAGGCCCGGCGGGCCGGCCTGAGCCGGCTCGACACCAAGGGCTCGCCCTACCTCTACATCCTGCCGTTCTTCCTGCTGTTCGGCGCGTTCGGGCTGTTCCCGCTGCTGTACACGGCGTACGTCTCGTTCAACGACTGGGACCTGCTCGACTCCGGGTCGCACCGCTGGGTCGGCCTCGCGAACTACCGCGAGATGCTGCAGGACGCGTACTTCTGGAACGCTCTGGGCAACACACTCAGCATCTGGGTGCTGTCCACCGTGCCGCAACTGCTCGCCGCGCTCTGGATCGCCCACCTGCTCAACCACCGGCTGCGGGCCCGCACCGCGCTACGGATGGGCGTGCTGCTGCCCAACGTCACCTCGATCGTGGCGGTGACGATCGTCTTCACCCAGCTTTTCGGCCGCGACTTCGGCATGGTCAACTGGGCGCTCGGCCTCGTCGGCATCGGCCCGATCGACTGGCAGGCCAACACCTGGAGCTCCCACCTGGCCATCTCGTTCATCGTCGCCTGGCGGTGGACCGGCTACAACGCCCTCATCTACCTCGCCTCGATGCAGGCGATTCCGCACCACCTGTACGAGGCCGCCGACCTCGACGGCGCGTCGCAGGCTCAGCAGTTCAGGCGGATCACCGTCCCGATGCTGCGGCCGACGATCATCTTCACCACGGTGATCTCGACGATCGGCGGCCTGCAGATCATGGCCGAACCCCTGCTGTTCGCCAGCTCCCAGACGCCCACCGGCGGCTCCGACCGGCAGTTCCAGACCGTCGCCCTGTTCATGTACGAGCAGGGGTTCCGGGAGTTCCGCTTCGGCTACGCCTCGGCGGTCGCCTGGACGCTCTGTCTGGTCATCGCCATCTTCGCGATCATCAACTTCCTGCTCACCCGGCGCATCGCCAAGGACGAGGACTGAGGAGAACGCCGTGACCACCCTCGCGGACCCCGTACAGACCGGCACCACGCCCTCGCCGCCGCCACGCCGGTCCCACCGGCGCCGGAGCTTCGGGTACCCACGCAAGGCCTCGGTCTGGAGCTACGGCGCCCTGCTGGCGGTCGTGGCCGGGTCGGTCTTCCCGCTCTACTGGTCCATCGTCGTGTCCTCGCAGACCAGCGACGCCGTCACGAAGGTGCCGCCGGCCCTGGTGCCCGGCGGGCACCTCTTCGACAACATCGCGCGCGTGTTCGACACGACCGACTTCGGCCGGGCCCTGGTGAACTCCTTCATCGTCAGCGGCTCGATCACCGTCTCCGTGGTGTTCTTCTCGACCCTGGCCGGGTTCGCCTTCGCCAAACTGCGGTTCCGAGGCCGAAAGGCGCTTCTCGTCGTGGCCATCGCGACCTCGATGGTGCCGCACCAGCTCGGCATCATCCCGCTGTACATCCTGATGGCCGGCCTCGGCTGGACCGGGCGCCTCACCGCCGTGATCGTGCCCGGGCTGGTAACCGCGTTCGGCGTCTTCTTCATGACCCAGTACCTCGGCCGCGCCGTGCCCGACGAACTGCTGGAGGCCGGCCGCGTCGACGGGTCCAGCACGTTCGGCCTGTACTGGCACATCGTCCTGCCGGCGGCCCGCCCCGCCGCGGCGGTGCTCGGGCTGTTCACCTTCATGCAGGCGTGGAACGACTTCTTCTGGCCGCTGGTCGTGCTGCAGGACAACGCGACCGTGCAGGTGGCGCTCTCCGCACTGGCCAGCGGCTACACCACCGACTACACCCTGACGCTGACCGGCACGTTGCTCGCCACGCTGCCGATCCTCGTCGTCTTCATGCTCCTCGGCCGGCATCTCGTCGACGGCATCATGCAGGGGGCGGTGAAGGGATGACCACCACATCCCAAGGCGCCGCCGCGGCCGCAACCCGGCCGGACCTGCCCGAGCTGCCGGACCTGCCGGCCGGCTTCATCTGGGGCGCGGCCACCGCGGCGTACCAGATCGAGGGGGCGGTCGACGAGGACGGCCGCGGGCCGTCGATCTGGGACACCTTCTGCCGCCGCCCCGGGGCCGTCGACGACGGCACCTCCGGCTCGGTCGCCTGTGACAGCTACCACCGCTGGCGGGAGGACGTGGACCTGCTGGCCGGCCTCGGCGTGGACGCCTACCGTTTCTCGGTCGCCTGGCCACGGGTCATGCCGGCCGGGCGGGGAGCGGTGAACCGGCGGGGCCTCGACTACTACGACCGGCTCGTCGACGCCCTGTGCGGGCACGGCATCCGGCCGTTCGTCACGCTGTACCACTGGGATCTGCCCCAGGCGCTCGAGGACGAGGGTGGCTGGCGGGTACGGGACACCGCCGAGTGGTTCGCCGAGTACGCCGCCGCGGTGGCGGGCGTCCTCGGCGACCGGGTCCAGGACTGGATCACGCTGAACGAGCCGTACTGCTCGTCGATGGTCGGCTACGCGGAGGGCCGGCACGCTCCCGGCACCGCCGAAGGACATGGTGCCCTGGCCGCCGCCCACCACCTGCTGCTCGGGCACGGCAGGGCGGTCGCCGCAGTCCGGTCCGCCGCCGGCCCGCGGTCGCGCGTCGGCATCACGCTCAACCTCTCCCCCGCCGTGCCGGCCAGCGATACCGAGGCCGACCGGGCGGCGGCGGATCGGCAGGACCTCATGCTCAACCGGCAGTTCACGGATCCGGTGCTGGGCGGCGCGTACCCGCCCGGGTTCGAGCGGCTCTACGCCGGGGTGAGCGATCTGTCGTTCCGCCGGGACGGTGACCTGGCGGTGATCTCCACGCCGCTGGACTTCCTCGGTGTCAACTACTACTACCGGGTGCACGTCGCCGACGCCCCGTACGAGCAGCCCGACCCGGCGCTGCGCAGCGCGTTCGACATCGGGGTCCGGCAGCTACGGCCGGACGGGTTGCCCACCACCGACCTGGGCTGGCCGGTGGAGCCGCAAGGGCTGTTCGACACCCTGACCGGGCTCGCGGACCGTTACCCGGGCCTGCCTGCCGTGTACGTGACGGAGAACGGCTGCGCCGACCTGCGGGACGGACCCGAGCCGGACCCGGAACGGATCTCGTTCGTGGCCGGGCACCTGGCGGCGGCGGCCCGTGCGGCCGCCGTCGACGACCGGCTCGATCTGCGGGGGTACTTCTACTGGTCGCTCATCGACAACTTCGAGTGGGCCCGCGGGTACGGGCCCCGCTTCGGTCTGGCCCACGTCGACTACGCCAGCGGATCCCGTACGCCCAAGGCCAGCTACCACTGGCTGCGTGACCGCTTGCGGGCGTGGCGGGAACGGACCTCCGCCTGAAGCGCCGCCCGCGGCTCGTGGCGGCAACGGTATGCGCGGTCACCCGGCACCGAACCGCCCCGGTTTCGGTGGAGTCGGGCTCTTCGATCATGAAGGCTGGGCGTGGGCGCCGGGCTCGCCTGGCGGGGCGTCGAGGGCCAGCCTCAGCGCCGCCTCGACCGGATAGACCGGGCAGTACAGCGGAGTGTCTGTGGCCGGCGGGGCCGCGTCCTTCGCCTCGAACGCCTTTCGGGCCCGGCCGAGGTCCGCGAGCAGGTCGGCCACTGACGGTTCCTTCTTCGGCTCCGGGGGCGCCGCCTCGACGGGTGCCTCCGTCTTCGGCGCCGTGATCGAGACGCCGAGCGCCGCCGCGGCGGCGTTGAGCCCGTCCTTCGGCATCGCGGCGGCCAGCGCCGAGAGGCGGCCGACGGCCTGGTCGGCGTACGCGGCGTCGACCGGCACCGCCGGCAGCTCGAACCGGGTTCCGGTCTGCGCGCCGAACGGGGCGTCGCGGAACACCCGGTCGCGGTTCTCGGCGTCGACGAGCACGTGGCGGCCGTCGTGGAGGTCGGCGTACAGGTTGGCGGCAAGCACGTTCCCGTCGAGCAGCAGGTTCTGGTCGGGCACGGTCGCGCGGACGGCGATGCTGTCGGCGAAGGCGAGCACGTTGGCCTCGACCCGCATGACACCCCGGCCGGAGAGGTCCAGCAGGCAGCCGGTCGTGGACTGCCCGGTCGAGGCCCGGCCGGTGGGGTCGGCGGCGAACAGGACCGTGTTGCCGCGGATGGTCCAGGGGCCCGCGCCGGGTGCCTGGACACGGACGGCGGTGCCGCTCGTGTTGACGACCACGTTGTTCCCGAACGTCCCGTACGCCGCACTGAGCTGCACGGCGCAGTACGCCGCGTTGGCGAAGACGCAGTTGCGCACGGTGATGCCGCCGCTGCCGCCGCGCAGGTCGAGCAGCGCCGCCGACTGGGAATGGCCCGCGTCGAGGGCGCCGCTGTCGGCGTACGCGTTGTAGGTCGCCCCGTCGAACATGAACCCGTCAAGGATGAGGCCCTCCCCCGAGTCCTCGCCGGTGAGCACCGGATCGCCGAAGATGCCCTTCGCCTTGGTCTCCGGAGTGAGCACGAAGCGCACGGGGTGCCGCCAGGGGTCGCGCGCGGCGAACTCGGCGTCCCACCCGCCCAGCAGCGTCAGGTTGCGTACGGGGATGCGCCACGTGCCCGACCGCAGGCGGCCCGTGTACTCACCTGCGGCGACGAGGATGCGGTCGCCCTCGGCGGCCTTTTCGAGGGCCTGGAACGGGTCGCGGAACGGCGCCTCGCGGCTGCCGTCCCCGCCGGAGGATCCGGCCCGCACGAACCAGTCGCGGCCGGCCGGCCGGGGCGGCTCGGGGGCCGTGACGTCGAGCACGGGCGCGAGGGAGTCGAGGACGATGGTGGCGCTCTGACGCCCGCCGGGCGGCGTGAGGCGGTACGTGCCGCGGAGCAGGTACGTGGACTCGACGTCGAGGCCGCGCGAATACCGTACGGCTTCCTCGGTCTGGTGATGGACGAGGCCGTAGCGCGGGGCGAGCGCCCACCACGGGCTGTTGTCGGTGCCGGGCTCGTAGACGGCGACGCCGATGTGCGTCTCCGCGAGCTCGGGGAGGATCTGCGTGTTCTGGTCGAAGCCGACCCCGGCCCGCACCTGCACCGGGGCTCCGGCGAGCGCCGGGTCGGCCTCGTAGAGCCGCGCCCAGTCGACGGCCTGGTACGACGGGCCGGCCGGGAGCTCGGTGAACGGCTCCGGCGCCGCCAGGTCGGCGGGGTGCGCGCCCGGCGCCGCGCCGACCGCGAGGGCGAGCACCTCGGCCGGGGCGAGCCGGCGCATGGCGGGCCGCTGAACATCACGGTCCGATGTGGACGACAGCTCACCGAGGCCGGCCGATTCCCGCAGCGCGTTGAGGGCGGCGATCGGCGGGCGCTCGTACGTGACGGCGACGTCCACCGTGTACGTGTCGAGCCACGCCGCCGGGAGCCCGGTCAGCTGTGGGTCGCCGACGGTGTTGCCGGCCGCCGAGCGCAGGCCGACGTCTTCGAGCTCCGCGGCGTACTCCTCGGTGAGCTCGGCCTCCGCGCCCGGCACCCGGCTGCGCACGATGTCGCGCGGTGTGGCGAAGAACAGGTTGCGGTCGATGGCGATCTGCCCGACGTCGCGCAGGCAGGCGACGGCCGCGTTGCCGCAGCCGACGAACACGTTGTCGGCGATCGCGGCAGCGCCGTTGACCCGTACGCCGACGGCCCGGTCGGCGCCGGAGCCGCGCGGCGGGTCGGAGTCGTCGTGGGCGAAGGCGAAGGTGTTGCGGCTGACCGCGGCCGGGGTCTCGGGGGAGCCGTCGCGGACGGTGAGCAGGCTGAGGCCGACGCAGTTGACGACGATGTTGTTCTCGAAGACCACGGAGTCGCCGCCGAGCTCGACGGCGCCGGAGCTGCCGTTGGCGAAGCAGCAGTCGCGGACGGTGATGCGCTCGCCGCGCAGGCTCACCAGCGGGCCGTCCCCGTAGGAGGCGCGCTGCAGGCCGCCCTGCTCGTCGTAGTCGTCGCGCCCGGCCCCGTCGAAGAACAGCCCGTCCAGGACGAGGCCGTCGTGGCCGCCGATGCCCTGGAGCATGTTCGGCTCGTTCGGGACGCGCAGGCCGGTCTTCGCCGCGAAGACCGTCGGTGTCTGCCAGGGGGTGCGGCGGGCGAAGTCGGGGCTGTATCCGCCGAGCAGGGTCAGCTCGGGGGTGTCGACGACCCACGAGGAGCGCTCGCCGCGCCCGGTATAGGTGCCCGCCGCTATGTGGATGCGGTCGCCGGGCGCAGCCTGCCGCAGCGCGAGCCACGGGTCGTGGAACGGCCGGGCCCGGGTGCCGTCGCCGACCGGGCCGCCCGCCGCGACGAAGAGGTCGGTCATGACTTCTTCACCTCGTCGTCGGCTTCCTCCGTCTTGTCCGCGAGCAGCTTGAAGCCCACCTTGACCGCGTCTCTGACCTGTGCGAACGCGGCGAGGCCCGTCTGCTTGTAGGGTCCCTCGGCCAGGTCCTTGACGTATTCCTCCTCGGTCGCCAGCAGCGACTCCAGGGATTCCGAGGCCTTCTCCAGCTCCTCGTTGAACTTCGCCAGCGTGCCCGGATCATCGGTCAGCTGGGCGAAGGCGTTGGTGCTCTCCTCCACGAGCGTGGGGAAGAGCTCGTCGTAGAGCTTGCTGGACTGCTCCTTGGCCGCCTCGGCCCGCGTGTCGAGCCCTCGGTCGAGGACGTTCTCCTTCATCCAGTCCCAGTCGGTGGCCCGGTAGTCGCCGGACGCGCCGATGCCGCGCCAGTTCCCCGCCGCCTCGGCGCCGCGGGCGAAGAGCTTGTCGATCCAGTCCTCGTCGAGCTGTTCGCGGGCCGCGGTCAGCAGCTTGATGTTGTCGACCACCGTCTGCTTCGCGGCACGCTTCTGCTTGGCCGCCATGAGGTTCTCCGCGGTGAGCTTCTCGAAGTTCTTGATCGCCTCGTTGGCGGCTTCCTTGGACGACGGGTCCTTCATGAAGAGGACGATCAAGCGGGCGCCCGAGGTCGGGAGGTATTTGACGAGCAGGCTCTTGACCGTGTCCTGGATGGAGCCGAAGTTCTTGAGGAGCAGCTGCTCGACGATCGCGTCGTTGCTGCGCGCGTTCTTGAGGTCCTCCTCGCACTTCTTGATGAGCGCGAGGTCGGCCTCCAGGACCTTGCTCATCAACGTGGCGACCTCGGGCACGTCGAGCCGGGCGACCTGCGCCCAGATCTTGCGCTCCCCGGCGAGGAAGTCACGCGGGCCGACCGCGGTCCACCGTTCGTCGACGGACATCGCGTTGGCCTGGCTGTCCTCCAGCACCGACCGGATGTCCGATTCGAGACGCTCCATCAGCGCCTCGGCCTGCTCGCAGTTGGTCTCCCACCGGTCGGTCAGGCCGTCATAGCCCGGTTGCTCCAGCTTGGAGAGCATCTCCTCGAACAGCTTCTCCCGATCGGTGTCGAAGCGTTCCAGCAGATCCAAGACCTTGTCGAGGATGTCCTCCTCGAACCCCGTGGCGCGCATCCGCTGCTCAACGAGCTCGCGGGCGTCATCGACATCTTCCACAAATTTCAGCGTAGGAGCCCTCGGTCACCCGAGGCAGTCGTGAACCCGATCCCTGCCAGATCAAGGATCCGACCTATGCCGCCGCTCGGTGAAGACTGACTCCGGAAGTCGTCGACTCTTCGGGAGTGCGCCATGTCATCCCTGTTCAGCGGACCGATACTTGGTGTTCGTATGCGTCTTTCCTCTGGCACCGGGGGCAGCCGGCTTATAACGGCATGGGGTGCCCGCTCCGTGGCGGCCACCCCATGCCTTACCGTCCCGTGCGGTCACTCCCCCAGGAACGCACGGACGAGCCTCAGTTGAGGGCGTAGATCTCCGCGGCCGACGTCCACGGGTTGCCGGCGACCTCACTCACGGCACGCAGTCGCAAGTACTGCCCGGTCTTCGCGGTGGACCGGACGTCCTTCTGGCTCGCGCCGTTGGCGAACGCGCCAGTGGCCACGGCCGTTCCCCAGTTGGTGCCGTCGGTGCTGACGTACACCTCGTACTGGCCGATGCGTCCGTTGACCGCGCCGGAGCCGYCATCCTGCCGGGGCAGGTAACGCAGGCCCGAAACGCAGTAGCTCGCGCCCATGTTCCGGCCACTGCTGTCGAGGGCAGCCAGGCCGTACACCATCGTGCCGGCGCGTGACGTCGGTAGCACAGGCAGGGGTAATGGTGGACGACGAGTGGCTCCACCACGCGGCCGATGCGGGCTCTGCTCCCGGTCCGACAGGCGCACAGGGAGGGATGACAGGAGCCACAGCACGATCAGCCACGACAATCGCCCCCGATCGAGACATGGTCGATCGAGGGAGCCGCTGCGCTGAGAGTTGCGTGGTCAAGTGCGCTTGACCACCAGTACGCGAAACACAGCATGGATGCTGCAATTTGGTGTCCGAGGGGGGACTTGAACCCCCACGCCCTATACGGGCACTAGCACCTCAAGCTAGCGCGTCTGCCATTCCGCCACCCGGACCTGCACGTACCAGCCTACCCGGTCGGCCAAGGTGATCATCTCACCGCATCAGCCGGCCTGGCGGGCCGCACGGGGCATTACTGTACACGGCCCGGAACGATCATGCACATCAGCACCAACGCCCCACGTTTGCGCAGGTCAGAGGCCACAACAATCGGGTGGGTAGCGCGCAACTGACGATTCCGGGCAGCATTGCTCACGTGTCCCACCCCTCCCCGTTGATCGCCACCCAGCACCAGGCCCTCGCGATGCGGGCCGCCRGCGACCTGACCAGCGCCCGCCGCCTGCTCGCCGACGCGATCGTCGCGGCCCGGCCGGCGTACGGCGAGGACCACCAGGACGTCCTGGCCACCGGCCACCTGCTGGCTCGGCTGCACCGCGAGGCCGACGACCCGGCCGCCGCCCGGCGCGTACTCGAAGAGGCCTACGCCGCCGGCGAGCGCCGCCGGGGCGACGGCGACCCGCTGATGCTCGCGCTCAGCTTCGACCTCGCGGGGGTGGCCGAGGAGTTGGGCAACCGGCACGAGGCCCGCCGCAACTACAGCCGCGTGGCCACCGCCGGGTCCGCCGTGCTCGGTCCGGACCACCCCGCGGTACGCGCAGCCCGCCAGTACCTCGGCGGCTCCGCCGCCGCTCCCGCCGGCTACGGCCCACCTCCCGGCGGCTTCGCCGCCGCTGCCGGCACGCACCCCGGTCCCTACCTGCCCGGGCACCCCGGTCCGACCCTGCCGGGACACCACAGCCCGGCCCCGCCGGCACACTCCGGTCCGCCCCTGCCAGGACCTCCCAACCCGGCTCTGCCGGGGCACTCCGGTCCGGTCGTGCCCGCACAGCCTGGACAGGTCCTGCCCGGTCCCGCTTCCCCCGGGCACTCCGGTCCCGCTCTGTCCGAGCCCACCGTGTCGCTGCCGGCGATCCCGCCGCCGTACCCGCCCGCGCCGACCCGACCCGCTGCCCAGGGAACGCCTGCCGCGGCTGCGCCGGTATCCGGCGCACAGTGGGCGCCCCGCCCCGGCCCGGCGTCCCCGGCGCCCGGCGCCGCGCAGTCGCCGTATCCCGTGCCGAACCCGCAGGGCACTCCCCCGCAGCCCGCCCCTCCGGTCCCGCCGCGCCAGCATCCCGCCGTGCGGCCGGACGGCTCGACGAGTCCGTGGGCGCCGCCCTCGCCACCCTCTGCGCCGTCCGAGGAGGCGACGACCCGCTTCGCGCCGATCTCCGAGGAAGCGACCTCCCGGTTCCCGGTAGTGCCCGCCGAACCCACCGCCCCGCTGACGCCGCCGTCGGCCGCCGGAGCTGCCCCGCAGATTCCCGGTGTCCGGCCGGTGCCCCCGGCCCAGGGTGTCACCCCCGTCGCGCCGGGAACGTACGGTCGGCAGCCCGCTGCCCCCGGAGTGACGCCGGTGCCGCCCCGTCCTCCGGTCGCCCCACCACCGCCGCCAGCGGTCCCTGGCGCCGTGGTGCCCCCAGCAGCGCCCGGAACGCCGACGGCAACAGCTGGAACGCCGACGGCCGCGCCGGCCGCCGGGACGCCGGTGCACGGGCGGCCGGTGGCGCCGCCCGTACCCGGCCCGGCGTCCCCGCTACCGCCCCCGCCGGTCATCCCGCCGCCATCCACGAGGCCGAGCGCCGAGGCGCCTCCAGCGTCCGTCACCCCGCCGCCGTCGCGGATGCCGTCGGCGGGAGTCGTGCCACCGCCGCCACCGCCGACCGTCCTGCCGCCGGCACCGAGCATCCCCGCACCGGCGAACGTTGTCCTGCCACCACCGCCGGCAGTCACTGTCGCTCCGCCGACCCCCGTGCCGCCACGGCCGGCAGCCGTCCAACCGGTGGCCGAGGCCGCAGCCGCTCCCCCGAACGCCGCCACGGACCGTACGGCCGGGACCGGAACGGCAGCAGCCTCGGAAGTCCACCCCGCAGCGATCGAGGCGAACGCGAGCGGCCCCGGCGCGGGTACGCCACCGACCGTCCCGGGTGGACCGGGATGGGACAAGCCGACGATCCAGGTACAGCAGATCGGCCCGCTGCTGGAGGAGGAGTCGGAGCGCCAAGCCGCGACAGCGGCCACCGGCACCACGGCCAATCCTGCGGCATCCGGGTCCGTCAGCGGACCCCCGGTCGGTGCGTCTCCGGTGGACGGTCCTCAGAGCAGCGGACCTCCAGCCGACGCACCCGTGATGAGCGGGCCCCCGGCCAGCGCACCACCCACCAGCTCACCGTCCACGCCCACGCCGCCGGCGAGCGCACCGTCCATCGGCACGCCCACGCCGCATCCCGTCAGCGCACCGCCCACGCACCCGGTCAGCGGCCCTCCGGGGCAACCGGTGAGCGGAGCGGCCGCGTACCCGATCAGCGGAATTCCGGTCAGCGGCTTCCCACCACCGGTCAGCGGACCACCCGGTCACGGCGACTACCCGTCACTGGCCGGCCAGCCACATGCGGCGCCCGTCAGTGCCGCGCCGGTCAGCGGCGGCTCCGTGCCGCCGTGGGGCATGGTCGCGCCGCCGTGGAGCAGTGTCGCCCCGTCCCAGCCGGTCGACCGGCCCGCCGACCCCGAGCAGGACACGGACGAGCCTGACCCGGACGAGCCGACGGCCGGCGACGCGGCCGGACAGGCGGAAGGGGACGCGCCGGAACGGAACCGGCCGATGCCGATCTACGAGGATCTGCTGGACTTTCCCGAGTCCACGCGACCGGAGCCGCCGGCGCAGCCGGAGCCGGGCGCCTGGCCGGTGAACCCGCCGGTGTTCCACCAGCCGGCGCCGGTCCAGCCGCCGGGCGCGTACCCGATGGAGCCGGAGCGGCCGGGCCGCAACCGCACGGTGCTGGCCCTGGTGGCCGGGGGCGCGGTGCTCGCGGTGGTGGCGGCGGTCGGTGTCGGCGTGGTGTTGCTGAACCGGGAGGCGGCGCCGCCGGCTCCCGCGCCCGCGTCCGGTTCCGCGTCGCCGAAGGTGGCCGGTCCGCCGCCGGGCGACTTGCAGCTACGGGACGACACCACGACTGTCACGGTGACCTGGACCGACCCGACGAACGGCGGGGTGCCGTTCGTGGTGGCGGGTGGCCGGGCCGGGCAGAAGCTCGGCGTGATGGCCACTGTGGACGCGGGGCAGACCCGTTACACGGTGAACGGGCTGAGCGCGAAGCTGGACTACTGCTTCACCGTGCTGGCTGTCTACGCGACCGATTCGTACTCGACCTCGGGTCAGGTCTGCACGGACCGGGAGGGCGGCGCGACGCCGAACTGACGGTCCGGGGACGCCACGCTCGGTGTCCACAGGGGGACGGTGCGGGTTTCACCGGCACCGGGCGGCACCTATGATGGCTCCCGGCTCTGGGGAGGGTCGACCTCGCGCGGGTGCGCCTCCCCCACCGACACGGGGAGGCAGCCGGCAGTGACCACCATCGAGGACGTCACGGGCACCGGGCCGGAGCAGGCTCGTCCACGATCGCGTATGCGGGGCGGGCTGGTGACCATCGGCACGGTGGCCGCGCTGCTGGCCGCGATGGGCCTGACGGTGCTCGGGCTGGGCGCCGCGGACAACGCGGTGGCGAGCTACGACGCCTCCTCCTGGTTGTGGAGCACCACCCGCGGCGAGCTGGCCCGGGTCAACGGCGTCACCGCGCGGGTGGACACCCGGATGGAGGTGCCGGGTGGGCGGCGGCACCAGATGCAGGTGGCCCAGACCGACCGGCTGCTGATCCTGCGCGACCTCAAGACCGGCCAGGTCAGCTCGCTGGACCTGGCGACGTTGCAGATCACCGCGACCACGCCGACCGCGCCGGGGCTCGGGGTGAGCGTGGCGCTGCACGAGGACGCGGCGTTCGTGGTGGACGCGGTGCAGGGCATCGTCCGGCAGCTCGACCCGCGGGCGCTGACGCCGGTGGGCGAGCCGGTCCGCTACCCGCCGGGCATCGCCGGCGGCACGTTCGACGGCGCCGGCAAGCTGTGGATCGCGGTGCCGAGCGAGGGCACCGTCTCGGCGGTCACCGCCGCCGAGCTGCCGGAGACGCCCGGTGACGCGCCGCCCGCCGGGCTCAGCCCGAAGCGCGTCGAGACGTACGACGTGGCCGAGCCGGCGCACGAGCTTGTGGTGTCCACGCTGGACGAGGGCGTGGCGGTGCTGGACCGCACCTCGGCGTCGCTGGTGACGGTGGTGGGCGGGCAGACGCAGCGGGCGGCACTGACCATGACCGCGCCGGGCTACCTGCCGACCCGTACCAGCGGGCAGCAGGTGCCGGTGACGGTTCCCGGTGAGCGGTCGGTGCACGTGGTGCGGGACAGCCGCGAGGTGAAGCGGTTCACGGTGCCGGGCGACGGTGTGCGGCTCAGCCCGGCGGTGGCGTGGGCGGGCCGGTTCTACTGCGCCGACGAGACGACCGGCACGGTCTACGCGTTCGACGCCGAGGGGCAGCTCGTGCAGACCGTGAAGGGCGCCGGCCGCCCCGGTCCGGTCGAGCTGGAGGTGCGCGAGAACCACCTGTTCATCAACCCGCCGGACTCGTCCACCGCGCAGGTGGTCGACGACCGCAACCAGGTGCGTGAGGTCGACAAGTACGCGAACGACGTGCTGGGCGGGGATCCGCCGCCGGTGGCTCCGCCGCCGCCCCCGCCGAAGAAGCCGAAGGTGTCCAAGCCGGGCGCGCCGAAGTCGGTCACCGCCGCCGCCGGTGACGCCTCGGCGCGGGTGAGCTGGCAGGCCGCGGCGTCGAACGGCGCCGAGATCACCAGGTACGTGGTGGAGGGCGCCGGTCAGACCCGCCAGGTCGCCGCGAACCAGCGGTCGCTGGAGGTGACCGGCCTGACGAACGGCGAGACGTACACGTTCTCGGTGCACGCGGTGAACGCCAAGGGTGAGGGGCCGGCACGGCGCAGCAACCCGGTGGTGCCGACGGCTGAGGTGCCGGACCCGCCGGCGTCGGTGACCGCCGAGGCGCGGCCGGACGGCACGGTGCGGGTGAGCTGGCCCGAGGCCGACGGCCAGGGCAACAAGATCGCGAAGTACGCGGTGACGGCGACCTCGGCGGGCGCGAGCGCCCCGGCGGGCGAGTCGGCGAAGACGGAGCTGGTGGTGGCGGCCGGGCAACTGGAGTACGGCACCCAGTACGCGTTCACCGTGACGGCGGTGAGCGAGAAGGGCGCCGGGTCGAAGGCGTCGCCGGTGAGCAACACGGTGGTGCCGTTCACGGCGCCGAAGGCGCCCGGCGAGCTGCGCGCGTCCACTGTCGCCGACCAGCCGGGCACGGTCGCGGTGCAGTGGTCCCCGGCGGTGGACAACGGCCGCCCGGTGACAAAGTACGTGGTGGAGGCGGCCGGGAAGTCCGTCGAGGTGACCGATGTGCGGGCCACTGTGGGCGGGCTGGGCAACGGCCAGAACGTGACGGTGAAGGTCAAGGCCGTGAACGAGGCGGGCGCCGGGCCGGAGGCGAGCACCACCGCGCGGACGGTGGCCGAGCCGCGGATCACGGTGACCGGCTCGTCGGCGGACGCCACGTCGGTGACTGTGACGTTCACTGTGGACGCGGGTGGTGGGCGGGCCACCTGCACGGCGGCGACCGGTGGGAAGACGGCGAGCGGCAGTTGTTCCAGCCTGCGGGTGACCGGGCTGACGCCGGGTACCGCGTACACGGTGACGCTGACCGCATCGAACGCCGCCGGCAAGGGCACCGCTTCGCGCGCCCAGACCACGGACGCGCTGTACGGGATCGCCACCTGCCGCAACGGCTCCTCCGGCGCGGAGGCGACCTACTGCTCCCGGGACGTGCCCGGCGAGCGCAACGGCAACGAGATCTTCTCGGTCACTCAGCAGGACAACAGCAGGCAGGCAGGCTGGGAGCCCAACGGCGCCCGGCTGAAGGCCTACTGCAAGAAGAAGGGCGAAGAGGTCTACGCCTACATCTACAACAACGACAAGCGCAGCACCTGGTGGGTGCGCGTCGACCACAGCAAGGGCCGCGACTACATCCCGTGGGCCTGGCTGAACCTGGAGGGCGGCGACGACCTCAACCTGCTGCCCACCTGCTGACCGCACCACCCCGAGAGGCGCATCCGTGAACACGCACGAACCGCTCAGCCAGCCGGAGGTGCAGGGCTTCGCCGCCCTGGCCGCCCGGCTGGCCGACAACGTCAACGCGGTCGTGCTGGGCAAGCCGCAGGTGGTGCGGCTGGCGCTGACCGCGCTGTTCGCGCAGGGGCACGTGCTGCTGGAGGACGTGCCGGGCGTCGGCAAGACCACGCTGGCGCGGGCGATCGCGGCCACCGTGAAGGGGCAGTGGCGGCGGATCCAGTTCACGCCGGACCTGCTTCCCTCCGACGTGTCAGGGGTGACGATCTTCAACCAGGCCAGCCGGGGTTTCGAGTTCCACCCGGGGCCGGTGTTCGCCAACATCGTGATCGCCGACGAGATCAACCGGGCGTCGCCGAAGACGCAGTCGGCGCTGCTGGAGGTGATGGAGGAGCGCACCGTCACGGTGGACGGCGTACGGCATCCGGTGCCGCAGCCGTTCCTGGTGGTGGCGACGCAGAACCCGGTGGAGATGGACGGCACATACCGGCTGCCCGAGGCGCAGCTCGACCGGTTCCTGGTGAAGCTGTCGGTCGGCTACCCGGACGAGGCGGTCGAGGTGGAGGTGCTGCGCGGCGCCACGGTCCGCTCCCCCGACTCGCTGACCGCGGTGACCGACACCGCCACTGTGGGCGAGATGGTGAAGATGGCCCGGCGGGTGCACATCGCCGAGCCGTTGTACGCGTACGCGGTGCGGTTGGCCGCTGCCACCCGTACCCATCCGCAGGTGCGGGTCGGGGTGAGTCCGCGCGGCGTGATCGCGCTGACCCGGGCGGCGTGCGCGTACGCGCTCATCGACGGCCGGGGCTGGATCATGCCGGAGGACCTGAAGGCGCTCGTCGAGCCGGTGTTCGCGCACCGGCTGCTGCTCACCCCCGACGCGCAGGTGCGTGGTGTGACGTCCGCCGAGGTGCTGCGTCAGGCGGTCGCGTCGGTGCCGGTGCCGTTGCCGTCGGGCCAGGCCACGCCGGTGCACGGCTGAGCGTGGGGATCACCGCCCGTGGCATCGGGCTGCTCGTCGCCGCCTTGGTGCTGCTCGGCGTGGGGTTCCGCTACGCGTACCCCGAATTGACGGTGCTGGGCGCGGCGGCCGGGGTGGCGGTCGGCTACGGCGTGGTGAACGCGGCCTGGCGGCCCCGGCTGAGCGTGGCGCGGCGGGCCGACCCGGACCGGGTGGCCCGGGGTGAGCCGGCGGCGATGGAGCTGACGGTGCGCAACACCGGTCGGCTGCGGGCGGCGAACCTGGTGGCCGAGGACCGCTGCGCGGGCGCGCTGGTGCCGGTGCCGCTGCTGCGGTTGCGCCCGGGCCGCGACACGGTGGTGCGCTACGACGTGCCGACGCACCGGCGTGGGGTGGTGCCGGTGGGGCCGCTGCGGGTGGTGCGCCGGGATCCGCTGGGCCTGGTGGCGCTGGCGCGCGGCTACGGCGGCACGGTGCCGGTGTGGGTGCACCCGCGCATCCATCCGCTGTCCGCGGTGCCCACCGGTGCCGGGCGCAGCCTGGACGGGCGTACCGACAGCGTGCCGCACGGGTCGATCACGTTCGACTCGCTGCGGGAGTACGTGGTGGGCGACGAGTTGCGCCGCGTGCACTGGCGCACCAGCGCCCGGGTGGGTGAGCTGATGGTGCGGGAGAACGTGGACACCAGCCTGCCGCGCCTGGTGGTGGTGCTGGACAACCGCGCGTCGGCGCATCCGGGCCGGGTGGGCGGGGTCGCGGAGTCGTTCGAGTCGGCGTGCGAGGCGGCCGCGTCGGTGGTGGCCGCCGCGGTGCGGGAGGACCTGCCGGTGCAGCTGCTGCTCGTCGTACCGGCCGAGGTGGAGCCGGAGGGCGCGGCCGGGCCGCTGGACCGGCTGGCCGCCGTGGAGCTGGCGGACGCCGGGCCGGACGTGCTGCCGGCCGCGACCGGGCGGCTGCGCCGGGACCGGCTCGGTGACACGCTGGTCTTCCTGACCGGGCCGGGTGGCCGCGACGAGCTGGGGCACGTCGGCGCGCTGCGCGGCGCGTACCCGTCGGTGGTGGTCGGGATGTTCGGCGCGGACGGGCCGACGGCGGCCGGCGCGACGGGCCTCACGGTGCTGGACGCGGCGGACGGCGCGGCGTTCGCCGCCGAGTGGGACGGGATCCGCCGGTGGTGACGCCGCCACGGACCCAACCGGCGGCGGAACGCGCGGTCCGGGTGCTGCGGGCCGTGCCGGTACCGGCCGCGCTGATCGTGCTGGTCGCGCTCTCCGGCGTGGTGCTTGGCCGGGTGTACGCGGATCCGCTGCTGACCCGGCTCATGGCCGGCGCGGCCGTCGGATCGGTGCTGGTCGGCGTGGCCGCGCGGCGGCTGCCGTCCTGGCTGGTGGCGCCGCTGTCGGTGGCCGCGATGGCCGGGTGGACGCTGCTGTCGCTGCGGCTGGCCGCCGCGCACGCGGCGCTGCCGGGCGGGCTCGGCGAGGTGACCGCCGACGCCGCCCGTAACGCTATTCCCCGCCTGCTCACCGCGATGATTCCGGTCGAGCCGGCCCCGGACACGGTGCTGGTTCCGGTGGTGGCCGCGTGGCTGACCGGGCTGACCGCCGCCGAGGTGGCGCTGCGCGCCGGGCGGGTGCTGCTGGGCTACCTGCCGCCGGCGCTGCTCTACGCCGGTGCGCTCTACGTGGTCGGGCCGAACGCGGATCCGGCGATTGGCCCGACGGTGCTGTTCGCCGCGGTCGCGGCGGCCGGCCTGGCGACGCCCGGGCGTCGCGACGGCCCGGCGCCCGATCCGGTCGCCGGTCTGACCCCGGCGGTACGCGCGGCGGTGCGGCTGCGGCTGGTGGCGGCGAGCGCGGCCGGGCTGGCGGTGGTGGTGGCGTTGGCGGCGCTGCTCGCCCCGGTGGTGGCCGCCCAGGTGGACGAGCGGCCGGTCGATCCGCGCCGCTACGTGGAGCCGCCCCGGGTGGAGTCGCTGGACGAGAACCCGCTGATCCGGATCTCCGGGTGGGCGTTGAACCCGGACCAGCGGCTGCTGGACGTGCGCACCGTCGACGGCGCGAGCGCTGACGGGCCGCCGCGGATCCGGCTGGCGGTGCTCAGCGACTACGACGGGGTGACCTGGCGGGTCGGCGCCACGTACCGCAACGCGGGGCGGATCCTGCCCGCCACCGAGCCCGCCCCGAACACGGCCACCGACGAGGTGCGCCAGGAGATCACGGTCGGCGACCTGACCGGACGGCTGCTGCCGGCGGTGCCCACGCCGCGCGAGGTGACCGGCGCGCGGGTGGCGTACGACCCGGCGACCGGGACGCTGATCCGCCCGGAAGGGCTCGGGCCGGGGCTGCGGTACGAGGTGTCCTCGGTGCGGGAGCGCCCGGACGTGAACCTGCTGCCCACGGCGAACGTGCCCGCCGGTGACGAGGTGGCCCGGGTGCTGCGGGTGCCCGACGGCGCCCCGGAACCGCTGCGCCGGCTGGCCACCCAGCTCGCCGAGTCGAACGGCGCTCCGTACGCGCGCGCCGACGCGATCGCCACGTTCCTCGCCGAGCACTACCGGGTGACAGCCGACGCGCCGAGCGGGCACGCGTACCCGAATCTGGCGTTCTTCCTGTTCGGGCCGCGCAACGGCGGCGGGCAGCGGGGCACGTCGGAGCAGTTCGCCGCCGCGTTCGCGGTGCTCGGCCGCCTCGCCGGCCTGCCGACCCGGGTGGTGGTCGGGTTCGGGCCCGACGGCGACGGGCCGGTGCGGGCGGCCGACGCGTACGCCTGGCCGGAGGTGCTGTTCGACGGCGTCGGCTGGGTGCCGTTCGATCCGATGCCGCGCCCGGACTCCGAGCCCCGTCCGGTGGAGGAGGACTTCCGGCCGCAGCCGGAGGACCCGCCGCCGTCGGAGGTGCCCGCGCCCACCGAGGAGCCGAGCGCAACGCCTCCGGCTGCCGCGCCCGCACCCGGCCGGAACGAGGGCGGGCTCGGCACACCGGCGCTGGTCGGCGGCGGTGTCGGCGGACTGGTGTTGCTGGTCGGCGCGGTGCTGGCGGCGCTGGTCGCGATGCGCCGGCGGCTGACCCGCTCCCGTCTGGCGGTGGGCGATCCGGGCGAGCGGGTCGCGGGAGCGTGGCGGGAGCTGACCGACGCGCTGCGTCTGGCCGGGCATCCGGTCGGGCCGGACCTGGCGGCGGCGGAGGTCGCCGAGCGGGCCCGCCGGACGCTCGCCGAGGCCCGCGCGGCGCGGCCCGGAGAGGGCGCGGCGATCGGCGACCCGGACGGCGCAGCGGTGGACGAGCTGGCCGCTCTGCTCAACCAGGCGGGTTTCGCACCGGGCAGTGTCACGCCGGAACAGGCGGACCGGGCCGCACGGCTGAGCGCCGACTTCGCCGACGCGCTGCGTGCGGCCCGGTCGCGGTGGCGACAGGTGCTGTGGACGATCCATCCGGGGCCGCTACGGTGGCGACGCTGACCGGACCGCCCCCGCCGTGAGGGCTCAGCGGTCGGCGGCGCGCAGCTTCCGGACGAGCTTGCGCAGCCCGGCCTGCCAGCCGTCCGGGTCCTCGGCACGGCGGCGGGCATAATCGGCCACCTCGGGGTGCGGCAGGATCAGGAACCGTTCCTCGGCCAGCCCGGCAATCACCGCGTCGGCGACCTGATCCGGGCTGAGGATCGTCCCGGACGCGGCGATCACCCGGGCGCCCAGGTGCCCCTCGGTGAGGCCGTCGGCGAGCATCGGGGTGTCCACGCCCTGCGGGCACAGCGCGCTGACCCGGATGCCGGCGTCCCGGTAGGTGATCGCCAGCCACTCGGCGAGACCCACGGCGGCGTGCTTGGTGGCGGTGTACGGCGCGTCGCCGACCGCGGTGAGCAGGCCCGCCGCCGAGCAGGTGAGCAGCAGGTGGCCCTGGCCCCGGCTGAGCATGCCGGGCAGCACCGCGCGGGCGCTGTGCAGGTGCCCCAACACGTTGACCCGCCAGGCGCGGTCCCAGTCGGCGTCCGGCGCGTCGATGCCGCCGCCGGTGGCCACTCCGGCGTTGGCGCAGAACAGGTCGATCCGTCCGTGGCGGCGCTCGGTCTCCTCGACGAGCGCGCGTACCGCCGCCTCGTCGGTGACGTCGAGGCCGACGCCGGTGGCGACCGGGCCGATCGCCTCGGCCGTGGCGCGGGCCGCGTCGGCGGCCAGGTCGGCCAGCACGACGGCGGCGGCGCCCTCGGCGGCGAACCGTCGGCCCAGTGCCGCGCCGATCCCGCCGGCCCCGCCGGTGATCACGACCACCCGGTCGGTCAGGTTCATCTCAGGCCACCTTCCCGGGGCCGAGCCGGGGCAGCAGATCCATCCAGGCCGCCGCGCCGCCCTCGGTGATCTCGGGCGTGGGGAGCACCGCCAGCACCGGCACGTCGACGCCGTTGTCGGCGTAGCGGCGGACGGCGGCCGCGCACTGCTCGGGCGAGCCGTGCAGCACCAGCGCGTCGACCACCTCGTCCGGTACGGCGGCGGAGGCGCCCCGCCGGTCCCCCGCGGCCCATGCCGCCCACATCGGACCGAGCGTGTCCTCGCGGCCCAGCCATCTGTGGAAGGCCGCGTACGCGGGGACGGTGAGGTAGCCGGTGATCATGCGGCGGCCCAGCGCGCGGGCGTACGCGGCGTCCTCGGTGGGGCAGACGAAGATGCGGGCGGCCACCTCGAACCCGGGGCGGCGCTCGCCCACCTCGGCCAGGGCGGTCGGCACGTCCTCGGCGGCCAGCCAGTTGAGGATCACCCCGTCGGCCTCGGCGGCGGCCAGGCGCAGCATGCCGGGGCGCAGCGCGGCCAGCACGACCGGCGGCGGCACGCTCGGGGGACGCTCCAGCGTGAAGCGCCGTACGGCGAACGTGTCGAACGCGCCGTCGACGGTCTCGCCGCGCAGCGCGGCCCGCAGAAACCGCAGCACGTCCCGGGTCCGTTTGAACGGCTCGTCGAATTCGATCGCGTTCCAGTCCCGCACCAGCACCGGCGAGGAGGCGCCGACGCCGAGCGCGAAGCGGCCCGGCGCCGCCTCGGCCAGCGCGGCGGCGCTCATCGCCAGCAGTCCCGGACCGCGGGTGAACACCGGTGTGATCGCGGTGCCGAGGCGCAGTCGCGGCGACCAGGCGGCGGCCAGGGCCAGCGGGGTGAACCCGTCGGCGCCGGCCACCTCCGAGGACCACACGTCGGTGAAGCCGGCGTCGTCCAGGGCCGCGTAGACGGCGGCGTGGTCGGCGAGCGGGATACCGCCCAGCGGCACTGTCATGCCCCATCGGTTCGTCACCCGTCGATGGTGCCCGTCCGGCACCGCCGCGAGCAAGATCCAGACCGATATGGGCGATCGGTGCAGAGACGCCGGGAAAGAGTGTTACGACTGCCGGATGAGGTGGACCGGGGACGGGGCAGCGCGGTGAGGACCGCCGAGCCGGCCGCGCTGCGCAGCTCCGGCGGCGGGCCCGACCGGGCCACGTTCCTGGAGCTCTTCTTCGACCTGGTGTACGTGTTCGCGCTGACCCGGATCTCGGCGCGCGCCTTCGAGGACCTGGTGCTGGAGGGCGGGCAGACGGGCTGGTCGGCGGTGACCGGCGGCGGCAAGACGCTGCTGCTGCTGGTCGCGCTCTGGGCCGTGTGGCAGGGCACGGCGTGGACGACCAGCCGCTACGACCCGCACCACCTGTGGTTGCAGATCATCGTGATCACCGCGCTGATCTCGGCGATGGTGATGGGGGTGGCGATCCCCCGCGCATTCGGCCACAGCGGCCTGATGTTCGCCACCGCGTACGTGGTGGCCCAGGTGAGCCGGCCGGCGATCCTCGTGCTGGTGCTGCAGAACCAGCAGTACCGCCGGCTCAAGCGGCGCATGCTGATCACGTTCTGCGCCACCGGTGTGCTCTGGCTGGCCGGCGCGCTGCTGCCGGTGAACGCCCGGGTGGCGCTCTGGACCGCGGCGCTGGTGCTGGAGTACCTCGCCGCCCGGTTCGGCTGGCCGGTGCCGGGCCTGGGCCGGTCCACGGTCTCCCGCTGGGACATCCACGGCGAGCACCTGGCCGAGCGCTACCAGCAGATCTTCCTGGTCGCGCTCGGCGAGACGATCCTGCTCGCCGGCCTGTCGTTCACCCGCTCCCCCACCAGCCCCGGCATGGTCACCGCGTTCGCCGTCGCGCTGGCCACCTCGGTGCTGCTGTGGCGGATCTACGTGCAGCGGGCCGGGCAGGTCCTGGGCGAGGCGGTGACCCGGGCGGCGCACCCGGCCACCGTCGGCCGGTCCGCCGCCGACACCCACCTGGTCATGGTGATCGGCGTGGTCGCCACCGCGATCGGCTACGAGCTGGTGATCGAGCACCCGATCGGGCACAACGAGCTGCCCTGGCTGGCCGTGATCCTCGGCGGGCCGGCCGTGTTCCTGGCCGGCCGGGCCCGCTTCGAGTACGAGGTGTTCGGCCGGGTCTCCCCGTCCCGGCTGGTGGGGATCGCCGCGCTGCTGTTGCCCGTACCGCTGCTGGTGCGCCTCGCGCCGCTCGTCGCGTCGGGCTTCGCCGCGGCGGTCCTGACGGCGGTGGCGGTCGCCGACGCCCGGCGGGCCTGGGGCCGGCCGCCGGAGGACGCCGCGCCGCCGTTCTGAGCGGTGCAGCCGGA
The DNA here is from genome assembly GCF_001709195.1 of Micromonospora sp. II. Lineage (NCBI taxonomy): Bacteria > Bacillati > Actinomycetota > Actinomycetes > Micromonosporales > Micromonosporaceae > Micromonospora > Micromonospora sp. II. The sequence continues at coordinate 115,557 of NZ_LYXF01000010.1, read as the reverse complement.
GCGGGGCCCCGTGCCCGCCCTGCGGGCTACGATCCGCGCGTGACCTTCTCGCTCGTCGCCCGCTCCGCCGACGGGCGCCTGTTCGGAGTGGCAGTGGCCAGCCGGTTCCTCGCCGCCGGGGCGCTGGTGCCGGCCGCCGAGGCGCTGGTCGGGGCGGTCGCCACCCAGGCGCACGCCAACCTCGCATACCGGGCGCAGGCGCTCGCGCTGCTACGGACCGGCGTCAGCGCCACCGACGCGGTGGCCGGGCTGGTGGCCGCCGATCCGGGACGCGACGACCGGCAGCTCGCCGTGGTCGGCGCGACCGGCGACGGGGCCACCTGGACCGGGCCGCGCTGCCACCCGTGGGCCGGTGGGCAGGCCGGCGACGGCTGGGCCGCACAGGGCAACATCCTGACCGGCCCGCAGGTGATCGACGCCTTGCGCGACGCCTGGCTGGCCCGTGCGGAGCTGCCGTTCCCGCAGCGGCTGCTGGCCGCGCTCACCGCCGGCGACGCGGCCGGCGGCGACCGGCGCGGGCGGCAGAGCGCGGCGATGCTCGTGGTGCAGCGCCACGGCGGCTACGCCGGGACCGGCGACGAGCTGGTGGACCTGCGGGTGGACGATCATGTGGACCCGGTCTCCGAGCTGCGCCGCCTGCTCGGCATCCACCACATGCTGTTCGGCCGCCCCGATCCGGCCACGCTGCGCGACCTCACCGGCCCGCTCGCCGCCGAGGTGGCCGAACTGCTCGCCGCCACCGGGCACCCGGTCGGCCCGGCCGGACTGGACGAGGCGCTGGCCGCCTGGACGGGTCTGGAGAACCTGGAGGAACGCTTCGTGCCCGGCCGGATCGACCCGATCGTGCTGGAGCACCTGCGGCGCTGCGCCGGGCGCTGAGGTCAGCCGCCGAAAGCCAGCCGGCCGATGCCGGCGCGGGCCAGCTCCGCGCGCTCGTCGCCGGTGACCGGCAGCCGCCCGGTGGCCTTGCGCAGCACGGTGAGCGCGTCCCAGCCCAGTCCGGACGGCACCGGCACGCCGCCGGTGAGCACGCCGATCACCACGTCCGCGGCGGCCGGGGTCAGCCACGGCGTCCGGTCCAGCGCGTCGGCCAGGTCCAGGCCGTGCACCGCGACCTCCACCACCCGGGTACGCAGGAACTCCGGCAACGCCATCGCGTCACCGTGGCGGGTACGCACCACCCGTGCGGGCGGTTCCGCGGCGACCGCCTCGTCGGTGGCGCGCCAGGCCCGGCCGAACTCCGCCGCCACCTCGGCGGCGCCCGGGTGCTCCCGGGCCGCACGCTGCGCGCCCTCGACACGGTCCCGGTCCACCGGCGGGCTGAACTTGGCCGCGCCGAAGTAGGCGGCCGCGTCCACCTCGGCCCGGGGCGGCGCGGGCTCGGCGAGCATGCCCGCCAGGCGTCCGGCCCCGGTGCTCACGTGCGCGATCAGGTCGCGCACCCGCCACGGCGGGCACGGCGTGGGCCGGTCCAGCGCCGCGTCGTCCAGGTCGCGCAGCACCCGCTCCAGGCGGTCGCACTCGGCCCGGAACGCCGCCCGTACCGTCTCCATCCGCCGGATCAGCCCTTCCACCGGGGCACCAGCCGGTGCACCACGACCAGCACCAGCGCGGCCACCACGGCGATCGTGCCGGCGATGCCGGCCGCGCTGCCCGCGTACCCGACGAAGAGCTGACGGCGGCTGAGCGCCTCGACGGGGATCGTGGAGCGGTCCACCAGCCAGGACAACGCGAGCGCGGAGGCCAGCAGCGCCACCGCGCCGGCGCCGCCGAGCACGGCGGCGGTCACCCGGTGCGCGTCGCCGGGCTCGACCACCGCCTGCTCCCGCTGGAAGACCAGCAGCACCAGCCCGGCGACCGCGGCCCACGCGCCGACCACCAGGTACGCGGCGACCGCGTCGCTGGGCCGGTGCCAGCCGGCGGAGAGCGTGGCGACGCCCGCGGCGGCGGCGTACCCGGCGCCGAGGAACGCCCCGGCCGCCCGCAGCTTGCGCGGCAGCACCAGGATCAGCGCGACCGCCACCGAGGCGGCCACCGAGGTGTGGCCGCTGGGCAGGCTGTTGCCGGCGGCGGCCCGCTCCGGGTCGATGCCGAAGTCGGGCCGGACCAGGAAGTGCTTGAGCAGTTGCGTGGTCACGTTCGCGCCGGCGATCAGCAGCGTCGCGGTGACGGCCAGCGCCTTGCGGCCCCGGATCAGCGCGATGAAGCCGATCACCGCGGTCGCAGCCAGCAGCGACACCACGGACATGGCGTTGAGAAGCGTGTCGACCGGACCGTCGATGCGGTCCTGGCCGATCTGGTTGCCGGTCAGCGCCACCGTGTCCAGCCACTGGCCCAGTTCGGTGTGCACGGCGAAGCGCCACACCAGCACGAACGCAGCCGTCTGCAGCAGGGCCAGTACGACCAACCAGACCGCCGTCCAACCCCTTGCCGTCTCCCGCACCCGGACAACTTAACGGTAGGGCCGCCGACGCGCGCGGCGGAGCGCCATCGGCTTCGGCGTACGGTGAGGCGGGCGATCCGAGGAGGTGGGGCGTGACCGGCACGCCGCAGCGGGAACCGCAGGCCGGGCCACGGCCGGAGTCGCTGGCCGACCTGCTCGGCGGCCGGCGCGGGGCGGTCGACGCCACGCTGCCGCCGCTCGCGTTCGGGCTCGGCTGGGTGCTCGGCGGGCTGCGCGGCGGTGTGCTCGCCGCGCTGCTGACCGGCACGGCGGTGGCCGGCTGGCGGTGGCGGCGCGGGGACCGCCCCCGCTCGGTGCTGATCGGGCTGCTCGCGGTCTGCGTGGCCGCGCTCGTCGCGTTGCGGACCGGCCGGGCCGAGGACTTCTTCCTGCTGCAGATCGCCGCCAACGCGGCGAGCGCGCTGGCCTGGGCGGTGAGCATCGTGGTGCGCTGGCCGCTGCTCGGCGTGGTGGTCGGCACGGCGCTGGGCCAGCGGACCCGGTGGCGGCGTGATCCGGCGCTGCTGCGGGCGTACGGCCGGGGCAGCTGGGTGTGGGCGGGCACCTACGTGCTGCGGTTGGCGGTGTTCATCCCGCTGTGGCTGGACGGGCAGGTGGTCGCGCTCACCGTGGCGCGGGCGGCGCTCACCTGGCCGCTGATCGCGGCGGCGCTGGCGTCGAGCTGGGTGGTGATCCGGCGGTCGCTGCCGGCCGGGCATCCGGGACTGCGGCACCCGGTGACGGCGCCGGTGCCCGGCGGTGAGCCGGTCCGGGAAGAGTAATGGAGAGGCCGCCACGGGGGGAGCGGCCTCTCCGTCAAATACGTTACTCCGTCCACGGCCCGGATGTGATCCCGTGGACCGCTGAATTTTGCGTGCCTTTTCGCGCCATGGGTCGTCACCGGGCGGAGTGGTGGGCCGGCCGGTCCGCTGCGTCGGCCGGACGGCCGGCCCACCCGGCCTGACCGTGGGCGTCAGGCCGTCCGCCGACCCGGCCGCTCCGTTCCCCCATCGGCCAGGTCGGCCTCCTTCGTGGGCGGGCGCGAGCCCGCCCACGAAGGAGGGGTCACCTCACCCCTGCGGGAAGTAGGTGCCGTAGTCGGCGTACGCCATGGCGATGTCCGCCTGCGCCCAGAACCGGTGGTAGTTGAAGACCGGCTCGGGACCGCCGTCCAGGTACGCCTGCACCTTCGGCCAGTCCGGGTCGTTCTTGTAGAACGAGCGGATGTCCAGGAAGCTCTTGCCCGGGGCGATCACGTCACCGTTGGGCATCTTCCCGGTCCAGCCGTTGGGGATGTAGAGGCCCTGGCCGTCGGCGGCGTTGTAGACGTCGTCGAAGCGCTTGTAGTCGCCGCGCTTCTCCGGCGTCGAGACGCCCTTGCTGTCGGCGGCCGCCGAGAGCGCGTCCAGCAGGCCCTTGGCGGTGTCCTTCGCCGCGGTGTTGCCGGACTTCGCCGCGTACGCGATGAGCGTGCGGGCGTAGGCGCCGGCGACGCCGACGTCCTGGCCCTTGACCGTCACCTCGACGTGCAGGTTGGTGTTCGGCTGCGGGCTGCTGGGGTTCCAGTTGGCCGGCTGGCCGGTCCACTTCATGTCCGACGGGATCGACCAGTCGGCGCCCAGCGTGGTGTTGGCGATCGCCCACGGCACCCACTTGTCCAGCAGCGCCTTGGCCTTCGCGTTGCCGGTCTCCAGGTACAGCTCGGCGATGCGCTGCATCGACCAGGCCTGCATGCCGAACCACTGGTTCGACGGCGGGTCGTTGTAGACCGGGTCGACGTCGTAGAACATGCCGTAGAAGGTGGCGGTGCCGGCCGGCGGCTGGGCGTAGCTGCCGTCCCAGCTGTTGGTGGCGCCACCGGCGATGCCGCCCTCGGCCGACTGGAGCCAGGTGTAGAACTCCAGCTGCCGGTCGAGGCTCTTCTGCCAGTCGGAGGCCGCGGTCGGCGACTTCGGCTTCAGCTCCGCGACGTTGGTCATCACCCAGGCCGCGAACGGGTTCTGGTAGCCGAAGTGGCTGTGGCTGGACCCGATCCGCCACGACCAGTTCTGCGAGGCGTCGTACGCGCCGCCCCAGGCGTAGTACCAGGAGAGCAGGTAGTGCGCCGAGTCACGGCCGCTGGCGGCCGGGCAGGTGCTCGCGCCGACGCAGTTGCCGATCTTCTTGAAGTACTTGTCGAACAGCGCGTAGCGCAGGTAGTCGCCCATCTTGGCGGCCTTGGCCACGGTGGCCGCCACGTCGCCCGCCTTGCCCTGCGCCTTGGCCCAGGTCAGCGCCCAGTAGGCGGCTTGGACGGCACGCGCGTCGGCGTCCGGGGCGTTCGTGTACTTCCACTGCTTGGCCGGGGCGTTGGACTCCTTGACGAACAGGTCCAGGTAGCCGTTCGGGCCGCCGTGCTTGAACGTGTCGCAGGACGGCTGCGGCACGGTCTCCCACACCGACTCCTGGGTGCCCCGCTGGAAGGTGTTGATGTACGCGGGCCGGGTGGTGCCGTCGCCGCAGCGGCCGTAGCCGTAGGTGTTGTCCACGTCGAGCAGCCAGTGCATGCCGTAGATGTCACCGGTGCCGTAGGTGGACTGCAGCTCCGAGCGCAGCGGGTCCTGGCCGACCGGGACGTTGGCGTCCAGCGTCGACGGGTACTGGCTGGGCAGGTTGTGCTCGGCGGCGTACTGCGGGGTGCCGGGCGAGCCGGCGGTGGCCTGGTCGGCGTGCGACGGGATGATGTACTTCTCCATGACCGTCCAGGCGTTGTTGAACGGGGCCCAGTTCTGGGTGACCCGGCCGTACTGCGCCTCCAGCCAGAGCCAGAAGCTGAACGCCTCCGAGGTGGTCTCGTGGCCGTGGTCGGGCGCCTCGACGATCAGCGTCTCGATCGAGTGGTACGGCACGCCCTCGGGGCTGAAGTACCCCGAGTTCTTGATCTTGCCGTACTGGTCGAGGAACTTCTTGATGTAGGCGTTGTCGCCGCCGGGGCTGTCGTTGTCCGCCTCGGTGGCCACGACGGAGACCGGCGCGTAGCCGGTGGCCGACGCGGTGATCGTGGCGGTGCCGCCGACCGTGTCGGCGTCCTCCGCGGCGGAGACCGTGGCGGTGACGCCGGTGCTCCAGTTGCTCGGGGTGAGCGTCAACGTGGTCGGCGACACGGTGATGTCGCTGTCACCGGTGACGGCGAGGGTCACCGGCACGTTGGCGCTGGGCGCCGCGCTGAGCGTGTACCGGACCGTGGCGCTGCCGCCCTCGCTGACGGTGACCGCGGACGGAGTGGCGACCAGCTTCGGCCCGGTGGCCGCGGTCACTGTGAACGACTTCTCCGAGACCGCCGAGGCGCCGGCGTTGTCGTACGCCTTGGCCTGCACCGTGTAGCTGCCGGCCGGCAGGTCGAGCAGGTCGTAGCCGTACGGCGCGGTGGTGTCGGTGTTGACCAGCAGGCCGTTGCGGTAGAACTCGACCTTGCTGATGGTGCCGTCGGGGTCGCTGGCGGTCGCGGTCAGCGGGACATCCGCCGGCGCCTCGAACGGGCCGGACGGCACGCTCAGCGAGACCGTCGGCGGCTGGTTGGTCTGCGCGCCGTTGCACGCCACCCCGTTGAGGGTGAACGCGGTGGGCTTCGGGTTGCTGCCGCTGAAGCTGCCGTTGAAGCCGATGCTGGTGGACGCGCCGGTGGGCAGGCTGCCGTTCCACGACTCGTTCGTGGCGGTCACCTCGCTGCCGGACTGGCTCCACCGGGCCGACCAGCCCTGGACCACGCGCTGGCTGCTGTTCGGGAAGGTGAACTTCAGCGACCAGTTGTTGAGCGCGTCGCCCAGGTTCTTGATGGTCACGTTGGCGGTGAAGCCGTTGTTCCAGTCGCTCGACGCATACGTCACGTCGCAGGCGGGCGCGGCCTGGGCGGCGCCCGCGGGCAGGGCCACCCCGCCTATGACGAGGGCGGCGGCGGCGAGCATCGCCGTACGGCGACGTCTGGCCAGAAGTCTCATGTGGGCGGTGTCTCCTCGGACCGGGCCGGGACCTCGGGGTCCCGGCGGGGCGCCTCCACGCGTCGACGGGGCGTACGCGGGGGGACGGAGGCGTCCGGAAAGGTGGTCGTCCCGGCCGTGCCGGGGATCGGGGCGCCGCACCGGTTGTCACCGGGTGCCCTCGGCGGCCCGCGCTCGCGTCACTGGCTCCGCGTGGCGTGACGAGAGTGTGACATGGAAGCGCTCCCACCACAACGGCCAGCGCAGATACGCGCTTCCATGTTTCGATCTCGTTTAGGGGCTTTTCCAAACCCGTGACGGGCGTTACAGTCGCAGCATCGCCGATGGGAGYGCTTCCATCGACGGTGATACAAGTACTGGATCGCCGGGTACGCCCGTGCCCGGCGCGTCGGCCCAGAGGCCGGCGGCGGACCAGCCCGGACGCCGCCACCGGCCGCCACCCGCCAAACGGAGGGAGGTGGAACCAGAGCCACTCGCGTGGCCCGGCTCCCGCGCGACGCGCACGACGGACGCCAATTCCACTTCGTGCGTGTGTGCACCATCGGTGGGGACGGGGGTTGCCCTCCCCCGTCCCCACACTAAACCCCCGTTGTCGACGGCAAAAGAGGCCGACGGGACAGGCGTGACACGCCACCCGGACGGCCTTTCTCGCTATCCACCCCACCCCTCGCCGCTCACGCCGCCCCGAGCGGCGTTCCCGAGCGACGCCCCCGCCCACCCACTTTCCGGCCGCCCGCCGGCCGCGCCGCACCTCGCCGCGACCGCCGGATCAGGGCCGGCCGCTCCCTGGCTATGATGGGAGCGCTCCCGGCCCAGGGCGGCCCGTCACTCCGAGGAGAAACCTCATGTCGTTACTCACCCGACGGCGCCTGCTCCGCCGCGCCGCCCTGTCCGCGACCGCGGCCGGCGCGGCCCGGACCGGGCTCGCCGGCGCCACCGCGACGGCGACCGCCGCGTCGACAGTCGCGCTCGGCGGCTGCGACAGCCCGCCCGAGCGCGCCACCGACCCGGAGCAGGACCGCGGACTGCGCTTCCCGGACGGCTTCGGCTGGGGCGCGGCGACCTCGGCGTACCAGATCGAGGGGGCCGCCAAGGAGGACGGGCGGGGTGAGTCCGTCTGGGACACCTTCAGCCACACGCCGGGGCGCATCCGCAACGGCGACACCGGCGACGTCGCCGCCGACCACTACCACAGGTACGCGCAGGACCTCGACCTGATGCGCGACCTGGGACTGCGCAGCTACCGGTTCTCCATCTCCTGGCCCCGCATCCAGGCCGACGGCTCCGGCCGCCCCAACCAGCGCGGCCTCGACTTCTACCGCCGCCTGGTGGACGGGCTGCACGAGCGTGACATCGCGCCGATGGCCACGCTGTTCCACTGGGATCTCCCCCAGGCCCTCCAGGACGCCGGCGGCTGGGAGAACCGGGACACCGCCGAGCGCTTCGCCGAGTACGCCGACGCGGTGTTCCACGCCCTCGGCGACCAGGTGCCGGTCTGGCTGACCGTCAACGAGCCGAAGACCGTGGTGCAGAACGGCTACATCTTCGGCCACCACGCCCCGGGCTTCCGGGACGAGGACGCGGCGTACCTGGTCGCCCACCACCTCCAGCTCGCCCACGGCCTCGCCGTGCGGGCGCTGCGCGCCTCCGGCCTCACCGGCCGGATCGGCCCCGCCCTCAACCTGCACCCCTGCTACCCCGCCGACGACAGCGCCGAGGCGGCCGCCGCGACCAAGCTCCACGACGGCTACGAGAACCGCCTCTACCTCGACTCGATCTTCAAGGGCGCGTACCCGCAGGACGTGCTGGACGACCGCGGCCCGGACAGCCGGATGGTCCGCGGCGTCCGCGACGGCGACCTGAAGATCATCTCCAGCCCGGTCGACCTGCTCGCCGTGCAGTACTACACGCCGATCTACGTCACCGGCGACGGCAGCACGGTCCGCAAGTGGCCCACCTCCGAGGCGGAGTGGCAGCAGATCTACCCCGAGGGCATGTACGACATCCTCACCCGGGTCACCCGGGACTACGGCCGGGTGCCGATCACCATCACCGAGAACGGCCTGCCCTGCCCCGACGTGCCCGGCGCGGACGGCAACGTCGACGACGCCGGGCGGGTCAGCTTCCTGCGCGACCACTTCGCCGCCGCCCACCGGGCCATCGGCGACGGGGTACCGCTGGAGAGCTACCACGTCTGGTCGCTGCTGGACAACTTCGAGTGGGCCGAGGGGTACGAGCAGCGCTGGGGCCTGGTCTACGTGGACTACGCGAGCCAGCGGCGGGTGCTCAAGCGCAGCGCCCACTGGTACCGCGACGTGATCCGCCGCAACGGGCTGTAGGCGGTGGCGGCCCGGCCGGCTGCGCAGCCGGCCGGGCCCCGCATCGGCGGATCAGCGCGGCAGCGCCTGCTGCAGCTCGGCGCGCAGCGCCGGGGTGAGCATCTCGCCGGCCTGCTTGGCCAGCCGCGCCATCTCGTAGCCGACCACGCCGATGTCGGCGTCCGCCCCGGCCAGCGTGGCCAGGATCGAGCCGTCCCGGATCTGCATCACCAGGAAATAGCCGCGCCCCATCTCGACCACTGTCTGCTTGACGACGTCGCCGTCGAACATCTGGGCCGCGCCCGCGGTGATGCTCATCAGGCCGGAGGTCACCGCGGCGAGCTTGTCCGCGTGGTCCCGGGGCAGATGCGCCGAGATCGCCACCAGGAGCCCGTCGGAGGACACCACCACCGCGTGCGCCACCCCGGGAACGCGCTCCGCGAACGCGTTCACCAGCCAGCTCAGGTCGCGTGCCTCCTGGCTCAACGTCGTCACTGTCGTCGTCCTCCTTCGTCGCGCGGCAGGTACATCTCGGTGGTCTCCTCGGCCTCGGCGCGCCGCACCCCGCTGTAGAGGCGCGACAGCATGCCGCCGACCGCCTCCGGGTCCGGCTCGTGCCGCATCACCGGGCGGTCGGCCACGGAGGCCGGGGCGAGCTGGGCCATCGGCACCCGTACCGGAAGTCCCCGCTCGTTGGTCCCTCCGGTCACCGGCGTCGGCGCCGGGGCGGGCGTCACACCCAGCGGCGACGCCGTCGGCCCCTGCCGGCTGAACCAGCCACCGCCGGCGGGTCCGGCGACAGCCGGGGTCAGGACGTCCTCGGCCCGGGCCGGCCGGGGGCGCGGCACGGCGCCGGCCGGCGCGGCGGGCGCCGGCGATCCGGACGTCGGCGCCTCCGGCCCGTCCCCGAGCGGACGGCCGGTCAGCGGCGACAGCGGCAGCGCCGCCGGCTGACCGGGCGCCGGACGCCATCCCGCCACCGGCAGCTCGGCCGTCGGCGCCGCGAGCGCCCCGGACGCCGCGACCGGACCGGTGGGCGTGCGGACGCTCCGGTCCACCCCCGGTACGGGCCGACCCGCCGACACCGGCCGGCCCGCCTCCGGCGCGGGCGCCTCGGCCAGCAGCTCGACCGGGATCCGCACCAGGGCGACCAGGCCCGCGCCGCCGGCCTGCAACCGCACCCGTACGCCGTTGCGGGCGCCGAGGTGGCTGACCACGAACAGACCCATCCGCTCCGAGGCCGACACGTCGGCGGCCGGCGGCTCGGCCAGCACCGCGTTCGCCTCGGCCAGCGCCGCCGGGCTCATGCCCAGCCCTTCGTCGACGACCCGCACCAGCGCGCCCCGGCCGTCCGGCTCGACGACGACCCGCACCGTGGTCTCCGGGCGGGAAAAGGAGGTGGCGTTCTCCAGCAGCTCCGCGAACAGGTGCACCAGGTCGCCCACCGCGTGCCCGACGACGTGCAGGTCCGTCCGGTTCTCGTGGCGTACCCGCTGGTACTGCTCGATCTCCGCGCTCGCGGCCAGCAGCACCGCGCCCAGACCCACCGGGCGGTTCCACCGCCGGGTCGACTCGCTGCCGGCGAGCACCAGCAGGCTCTCGTCGTTGCGGCGCATGCGGGCGGCGAGGTGGTCGAGCTTGAACAGATTCTCCAGCTGGTCCGGATCGCTCTCCTCGCGTTCGAGGTCGTCGAGCAGCTCCAGCTGACGCTCGACGAGCACCTGGCTGCGCCGGGCCAGGTTGACGAACATGGCGTTGACGTTGCGCCGCATCATCGCCTGCTCGACCGCCACGTCGACGGCGCTGCGGTGCACCGCGACGAACGCCTCGGCCAGCTCGCCGATCTCGTCCTGCGAGTCGATCACCGCGGGCGGCACGTCGATCGCACCGACCGGACGGTCCACAGTGCGCAGCCGTTCCAGCGTCAGCGGCAGATCCACCTGCGCGATCCGCAGCGCCTGGCCGCGCAGCTGCCGCATGCCGCGGGCCACCGACCGGCCGACCAGCAGCGAGATCGCCACCGCCACCAGCAGCACTGTGGCGATGCCACCGGCCACCAGCAGCGTGTCGCGCAGCTGCCGGGCGCTGGCGTCGTCGGCCCGGCGTACCGCGTCGTCGACGACCCCGCTCTCCATCTGGCGCAGCAACTCCTGCCGCTGCTCACTGGCCGACCACCACTGCTCCGCGTCGAGCAGCGCCGGCTTCGCGTCGCCGCCGCCGGGCAGGGTCCGTTCCTCCATCCGGGTGGCCGCGACGAAGGCCGGGTCGACCGAGGTCTGGTCGTAGCGGCGGATCTGGTCGGCGGTCGCCGCGACCCGGAACGCGCCGAGCGCGGTGAGCTGCTGGGCCCGCAGGTCGCTGAGCGTCACCTGGTCGTCGGCCTCGTACCGGCCGGAGCGGGCGGCGGCGTAGAGCTCCGCGCGGATCCGCGAGGACAACTCCTTGACCCGGGACAGCTGCACGTAGCGCAGCACCGCCTCGGTCAGCTCCTGCCGCCCGCCGCCGGGCGACGGCTCGGCCAGCAGGTTCAGCAGCGCCGCGACGGACCGGTGGTAGTTGCTGAGGACGGTGTCGCTGGACAGCACCGCCGGCGCCACCGCGGCGCGGATGTTGACGACCTGGTCGTACGCCTCGAGCGCCTCCGAGTAGGACACCCGCCAGGCCGCGTCGGCGTCGGCCAGCGGCGCGGCCGCGGTACGCAGGTCCGCCACCGCGCGGTCGGTGGCCGCCTGCAGTGGCTTCAGGGCGGCGACCGCGGCGTCCCGGTCGGCGCCGGTGCCGGCGCGGCGCAGCCCCGCCAGCTCCCCGGCGGTACGGTCCCGCTCGTGCTGGAGCCGGTCGACGGCCACGGCGATCTGCCGGCCGATGCCCACCTGCTCGGCGAAGGCGCTCAGCGTGGTGGTCTGCCCGACCAGACCGCGCGTCTGGATGCCGGCCAGGACGAGGAACGCCAGCGACGGGATCACCAGCACGGTGGCGAGCTTGGTGCCCATCCGCCAGTCCCGCAGCCGGAACCCGGAGCGCCGCCGGTGCGGCTGCGGGACCGCGCCACGAGCCGGGTCGGGACCTGCGCCCACACCTGCCTCCTCGTTCCACTCCACCACGTCGGGGAGCGGAGTCCATCCAACCAGGCCGGCGGTCCGTGTCAACGGCCGCCCGGACGGCACGAGCAGGCCGGTCAGCGCTTCGGGCGGACCGTCACGCGTGCGAGGCGGTTTCGTCCGTCCGGCCGATGCCGCCGATGTGCGCCGCCTCGGGCAGACGTCCCAGCGCCACGAGCGCCGCGCCGGCCGCCCCGATCTCCGGGTTGCGCTGCCACCGCACCTCGCGCGGGGCGAGCGCGTCGGCGAACGCCGCGCGCCACCACGGCGAGGCGGTCAGCGCCCCGCCGCCGAGGACCACCTCCATCGGCTCGCCGACGCCACCCTCCAGCAGGACCAGGTCGTCGACGACGAGCCGGCACAGGCCACCCATCAGCCCGGCGAGGACGTCCACGGCGGTGGTGCCGAAGCTGAGCCCACGCAGCTCGCCCGAGCCCGCCGGGGCCGTGCCCGGCGGCCGGTCACCGCCCAGCCGCGGGTTGGCCCGCACCGAGCCGGTGGTCCGGCGCAGCGCCGCCTCGAGCGCCGCGCCCTCGGGCAGCCGCAGCTCCCGGTTGGCCCAGGCGAACAGGTTGCCGCCACTGGAGTACGCCGCGCCGGTCACCACATGGTTGTGGTCCACCCGGTACCGCCAGAGCTGCTCCGGCAGCGGCGGCGGCTCCGCGCCCGCCGGCACGGCCTGCATCATCCGGACCGCGGCGGAGGTGCCGACGGTCACCGCCGCGCGCGTCGGGTCGACGCAGCCCGACCCGACGTTGGCGGCCGCCCCGTCGCCGACCGGCGCCGCCCACCGCGCCCCGGCCAGCTGCGGCCAGCGCCGCGCGTGCTCCGCGTTCAGCCGGCCGTGCCAGCCGTCCGGGGCCAGCCGCAGCAACTGCTCCGGGCGTACGCCGGCCAGCTCGCACGCCTCCGGGTCCCAGTCCAGGCGGCGCAGGTCGAGCAGCCCGGTGCCGGAAGCCATCGACATGGACATCGGCACGTCGCCGAGCAGCGCGCCGAGCACGTACTCGGCCAGCCCGGTGAAGCGTGCGTTCCGCGCGCCGTGCTCCCGCAGCCAGGGCAGCCGCACCGACCAGAAGCAGCGGTGCCACCACGTGCCGGTACGCCTGTGGAAGTCCGCCGGGTCGGCCGGGCCGACCGCGCCGGCGAGCGCCTCCGGCCGGGTGTCCAGCCAGGTCAGCACCGGTCCCGACGGGGTGCCGTCGGCGGCCAGCGGCAGCACCGAGTGCCACTGCGCGGAGGTGGCCACCAGGTCCACGTCCCGCAGGTGCCCGCCGGCGGCCAGCTCGTCCAGGCACTCCGTCAGGCACGCCAGGTAGGCCGGGCCGTCCAGCGTCCCGGTGCCGTCGTCCCCGGTGACCAGATGCACCCGGCGACGGGCCAGCGCGCCCGGACGCGGCACCGCGTCCGCGTCGAGCACCAGCCCACGCACCGAGGAGGTGCCCAGATCGAGAGCGAGGATGTCCATCGCCGATCAACCTACCCGGCGCGGCCGGCTTACCGGAGGCGGGCTGATCGCGTACAGTGACGGTCATGCCCGCGCACCTGTCCTGCTGGTGGCCCGCCGACCCGGCGGCCCACCCCCGCGCGTAGCTTCCCCACGCGGCCGCCCGACGAGGCGGCCGCCGGTCTTCCCCGGCATCCCGGGTCGCCCACGTCGGCGGTCACCGGCCCACCGAGGAGACCCGATGACCCGCCCGTCCGACCCGCTCGCCGCCGTCGCGGCCGGCCACGACCCCGGCCCGTTCGCGCTCGTCCGCCGCGAGGGCGCCGACCACGTCGACCTGTTCACCGGTCCGGTACGCACCGCCGACCGGCTCGCCGACCTGCCGCTGCCCGACGACGGCGCCGGCCCGCGCACGCTGGCAGTGGTGCCGTTCCGGCAGGTCACCGAGCGTGGCTTCGAGTGCGTGGACGACGGCATGCCGCTGGAGTTCCTGACCGTCGAGGCGCACCGGCGGATACCACTGGCCGAGCTGCTCGGCGCGCTGCCCGACGCCGCCGTACGCACCACCGACGCCGGCTTCGACATCGCCGACGACGAGTACGCGGCGGTGGTGGACCGGGTGCTCGCCGACGAGATCGGCCGGGGTGAGGGCGCGAACTTCGTCATCCACCGCACCATGCGCGCCACGGTGCAGGGCGACCCACTTGCCGCGGCCCTGGCCGCGCTGCGCCGGCTGCTGCTGCGCGAGCGGGGCGCGTACTGGACGTTCCTGGTGCACACCGGCGCCCGGATCCTGGTCGGCGCCAGCCCGGAGCGGCACGTCAGCGTCGCCGACGGCCTGGTCGAGATGAACCCGATCAGCGGCACGTTCCGGCACCGGGGCGAGACCGTCGACCGGGCTGAGCTGCTGCGCTTCCTGCACGATCCGAAGGAGGTGGAGGAGCTGTACATGGTGCTGGACGAGGAGCTGAAGATGATGGCAGTGGTCGCCGAGCACGGCGGCCAGGTGGTCGGGCCGTACCTGAAGGAGATGGCGCACCTGGCGCACACCGAGTACCTGCTGGCCGGGCGCTGCTCCCGGGACGTGCGGGAGGTGCTGCGGGAGACCATGTTCGCCCCGACCGTGACCGGCAGCCCGATGGAGAACGCCTGCCGGGTCATCGCCCGGCACGAGCGCGCCGGCCGGCGCTACTACGCCGGGGTGCTCGCACTGCTCGGACGCGACGAGCAGGGCCGGCAGACGCTGGACGCGCCGATCCTGATCCGGACGGCCGAGATCTCGCCCGAGGGCGCGCTGCGGGTGCCGGTCGGCGCCACGCTGGTGCGGCACTCGACGACCGCCGGGGAGGTCGCCGAGACGCACGCGAAGGCGGCGGGCGTGCTGGCCGCGCTCGGTCTCGGCCCGGACGCGCCGGGCACCGGCGCCGAGCCGGCCGTCAGGTACGCCGACGACCCGGAGGTGCAGGCCGCGCTGGCCGCCCGCAACGCGCCGCTGGCCCGGTTCTGGCTGGAGCAGCGCCGGCCGGGCGCGCTGGCGCTGCGCGGGCTCGCCGGCCGGCGGGCGCTGATCGTCGACGGCGAGGACACGTTCACCGGCATGCTCGCCCACCAGCTCGGCGCGCTGGGGCTGGCGGTGACCCGGCGGGACTGGCCGGACCCGGGCCCGCTCGACGGGTACGACCTGGTGGTGGTCGGCCCCGGGCCGGGCGACCCGCGGGACCCGGACGCGCCGAAGATGGTGGCGCTGCGGGCGCTGCTGGCCGAGCTGCTCGCCTCCGGTCGGCCGACGCTCGCGGTGTGCCTGGGCCACCAGCTGCTCGCCGGGCTGCTGGGTCTGCCGCTGCACCGGCGGGACGCGCCGTACCAGGGGTTGCCGCGCGACGTGCCGGTGTTCGGGGTGACCCGCCGGGTCGGCTTCTACGCCAGCTTCACCGCCCGCGCCGACGCCGACCGGATGACCGGCCCGTACGGCCCGGTGGAGCTGTCCCGCGACCCGGCCGACGGCGCGGTGCACGCGCTGCGCGGGGCGGGTTTCGCCGGGGTGCAGTTCCACCCGGAGTCGGTGCTGAGCCAGGACGGCACCTCGGTCCTGGCGGATCTGCTCGGACATCTGCTCGACCGGCCCGCGCTGAGCGCGCATGGAGCGGCCGATCGCGGGTAGGGCGAGGGGCGACCGGTGGTCCGGACGGGTTCGAGAGCCCCCGTCCGGCCACCGGTCGCCATCCGCCGGTCAGCCGGCCATGCCCCGCTTCAGCGCGGCGCCCATGAGCGTGGCCCGCTTGGCGGTCAGCGCGGTGGCGGTCAGGGCCACGTGGTCCGGGGCCACCTCGCCGTTGTTGCTGGTGTGCGAGGCGCCGTACGGGTTGCCGGCGACGAACTGGCTCGGGTCGGTGTAGCCGGGGGTCACCACGATCCCGCCCCAGTGGTAGAAGATCGTGTACAGCGACAGCAGCGTCGCCTCCTGGCCGCCGTGCGAGGTGGCGGTCGAGGTGAAGCCGCTGTACACCTTGTCGGCGAGCGCGCCGGCCGCCCAGAGCGGGCCGGTGGTGTCGATGAACTGCTTGAGCTGTGCGGCGACCATGCCGTACCGGGTGGGCGAACCCATGATCACCACGTCGGCCCAGGAGAGGTCGTCCGGCTGGGCCTCCATCACGTCCTGGGTCTCCAGCCGGTGCGCCTGCCAGCCCGAGTTGGAGCGGATCGCCTCGTCGGGCGCCAGCTCACGCACCTTGCGCAGGCGCACCTCGGCACCGGCTTCCTCCGCCGCCTCGACTGCCGACTGCGCCATCTGGTAGGTGATGCCGGTCGCGCTGTAGTAGATCACCGCGACCTTGACCTGGCCATCCATCAGACGATCCCTCCTCGTTTGGGGTCAACTCCCGCGACTACCCGTTACTTGTCGCGTCAAACGGCGGGCGTGGCATGCTCGCCAGGTGGAGATCCGCACCGCCACCGCCGCCGACTGGCCACTGATCTGGCCGTTCCTGCGCGAGATCGTCGCGGCCGGCGAGACGTACACCTGGCCCCCGGACGTCACGCAGGAGCAGGCCCGGCGGCTCTGGATGCCGGGCCCACCGGCGCGGACGGTGGTCGCGGTGGCGCCGGACGGCGCGGTGCTCGGCTCGGCGAAGCTCGCGCCCAACCAGGGCGGCCCCGGCGACCACGTGGCGAACGCCTCGTTCATGGTCGCCCCGGCCGCCGCCGGGCACGGCGTCGGGCGGGCACTGGCCGGGCACGTGCTCGCCGCGGCCCGGGCCGACGGCTACCGGGCCATGCAGTTCAACGCGGTGGTGGCCACCAACACCCGGGCGGTCGCGCTGTGGCGGTCGCTGGGCTTCGCGGTGATCGGCCGGGTGCCGGAGGGCTTCCGGCACCCCACCCGGGGGTACGTCGACCTGCTCGTCATGCACCGGCGGCTCGACTGACCGAGGCTCAAGATTTGCGCAAGTTCCGCGCGAAAACGCTTTCCCGGCCCAGCTCAGCGAGGATCCTGGTCGGACCGGCGCCAGCCAAGTCGGCTGCCCCCGCGCCGGGAACCTGAACGGGGGATCGCGCTTCGTCGGCAGCGCGGCCGGCGCAGCGCGATCAGGGGCTGTCGGACCCCGGGCCTACGCTGACGCCCGTGACCGTTCGCCTCAGCCGCGCCGAGGCGCTCGCGCTACGGATGACCGGCCTGCTGCTGCGCCCGCACCCGACGGCCCGTCCCGAGGGCGTCGCCGACGTGGTCGAGTGGTTCGGCGCCATGCAGGCCCAGGACGCCGCGAGCGGGTTGTGGTCGCTCGGCGTACGCCTTCCCGGCGCCACCCAGAACGACGTCCGCGCGGCGCTGGAGCGGCGGGAGGCCCTGCGCACCTGGCCGATGCGCGGCACCGTGCACCTGGTGCCGGCGCGGGACGCGCGGTGGCTGCTGGAGCTGACCGGGGTGCGGACGCTCGCCGGCATCGCCTCGCGGTGGCGGCAGCTCGGGCTGACGGTCGCCGACGGTGAACGGGCCGGTGACGTGCTGGGTGCGGCGCTGGCCGGCGGCGGCCGGCTCACCCGCGCCGAGTGCCTGGCCGCGCTGCGCGCCGCCGGGCTGGACACGGATGGTCAACGCGGCTACCACCTGCTCTGGTACGCCAGCCAGCGCGGCGTCACCTGCATCGCCCCGCACGTCGGCAACGAACAGACGTTCGTGCTGCTCGACGAGTGGGCGCCCGATCCGCGCCGCCCGGAGCGCGACGAGGCGCTGGCGTTGCTGGCGCACCGCTATGTGCGCGGCCACGGCCCGGTGACCCGGCACGAGCTGGCCCGGTGGACCGGCCTCACCGTCACCGACGCGACCCGGGCGATCACGCTGGCCGGTGACCTGCTCGCCCCGGTCGAGGTCGACGGCGAGCCGGCGGTGGTCGACGCCGCGCTGCTCGACACGCCCCGCGCGCCCGTCGACGACGTGCACACGCTGCCCGGCTTCGACGAATACCTGCTCGGCTTCAAGGACCGGTCGCTGATGCTCGACCCGGCGCACGCCGCAGCGGTGGTCCCCGGCAACAACGGGATGTTCCGGTCGACCGTGGTGCGCGGCGGGCGCGTGGTCGGCACCTGGACGCGGACGATCGGCGCGCGGGCGGTGACAGTGACAGTGCACCAGCTCGTGCCGTTCGACGCCGCGCTGCGCACCCGGGTGGACGCCGCGCTGACGGGTTACGCCCGCTTCCTCGGCCTGGAGCTGCGTCACTCCTGGTGAGCGACGGCTCCCGCCGTTGCCCTACCTCATTCTCCTCTGCTGCCGAGCATCCCCTCTGCTCTGCGGCCATCGGCGCATCGGGTCGCCGCGCTCGTGCTCGGTGGAACGCCATGGGTGTCAAAACCGCGCCGAGACACCCGTGGCGTTCCACTCACGCCGATGGCCGACGACGGAGGGAGGGTGAGCTGGCCGGACAAGGCCGAAGGGCCGGCGGCACCGCGTGCCACCGGCCCTTCGCGCGTCCGGGGTCAGTCGGCCAGAGCGCCGGCCGAACGGCCCTCGTGCAGCGTCAGGTTACGGCCGCTGCCCGGGTCGAACAGGTGGATCTTCTCCAGGTTGAACCACACCCGGCGCGACTCGCCCTCGCGTACCGGGGACTCCGCCGACAGGCGGGTGACCAGGTTCGAGCCGCCGCCCGCGAAGTCCGCCGCGCCCGCGTCGGCGGCCAGCTCCTCCAGTTCGGCGGCGGTCGCCCGCTCCCCCTCGACGGTGAAGTAGACGTACTTGTCCGACCCCATCGACTCGACGATGTCCACCGGCGCCTCGAACTCCATGCCCCGGCGGCGGGTCTCGTCGTCGATCAACGCGGCGTCCTCGAAGTGCTCCGGCCGGATGCCGAGGATCAGCTCGCGGGGCGCGTCACCGGCCTCCAGCTCGCGGCGGACCCGCTCGCCGATCGGCACCTCTCCGAGCGCGGTCCGCAGCTTCCCGTCCTCCACCGCGGCGTGCACGAAGTTCATCGAGGGCGAACCGATGAACCCGGCGACGAAGAGGTTGCGCGGGTGGTCGTACAGCTCCTGCGGCGGGCCGACCTGCTGCACCGCGCCGCCGCGCATGATGACCACCCGGTCGCCGAGCGTCATCGCCTCGGTCTGGTCGTGGGTGACGTAGACGGTGGTGGTGCCGAGTTGCTTCTGCAGCCGCGACACCACGGTGCGCATCTGCACCCGCAGCTTGGCGTCCAGGTTCGACAGCGGCTCGTCCATCAGGAACGCCTTGGGCTGGCGGACGATCGCCCGGCCCATCGCCACCCGCTGCCGCTGGCCGCCGGAGAGGTTGGCCGGCTTGCGGTCCAGCAGCGCGGTCAGCTCCAGCACCTTCGCCGCCTCGTCGACCTTCTGGTTGATGGTCTCCTTGTCCAGCTTCGCCAGCCGCAGCGGGAACGCCATGTTCTCCCGAACGGTCATGTTCGGGTAGAGCGCGTACGACTGGAAGACCATGGCGATGTCGCGGTCGCGGGGCGCCTTGTCGTTGACCCGCTCGCCGCCGATGCGCAGCTCACCGGAGCTGATGTCCTCCAGCCCGGCGATCATGTTGAGCGTGGTGGACTTCCCGCAGCCGGACGGACCGACCAGGATCACGAACTCGCCGTCGGCGATCTCCAGGTCGACGTCCTGTACGGCGGTGGTCCCGTCCGGGAACCGCTTGCTCACCTTGTCCAGCACGATGTCGGCCATTGCTACCACCTATCCCTTGACTGCGCCGGAGGTCAGACCGGAGACGATGCGGCGCTGGAAGAAGAGCACGAACAGGATGATCGGCACGGTGATCACCACAGCGGCGGCGCAGATCGCCCCGGTGGGGTCCTCGAACTGCGACTCGCCGGTGAAGAACTGCAGCGCCACCGGGACCGTGCGGGACCGCTCGGTCGAGGTGAGCGTGATCGCGAACAGGAAGTCGTTCCAGCAGAAGATGAAGACCAGGATGGCGGTGGTGAACACGCCCGGCGCGGCCAGCGGCGCGATCACCCGCCGGAACGCCTGGGCCTGGGTGGCGCCGTCCATCTTCGCCGCCTTCTCCAGGTCCCACGGGATCTGCTTGAAGAAGGCCGACAGCGTGTAGATCGCCAGCGGCAACGCGAACGTGATGTAGGGCAGGATCAGACCCGGCCAGGTGTCGAACAGGCCGAGCTGCCGCTCGATCTCGAACAGCGGCGACACCAGCGACACCTGCGGGAACATCGCGATCAGCAGCGAGACGCCGACCAGCAGCTTCTTGCCGGGGAAGTCCAGGCGGGAGATCGCGTACGCGGCCATCGCCCCGAGCACCACCGCGATGGTGGTGGCGATCAGCGCGATGCCGATGGAGTTGATCAGGGCCCGGACGAACTGGTCGGTGTCGAAGATGGTCCGGTAGTTGTCCAGCGTCCACTCGCGCGGCCAGAACTTGCCGTCGGTGAGCGTGGCCGGGGTCTTGAACGACAGCGAGGCGATCCAGAGCACGGGGACCAGCGCGAAGACGACGACCACGACGTCCAGCAGGCCCCAGCGCACCTTCGCCCGCGTGGTGGATTCCACTGCCATGTCAGCGCCTCTCCCCATCGTCGCTGCCCGGGGCAGCGGTGCCGAACAGCTTCACGAACACGAAGGCGATGATCGCCACGGTGATGAAGATCAGCACCGACATCGTGGAGCCGATGCCGAGGTTCAGGCCCCGGATCAGGTTGTTGTAGGCGAGCATCGACACCGACGACGTCTCGTTGCCGCCGTTGGTGAGCACGAAGATGTTGTCGAAGACCCGGAACGCGTCGAGCGTGCGGAACAGCAGCGCGACCAGGATGGCCGGCTTCATCACCGGCAGCATCACCTTGGTGAACCGCTGCCACGCCGTCGCGCCGTCGGTGGAGGCCGCCTTGAGCAGGTCCTCCGGCACCAGCGCCAGCCCGGCCATCAGCAGCAGCGCCATGAACGGGGTGGTCTTCCAGATCTCCGCCAGCATGATGATCGCCAGCGAGCTGGCCCGCTCGGTGAGCGGGGCGCTGCCGTCGAACAGGTTCGCCAGGTAGCCGGTGCCGGGCGTCCAGGCGTACCGCCAGGAGAACGCCGCGACCACAGTGACGATGCCGTACGGGATCAGCGCGGCGGTGCGGACGATCCCCCGGCCGACGAGCGTCCGGTGCATGATCAGCGCCAGGCCCATGCCGAGCACCAGCTCGACCGCGACGGTGACCACGGTGATCAGGGCGGTCACCCCGAACGCGGTCCACCAGAAGTCGTTGGTGAGCACGGTGACGTAGTTCTCCAGCCCGACGAACTGCCGCTCGTCGGGGAAGCGCAGGTCGAAGCGTTGCAGCGACAACCAGACGGAGTACAGGATCGGGTACGCGGTGACCAGCACCATGACCAGCGCGGCCGGTGCGCACAGCAGCCAGCCGAGCCGCCGTTCGGCCCGCTTGTTCTCGCTCAGCGGGGCGCGGGAGCCGCGCCGCGACCGCTGCTGCGGCACTGCGGCGTGCCGGCCGCCGGGCTGCTCGGACTCGGCCTCGGCGGCGGCCTGCGCGCCGGCCGGGGTGGCGTTCACGCTCATGGCAGAACCCCCTTGGACTCCAGCGCGTCGGAGATCGCCTTGCGCAGCTCGTCGGCGGTCTGCTCGGGCCGGATCGCCGACGGCGGCGACAGGATCGCCGACATCACCGTGGAGATGCTCTGGTACGCCGGGGTCAGCGGTCGCACCGCCGGCTCCTTCAGCTCCTCCAGGATGGTCTCCTTCATCGGGTACGCCTCGGTCATCTCCGGGTCGTCGTAGACGGCCTCGATGGTGGGCGGCACGCCGTCGTTGACGGCGGAGAACTTCTGGTTCTCGGCGTTGCGCAGGCAGCGGGCCACCTCGAACGCCTCCTCCGGGTGCTTCGAGTAGCTGCTGACCGCCAGGTTGACCCCGCCGATGGTGACCTTGCTGGGGGTGCCCGGGTCGATGCCCGGCACCCGGGCCCACTTCACGTTCTTCGCCAGCTCCGGGTTGGCCTCCTGGAGCGCCGGATAGACGAACGGCCAGTTCACCTGGAACGCGCCCTTGCCGGCCTGGAACTCCAGCCGCACCGGGTCCTCCAGCGCGTTGCTGAACGACGGCGACGTCACGCCGGACGTAGCGAACTTCTTGAGCTGGTCGAGCGCGCGTACCGCGCCGGCGTCCATCTCCGCCTTCTTGCCGTCGTCACTGAGGATCTTGCCGCCGGCGCTCTCGGCGAGCGTGTTGTAGAGGACGACCAGGCCCTCGTACTGGGCGCCCATGGTGAGCACCTGGTACGGCTTGCCCTGCTCCTTGAGCTGCTGGGCGGCGGAGATCATCTCGTCCCAGGTCTTCGGCGGCTGCGACACCAGGTCCGACCGGTACCACAGCAGCTGCACGTTCGTGTTCTTGGGCGCGGCGTACAGCTTGTCCTCGTACCGGGCGGTGTCCAGCGGGCCGGCCAGCGTGCCCCGCTCCGCCTCGGCCTTGTCCTCGCCGGTCCACTCCCGGATCCACTTCGCGCTGGCGAACTCCTGGGTCCACGTGACGTCCAGGCCGAGCACGTCCATCCCGCTGTCCTGCGCGGCGAGCCGCCGCACCATCTGCACCCGCTGCTCGTCGGCCTCGCGCGGCAGCACCCGGTAGTCGATGCGGTACCGGCCCTGCGCCGCCGTGTTGCAGGCGTCGACGACCTTCTGCAGGTTCTGCTCCGGCGGGTAGTACAGGTTGATCGTGGGGACGCCGCCGTCGCCGCCGGATCCGCAGGCTGCCAGCGGGGCCACCAACGCGAGCGCGGCGGCTGCCGCCACCGCGCGTCCGGCCGGCCGTCGTGCGGCCGTGTCGGGGACTGTCGTCATCACCCTCCCCCTCTCTTCGGCGAAGAACCGGGGAGTGACCCGTGCCCCGGCGCACGGCGAGACGGCGGGGTTCTCGGTCCGATCACCGAACGCCCCGGGCGTGTCGTGCGGCTGAACGTGCCCGACCTGCGACGGAGCGAAACATCACGGACATGTGACGGTGACGGCGCGCACACCGTCGGCAGCGCGACGACG
Organism: Micromonospora sp. II; assembly: GCF_001709195.1. Lineage (NCBI taxonomy): Bacteria > Bacillati > Actinomycetota > Actinomycetes > Micromonosporales > Micromonosporaceae > Micromonospora > Micromonospora sp. II. The sequence continues at coordinate 92,764 of NZ_LYXF01000010.1, read as the reverse complement.
GGGCGCGGCCGACACGCCGTCCCACGTCGTGAAACGGCGAGGCTACCGAGCGTCAGCGGTCGTGCATTAGCGTGGGGCTGGCTCCGTAGCCGGCGCGTCGCCGTCGACGTCGATACGCCTCCGGCCGTCCCCCACTGCCCGCCCGATCGGTTGGTTCTGTCGGGAAAGTGCCGTCCGCTCGTTCCCCGGTTGGGCAGGATTCGCCCCGAGGAGGTGCCGTCGTGCAGGACACCCGCGCTCTCGCCCTGACGTTCGAGGTGAGCGGCCTGCCCCCGGTCAAGACCGAGGCCCTGTCCATCTTCGCCGCCGGGCACCGGCAGGCGACGAGAGTCCGTACCCTGCTCCAGGCCGCCTGCACGGCGGCCCAGCGCACCGGGTGGACGCCGCTCACCGGCCCGGTGGAGGTGGACCTCACCCTGCGGTGCCCGCCCGGGCACCGCACCTCCGACGCCAGCACGCTGCTGGGCGGCGTGTGCGCGGTGCTCCAGGACAAGAAGCGGGTCGCCAACATCGGTCTCGCCCACCTCGGGGTGCTGGTCGACGTCGCGCTCTGGTCCGACGACCGGCAGATCCGCCGGCTGTCGTACGTCGAGGAGCCGGCGGAGGAGTTCTCGTACCTGGTCCGGGTGTCGGCCGTACCGACGATGGTTTGACCGACGTTCGCGGTGGGGTACCGCGCACGCCGACGAAGGGAGCGCCGATGTCGGAGCCACATGTCACGCTCGACCCGAGCGGGCTTGACCCTGTGCAGCAGAAGCTGCGTGGCCCGCTGGAGGATCAGCTGACCTCGGCCCTGCAGGCCGCCGCGGACCGGGTCCGCTCCGGCTACGCGGGCGAGCCGGTGGAGGACGTGTGCCGCCGCCTGCTCGACGAGACCCGCTCCGGCCTGCACCCGGACATCGCGGCCGGCTTCCAGCCCGACATGGACGAGTTCTGCCGGGTGGCGGTGGCGATCGTGCGGGGCGAGCTGACCTGAGCCCGGGCCGCACCCTGGAATTGAGTACGCGTACCGATGGCGGGTCCGCCCGGGGCGACGACAATTCTCCCCGTGCGAACTCGAATCATGATCGTTCTTGCCGTGCTCGGACTGGCCGGGCTGATGGCGACCACCGGCTGTTCCCTGCGGCAGAGCATCTGCGGCAGCGACGAGTACCCGGTGATCGCGGTCGGCCCGCAGGGCGGTAGTTCCTGCGTGCCGGACGGGGAAGAGCCGTCCCCGCCGTATGTGCGCTACCCGGAGGGCAAGGTGCCGCAGCACGTCGACGACGAGTGGGACGTCTACTGGCGCACCCACGGCATCGACGAGAACAACAACATCATCGACCGCTGACGCCGACGTCAGCTGCGCCGCACGTCCACGGCCACGACGTGCGTACCGTCCGGGCGGGTGGACTCCCCCAGCCGCACCGGCAGGCGGCCGCCGTCCGGCGGCAGCAGGCCGAGCCCGAAACTGAGGTGCCCCTCGAAGTCGCCGGCCACCGCCCATCCGCGCAGCGTCGGGAAGCGGATCGCCGCCGGCGGCAGGTCCGCCGTTCCGCCGCCGCGCGCGTCGTGCGCCTGGGCCGGCTCGAACCGCACCGACAGGTACGCGGTACCGGGCAGCGCGACCGGCGCGCCCCGGCCCTCGGTCACCACCCGCGGCACATAGGCGACCTGATAGGACGGGGTGGGCCCGCGGAACGCGAAGGTGATCCGGCTGAAGCCCTCCGCCGGATGGTCGCCGACGTCCACCGCCACCAGGACCGGCAGCGGCTCCCCCGGCGGCGGCGTGACCGGCACCCGGACCCGGTGGGCGACCCGGGCCGGCTGACCGGGCACGGCCCAGCCCCAGGTGACACGCCACGAGCCGCCCGTCGAGGCCGCTTCGGTCGGCACGGGCGGGGTGGGCGTGGCCTCCGTCGCGGTCGCCGCGGGGGCCGCCGCGGCCGTCGGGGTGGGCGCCGTGGACGCGCCGTCGTGGCCGGTCGCCGTGCAGGCCGCCGCGAGCAGCACGACCAGGCCGGCGAGCAGCGGTACGCGCTGAGGAGTCATGACTCAGTGTCGCTCCGTGACCGGCCCGCGCACCAGAGGCGTCCCACCCGATTCCGGCGCCTGTTTCCGGGGCCGGACGGGTCAGGACCGGGTCCGCAACTCCCCGGCCCTGACCCCGGCCGTCCGGTTGGGTAGCGGTCTGCGCCGTGGGAACACGGCAGGCGTGGCACGACGCCGTTCGCCGGGCTCCGCGCGGCGAGCCGGTATGCCCGCACTCAGCTCCACGGTGCTCTTACCACCGGACTCCGGTGCGCCCCCGTCTCACCCCGACGAGGCGTGGACGCCGGCTCAGGTTAGGCGCGTACGCGCAGGCCGGACAAGCGATGACCGGTGGCCGCGCCTGTGATTGATGTCTATGCGGAATTGCGGCATGTCGGCGTAACGGGGTCAGCCGGTTTCGCGCTGTTCGACTTCGAGACGCGGACTGCGCCCGGCCTGCCTCGGCGGGACGCTCCGGGCCGCGGCGGCCCCGGCGACGAGCGCCAGCGCGGCCACGTGCAGCGCCCGTACGCCGGCCGGGGCGGCGACGTCCGCCGCCGGCAGCGCGGGCAGCAGCAGCGCGCCGAGCCCGGTGACCGCCAGCGCCACCCGCCAGAACACGGCCGGGTTCGCCGCCGGCAGCGGCGGCGCGACGCCCCGGGCCGGCTGTCCCCGGCGGGCCTCCCCCACGGCCAGGACGACCACCAGCAGCCCGCCGCCGAGCCCGGCCGTCACGTCCACGAACTGGTACCAGTACACGCCGGTCAGGGCGTGGAAGTCGGTGACGCCGAACAGCCGGGGCAGGCGCTCGCTGTGGCTGACCCGGTCCCACGCGACGTGACTGAACGCGCCGATGAGCGCCGAGCAGACCGACACCTGCCAGGGATGCCGCACCGCGGCCAGCGTCGCGTACCAGGGCCAGCCGAAGAACCGCCGTCCCGGCAGGTGCGCGACGACGCCGGCGACCACGCGGCGCGCCACCCAGGCGTACGCGAGCGCGACCGGCAGCCCCCACCAGAGCAGCCCGCCGAGCGTGTGTGTACGCATGCCGAGCGCCAGCGGCGTGCCGGTGAACAGGTACGCGGCGTCCGGCGCCACCGCACCGGCGCACAGCGCCACCCCGTCGAACCAGCGGGGCCGCCACAGCTTCAGCGGCAGCACCGGCGCCAGGTGCGACGGGAAGGTGAGTGGCACCTCCCGGACGTTACCGGCCGCCTAGAAGTGCTGGACCAGGTCGGGAAACGCCGCCAGCCGGATCACCTGGGAGTCGGACGGGTCCAGCTCGTCGTGCTCCAGGATCCAGGTGTTCTCGTTCGGGATGAAGACCGCGTTCATCCCGGCGGCCCGGGCGGGCAGGATGTCCGAGCGCGGGGAGTTGCCGATCATCCAGGCGGCGGCCGGGTCGAAGGCGTGCTCGCGGGCCAGCCAGCGGTACGTGTCGGCGTCCTTCTCCGGCACGATGTGCGCGGCGCGGAAGTGGTGCAGCAGCCCGCAGGCGTCCAGCTTGCGCTGCTGCTCCTCGCGCTCGCCCTTGGTCAGCAGCAGCAGCTCGTGCCGGCCGGCCAGGTCGTCGAGCGTCTCGGCCACCCCCGGCATCAGCTCGACCTGGTGCCCGATCAGAGCCGCCGCGAGCTGATCGATCTCGGCGCGCTCCCGGTCGGTGGCCGGACGCTCGCGCAGCTTCTCCAGGCACTCGCCGAGGCTGCGCAGGAAGACCTTGCTGCCGTAGCCGTGCGCGACGGCGTTGGCCCGCTCGATGTCGTCGAGCACCGCGCGGATGCGGGCCCGGTCCAGCGTGGGATGGTCGAGCCAGGTGAGGAAGTCGTCGATCACCCGCTCGAACAGGACGTTGTTCTCCCAGAGCGTGTCGTCGGCGTCGAAGACCAGCACGGCGGCATCCCGGCGCGGCGGCATGGGGTTCCCCTCCCTCACGGACCTCGCACACCGTACTGCCCGGTCGCCGGTCGGGCCACGCGGATTATCCGCTCGGCGGCCGGTTACCGGCGGCTACCCGACTGTGCGATTCCTGGTCGGACGGCATGCTTCGGCCATGACCATCTCACCCGACCATCCACCCGGGCGCCGGCGGCGCGCGGCCGTCGCGGTGGCCGCGACGCTCGCCGTGGCGGGCGCGGCGCTGCCGGGATCCCCGGCGCTCGCCGTCAACGCCGCACACACGACGGTCGTCGGCACCAACCCGGTCGACTGGACGCCGCACGCGCTGGACGGCACCGTGCACCGCATCCTCCAGATCGGCAACCGCGTGTACGTCGCCGGCACGTTCACCAAGGTGCGCAACGCCGGGCAGTCGGCCCAGCTGGCGATGCCCCGCCTGGTGGCGCTCGACGCGACCACCGGCCGGATCGACACCGCGTTCCGGCCGCAGGTGAACGGCGCGGTGAAGGCTCTCGCCGCCGCGCCGGACGGCCGCTCGCTCTACATCGGCGGCGCGTTCACCACTGTCAACGGCGCCGCGGCGTCCCGGCTGGCCCGGATCGACGCGGCCACCGGCGCGCGGGTCGCCGGTTTCACCACGCCGGCGCTGAACAACCAGGTCAACGACATGCGCCTGGTCGGCAACCGGCTGATCGTCGGCGGCGCGTTCCAGACCGTCGGCGGGGTGACCCGGCGCGCCCTGGCGGCGGTGAACGCCACCACCGGAGCCGCCGACCCGTCGGTCAACCTGAACCTGGCCGGTCCCCGCACGACCACCTCCGGCGCCACCGCGCCGGTGAAGATCGAGGCGCTGGACGTCTCCGCCGACGGCCGGCGGCTGGTGTTCGTCGGCGGCTTCAGCAGCGTCGCGGGCGTGGCGCGGCACCAGATCGCCGTCGCCGACCTGAGCGCGTCGGGCGCCACGCTCTCCGGCTGGGCCACCGACCGCTACCAGCCGCAGTGCGCGCGGACGATGCCGGTCTACATGCGCGGCGTCGACATCTCGCCGGACGGCACCTGGTTCGCGGTGGTCACCACCGGCGGCCCGTTCCCGGCCACGCTCTGCGACACCGCGGCGCGTTTCGAGTTCGGTGCGGCCACCGGCGGCAAGCAGCCCACCTGGGCCAACTACACCGGCGGCGACACGCTGCTGTCGGTGGCGGTGACCGGCGCGGCCGTCTACGTCGGGGGCCACCAGCGCTGGCTGGACAACCCGCAGGGCCGCAACTCGGCCGGTCCGGGCGCGGTGTCCCGGCCGGGCATCGGGGCGATCCACCCGGTCACCGGCAAGGCGCTGCCGTGGAACCCGACGAAGGACCGCGGGGTGGGCACCGGCGAGCTGTACGCCACCGACCGGGGCCTGTGGGTCGGCAGCGACACCGTGACGGTGGCCGGCGAGTACCACGCCCGGCTGGCGTTCCTGCCGCTGGCGTGACCGTGCGGGGCGCGGCGGGCTCTCCCGTCGCGCCCCCGCACACACGGTCAGCGGCGCAGCGTGAGGATCAGGTCGGCGACCAGCGCGGTCCACCCGGTCTGGTGCCAGGCGCCCAGCCCGGCGCCGTTGTCGCCGTGGAAGTACTCGGGGAAGCAGATCAGGTCGCGCCAGTCCGGGTGGGTCTGGAACAGCTGCGCGGCGCCGTAGATCGGCCGCCGTCCCCACCCGTCGCGGGTGAACAGCGAGATCAGCCGCGCGGACAGGTCGTCGGCGATCTCGTCGAGCGTCCGCTTGACCCCGGAGCGGGTCGGGTACTCGACCTGCAGGTCGTCGCCGAAGAACGCGGCGTAGTCGCGCAGCGCGCTGATCAGCAGGAAGTTCGTCGGCATCCAGATCGGGCCGCGCCAGTTGGAGTTGCCGCCGAACAGGCCGCTGGTCGACTCGGCCGGCTCGTAGCCGACGCTGAACTCCTGCCCGCCGAGCGTGACGGTGAACGGCTTGTCCAGGTGGGCGCGGGACAGCGTACGCAGCCCGTACTCGGAGAGGAACTCGTCGGTGTCGAGCATCCGGGCCAGCAGCCGCACCACCTGGTCCGGGGCGACCATCGACAGCAGCCGCTGCTGCCGGCCGTCGGGGCCGATCCGGCGGCCGCCGATCACCTCGGCGTACTCCGGGCGGTTGGTGAGGAACCAGCGCAGCCGCGCGCCCAGCTCGGGCAGGCGGCGCATGGTACGGGCGGTGAGCCGGGTGACGGCTGCGAGCGGCAGCAGCCCGACCACCGAGCGGACCTTCAGCGGCACCTTCGTGCCGTCGGCCAGGCGCAGCACGTCGTAGAAGAACGCGTCCTCGGCGTCCCAGAGCCCCTGGTGGTACGCCGCCGCGGCGATGTACGCGAAGTGCTCGAAGAACTTGGTGGCGGTGTCGGTGTACGCGCGGTCGTGCTCGGCCAGCACGATCGCCATGTCGAGCAGGTTGAGCGCGTACATGGCCATCCAGCCGGTGCCGTCGGACTGCTCCAGCACCCCGGCGACCGGCAGCGCGGCCGAGCGGTCGAACGGGCCGACGTTGTCCAGCCCGAGGAAGCCGCCCTCGAAGACGTTGTTGCCGCCGGTGTCCTTGCGGTTGACCCACCAGGTGAAGTTGAGCAGCAGCTTGTGCATGACCCGGGCGAGGAACTCGTGGTCGCGGGAGCCGTCGATCTCGAAGACCTTCAGCGCCGCCCAGGCGTGCACCGGCGGGTTCACGTCCCCGAACGCCCACTCGTACGCCGGGATCTGCCCGTTGGGGTGCAGGTACCACTCGCGCAGCAGCAGGAGGACCTGTTCCTTGGCGAAGCCCGGGTCGACCCGGGCGATGGTGACGCAGTGGAAGGCCAGGTCCCATGCGGCGTACCAGGGATATTCCCACGGGTCCGGCATGGAGATCACGTCGAAGCTGTTCATGTGCCACCAGGCGCTGTTGCGCCCGTGCCGGCGGCCGGCGGGCGGCGTGGAGCCGGGGTCGCCGGTGAGCCAGCGCTCGACGTCGAAGTGGTAGAACTGCTTGCCCCACATCAGCCCGGCGATGGCCTGGCGGGCGACCAGCGCCTCGTCGGCGGTGGCGGCGGCCGGGATCACGCTGTCGAAGAACCGGTTCGCCTCGGCCCGGCGTGCCCAGAGCACGGCGTCGAACCCGTCACCGAGGTCGGCCGGGGCGGGCGGCGCGGCCGCCGGGGGCGGCGCGGTACGGGTCAGCCGCAGCCGGATCTGCCGCTGCTCGCCGGCCGGCACGTCGAGCACGTAGTGCAGCGCGCCCTTGGTGCCGGTGCGCTCCGGGTTGACGGTGGCGGCGCCGTTGACCACGTGGTCGTTGATGCCGTCCTTGGGGTACGCGGACCGCCCCGGCAGCCCCCACAGCCGCTCGGCGTTCGTGTCGTTGTCGCACAGCAGCGGCACCGGGTCGCCGTCGCCTTCCAGCAGCAGCTGCCCGAGCACCCAGTGCTCACCGACGAGCCGGGAACCCGTGCCGACCAGCTTCGGCACCCGGTCGGCGCCGGGCAGCCCCCACGCCCAGGTGTTGCGGAACCAGAGCGTGGGCAGCACGTGCAGCGTCTCGTCGGTGTCGGCCCGGTTCGCCACGGTGATCACCACGCACATGTCGGTCGGGGACGCCTTGGCGTAGTCGACGGTGACCGCCCAGTACCTGTCGTCGTCGAAGATGCCGGTGTCGACCAGCTCGTACTCGGTGTCGTCCCGGCCGCGCAGCGCGTTCACCGCGACCAGCTCGTCGTACGGGAAGGCGGCCTGCGGGTAGTGGTAGCGCCAGCGCATGAAGGAGTGCGTGGGGGTGCTGTCGAGGTACCACCAGTAGTCCTTGGCGTCCTCGCCGTGGTTGCCGCCGTCGCCGCCGAGGCCGAACATCCGCTCCTTGAGGATCGGGTCGCGCCCGTTCCACAGCGCCAGGGCGAAGCAGAACGTCTGCCGGTCGTCGCAGACGCCCGCCATGCCGTCCTCGTTCCACCGGTAGGCTCGGGACCGCGCGTGATCGTGGGGGAAGTAGTCCCAGGCCGTGCCGTGCTCGCTGTAGTCCTCACGTACCGTGCCCCACGCCCGCTCGGACAGATAGGGGCCCCATGCGCGCCAGTCCTGCTCCCCGGCGTCGGCCTGGGCGAGCCGGTGCCGCTCGGGGTCGGGGGACGCGGAGGTCGACCGGTCGGTGATCACTGGCACATCTTCGACGCCGCCGGGGTACTTCTCCACAGCGGCCATTGTCGCCGTGGCATGTCACACCTCGCTGCCGGTGGAGGAAAGTTGATCGACATCCGTTTCGGGCCGCGCGTCTGCGGTGAGCTGTCCGCCGCCGCCACGCGGGAATGGCTGGTCACCGACGGCCTCGGCGGATACGCCATGGGCACCGTCGCCGGGCTGCGTACCCGCCGGTATCACGGGCTGCTCGTGGTGGCCGGCGACACGCCCGCGTCCCGAAAGGTGGGACTGGCGAGCCTCGACCCGGCGGTGACGCTGCCGTCGGGGCGGCAGGTCCGCCTCGGCGCGCACGAGTGGTCCTCCGGCGTGGTCGACCCGCGCGGCTTCGAGCTGCTGGAGCGCTTCGACCTCACCGACGGGGTGCCGCGCTGGCGGTGGCGCGTCGGCGACGTGGTGATCGAACGGGAGATCGCCATGACGTACGGCCGCTCGTGCGTCGCCGTCGTACACCGGTTGATCTCCGGCGGCCCGGTGCGGCTCGACCTCGCGGCGGCGTGCACCTGGCGCGACGCTCACGGCGAGCGGCGCGCCGACGGTCCGGCGCCCCGGCTGGAGGCGGCGGCCGGCGGCGCGGTGATCGACGGCGCGTACCGGCTCGCCGGGCCGGACTGGACCCCGGAGGGCCAGTGGTGGCACGGGGTACGCCACCGGACCGAGGCCGAGCGCGGCCTGCACCCGGACGAGGACCTCTGGTACGCGGGCCGGTTCACCGGCGCGCTGGACGAGCCCGGCGCGACGGTGTCGGTGCTGGCCTGGGCGGGCGACCTGGCCGAGGAGCCGCCCCCGGCGACAGCGGTGGTCGAGTCGACCCGGCGGCGCAACCGGGCCGTGACGGCGGCGGCGAAGCCCGGCGACGCGGTCGAGGCGACGCTCGCGCTCGCCGCCGACGCGTTCGTGGTACGCACCGCCACCGGCCCGGACGTGGTCGCCGGCTACCCGTGGTTCGGGGCCTGGTCGCGCGACACGATGATCTCCTACGAGGGCCTGTTCCTGTGCACGAACCGGGCCGACGAGGGCCGGGACCTGCTGCGGGCGTACGCGGCGACGCTGTCCGAGGGGATGCTGGCGAACACCGCCGACACCGGCCGGGTCGAGCACAACACCGTCGACGGCACGCTGTGGTTCCTGCACGCGGTCAGCCGGCACGTCACCGTCACCGGCGACACCGACCTCGGCGACGAGCTGCTGCCCGCGCTGCACGGTGTGGTCGAGGCGCACGTGGCGGGCACCCGGTACGGCATCGGCGTCGACCCGGCCGACGGGCTGCTGACCCAGGGCGGCCCGCCGGACGTCGCGCTCACCTGGATGGACGCCCGGGTGTACGGGGTGCCGGTGACCCCGCGTACCGGCAAGCCGGTCGAGGTGAACGCGCTGTGGATCAACGGGCTGGCCGGGCTCGTCGAGCTGACCGAGCTGGCCGGACGCGACGCCTCGGCGCTGCACGCGCTGCACCGGCGGGCCGCCGCCGCGTTCCGGGAGCGGTTCCCCGCCCCGGCCGGCTGGCTGTACGACGTGGTGGACGCCCCGGCGCCGGCGTACCCGCTGGGCGGGGCCACGCACCACGACGACGACCTGCTGCGCCCCAACCAGCTGCTCGCCTGGTCGCTGCCGTACGCGCCGCTGGAGCCGGACGAGGCCACGCTGCGCCGGATCACCGAGGCGCTGTTCACCCCGCTCGGCCCGCGCAGCCTCGCCCCGGGCTCCCCCGGCTGGACCGGACGGCACCGGGGCGGGCCGGCCGAGCGGGACTCCGCCTACCACCAGGGCACCGTGTGGCCGTGGCTGACCGGTCCGCTGCTGGACGCGTACCGCCGGGCCGGGCTGCCCACCGACGACCTGCTGGTCGGCCTGGAGGGCCACCTCGCCGAGGACGGCCTGGGCTCGGTGAGCGAGACCGCCGACGGCGACGCCCCGCACGCGGCCACCGGCTGCCCGTTCCAGGCGTGGTCGGTGGCCGAGCTGCTGCGCGCGCGGCGGACACGCCGGTAACGCGTTACAGACCGGCAACCGGCGCGTCGCCGCCGGTTATCGACCCCTCGGCAGGATGGGTGCCGACCCCACCGGACACCGCGGCGACGCCGCCGCCGGGGTGGGGACGCCACAACTCAAAGGGGGCCGCGTGTCAGCTGACGCCGAAGTGATCGACATCCAGCCCGCCCGGCGCCTGCGGGTGCTGCTGCTCTCCTGGGAGTACCCGCCGGTGCTCGTCGGTGGCCTCGGCCGCCACGTCCACGCGCTGTCCGTCGCGCTGGCCGCCGCCGGGCACGAGGTCACAGTCGTCACCCGCCACGCCGAGGGCGCCCCGCTGGAGGAGTACGCCGAGGGCGTGCGCGTCGTCCGCGCCGCCGAGGATCCGGTCCGGTTCCCGCTCGCCACCGGCTCGCTGCTGGCCTGGACCATGGCGTTCAACCACACGCTGACGCGGGCCGCGCTGCGCGCCGCCTCCTCCGGCGCCTACGACGTGATCCACGCCCACGACTGGCTCGTCGCGCACACCGCCGTCACGCTTGCCGAACACCTGGACGTGCCGCTGGTGACCACCATCCACGCCACCGAGGCCGGGCGGCACCAGGGCTGGCTGCCGGAGGAGATGAACCGCACCATCCACGGCGTCGAGCACTGGCTGAGCAACGCCTCCGGGCGGGTGATCGCCTGCTCCGGGTACATGCGCGAGCAGGTCGCCCGGCTGTTCGGCGTACCGTCCGGGCGCATCGACGTGGTCGCCAACGGCGTCGACGACCGGGCCTGGCGGGCCCGGCCGCAGGCGGTCGCCTCCGCCCGGGCCCGCTTCGCCGCGGACGGGCCGCTGGTCGGGTACGCCGGCCGCCTGGTCTACGAGAAGGGCGTGCAGCACCTGGTGCACGCGGTGCCGCGCCTGGCCGACCGGCACCCCGGCCTGCGCGTGGTGATCGCCGGGGACGGGCCGTACAAGGACGAGCTGGTCGACCAGGCGCGGCGGCTGCGGCTGGGCGACACGGTCCGGTTCGCCGGCTTCATGGACTCCACCCAGCTGCCCGCGGTGCTCGCCGCCACCGACGCCACCGTGATCCCCAGCCTCTACGAGCCGTTCGGCATGATCGCGCTGGAGGCGGCGGCCGCCGGCGCGCCGCTGGCGGTGGCGCGTACCGGCGGGCTGGCCGAGATCGTCGAGCCGGGGGTGACCGGGGTGACGTTCCCGCACGGCGACCCGGACGCGCTGGCCGGCGCCGTGGACCGGCTGCTCGCCGACGAGGTGTTCGCCCGCCGGGTGGCGCGCCGGGCCCGGACCATGGTCACGCAGCGGTACGCCTGGTCCGCGATCGCCGCCCGCACCGCGGGCAGCTACGCCGCCGCGCGCCGCGACCACGACGGGTTCCAGGCCCGCCGGGCAACCGCCCTGCTGGCCCGGGACCGGTCCGCGATCACCATTCCGGAAGGGAATCTGCTCGCCGGTACGGCCAGTTAGGGCATGACGTCTCGCCGTGCGATAGGTACCGTCCGATCCGTTGGCTATTGTGGACCACTGACCAGCGGTGAGGAGTGCGGTGCGGGACGTAGTGATCGCCGGACGGTACCGCCTGCTCGACCTGGTCGGCCGGGGCGGGATGGGCCAGGTCTGGCGGGCGCGCGACGAGGAGCTGCATCGCGAGGTCGCGGTGAAGCAGGTCGTGCCGCCGAACTGGCTCGCCGAGAACGAGCGGGACGAGCTGCGCGCCCGTACGCTGCGCGAAGCGCGGACGTCCGCGCGGCTCAACCATCCCAACGTGGTCCGCGTCTACGACGTGGTCCGGGTCGAGGGCGACCCCTGGCTGGTCATGGAGTACGTCCCGTCCCGCTCCCTCCAGGAGATCATCGAGACCGACGGGCCGCTGCCGCCCGGGCGGGCCGCCGAGATCGGGCTGGCGGTGCTCGCCGGGCTGCGCGCCGCGCACGACGCCGGGGTGCTGCACCGGGACGTGAAACCCGCGAACGTGCTGCTCGCCCGGGACGGCCGGGTGCTGCTCACCGACTTCGGGCTGGCCGTGTTCCAGGGCGGCGACGGCGCCATGACCCGCCCCGGCCTGGTCCTCGGCTCCCCCCAGTACGTGGCGCCGGAGCGGGCCGCCGAGGGCGTGTCCAGCGTCGAGGCGGACATGTGGTCGCTCGGCGCCACGCTGCACGCCGCCGTGGAGGGCCGCTCGCCGTACGCCCGCAGCACCGCCATGGCCACGCTCGCCGCGCTCGCCACCCGGCCGCCCGACCCGGCGCCGCACGCCGGCCCGCTGACGCCGGTGCTGGCCGGGCTGCTGCGGCGAGACCCGCGCGCCCGGCTCGGCCACCACGAGACCGCCCGCCTGCTCGGCGTGGCCGCGGTGTCGGACGCCGACGCGACGGCGGCCGGCGGGTCCGCGGGCCGGTCCGCCGTACCGTCCGATCGGCCGGCCGCCGGGCGCGAGGGCGACGCTCGGGGACGTCCCCCGGGCGCGGGCGCCGGTGACGAGCCGGCGGCTGCGGCGGCGGGCGTCGTGTACCCGGACCTGATGCCGCCGGCCGCCGCCGCCCGCGCCTGGAGCCGGGCGGCGAAGCGCAGCGAGTGGGCGCCGCCCCCCGAGGGTGACCGGGCGCCACCGCCGGGCGGTCCGTCCGACTCCGCCGACCTGCCGGAGCGCTCCGGCGAGTCCGGCCGGTCCGGCCCTTCCGGCACGGCCGCCCGCTCCGGCCGGCCCGCGCCGCGCGACGGCGCCGAGCGGTCCGGCCCCGTGGGCTCGGCGGACCGACCCGAGCCACCGCCGCGCCCCCGCCCGGAGCCGCCGCAGCGGGACCGGTCCGACGAATTGAAGCGGGCGGAGTCCCCCGCGACCACGCCGGCGGAGCCGCCCCGGGCGGCCCCGGACCGCTCGGGTCCGGTCAGCCTCGGCCCGACGGTCCTCACCAGCTTCGTCGACCCGGGGAGCCCGACCGGCCCCGAGTCCGCGCCCCGCGCCGACGCGCTGAGCCCGGTGCGCATCCCCGGCCCGGACGCGGCGCCGGTCGCCCGCCCGGCCCCGGTCGCCCACAGCGGCCCCGCCGACAGCGGTGCGCTGCGGGCCGGCCCGCCCCCGCCCACCGGCGTTCCGCGCCCCCCGGACCGGCCGCTCGACGCCGAGGATCAGAAGCGGCTGCGACGCTGGGGGCTCGCCGTGGGCGCGGTGCTGCTCGCCGTGGCGACCGGCGTCGGCACCGCGCTGGCGGTCACCGACGGCGCCGACGAGCATCCGGAGGCGCGCCGGTCCGGCGAGGCCGTCGCCCGGCCCTGGGATCATCAGCCCGGCGGCCCGGGCGTGCCCCCTCCCCCGTTCCCCTGCGTCCGGCCGGACGTGACGGGCACGCCGGTCCGCAAGGGCCCACCTCCCGAGGACCCGGCGGTGAACGTGCCGGCCGGCTGGGTCTGGCCCGCCGACACCGGCGGCTTCCACATCGCCCTGCCCGCCGGGTGGCTGCAGCTGCGCTCCGGCGACACGACCTGCTTCCAGGACCCGGCCACCCGGCGCATCCTCGGCGTCGAGCCGTATCCGGGTGGGGATCCGGTGGGCCGGCTGCGCTCGTCCGAGCGGGATCTGACCTCCGCCGGTCGGCTGCCGCAGTACGAGAAGATCCGGCTGGCCGCCGACGGTCCGGGCGCGGAGTGGGAGTGCCGGTGGACCGCGCCGTATGGCGAGCGGATGCGTGCGTTGCGCGTACTGCCCGGTCAGCGGGCCGGGTGGACGCTCGGGCTGACCACGTCCGACGCCGACTGGGCGGACGCGTCGAAGCAGTTCGCGGTCATCCGGGCGAGCCTCGGCACGGTCCGGCCCACCCGTACCGCGGGCTGAGCCGCACCCCGTCCCATCACCGACAGTCGGCGTGGCGCCGGCTGCCCGGCCCGCCATAATTCCGGGTGGCACTGGTACGCCGTCGCGCGTCCGCGGCACCCCTTCCCCAGTGGACCGTCCGGCTGATGCCCCGCTGTCGCACGGGCTGACTACAGTGGCGTAGTTTCGTGGATCAAGATCTTCGGGAAGGGCGAGCCGAGATGATGGGACCGTCCCACGCGCTCTCGGGCGCGGCGGTGTGGCTGACCGGCTCCTGGGCCATGGCCCAGTTCGCGGACTACCACCAGACACCGCTGGCGCTGGCGGTGGGCACTGCGGTCTGCGCGGGCGGTGCGCTCTTCCCCGACCTCGACCTGTCCGGGAAGGTCACCCGCAACCAGGGCGGCGCCACCGTGGCCCGTACGTTCGGCGTGGTCAGCCTCTTCGTCGCCGAGGTGGTGGAGAAGATCTCACTCGGCGTCTACTACGCCACCAAGCTCAGCAAGGATCCGCGCCGCAACAACGGGCACCGCACGCTCACCCACACCATCCCGTTCACCGTGCTCGTCGGCTGGGGCACCACCGCGCTCTGCGCCCACTACGGCAAGTGGGCCGTCGTCGGAATCCTCTTCTTCATGATCGGCCTGGCGCTGCGCGGGCTGTTCGACAAGTGGGCCGAGCGCGCGGGCTGGGTGGTGGTCACGCTGGTGTCCGCCGCCGCGGCCTGGTTCACGTTCGCCAACCTGCCCGGCGACCGGGGCTATCCGATGATCGGCCTCGCCGTCGGCGTGGGCTGTTTCGTGCACATCCTCGGCGACATGATCACCCGGGCCGGGGTGCCGATCCTGTGGCCCATCCCGATCAAACGCCGGATGTGGACGATGATCGGCCTGCCCAACAAGATCGCTCTGCGTACCGGCAGCAAGGCCGAGACGGTGGTGCTGCGCACCGCGATGACGATCCTGTCCGTCCTGGCCGCGGTGGGGCTGGTCGCGCCCTCGGTGCTGCAGCGCTTCGACATCCAGGTGTAGGTCAGCCCGCCTCGGCGCGTACCGGGCGGGCGGTGGCCGCCCGGGCCCGGATCAGCCGGGCCGTCCAGCCCACGCCGCGACGGCGCCACGACCGTCCGATGAGAACGGTAATGCCCGGGGTGGCGGCGGGCAGAGGCCGCACCCGGCATCACCCTGGGTAGGGAAGCAAGCGTCGTCGATCATCCGTGCGGACGATCGACGACACGCTAATGCGCATTAGCGCGGAGGTCCGCCTACTGTCGCGCGCCCGGTCGGCCCTTGTCAAGATTCCCGCCCGATCAACCGCAGGGCAGCGGCGGGCACGGTTGCTAATCCGCATTACATCAGGGAGTTCATCGAACGGAAATCTTCCGGCCACCCCTTGACAGGACGCCGGGAGAGCAGAGAGGCTCCATCCCGACCCGATCGCTAATACGCATTAGCGGAAGTGGAAGGACCGACGTGACCCCTCCCCCCAGGCGTGTCACCCAGCGTGACATCGCACGCATGGCCGGCGTCAGCCAGGCGACCGTGTCGCTGGTGCTCAACAACCGCACCGACGCCGACGTCCGGATCGCGCCGGAGACACGGGACCGGGTCTTGCAGGTCATCGCCGAGACGGGATACGCCGCCGACCCGGCCGCCCGCCGCCTCGCCTCCGGGTTCAACCGGATCATCGGCGTCTTCACCTACGAGCCGGCCTTCCCCAGCGGCAGCCGGGACTTCTTCCACCCGTTCCTGCTCGGCATCGAGGAGTACGCCGAACGGGTCGGCTGCGACCTGCTGCTGTTCACCAGCGCCCCGGTGGTGGACGGCCGGCGGCGCATCTTCCACCAGGACAACCGGCTGCGGCTGGCCGACGGCTGCATCCTGCTCGGCCGGGAGATCGACGGCGCGGAGCTGCTCCGGCTCAACCGCGACGGGTTCCCCTACGTCGCCGTCGGGCGCCGCGACGACGCCGGCGGCCCGGTGCCCTACGTCGGCGCCGACTACGCCAGCGCGGTCCACCGGCTGGCCGAGCGGGCGGTGGAGCTGGGGCACCGGCGCCTGACGTACGTGGGCATGGGCACCTCGGCCGAGTCCTCGCACGACCGGCGCAGCGGTTTCCACGCCGGCGCGGCCGGCGCGGACAGCGCCCGCCAGATCACCGCGACGGCGGAGACCGCCGACGCCACAGTGGACGACCTGCGGGCCGACGGCAGCACCGTCGCCTTCGTGGAGGACTTCGCCACCGCCGTGGCGCTGGAGGCGTCCGCCCGCCGCAAGGGGCTGACGGTGCCCGGTGACCTGTCCGTCGTGACCCTCGGCGACCCGACCGTCCCGGTGCCCACGGACATCACGTTCACCGGGTTCCGCATCCCGCGCGAGGAGATGGGCCGCCAGGCCGTCGAGGTGTTGACCGGCGTCATCGACGGCAGCGCCGGCGGCCTCCAGCAACGGCTCCTGCCCTGCGAACTCGTCGAGGGCGACACCCTCGGCGTCCCTGGATCGGCGGCCGACCGGCGCTGACACGCCCGGCCGCGCAACTGGAAGGAAGCAAGTGGTACTTATGCGTGCGGACGTCCTCGTCGTCGGGGGCGGACTGGGCGGTGTCGCCGCGGCGCTGGCCGCGGCCCGTGCCGGCCGGTCCGTCATCCTGACCGAGGAGTTCGACTGGCTCGGCGGGCAGCTCACCAGCCAGGCGGTCCCGCCGGACGAGCACTCCTGGATCGAGCAGTTCGGCGCCACCGCGAGCTACCGGGAGTTGCGCGACGGCATCCGCGACTACTACCGCCGCCACTACCCGCTGACCGAGCGGTCCCGGGCGTGGACCGACCTGAACCCGGGCGCGGGCTGGGTGAGCCGGCTCTGCCACGAGCCCCGGGTGGCGGTCGCGGTCCTGGAGCAGATGCTCGCGCCGTACCGGGGGTCCGGGCGGCTGACGGTGCTGCAGCCGTACCGGCCGGTCGCGGCCGAGACCGACGGCGACCGGGTCACCGGCGTCACGCTCGCCCACCGGGACCGCGACGAGCGGATCGAGGTGGAGGCGCCGTACGTCCTGGACGCCACCGAGACCGGTGAGCTGCTGCCACTGACCGGCACCGAGTACGTGACCGGGTTCGAGTCGCAGGCGCAGACCGGTGAGCCGAGCGCGCCGGCGCAGGCGCAGCCGCTGAACATGCAGGCGGTGTCCGTCTGCTTCGCGCTGGACCACGTCGACGGCGACCACACCATCGACCGGCCCGCCGGGTACGACTTCTGGCGCGACTACAAGCCGGACTTCTGGGGTGACCGGCTGCTGTCCTGGCGGTCACCCCACCCGCGCACGCTGGAGATCGTCGAGCGCAGCTTCACGCCGAACCCGGACGACGACCCGCTGGGCGTCAACGCCGACCAGCGGCTCAACCCGGGCGACGGCAACCTGTGGACGTTCCGGCGCATCGCGGCGCGGCGCAACTTCGTCGACGGCGCGTACGGCAGCGACATCACGCTCGTCAACTGGCCGATGATCGACTACTTCGAGGGCCCGGTCATCGACGTGCCGAACGCGTCCTGGCACCTGTCCCAGGCGCGCGAGCTGTCGTACTCCGTCCTGTACTGGCTGCAGACCGAGGCGCCCCGTCCCGACGGCGGCACCGGCTACCCGGGGCTGCGGCTGCGCGGCGACGTGACCGGCAGCCCCGACGGGCTGGCGCAGGCGCCCTACATCCGGGAGTCGCGCCGCATCCGCGCCGAGTACACGGTGGTCGAGCAGGACCTCTCCCTGGCGGTACGCGGCGAGCACGGCGCGGTGAGCTACCCCGACTCGATCGGTGTCGGCATGTACCGCATCGACCTGCACCCGTCGACCGGCGGCGACAACTACATCGACGTCGGCTCCTGCCCGTTCGAGATCCCGCTCGGCGCGCTCATCCCGCAGCGGATGGAGAACCTGCTGCCGGCCGGCAAGAACATCGGTACCACGCACATCACCAACGGCAGCTACCGACTGCACCCGGTCGAGTGGAACGTCGGTGAGGTCGCCGGCCTGCTGGCCGACTTCTGCCTTGCGCGGGGCGAGTCCCCGCGCGCGGTCCGCGGCACCCCCCGCCTGCTGGCCGAATTCACGGACCGCATCTCGGCCGCCGGCGTGGAATGCCGCTGGCCGCAGATCGCGGGCTACTGAACCCCCGGTGAGGAGAAAGAAAGTGAGATACGGAAGACTGTCCGGCCTGGTCGCGGCGACCATGACCGGTGTGCTCGCCCTGACCGCCTGCGGCGGTGGCGGCGACGCCAAGGACGACGGTCCGGCGAGCCTGCGGATGACCGTCTGGTCGGCGAACGAGGCGCACCTCAAGCTGTTCAACGAGATCGCCGACGAGTACCGCAAGAACAACCCGGACGTCGCGGAGATCAAGTTCGATCCGCTGCCGTTCGAGAACTACACCACGACGCTCACCACGCAGATCGCCGGCGGCAACGCGCCGGACCTCGCGTGGATCTTCGAGAACTCGGCTCCGGACTTCGTCGCCTCCGGCGCGCTGAGCCCGCTCGACGACACGCTGAAGAAGGCCGACGGCTACCAGTACGACGACCTGTCCCCCGCCACGCTGAAGCTGTGGCGCAACGACGGGAAGCTCTTCGCGTACCCGTTCTCGACCTCGCCGTTCGGCGTGTTCGTCAACAACGACATGCTCAAGAAGGCCGGGCAGAAGACCCCGGCCGAGCTGATCGCGGCCGGGCAGTGGAACTGGGACACCGCGCTCGCCGCGGCCGGCACCACCGCCGCGAAGTCGGGCAAGGCCGGGCTCGTGGTCCGCGACTTCGACTACAAGGGCTGGGACAACCTGGCCACGTTCTGGACCGGCTGGGGCGCCCAGGCGTGGAGCGAGGACGGCCGCAGCTGCGGGTTCAACAGCCCGGAGATGGTCGAGGCGATGACCACGCTGCACAAGGCGATCTTCACCGGCAAGGCGCTGCCCGGTCCGGGCACGACCGCCGACTTCTTCGCCGGTGACGCGGCCATGACCGTCACCCAGATCTCCCGCGCCTCGCTGCTGAAGGAGAACGGCTTCGACTGGGACCTGGTCCCGCTGCCGGCCGGTCCGAAGGGCCCGTACGCGGTGGTCGGCCAGGCCGGCATCGGCGTGATGAAGAAGAGCCCGCACGCCGAGCAGGCCGCCGACTTCCTGGCCTTCTTCACCAACCCCACCAACTCGGCGAAGCTGGCCCAGTTCTTCCCGCCGCCGCGGCAGTCCCAGCTGACCGCCGAGACGCTGGCGAAGACGAACCCGAAGCTCAAGCCGGAGCAGCTGCAGAAGGTCGTCATCGACGGCATCACCAACGGCACGGTCAAGCCCAGCCACTCCGGGCAGGCCGAGCTGAGCCAGCAGGTGCGCGCCGCGCTCGACCCGCTGTGGAAGGCGGACGCGGACGTCAAGGGCGTACTCGACGGCGTCTGCTCCAAGATCCAGCCGCTGCTGGCGAAGTAGGGCCGAGGATCATGACCCAGACGGACACCAGGGTGGGCCCGGCTGCTGCCGGGCCCGCCCCGGGCCGGGCCCGGCCGTTCTGGACCACCCGCCGCCGGGACCAGCTCACCGGATACCTGTTCATCACCCCGCAGTTGCTCGGCAGCGTGGTCTTCGTGATCCTGCCGCTGGTCCTCGTGGTCTGGTACAGCCTGCACGAGTGGAACGTGCTGGCCGGCAGCTTCGACTACATCGGCACCGACAACTACGCCGCGCTGGCCGACGACCCCAACCTGGGCCCGGTGCTGCGGTCGACCGGCCTGTTCTCGGTCGGCCTGGTCGTGTTCAACCTCGGCCTGGCGTTGCTGCTGGCCGTCCTGCTCAACCAGAAGCTGCGCGGGACCATCGTGTTCCGCACCCTGTTCTTCTCCCCCGTGGTGGTCTCGCTCGTCGCGTGGACCATCGTCTGGGGCTTCCTGCTGCAGGACAACGGCGGCATCAACGGCCTGCTCGACACGATCGGCGTCGACGGCCCCAACTGGCTGCGCGGCGAGGGCACGGCGATGCTGTCGGTGATCGTCGTGCAGGTGTTCAAGAACGTCGGCCTGAACATGGTGCTGTTCCTGGCCGCCCTGCAGGGCGTGCCGGCCGAGCTGTACGAGGCCGCCGAGGTCGACGGCGCGAGCCGGCTGCGCCAGTTCTGGCGGATCACCGTGCCGCTGATCAGCCCGACGATCATGCTCACGTCGATCATCACGGTGGTCGGCTCGCTGCAGGTGTTCGCGCAGATCGCGGTGCTGACCCAGGGTGGACCCGGCACCTCGACCACGGTGCTCGTCTACTACCTCTACCAGCAGGCCTTCCAGTTCCATCACTTCGGCTACGGCGCCACGCTGTCGATCCTGCTGTTCGTCATCGTGCTCGCGCTGACGGTGCTGCAGTGGCAGATGCGCAAGAGGTGGGTCTTCCATGAATCGTGACCTGTCCCGGCGGACCAAGCTGGTGCTCTACGGGGTGCTGATGGTCCTGGCCGTCCCGTTCGTGTTCCCCACCTGGTGGATGGTCACCTCGTCGCTGAAGCCGGTGGCGGACATCTTCTCCTTCCCGCCGCAGCTGCTGCCGACCGATCCGCGGCTGGACGCGTACCAGCGGGTGTTCGAGCTGCAGCCGTTCGGGCAGCAGTACCTGAACAGCCTCTACATCGCGCTGCTGGTCACCGTCGGCACGCTCGCCGTGGCGTCGCTGGCCGGGTACGCGTTCGCGCGGATCCGGTTCCGGGGACAGAACGTGCTGTTCCTGGTCGTCCTCGCGGGCCTGCTCATCCCGAGCGAGGTGACGATCGTGCCGCTGTTCCAGATGTTCTTCAAGCTCGACCTGATCGACACCCACTGGCCGTTGATCCTGGTGCCGATCTTCGGGGCGCCGAGCGTGCTGGCCACGTTCATCATGCGGCAGTTCTTCATCAGCCTCCCCGGTGAGCTGGAGGAGGCGGCGCGGGTCGACGGGCTGGGACGCTTCGCCACGTTCTGGAAGATCGCGCTGCCGCTGTCCCGGCCCGCGCTCGGCGCGGTGGCCATCTTCACGTTCCTGCACAGCTGGAACCTGTACCTGGAACCGATCGTGTTCCTCTCCTCGCCGGACAAGTTCACCCTGCCGCAGGCGCTCACCCAGTTCGTCGACGCGTACGGCGGTCCGATGTGGGACGTCCAGCTCGCGGCGGCGTCGATGACCGCGCTGCCGGTGCTGGCGGTGTTCGTCATCGCGCAGAAGCAGTTCGTCGAGGGCCTCGCGCACACCGGTCTGAAGGGATGACCGAGCCGGTCGTCGGGATCGACATCGGCGGCACCAAGACCGCCGCCGCCCTCGTCGGTCCCGGTGCGCGGGTGCTCGACCGCCGCGAGGCGCCCACCCCCGCGCGCGGCGGGCCGGCCGCGGTGCTGGACACCGCCGCCGGCCTGGCCGCGGACCTGCTCGCCGCCGCCGGCCCCGGACCGGTCGGGGTGGGCACCGCGGGCACCGTCGACCCGGCGACCGGCGCCATCCGGTACGCCACCGACAGCCTGCCCGGGTGGGCCGGCACCCCGGTGGCCGACGAGCTGGCCGCGCGGCTGGGCCGGCCGGTGCGCGTTACCAACGACGTCGCCGCGGCGGCGCTGGGCGAGTGCTGGGCCGGAGCCGGACGGGGCCGGGGGCACGTGCTGCTGGCCGCCGTCGGCACCGGGCTGGGCGGCGCGATCGTCAACGACGGGCGGGGCGAGGGCGGCGCCCGGGGCGCGGCCGGCCAGCTCGGGCACCTGCCGGCACCGGGCGCGCACCGGCTGCGCTGCGGCTGCGGCCGGTACGGGCACCTGGAGGCGATCGCCTCCGGCACCGGCCTGGCCGCCGCGTATGCGCTCACCGGCGGTGACCCGGTCACCGGCCGGGAGGTGGCGCGGCGCGCGGCGGCCGGTGACGCGACCGCCCGGCAGGTCGTCGACCGGGCCGGCGCCGCGCTCGGCGCGGCCCTGGCCGGGCTGGTCGCCCTGCTCGACCCGGATGCGGTGGTGGTCGCCGGCGGCGCCGCCGCCACGCTGCTTCCCGCCGCCACGGCCGCCTACCGGGCGGAGCTACCCGGCGGCTGGGCGCACGTGCCGCTGCTTCCGGCGGCGCTGGGCGCCGACGCGGTGGTGGTCGGCGCCGCCCGGCTCGCCACCGCACCGATCCACCACGACGGAGGAACAAGCACGTGAGTGTCCTGGACGAACTCGCCGGCGGGCTGGTCGTGTCCTGCCAGCCCCTGCCCGACGACCCGGACGACCCGATGCGCGACCCGTACGTCCAGGCCCGCGTGGCGGCCGCCGTGGTCCGCGGCGGCGCGGTGGCGGTCCGGGTCAACGGCCCCGACGACGTGCGGGCCGTACGCGCCGCCGTCGACGTGCCGGTGATCGGGTTGTACAAGCACGGCACGCAGGGCGTGTTCATCACCCCGACCGCCGGGCACGCCCTCGAAGCGGCGCGGGCCGGGTCGCACGTCGTCGCGGTGGACGCCACCGACCGTCCCCGGCCCGACGGCCGGACCTTCGCCGACACCGTCCGCGCGGTCCACGAACAGAGCGACGCGCTGGTCCTGGCCGACGTCGCCACGGTGGCCGAGGGCGTCGCCGCCGTCGAGGCCGGCGCGGACGCGGTCGCCACCACGCTGTCCGGCTACACGCCGGCCGGCCCACCGATCGACGGGCCCGACCTCGGGCTCGTGGCGCGACTCGCCGCGCTGCTGCCCGTGCCGGTGATCGCCGAAGGGCGCTACCGGACCACGGAGCAGATCAGCCGGGCCTTCGAGGCGGGCGCCCACGCGGTGGTGATGGGCAACGCCGTCACCTCACCGCTGTGGATCACCCGCCGGCTGGTACCGGCCACCCCCCGGGCGGCGAGCGCGCCGGAGAAAAGGGAGCATCGATGAAGAGAAGAACCCTTCTTGCGGCCACCGGCGCGGCCGGCCTGGCCACCGTCGCCCTCGGCGGCCCCGCGTTCGCCCGGCCCGCCGGCCGGCGACCGAGCGTGGCGCTGGTGCCGCTGGACGACCGGCCGGTCAACACGTACTGCGCGGAGATGACCGGTGCGAGCGCCGACGCCGAGGTGCTGCTGCCGCCGCGGAACCTGCTGGGCCGTTTCTTCACCCCCGGTGACGGCGCCGGCATCGCCCGCTGGCTCGACGGCACCGACCGCGTCGACGGGTACGTGATCTCGGTGAGCATGCTGGCGTACGGGGGCCTGATCGCCTCGCGTACCGCCGCTCCGGCCCTGGCCGACGCGTTGCGCAACCTGGAGGCGATCCGGCGGCTGCGCGCACGCCGGTCCGACGCGGTGATCGAGGTGCACGACACGATCCAGCGGCTCGCCATCACCAGCACCGGCACCGACCTGGACAACTACCGTGACCTGCTGGTCCAGTGGGCAAAGCTGTACGACCAGGTGGTCAACCTGGGCCAGGAGGCGCTGCGGGGCCAGCTCGACGCCGTGCGGGCGCGCATCCCGGACGCCGTGGTCGAGGACTACCTGGCCGCGCGGGCACGCAACCACCAGGTCAACCGGCTGATGGTGGAGTGGGTCGCGGACGGGACGATCAGCCACCTGGTGCTCTCCGAGGACGACACCGCGCCGGTCGGCCTGGCCCGCGCCGAGCGGGTCGAGCTGGAGGCGCTGGTAGCGCGGCTCGGCGTCGGCGACCGGGTGGAGATCTTCCCCGGCGCCGACGAGGTCAACGCGCTGCTCGTCGCGCGCGTCGTCGCGGCCGGCGCCGCGCCCACCTACCGGGTGGAGTACGCCGGGGTGTCCGGCGAGGGCTGGACCGCCGCCCTGGAGGGCATCCCGTTCGCGGAGAACATCCGCCGGCACGTCACCTCGGTGGGCGGCCGGGTGGTCACCGGCGACGCGGACATCGTCCTCGCGGTGAACACCCCGTCGGCGGCGGCCGGGCAGCGGGCCGCCGACCTGGACGCGTTCGTCGGCCGCATCGGCGAACTGCTGGCCGCCGGCACCCAGGTGATCGTGGTGGACCCGCTGATCGTCAACAAGGGCGACCACGACCTGGTGTCCCGGATGGAGGCCCATCTGGACCTGCCGGCGCTGCTGTCGTACTCGGGGTGGAACACCGGCGGCAACGCGCTCGGGCTGGCGCTCGCGCACGGCACCGCGCGGTGGGCGTACCTGCGTTCCTCCGGCAGCGGCTTCGGCGTACCGGAGCTGCGCGGGCCGGCCCAGGCGCACGCCGAGTACCTGCTCTACCGGTTCGTCAAGGACGACCCGTGGAAGAACGTGGTGCAGGTCGAGGCGTACGCGCACGCCCGCGCGCAGGGCTGGGATCCGCTGGCGCTGACCGCCGAGCAGAAGCGCTACTTCGACGGCTGGGTACGCGACCGGCTGGTGCCGCTGACCGAGCGGTACTTCGCCGACCACTTCGCCGGGCACGAGCTGGTGCTCGGGGTACGCGGACGTAAGACCTTCACCGCGACGCTGGACCGGGTCACGGCGGTGCGGGTCGAGCTGCCGTGGGACCGGCTGTTCGAGGTCACGCTGGAGCCGAGCCTGCGGCTGCGCTGACCGGTGCGGGTGCGGTCCCCCGGGCCGCACCCGCCTCAGCGGGGCGTCAGCAGGCAGAACTCGGTGCCGTCCGGGTCGGCCAGCACCACGTCGCCGGCGGTGTGCCGGCCCGTACCTGCCCGGGTCGCGCCGAGCGCCAGCAGCCGGTCGATCTCCGCGTCCCGGTCACCGGCCGCGACCAGATCCAGGTGTACGCGGTCCCGCCCGCCGGCGTCCATCAGCGGCGGCCCGCTCCAGGTGACCTTCGCGCCCCCGCGCGGCGACTGGATCGCTGTCTCCTCGCCGTGGTCCCAGACCAGCGGCCAGCCCAGCGCCTCGGTCCAGAACAGGCCGGCCGCCCGGGTGCCGTCGCAGTTGACAGCGCCGAGCGGGCCGCATCCGGCGAGGAAGGTGTTTCCCGCCCCGATGACGCAGAACTCGTTGCCCTCCGGGTCGGCGAGCACCACCTGGTCGTCGTCCGGGCCCTGGCCGATGTCGATGTGCCGGCCGCCCAGCGTCAGCGCCCGGTCGACGGTGTCCCGCTGGGCCTGCGGCGACGCGCTGGTCAGGTCGAAGTGGATCCGGTTCTGCACGGTCTTCGGCGCGTCGCTGGGCAGGAACCGGATGCGGACGTCGCTGTGGGCGTCGCCGCCGAGCGCCACGCCCTCGCGCGGGTTGTCGAGGATCTCCCGGCCGAGCACCCCGGACCAGAACCGCGCGAGCCGCCGCGGGTCGCCCGCGTCCATGCTGACCGCGTAGAGGTGAACCGCCATCCGTCGTCTCCGATCCCCCGCTGCCGACTGGCCGCAGCGTAGGACGGGCCGGGCCGGGCGCGCACCCGGATATCCGGCGGGCTACTTCGCCGGCAGCGTACGCGCGAAGCGGATCCCCCGGTCGACCCAGCGGGCCAGGTCGGCGTCGCGCTCGCAGGCGGCGGGCGACACGGTGACCCAGCCGCGCATCACCCAGTCCCGCATGACTGTCGCCTCGGCGCCGGGCTCGGCGAGCGCTCGGTCGGCCTCGGCCGGGTCGACCCGGACCATCAGGCCGGCCGCGCCGCGCACCACCACCGCCATGTTGCCCCGCAGCATCATCGCCAGGCCGCCGAACATGCGCCGCTCGGTGATGCCGGGCTCACCCCCGAGGCGTTCGCGTACGCGGTTCGCCAGGTCCTCGTCGTAGGCCACGGTCCGATCCTGGCACCCGGGTCCGACAGGCGGGCGCGCCTCAGGCGCCGACGCGCTGTTCGGGGATGGACAGGCCGTACAGCGCCATCAGTTCCGGGCTGTCGATCCGGCTGCCGTCGGCCACCGAGTCGCAGGCGATGTCGACGATCTGGTCCTTGTGCGCCAGCAGGTACGGCCGGGCGCCGACGTCGGCGCTGGCGAGCGTGGCGATGCCGGACCAGTGGCGGCGGCCGAACAACATCGGGTAACCGCGCAGCCCGTCATAGGTGGCGCAGACCAGCACGTCCGGGTACGGCAGCGCGGTCACCCGGCGGACCGCCGCCGCGGTGAGCCCGGGCATGTCCACCGGCACCACGACGACGGCCTCGATGTCGTCGTCGGTGAGCGCGGCGAGCCCGGCCCGGATCGAGGAGCCCACGCCGGTGCCCCACGCGCGGTTGACCACGACCGTGGCGCCGGTCAGGTCGGTGGTCTGACGCACCTGCTCGGCCGCCGCGCCCAGGACGACCACGACCTGTGCGCAGCCCGCCTCGGCCATCGTGTCGATCATCTGGCTGACCAGCGGCTTCTCGCCCTGGTGCAGCAGCGCTTCGGGTCCGCCGATGCGGCGGCCGCCTCCGGCGGCGATGATCATTGCAGCGATCCGGTTCAGCGGTGCCCCCTCGATCAGGGGACGGACCGGGCACAGCCGCCCGGTCCGTCCCGTCGTACGCACACCGGGCCCAACGAGCACGACCGGATGCGGGTAGCGGGGCAAAACGGAAATTTGCGTGACTATGCCGCGTCTGCGTAGCAGTCGACAGTGGACGTGTCGAGCGGGAACCGGACCGGAGTGTCGCCGAACAGCAGCCGCGTGGCCCGCGCGCCGGCCGCGGTGACCGCCTCCGCGACCGCAGCCGCCCGCCCGGCCGGGCAGTGCACCACCACCTCGTCGTGCTGGAAGAACACCAGCTCCGCCTCCGTGCCCGCCAGCTCGGTGCGCAGCGTCGCCAGCAGCGTGGAGGCCCACTCGGCGGCAGTCGCCTGGATGACGAAATTGCGGGTGAAGCGCCCACGCGACCGGGCCGCCCGGGCCGACGGGCTGTGCGGGTCGGCCTCGCCGTCGGGCAGCACCTCCTCACCCTCGGCGAACCCCGCCGACCCCGGCGGGCAGGTACGCCCCAACCAGGACCGGACCAGCCCACCCGCCTCACCGGTGCGCGCCGCCGCCTCCACGTAGCCGAACGCGGTCGGATAGTTCTTCCGCAACACCGCCAGCGCCGGCGCCGCCGCGCCGCCGGTCTGCCCGTACATCGCCCCGAGCAGGGCCACCTTGGCCCTCGCCCGGTCACCGGCGAACGCGTCCCGGGCCAGCGCGGCATACAGGTCACCGGCCCCACCCGCCGCGGCGAGCCGCTCATCACCGGAGACCGCCGCGAGCACGCGCGGTTCGAGCTGGCCCGCGTCGGCGACCACGAACGTCCAGCCCGGGTCCGCCACCACTGCCTGCCGGATCACCTTCGGGATCTGCAACGCCCCACCGCCCCGGGTCGCCCACCGGCCGGAGACCACGCCGCCCGGCACGTACTCCGGGTGGAACCGGCCGCCGGCGACCCAGGCGTCGCGCCAGGCCCAGCCGTGCGCCGTCCAGATCCGGTACAGCTCCTTGTACTCCAGGACCAGCGGCGCCGCCGGATGCTCCACCCCGCGCAGCACCCAGGCCCGCGTGTTCGGCAGGTCCACGCCCGCGCGGGCGAACGCCCGCAACAGCTCCGCCGGCGAGTCGGCGTGCACCTGGCGTACGCCGAACGCGTCGGCGATCCGGGCCTGCAACTCGGCCAGCCGACGCGGCGGCCCGCCGACCGGTGACGCCTCACCGAGCAGGTCGGCCAGGATCGCGTCGTGCACGTCGACGCGCCACGGCAGACCGGCCGCGCCCATCTCGGCGGCCACCAGCGCGCCCGCCGACTCGGCGGCCACCAGCAGCCGGAACCGGCCGGGATGGGTGGTCGCGGCGATCCGGGCGAGCTGGTCGGCGTACACCCGGGTCAACGCCGTGACGCCCGGACCGGGCGGGCCCGACGGCGGCTCGAAGAGCGCGGCCTGGGCCTGGCCCGGCGGCTCGGGCGGGCGGGGCGCCGGGTCCGGCGGGACCGGCGCGCCGGTCAGCCGGGCCCAGGCGGCCGGCAGCGCGCGGGGCTCGCCCCAACGGCCGGCGTGCCCGAGCAGCAGCGCCTCGGTCAGCTCGACGTCGTGGCAGCGGTCGAGCCGGACCCCGGCGCGCAGCAGCGCCGGGTAGACGCCCGCCCAGGCGGCCCAGAGCCAGCGGGGGTGCCCGGCGGCCTCGCGGGCGGCCACCGCGGCGGCCAGGTCGGTGACCTCCTCGGCCGGGCCGGCCGGGGTGCCGTCGGCGTGCAGCGGTTGCAGCACGCCGCCGCCCCGCTCGTCCGCCACCACCGCCATCAGCACGGACGCATTCTGCCCCCTCCCCCCGACACGCTCCGCGTGTAAGGAAGGGCCCCCTCTTAACGCCTGCGGTAGAGGAAGGGCCCCTTATTAACGCTGAGCGTTAATAAGGGGCCCTTCCTTGCGTCCGGAGGGCTACTTGCCGACGCCGGCGGTGAGGCCGGACTGCACCTGGCGCTGGAAGACGATGTACACGATCAGCACCGGCAGCATCGCCATGGTGACACCGGCGAAGAGTCCGCTCCAGTCCGACTTGTAGCCCTGGTTGACCGACAGCTCGATCAGCCCCTGGGCGATCACCTGGTTCTTCGGCTCGCCGGAGACCGACTGCATGAGCAGCGTCGGCAGGTACCACTGGTTCCACTGGCCGAGCACGTTGAAGATGCCGATGCTGATCAGGCCCGGCTTGGCCATCGGCAGCATCACGCTGAAGAAGGTGCGGGTGTGCGACGCCCCGTCGACCTGGGCCGCCTCGGCGATCGAGTCGGGCAGCGTCCGGAAGAACGAGTGCATGAAGAAGATCGTGAACGACAGCGACCAGGCCACGTAGACCAGGATCAGCATGAGGTGCTTGTTCGGGCCGAGCAGCGGAAGACTCACCCCGGTGTTGTAGACGCCCTTGAACAGCGGTACCGCGGCCAGGTAGATCGGCAGCGTCAGCCCGGACAGGAACATCCAGTAGATCAGCCGGTTGCCGCGGAACTCGTAGCGCGCCAGGGCGTACGCGGCCATCGAGCCGAGCAGCATCGTCAGCGTCACGCTGAACACGAGCACGAGCAGCGTGTTCAGGAAGAAGCTGTCGATCCCGGCGGTCCAGGCCCGGGCGAAGTTGTCCCACTGCAGCGCGTCGGGGATCAGCGACAGCGGTTCGCGGATCACCTCGGAGTCGGTCTTGAGCGCCGACATCACCACCCACAGCAGCGGGTAGACCACCATGATCGCCCAGACCGCGAGGAACAGGTGCGAGAAGCCGTTGAAGATCCGGCCGCCGAAGCCGTTGCCGACGTCCCGCCGGGCCGCGGGCGGGCGGGCCGGCGGCGCCGTGTCGGACCGGGCCGGACCGGAGGGGTGCGTCACCGTACTCATCGTCCAGACCTCCTCAGAACTCGATCCGCTCACGGCGGGTGATCCTCAGCTGGAGCGCGGCCAGCAGGATGGTGAAGATGGCCAGCGCGACGGCGATCGCGCAGGCGTAACCGAACTGGCCCTTCTGGAAGGCGTTGAACTGGATCACCGAGGCGAAGATCTCGCTGGCGTGGTTCGGTCCGCCCTGGCTCGGCGTCATGACGAAGACCAGCGCGTACATGTCCAGCGCGATGAAACCCAGATAGACCCAGGCGACCGAGATGCTGTCCCGCAGCAGCGGCAGCGTCACCTTGAAGAACGTGTGGAACCGGCCGGCGCCGTCGAGGATGGCGGCCTCGTAGATGTCCTTCGGGATCGACTGCATCGCGGCGGAGAACAGCACCATGTAGAAGCCGGCGCCGCTCCACACCGCGATGAACAGCAGCCACCAGAGCACCGCCGGCACGCCGAGGAACGGCTCCGGGTCGGCGGTGAAGGCGATCGGGTTGTCCGCGTCGACCAGCCCGATCTTGATGAGCAGGCCGTTGATCAGACCCTGCCCGTCGGTGCGGTAGATCTGCTGCCACATGACGGCGATGACCACCAGCGACAGCACCTGCGGGAAGAAGAAGATGACCTTGTAGATCCCGGAGCCGAAGACTCCGCGGATGCCGGCCCTGTCCTCGCGTCCGCCCACGTTGAGCAGGAACGCGAGGAACAGGGCCAGCGCGATCGTGAACAGCGGCACGGTGACCAGGAAGAACACGTTGTGCCAGAACGCCTTCCGGATCAGCTCGTCGGAGAACAGCCGGACGTAGTTGTCCAGCCCGACGAAGCGCTGGGAATCGGAGTACCCGCCCCAGTCGGTCAGCGAGTATCCCGCCGCCTGGGCGAACGGCCACACCACGTAGAACAGGTACAGCGTGACGGGCAGGGCCAGGAAGCCCGTGACGAAACGCGCGACTCCGTGCCGCATTGGACTCACTTCCTCGCGGTGATCAGGCGGTGCGGGTCTGCTTCTTGATCGACGAGTCCTTGGCGACCTTGTCGGCGGCCGCCTGCATCTTGTCGACGAACTGCTGCGCGGTCAGGCGGCCGGCCATCAGCTCCTCGGAGAGGTTCTGGCTCTCCTTGTCCAGGTCGGCGTAGAAGTCCGGGAACTTCACCGAGATCAGGTCCGAGCTGCCGTTCTTCATCAGCGAGTTCGCCGACGCCAGCGCGGTGTCCTGGACGTTGTCGCCGGAGCCCTTGGTGGAGGCCAGCGACTTGGTCAGCTCGGCGAACTTCGCCGAGCCGGCCTTGGAGAGGATGGCCCGCAGGAACTCCTTCGCGGCCTCCTTGTTCGGCGCCTTGCTCGGCACCACGAAGCCCTCGCCGGAGGAGGCGAAGACGTCCTTGGCGGCCTTGTCCCCGCTCTTGCTCCAGTAGTCGGAGATGGTCATCTCGAAGCCCGGCGGGATGGTCGCGGCCATCTCGTTCTTCAGCCAGGTGCCGACCTGGATGAAGGCCGCCTTGCCGTCCAGGAACGCCTGCTGCGACTGGGTGTGGTCGAGCTTGCCCGGCAGCAGCAGCTTGTCCTTGACCAGCTTCTCCCACGGCTCCAGCGCCGCGACGATGCCGTCGGCCTTCCAGGCGCCGTCCTTCAGGTTGTCGATGTCGACGACTGCCTGCTTGCCGACCGCCTTCCAGATGCTGGCGAACAGCGCCCAGCGCGGGTAGTAGCCGTGCACCGCGTCGTGCACGTACGGCGCCATGCCCTTGGCCTTGATCTTCGGCGCGAGCGCGAAGAACTCGTCCCAGGTGGTCGGCGCCGTCCAGCCCTCCTTCTTGAACAGGGCGGCGTTGTACCAGTTGCCCCAGACCGTGTACGCCACGTTGACGACGTAGAACTTGCCGTTCTGCGTACCGTCGGCGACCGTGCCGGGCAGCAGGCTGTCGGCGACGGTCCCCTCGCTGTCCCAGGCCGGCGCGGTGAGCAGGTCGTCCAGCGGCTCGATCGCGCCCTCGTTGATCAGCGTGCTGCGGTCCATCATGTCGGCGCCCGAGTTCATCACCAGGTCGCTCGGCTGCGTCGCCATCTTGGGCTGCTCTTCGGTCTTGATCTTCTGGGTGGAAGACATGTTGACCGTGATGTTCGGGTGCTTGGCGTTGAAGATGACCTTGTCTTCCTTGGCCCACTGGTCGCCCAGGCCGCCGTTGAAGACCACCACCTTGACCGCGCTGCCGTCCTTGACGCCGAACGGGTTGTCCTTGCTCTTGGCCGCGCCGCCGCCGTCGGACTTGCTCGGCTCGCTGCCGGCGCACGCGCTCAGCAGACCCGCCGCCGGTACGGCCAGCAGACCGGCCGCCGCGGCACGCTGCAGCAGGGTCCGACGGCTGACGTCGCCGAACTTCTCGGGAGTAACCGACATCTTGTCTCTCCTTGTGGTGTCGGGTCAGGCGGTCCGCCGGAGGCGCCCGGCGTACCGCGACTCGAGGGCGAGGTTGTGCTCGTCCCCACCGGGGACGTTGGCGGAGAGGTAGACAGGGGGTACCTCTCCGGCCTGGTGGAACCGTCGTACGACCTCGGCGGTCAGCAGCTGCGCCAGCAGCGCCGCGGTGACCGAGGAGACCGCACAGACCGCGCCGCCGCCCTCGAGCGGCAGCAGTGCGTCGCCGTACGGCGCGCCGTTGTCCAGCACGACGTCGGCGAGGTCGGCGAGCCGGTGCCCGGACGGGTGCCGAGGAGCTACCCGGGCGGTGTGCTCGACCGAGGTGACAGCGATCAGCTGGTGGCCGCCGCGCTTGACGAGCGTCGCCAGCTCGACCACCGAGCCGTTGATGCCGGACTGCGAGGCGACCACGAACACGTCCTCCGGCTGCGGCGCCGCCAGCGCGTAGAGCTGGTGCGCCACGGCCGGGTCGCGTTCCAGTTTCGGATCGGCGAGCACGTCGCGGGGCGCGTCGCCGTGCAGCACGAGGTCGTGCAGGGAGAGCCGGTTGGCGGGGACCAGGCCGCCGGCCCGGGCGACCAGTTCGGCGGCGAACGCCTCGGAGTGACCGGCGCCGAACGCCTGGAGGACGCCGCCGGCGCGCAGGCCGGAGGCGATCAGGTCGGCCGCCCGGTCGACCGCGACCGCCTGGGTGTCGACCAGCCGGTCGAGCACCGGGCGGACCGCGTCGGCGTACCGTTGGGCACTGATCATGAGAGGGACCCCTTCGCGGCCTTGTGCCCGTCGACGGCCTGGGCGGTACGCCGGAAGGCCGCGTGGGCGCGGTCGTGGGTACGCTGCGCCACCGCGATGTAGAGCAGGTCGAGCACGACGAGCTGGGGATGCCGGGCGGAGAGCGCGTCCGGCCGGAACGTGGTCGCCTGACTGGCGGTGACCAGCACGATGTCGGCCAGCTCGGCCAGCGGCGAGCGGGGGAAGCCGGTCAGCGCGACTGTGGTCGCGCCGCGGCTGCCGGCCTCGGCGAGCAGCTCGATCGTCTCCCGGGTCTGCCCGGTGTGCGAGATGCCGAGCGCGACGTCCCCGGCGCCCAGCAGCGCGGCACTGGCCAGCCCCTCGTGCACGTCGTTCCAGGCCCACGCCGCGACCCCGATGCGGTGCAGGCTGAACTGCATCTCCTCGCCGACCAGCGCGCTGCCGCTGGCCCCGAAGATGTTCACCCGGCTGGCCCCGGCGATGGCGACCGCAGCCCGTTCCACCTCGGCCAGGTCCAGCAGCGCGGCGGTGTCGTGCATGGCCCGCGTGTCGGCGGCCATGATCTGGTCGAGCACCCGGGACAGCGGGTCGCCGGGCTGGATCTCGCGTCCGATGTCGACGGTCCAGCCGGCGGAACGGGCCCGTCCGGTCTCGGCGGCGATGCCGAGCCGCAGGTCGGCGTACCCCTCGAAGCCCATCGCCCGGCAGAACCGGGTGATGGTCGCCGGTGACGTGCCGCTGCGCTCGGCCAGTTCGACGATGGTGGCCCGGGCCGCCGCCTCCGGGTCGCTGAGCACGTGCTCGGCGACCCGGCGCAGCGCGCCGGTCAACTCCCCCGCGCCGGCCCGGACCCGGGCCAGCACACCGTCGGCGCCCAGCCGGTCGGCCGGACCGGCATCGACCACCGCGGTCGCCGCGGAAGTCTCCACCTCGTGCTCGACCATCGGCGGGCGCCTTTCGGAAAAGAGTGTTAACTGTTAGTGGTAAAAGTTCTTACTGAAGGCCCCTCCGTGTCAAGGCCGTGGGCGAAGTTTTCAAACTGTTACCTGGCGCACGACCGCGATCTTGCGTCCGGCGACGCGGCCGACCAGCATGGGGACCATGTCGGACACCGTCGTGGTCGGCCTCGACGTCGGGGGTACGTCGACCCGCGCGGCAGCGCTCAGCCTCGACGGCGCCCGCCTGGGCGAAGGCCGGGCCGGCGGCGGCAACCCGACCAGTCACGGCGCCGACCGGGCCGCCGCCGAGCTGCTCGCCGCCCTGCGCGCGGCGCTCGCCGGCATCGACCCGACCCGGGTACGCGCCGGCGTCATCGGCCTCGCCGGGGCCGGCCGCCTCCTGGCCGACCCGAACGGCCGCGACGCGTTCGACAGCGCCTGGGCCGAGGCGGGACTGCGCTGCCCGTACGCGGTGCACGGCGACGCGCTGGTCGCCTACGCCTCCGGCACCGCCGCCCCGGACGGCACTGTGCTCATCGCCGGCACCGGCGCGATCGCCGCCCAGGTACGCGACCTGCGGCTGGACCGTGTCGCCGACGGCCACGGCTGGCTGCTCGGCGACGCCGGCTCGGGGTTCTGGCTCGGCCGCGAGGCGGTCCGCCGGCTGCTGACCGGTCTGGACCGCGCACAAGCCCCCGGCGACCTGGGCCGACGGGTGCTTGCGGAGCTGACCGGCGCGACCGCTGTGGACGACCGCCCCCGTGCGACGGTCGACGCCGTGGTGCAGGCGGTGACCCGG
Source organism: Micromonospora sp. II (assembly GCF_001709195.1). Lineage (NCBI taxonomy): Bacteria > Bacillati > Actinomycetota > Actinomycetes > Micromonosporales > Micromonosporaceae > Micromonospora > Micromonospora sp. II. The sequence goes on along the minus strand of NZ_LYXF01000010.1, from coordinate 58,734 downwards.
CGACCGCCGGTGGAGCTGGCCCGGCTCGCGCCGCTCGTGGTGTCGTCGGCCCGCGACGGGGAGCCCACGGCGGTCGCGCTGATCGCCGAGGCCGCCGCGGCGCTGGCGCAGAGCGTGTCCCGGATCCGCCCGCCGGGAGCGGCCGACCCCGTGGTGCTCGGCGGCGGGCTGCTCACCGGCGACACCCCGCTGGCCGGCGCGGTACGCGCGGAGCTGGCCGGCCGCTGGCCGGACGCGCCGCTGCTCAGCGCCGGGGACGGGGCCGCCGCCGCGGCCTGGCTCGCCGCCCGGGACCTGCCCGAGGTGACCGACCCGGCGGCGCTGCACGCCCGCCTCGTGCCCCCACCCGCCTGACCCGCACTGCGGCGGGTCAGGGCAGCGCGGCCAGCGCGGCGGCGAGGCGCGCCCAGACGTGGGTACGCCAGCCGCCGTCGAGCAGCGTGAAGGTACGCCGCTGAAGCGGATCGTCCGGATCGAACCCGGCGTGCTCCAGGAACAGCCGGGTGCCCCGCCCCTCGGGCACAAGCGTCCAGGTGACCACCGTGTCGAGCGTGCCGCCGCGCCAGGCCCACCGCATCCGGCGCGGCTCGTCCAGTTCCAGCACCTCGCAGTGGACCGTCCCGTCGAACCGCTGGCCGGGTCGCGCGTCGGTCCGGAACGTGAACCGGTGCCCGCGTACGGGCCGGAAGTCGTTCGGCATGAGCCAGCGTCCGATCAGATCGGAATCGGTCAGCGCGCGCCACACCTTGGCGGGCGGGTGCGGCAGGAACTGGTCCACCGCGATGCGGGTCGGCTCACTCATCCGGCATCGCGTCCAGCACGTCGCCCAGGCCGGCCAGCCGCTGCCGCCAGAACCGCTCGTACGGGGTGAGCCAGTCGGCCACCTCCCGCAGCGGCTCGGGGCGCAGCGCGTAGACCCGCTGCCGGCCGACGGGCCGCTCGGTCACCAGCCCGGCGTCCTTGAGCACCCGCAGGTGCTCCGACAGGCTGGGACGCCGCATCTCGAAGCGGTCGGCGAGCCGCTGCACCGGCTGCTCCCCCTCGTCGCGGAGCAGCCGCAGCACCTCCCGCCGGGTCGGGTTGGCCAGCGCCGCGAACACGTCCGGCTCAGACACGGGTCTCCTGCAGGACGAGCCCGTTGCCGTCCGGGTCGGCGAAGGTGACATAGCGCCCCCAGGGCACGACCTGGACGCTGTCCTCGGCGAACGCCACCCCCCGCTCGCGCAGCCGGGCCACGTCCGCGTCGAGGTCGTCGCTCTCCAGCACCAGCCCGCGCAGCGAGCCGGCCGGCATGCTGTCGAACCAGGTGACGAGCGTCAGCGTGGTCACCGCGCCCCGGGGCGCCACCTGGACCCAGCGGCCGTCCGGCATCGGGTTGTCCCGGACCAGGTCGAAGCCGAGGACGTCGACGTAGAAGTCGCGGGCCCGGTCCTGGTCGCCGACGGGGACGGAGACGATCTGCGCGTGAGTGACGGACATGCCCGCCAGCATAGGTAGGAAATTTCCTACCGGTCAAGCGGAACGAAGGCCGGCCGGGATCTGCCGACCGGCCTCCGTCACCCGCTCAGGCGTTCGGACCGCCCGGCTGCCCCGGCTGCCAGCCCTGCGGCGCCGGCTGCCCGGCGTGCGGCGGGTACGCCGCGTGCTGCTGCGGCGCCTGACCGGGATACCCCTGCGGCGGCGCGCCGTACGGCGCCGGCTGACCCTGCGGCGCGCCGTACGGCGCGGGCTGGCCCTGTCCCGCCGGGTACATCCCCGGCTGCTGCGGCGCGCCCGCGAACTGCTGTGCCGCCGCCTGCTCGCGTGCCTCCTTGCGCGCCTTCACCGCGCGCACGATCAGCAGGATCGGCAGGACGAAGACGTAGAAGAAGATCCGGTAGCTGTCGCCGTCGAAGAGGAACAGCAGGTAGAAGCCGTACCCGAAGAAGGCCAGGCCGACGACTACGTTGAGGATGCGGGAGCCGGTCCCCTGTTCCTTGACGGCCACGCCTACCGCGACCATCGCGATGCCGCCGAGCAGCAGCAACAGCGTGTAGATGAGGAAGAACATGAGATTCCTGTCGATAGATGAGCGTGCCGGCCCACCCTAGGTCAGTTCGATCTTCCCCACTGCCCCGTTGCCTGTGGCAACCACCTCACTTGAGCTGCCCCGCGGTCAGTCCGGACTGGACCTGACGCTGGAACGCCACGTACACCACGAGGACCGGCAGCACCGCGATGGTCAGGCCGGCGAACAACTGGGCGTAGTCACCGGCGTAGCCCTGGCTGACCGCGAGCGAACTCAGGCCCTGGGCGAGCATCCGGTCCTGCCCGTCGCCGGGGATGAGCACCTGGGGCAGCAGGAACTGGTTCCAGTGGCTCAGGAAGTTGAAGATCCCGACACTGATCAGTCCCGGTCGCGCCATCGGCAGCATCACCCGGAAGAACAGCCGGAAGTGCCCGCACCCGTCGATCAGCGCGGCCTCCGCCACCGAGGTCGGCAGCGTCCGGAAGAACGCGGTCAGGAAGAACACCGTGAACGGCAGCGAGTAGGCGGTGTAGACCAGGATCAGGCCGGGCCAGGTGCCGAGCAGGCCGACGCTGCGGACCACGAAGAACAGCGGCACCAGGGCCAGGAACACCGGGAACATCATGCCGCCGACGAACAGGTAGTAGACCACCTGCCGGCCGCGGAACTCGTAGCGCGCGAAGACGTACGCGGCGGTGGCGCCGAGCAGCATGGTCAGACTCAGCGAGCCGGACACCACCACCAGGCTGTTGAAGAAGAACCGGCCGATGTGCGCGGTGCTCCAGGCCCGCGCCCAGTTGTCGAAGCGCAGCGCCTCGGGCAGCCCCCACGGCTCGGCGATGATCTCGCCGTTGCTCTTCAGCGAGCTGAGCACCATCCAGGCCAGCGGCAGCACCGTCATGGCCGCCCAGAGCATGAGGAAGCCGTGCGAGAAGACGTTCGCCACGCCCAGCTCACGCCGGGGCGGACGGTCGGCCGGGGTCGCCGCGCGGGTCGCCTCGGCGGCCGGGGCGCCGGTGTCCACGGTGGTCACGAGTACTCGATCCGATCGCGCCGGGCGGTGCGCAGCGCCAGCACCGCCACCGAGAGGGTCAGGAAGAACATCGCCACACCGATCGCCGAGGCGTACCCGAACTTGTTCTCGCTGCCGAACGACGTGTCGTACATCCGCAGCCCGATCACGTCGGAGGAGAAGTTCGGCCCGCCGTTGGTCATGAGCTGGACCAGGATGAAGCCGTCCAGCGCCGCGATGGCCAGGTAGATCCAGGCGACCTGAATGGTGTCCCAGAGCAGCGGAATGGTGATCTTCCGCAGCATCGTGGTGCGGGACGCGCCGTCGAGCAGCACCGCCTCGTAGATGTCACGCGGGATGGCCTGCATGGCGGCGCCGAAGAGCACCACGTAGAAGCCGACGTTGCTCCACACCATCACCGCCAGCACGCACCAGAACGCGAAGCGCGGGTCGCCGAGCCAGGCCGGGGTGGCCAGCCCGACGGCGCGCAGGGCGCCGTTGAGCAGGCCACTCGTCGGACTGTAGATCTCCTTCCAGAGCAGCGCGATGATCACCACGGAGAGCACCTGCGGGAAGAAGTAGACGAGCCGGTAGACCGAGGTGCCCCGCACCCCGGTCACCCCGGCCCGGCCCCGGCGGCCGCCCATGGTGAGCATGCTGGCGAAGAACAGGCCCAGCCCGATCGTCACCACCGGCACCACGGCGAGCAGGATCGCGTTGTTCTTCAGGGCGTTCCACACGTACCCGTCGTTCAGCAGCGTGCGGAAGTTCGCCATGCCGACCGGGTCGGCCTGCGCGGAGTAGCCCATCCAGTCGGTGGTGGAGATCTGAAAAGCCTGGAGGTACGGCGAGAGCACGAAGATGCCGTACAGCGCCAGCGGGGGCAGCAGGAACGTGAGGATCAGGGGGAGGCGACCCTGTCGCATCACGCGGACCGCTTGTACTTCTTGACCGAGCTGTCTCCGGCGATCGAGTCGGCGCCCTTCTGGCACTGGTCGAGGAACTCGGCCGGGCCGATCCGGCCGCTGAAGAACTCGCCGCAGGCCGCGTCGACGAGGTTGCGCTCCAGCTTGCGGTAGTAGTTGTTGTAGACCCAGTTGAAGCCGTTGGACCCGGACGCGTCGAGCGCCTTGACCACGGTGCTGAGCCCGTACGGCAGGTCGACGCCCTCGGTGGCGCCGGCGACCACGGGCAGGCTGGCGACCTTCTTGGTGAAGTCCTGCGCGCCCTTGCGGGACAGCATGGTCCGGAAGTACTCCAGGCCACCGGCTACGTTCTTCGCCTTCGCCGGCACCATGAACGGCTCGCCCGCGGTGCCGCGGATCGCCTCGTACGGCAGCTTGTCGCCGCTGCCCAGGCTCGGCGTGGGCGCGACCGTCATGTTGAAGCCGGGCGGGGTGACGTCCTTCTGCTCGCTCTCCAGCCAGGAGCCGCAGGAGATGAACGCGGCCTTGCCCTGGCACCAGGCGGTCTGCGACTGCTTGTGGTCCAGGCCCGGGGAGCCGGCGAGGATGAACTTGTCCTTGACGATCTGGTGCCAGGCGTCGGCGGCGGTCTTCATCGCGTCCGACTTCCAGGCGTTCGGCTCCAGGTTGTCGATGGCCAGCGCCACGGACGGGCCGCCGAACTTGATCGCGGTGGAGATCAGCGGCCAGCTCATGTAGCGGGGGTGCACACCGGCGTACGTCCAGGGGGCGATGCCGGCGGCCTTGATCCGGCGGCAGAGCGCGATGTGGTCGTCCCAGGTCTTGGCGTCCTCCCAGCCACGGTCGGCGAACAGCTTGGTGGAGTGCCAGATGCCGTACACCGTGTAGGTGTAGTTGAGGACCAGGAACCGGCCGTCGTAGGAGCCCACCTCCACGGTGCCGGGCAGCAGCGTGTCCTTGACCGTCTTGCCGGGCGTGTCGAGGCTGGGGGCGGCGAGCAGCTCGCCCAGGTCGGCGAGCGCGTTCTGGGAGACCAGGCCGTTGAAGTCGATCTGGCCGGCGCCGGAGTTGTTCACCACGTCGGGCGGGCTGCCGTCGACGAAGCGGGGCTGGAGCGTCTTGCTGATCTCCGCGGTGGCCGAGTGCTTGATCTCCGCCTTCGGGTACCGCTCCTTGTACATGGCCTCGTGGGCCTTGGCGTAGTCCTCCCCGAAGCCGCCGTTGAAGATCACCACCTCCAGCGGGGCGTCCTCGGCCACGCCGAGCGGGTTCTGCTCGCTCTTCGTGCCCTTGTACGCGCCGCCGTCGCCCTCGTCGCCGCCACCGGAGGTGGCGCAGCCGGCGAGCAGGCCGGCAGCAGGGGTGGCCAGCAGGCCGGCGGCGGCGCTGCGCCGAAGGATCTCACGCCTGTTCATCGCATCTCCTCGGTTCGGGTACGCCCGGTGAACGATCTGTCGCTTGTCTTCACATAAGGCATTTCCACTGAAGAATTTCTACGACAGTGCGACGGGGACCACAACCCCTCTCGACCGATCCGTTATCCGTACCGGTCGCGGCGCGCTGGCCTAGCCTGACTTCATGCGCCGCCTGCGGCAGCTCGCGCAACGCACGCCGCCGGGGCGGGAGCGCTACATCGACCTGCTCCGGGCGCTGGCCATCACCATGGTCGTGCTCGGCCACTGGGGCGTCACGGTGATCGGGTACGACAACGGCCGCCCCGCCGGCCACTCCGCGCTGGCGGACCTGCGCTGGGCCTGGCCGCTGACCTGGGTGGCCCAGGTGATGCCGGTGTTCTTCCTGGTCGGCGGCTACGCCAACGCCGCCTCGCTCACCTCACGCCGCCGCCGGGGCGGCTCGGCGACGGGCTGGCTGGTCGACCGCAGCGCCCGGCTGATCCGCCCCACCACCGTGTTGCTGCTGGTCCTGGCGGCGGGAGCGGGGATCGCCACGCTGCGCGGCGCCGACGCGGCGCAGGTGCGCGAGGTGATCTGGTTCGCCACCATCCCGCTGTGGTTCCTGGTCGCCTACGTCGCGGTGGTGGCGCTGACCCCGCCGATGTACGCGCTGCACCGCCGGTTCGGGCTCGCCGTGCCGGTGGCGCTCGTGGTGCTGGTCGCGCTCGGCGACCTCGGCCGGCTCCTCGGCCCGGCCGTGCTCGCCGACGGCAACTACCTGCTGGGCTGGCTGGCCGTGCACCAGGTCGGGTTCGCCTGGTACGACGCCGCCCGGCCGGACACCCGCGCCGGACACGCCGCGCCGCGTGGCCTGTTCCGCCGCCGGCTGCCGCTGTCCGGCCGGGCCGGCGCGGTCCTGCTCGGCGGCGGCCTGGTCGCGCTGGTGCTGCTCACGGTGGCCGGACCGTACCCGGTGGCGATGCTCCACGTACCCGGCGAGCGGCTGGACAACGCGGCGCCGCCGAGCCTGGCGCTGATGGCCGCCGCGGCCGCCCAGCTCGGCCTGATCCTGCTGCTGCGGCGCCCGGCCGGGCGCTGGCTGCGCCGGTCCGGCCCCTGGCAGGCGGTGCTCGCGGTCAACGCCGTGGTGCTCACCCTGTTCCTCTGGCACCTGACCGCCGCGGTGCTGCTGGTCGGCCTGCTGGACGCGCTCGGCGTGCTGCCCACTCCCCCGGTCGGCTCGGCGGCCTGGTGGGCGTGGCGCGTACCGTGGCTGCTCGCGCTGGCCGCGGTGCTGGCCGTGCTGGTCGCCGTCTTCGGCCCGGTCGAGGCCCGGACCCGCCGTCCGGCCGCGACCGGCCCGGCCGGCGTCGGGAGGCGGCGGCTGCGCGCCGGGCTGGCCCTCGCCGGGTACGCGGGCGTGCTCGTCGGCCTGCTGCTGAACAGCCTCACGCCCAAAGAGGGACCGGAGCCGCTGGGCCTGCCCGCCCCGGCGCTGGTGGCGTACCTGGCCGGGGCGGGTCTGCTGCGGCTGCTCAGGTCCGGACGGGACCGGCCGGGCTGATGGTCACGCCTCGATCGAGGCGCGGATCGCGTCGACCAGGATCGCCAGGCCCTCCCGGGCCTCGTCCTCGGTGAGCGTCAGCGGCGGGCCCATCCGGATCACGTTGCCGTACAGGCCGCCCTTGCCCACCAGCAGGCCGCCGGCCCGGCACGCCTCGAACACGCGGGTGGTCAGCGCCGCGTCCGGCTCGACGGTGCCCGGGTGGACGAACTCGACGGCGAGCATCAGGCCCTTGCCGCGTACCTCGGCGACCCGGTCCAGACCGGCGGTGGCCGCGCGCAGGCCGTCGCCGAGGATCGCGCCGACCCGGGCGGCGTTGCCCTGGAGGTCGTGGTCGAGCAGGTAGTCGAGCACCGCGTTGCCGGCCGCGGTGGAGACCGGGTTGCCGCCGAACGTGGAGAAGCTGATCGCCGGCACCGACTCCAGCACCTCGGCCCGGCCGACCACCCCGGCGAGCGCGAAGCCGTTGCCGATGCCCTTGGCGAAGGTGAGCAGGTCCGGGGTCACGCCGTGCGCCTGGTAGCCCCAGAAGTGCTCGCCGGTACGGCCCCACCCGGTCTGCACCTCGTCGCTGATCAGCAGGATGCCGTGCTCGTCGAGCACCTTCTTCCAGGCGGCGAAGAGCCCGTCCGGGCCGTGCACGAAGCCGCCGACACCCTGGACCGGCTCGGCGATCAGGCAGGCCACCTCGCCGGCGGTCTGGGTGGCGAGCACCTCGCGCAGGTCCTCGACCGCCGCGTCGACCCGGTCGGCGGCGTCGAGCCGGGCCAGCAGCCCGCGCAGCCGCTCCCCCGAGTGCAGCCAGGCCACCTGCAAGGGGTTCAGCGCGCTGGCCGACCAGCCGCGGTTGCCGGTGACGCCCATCGTCGCGTACGACCGGCCGTGGTAGCTGTTGCGCACCGCGAGGATCTGGTGCGAGCGCCGGTGGTTCGTGGCGACCAGCAGCGCGGCCTCGTTCGCCTCGGTGCCGGAGTTGGTGAAGAACACGCGGGCGTCCGGGATGCCGGAGAGCCGGGCGATCTTCTCGGCCAGCTCGACCTGCCGGCGGATCAGGTAGAGCGTGGAGGTGTGCACGAGCCCGGTCCGCAGCTGCCGCTCGACCGCCTCCCGGATCTCCGGGATGTCGTGGCCGACCATCGTGGTCAGCACGCCGCCGAAGAAGTCCAGATAGGTCCGGCCGGCCGCGTCGGTGACCCGGCGACCGGACCCGGCGACGAGTTCCAGCGGTTCGGCGTAGTAGAGCGGCATCCAGGACGGGAGCACGGCGCGGTGCCGGGCCAGCAGGTCGTCGGAGGTCATCGGCGCACCCTTCAGCGGAGGTGGATCCCCGCACGTTCCCACCACGACCGGGGCCGGGACAACTGGCACTTCGCGGGCCGGCCCGGCGGTAGCATCCGGCGGGTGCGGACGGATCAGGTGACGTTGCCGGGCGGCGTGGCGGGGACGACGCGGGCGGACCTCCTGGCCGGGATCCGGTCCTGGGTGGAGTCCGCCCCGGTGCGGGATCTGGTGGCGCACTTCGGCGGCGACTGGCCCGACGGCGACCTCGCGGCGGTGCTGGCCGGCCTGGACGTGTTCTCCGCCCGCCGCTGGGACTTCCGGCAGGGACGGGAACGCCCGGACGCCCGGGAGCCGGCGTTCGACCCGGCCACCGCCGGGCTGGTGCTGCGCGCGGCCGCCACGCTGGGCCTGGTCCGCGCCGTCGCGCCGGCCCGATCCGGGTACGCGCACCTGCTGGTGCTCGGCGGGCTGGCGCACGCCTGCCTGCGGCGCACCGCGTACGCGGCGATGCTGGCCCGGACGGCGGCCGGGGTGACCGGCGAGGTGGCGGTGCTGGGCAGTTTCCGGCCGCTCTCGGCGGCCGAGTGCCGCACGCTCGACGCGGCCGGGGTGTCCGGCTGCGCCACCGAGGTCGACGTCCTCGACGCCGGGGTGCGGCTGGCGTGCGGGGTGGCCGAGCCGGACGACGAGCGCGGCGAGCCCGCCGGTCATCCGCACCGGTCCTGGTCCTCGCGCACCTACCGGCCGGCCGGGCTGCCCCCGGTACGGGTGCTCGCCGCGCCGTCGAGCGAGCCGGACCGGCGTCGCGCGCACACCGCCGACACGCAACGGTTCTGGGCCGAGCACGTGCGGCTGCGCGCGGGCGACGAGGTGCTGATGGTGACCGCACCGATCTACGTGCCGTTCCAGCACTGCGACGCGCTGCGGACGCTCGCCGTGCCGTACGGGTGCGGCATCGAGACGGTCGGCGTGGACCCGGCCGCCCGGGCCGCTGTCGACGTGCCGGAGCCGACCCTGACGCCGGGCCGCTACCTGCAGGAGATCCGGTCGGCGCTGCGGTCGATGCGCGCGCTGCACGCCACGTTGACGGCCGGCTGAACCGGCGTGCGGGCCGGCGCCCGGCGTACCGCCGCGCACCGGCCCGGGAGCGGGTGTCAGTTGACGTAGACCGCCGGGCTGCCGGTCTTGCTGGTGTCCTTCACCGGCGAGTACGAGGCGGTGAAGTACGCGGTGCCGAAGCACAGCGACGGGCCGGAGAACTTGGTCAGGGTCTGGTTGGTGAAGGTGATCGAGTTGGTGCCGTTGGACGCCGTACCGGTCAGCGTGTTCGTGCTGGTGCGGTAGACGCAGGTGATCGCGCCGAGCAGCGAGTTGAGCACGACGGTGCTCTGGATCGGCGCGGCCGCCGTGCCGGCGATGGTGACCACGCCGGCGCTGGTCACCGACGTGGTGTACGGCAGGTTGTTCACGGTGATGCTCTGCACGCCGGTGGTGCCGAAGACGTTCGTGGTGCAGCTGGAGAACGACTGCGCGGTCAGGCTCTCGGTCGCGGTGCCGGGGGCGGTCGGGTTGGTCAGCACCTTGGCGCTGAAGCTGGACGCGGCGCACTTGATGCCGGTGGTGCCGCTGGACGAGGAGTAGAACGTGGCGTTCGTGCCGCTGCGCAGGCTGGCCTGGATGACGTCGCCCACGGACACGGCGGTGCCGGCGACGGTCGGGTAGGTCAGCACGTTGCTGGCCAGCGAGGTGGTGGGTGCGGCGGTGGCGGGGGCGGCGCCGACCAGACCGGTCAGCAGCGCCAGGGCGGCGAGACCCGCGCCGATGCGTCCGTACCTGGGCATGGTTGTTCCTTCCGGCGGTGGGACAGGAAACGGTTCCGGCGGCGTCCGGGATGGACGGAGCCGGTGGGTGCGGCGGCCGGGCCGCCGATGGTGGTGGTGCGCCGTTGCGGCCTCAGCGGGCCGGGCGGCGTGGCGCAGTGCGGCGACGCCGCGTCACCTCGGTCTTTCCGGCCTTGGGGGGACGGGTGCGCGCGGCGATAATGGCAGCCATCCGGCCCTCCTTCGACACGTACGGGGTGACCGACGAGGAGAGATCACCAGCGGTGACGGGGCGTGAACTGAGCGTGTCGAAAGTTATAAACCCCGGAGGGTCGTAAAGTCAACGCATCGAGAGAGGTCGACAGGTGACCATCCCGAGCCCGCCGTCACCGGCACCCGCACCCCTGCCGGGCGCCCGCCACGGCCGCGACCCGGACCGCGCCATCAAGCGCGGCCCGCGCCGGGTGCCGGCCGAGGAGGTGGCGGCGACCCAGCGCGACCGCCTCTTCGACGGGCTGGTCCGGGAGGTCGCCGCCCGGGGGTACGACAACGCCCGGGTCAGCGACATCTGCCACGCGGCCGGAGTCACCCGGCCCGCGTTCTACGCGCTGTTCAACGGCAAGCAGGACGCGTTCCTGGCCGCGTACCGGCACGGCATCGCGGTGGTGTCGCACCTGATGGAGGACGCCTACCGCGACGCCGGCCCGGCCTGGCCGGACGCGGCACGCGCGGCGCTGCGCACGCTGCTCGACGTGCTGGCGAGCGTGCCCGCGTTCGCCCGGATGGCACTCGTCGAGGTGGACGCGGCCGGCCCGGACGCGCGCCGGGAACGCGACGCGCTGCTGCGCAGCTTCCGCCGGTTCTTCGCCGGCACCGGTCCGGAGCCGGCGGAGGTCGATCGCGACGCGCTGGTGTCCACTGTGGTCGGCGGCATCCACGCCACCATCCGTGAGCGGGTGGCGCAGGGGCGGGCCGACGAGCTGCCGGCGCTGCTGCCGGTGCTCACGTACGCGGCCACCGCGCCGTTCCTCGGTCCCGAGGGCGCCCGGCGCGCCGCCCGGGCCGCCCGACCGGACGACGGACCGGCCGCCACGGCGCCGTGCGCGCCGCCCGCTCATCCCTGACCGATCAGAAACCGCAGCGGTTTTTCACTTTGGCCGCTTTTGGCAAATGCCGTCCAATGATCTGCTACAGGCAGTTGACCGGCCCTTTACTCAGCGGTAACTTCGGCCTGCGCCCACCCGGCGCGGACGCCCCGCGAATCCAATTCACATCGTCGCGGATGAATTGATCTCGAAAGGGAGCCAGCATGTCGGAGCAGATCGATCAACCGAGAAGCGGCGTACGCTGGCGCCGGTTCGCCGTCACGCTCGGCACCGTGACCGTCGGCGCGGCCGGCATGGTGATGCTCACCGCGCAGGGTGTCCTCGGCGCGCAGTTCGCCATCTCGGGCATGCCGTTCACCGTCACCGCCGACAAACTGGAGGGGACCGGGTTCGAGCAGTTCGCCACGCTCGACCAGATGATCCCGGACAGCCCCAACCAGGGCGACACCGGCGGGCAGGTGCTCGTGATCGTCTCGGCCATCGACAAGGCCGAACTGACGAACCTCTGCCAGAGCATCAACCTCGGCGGAACCAACCTGCGGATCACCGCCGGCAATTCCGGCAAGCCGGTGACCGCCCGCACGCTCGTGGTCGACGGCGACGAGATCGCCGGCAACGCCTCCTTCAAGAACATCGACGTCGGGCAGGACGCCAGCACCGTCGACAAGGTCCCCGGGGTCAAGGGCAACCCGGGCGTGTTCGCCCAGCAGGCCGACACGGTGACCATCACCAACCTGCGGCAGAACAACTACGCCACCACCGCCGCGATCTTCACGCTGCCCAACCTGCGCATGGGCTTCAGCTCCGACGGGTGCTGACATGAGCCCGGGACAGCACACGGCCGCCGGCGTCCGCGCACGCTGGCGGCGCTGGCGGCGCGCGCGACCGTTCACCGCCGGGCTGCTCATCGCGCTCGGCGGCGCGGAGATGCTGGTGACGCTGCGCGCGCCGCTCGGCGTCCTGCTGCACGTCGGGCCGCAGGGCCTGGCCGCGTACCTGGTCCCGGCGATCCTGGTGATCTGCGGCGTGCTGCTGATCACCACCCCGCAGCAACGGGTCTTCTACGCGGTGCTCTCCCTGGTGCTCGGGCTGGTCTCCTGGCTGACCTCGAACCTAGGCGGGTTCCTGGTCGGCATGCTGCTGGCGCTGGTGGGCGGGGCGCTCGCGTTCGCCTGGACCCCGGTCAAGCAGCGGCCGGCCCGCGCCGAGGCGACACCCGCCGCCGGCACGGCGGTCGCCGCCACCGCGCCCGGGCCGCGTGAACCGGTGGACAGCTCGGCGCCCACCGAGTCGCTCGACGCGCTCCTGTCGGCCGAGCCGGGGCCGTCGCGGGACGCCCGGGCGGAACGCGGCTGACTCAGCGGGCGGTGTCCGCCACCGCCTGCGCGAACACCTCGGAGCGGTGCTCGAAGTTGCGGAACCGGCCGTAGCTCGGCGCGGCCGGGGACAGCAGCACCACCCCGCCGGCCGGGGTGAGCTTGCGGGACAGCCCGACGGCGGCGACCAGGTCGTCGGCCAGCTCGGTACGCACCGACGGCAGCCCGGACAGCGCCTCCACGATGCGGGGGCCGCTGTCCGGCACGCCGATCACGGTGATCTCCCGCTCGGCCAGGTGCGCGCGCAACGGGCTGTAGTCCAGCCCCCGGTCGGCGCCGCCGACGATCACCGTCAACGGCCGCCCCTCGTACGCGTCGATCGCGTGCATGGCCGCGTACGGGCTGGTGGCGAGCGTGTCGTCGACGAACGTCAGCCCGGACGGGTCGGCGATCTCGGTGAGCCGGTGCGCCAGGCCCTGGAACTCGGCGACCGCGACGGCGAGGCTGTCCTTGCGCGCCACCACGTCGACGCCGAGCGCGTCCAGCACGGCGAGCGCGACGCAGAGGTTGCCCTCGTTGTGCCGCCCGACCAGCGGCAGCACCGCGCGCGGGAACAGCGGCGTGTCCCGCAGGTGGAACCACTGCGTGCCGTCCGGGCCGGAGGACACGTGCGTGGTGTCCGGTGAGCCGGCCCGGATCGCGGCCCGGTCGCCCAGCTCCGCGGCCAGGCGCGGGTCGGCGCCGTTGACCACCACGGCGTGCGGGCCGTGCGCGACCAGGTTCAGCTTGTCCCGGTAGTACTCCCGCTCACCGCCGTGCGCGTCCAGGTGCTCGGGGAACAGCGCTGTCACCACCGCCACCCGGGGCGAGTCGGTCAGGTCGGCGCACTGGTAGCTGGACAGCTCCAGCACGTACAGCTCCGCCTCCGGCAGGTCCAGCAGCGGCACCCCGATGTTGCCGCCGAACACGTTCGGCCGGTCCATCGCGGTGAGCAGATGGCTGATCAGGCTGGACGTGGTGCTCTTGCCCTTGCTGCCGGTCACCCCGACGGTCCGGTCCGCGTGGTCGGCCATCCACAGCGCGCTGCCCTGCGTGACGGGCACGGACCGGCGGCGCAGCTCCACCATCCACGGGTGCGTGTTCGGCACGCCCGGCGAGCGGACCACCACGTCCGCGGCGGCCAGCCGGTCGAAGCCCGCCTCGCCGGTCACCAGCGGCGCCGCGTCGGCCAGCGGACCTTCCCAGGGCAGCGTGAGGAAGTTGGCGCTGTCGTCGACGACGACCAGGCCGGCCGGCCCGTGCGCGGCGATCGCGGTCACCGCGGCCCGGCCCTCGCGGCCGGCGCCCCAGACGGCGACATGACGTCCGCGCAGATCAGACAGGCGCACGGGCTCTCCTCGGACTCGGTCGGTGCACGGCGGTGGGGGTCGGCCCAGCCGGACACGGGCGGACGAACCAGGGCCTAGTATGGCGTGTGCCCAACGAGCAGCTGCGGCGGATGGACGCCTTCACCTTCCCGTCCTACTCGATCGACTTCGCCACCGGCGAGGTCCTGTTCGACTACGCCCTGACCGGTCCCGACGGCGAGCAGCGATTCACCGAGGTGATCACGCTCCCGCTGCCGGCCGAGCCGGTCCCCGACGCCACAGCGGCAACCCTGGCGCGGGTCCTGGAGCTGCTGCACGTGGTCGCCGGCGTCAGCTACTACAAGGCCGCCGCGCCACCCCGGCTGGTGCTGCCCGCGCCGCTGGGCGCCGCCGCCGTCGAGCTGGTCACCGCCGTCTACACCAAGGGCCTCGCCGAGTACGCGTACCGCAACGAGCTGCCGCACGTGCTGGAGCTGCGCCCCGAGGTGCCCGCCGGGACGGTGGCTCCGGCGGCGGCGCTGGACAACTCCGACCGGCGGCCGCTGTCGGCGGTGGGCGGCGGCAAGGACTCCATCGTCACGCTGGAGGCGCTGCGCCGCGCCGGCCTCGACCCGGTGCCCTTCTCGGTCAACCCGAACCACGTGATCGTGGCGGTGAACGAGGCGTCGGACCTGGTGCCGCTGGCCGCCCGGCGGCGGCTGGACCCGGTGCTGTTCGAGCTGAACGCGGCCGGCGCGCGCAACGGGCACATTCCGGTCACCGCGATCAACTCGCTGATCGCCGTGGCCACCGCCGTCCTGCACGGGCTCGGCCCGGTGGTGATGTCGAACGAGCGCTCGGCGTCCGACCCGAACCTGATCTGGAACGGCCACGAGATCAACCATCAGTGGTCCAAGGGCGTCGAGGCGGAAGGGCTGCTGCGCGCGGCGCTGGCCGAGCACGCCGGGCTCACCGAGCCGTACTTCTCGCTGCTGCGTTCCCTGTCCGAGCTGCACATCGCCCGGCTGTTCGCCGAGATCGACCGGTACGACGCGGTGGTGACCAGCTGCAACGCCGCGTTCAAGCTGCGCGACGCGAGCGAGCGCTGGTGCCGGGACTGCCCGAAGTGCCGCTTCGTGTTCCTCGCCATGGCCCCGTTCATGCCCCGGGAGCGGCTGACCGGCATCTTCGGCGGCGACCTGCTGGCCGACGAGTCCCAGGTGCCCGGCTACCGGGAGCTGCTCGGCGTCGACGGGCACAAGCCGTTCGAGTGCGTCGGCGAGGTGGAGGAGTCGGTGGTCGCGCTGAGCCTGCTCGCCCAGCAGGACCAGTGGCGCGACGCCCCGGTGGTACGCGCCCTGGTCGCGGCCCTGCCCGACACCGCCTGGCAGGCGGCCGCCACTTCCGACGTGTTCACCCCCGCCGGCCCGAACTTCGTCCCGCCCCCCTACGCCAAAACCCTGACCGCCCTAACCTGACCCACCCCCACCCCCACCCCCCGCCCGCCCGCCGCGTTGATCATGAAGTTGGCGGGGCGAATCCGGGCAAAACACCGGCCTAACCTCATGATCACCGCCTCGGCCCCATCGATCTTGGAGTTGTGGCGGCGCGCATAAGCCGCGGTTCTGGGCATCCTGGGCGCCACAAGTCCAAGATCGGCGGGGTCGGCGGGACCGGCGTGACGGCCCGGGGGTGGGTCAGGGGGTTCGGATGGCGTCGAGGGCCAGCAGGGCCACGTGCAGGGACAAGCACCTGTCGACCGAGTCCAGGTCGGCGTCGAGGATGCGGCCGATCCGGGCCAACCGCTCGTAGAACGCCGGCCGGGAAAGGTGCGCCGCGGCAGCGCCCGCCGACTTGTTCCGCCCCTGCTCCAGGTACGCGCGCAGCGTGCCGAGCAACTGCTCACGCGGGTGCTGGGCGTCGTACGCGAGCAGTGCCCCGAGTTCGCGCTCGACGAACGTCTGCAGCCGGGGCTCGTCGCGCAGCAGGTGCAGCAGACCGGCCAACCCGACGTGCGGCAGCCGGTAGCAGGGCAGGTCTCGGGGGTCCCGCCGCGCCGCCTCGGCGATCTGACGCGCCTCGACGAGTGAGCGGCGCGCCTCGCGCAGACTGCCCACGCCCGAACCGGCCGCCACCACGGTACGGGTGGCCGGAGGGCGGGACGGGGCGGCGTCGAGGCGTACCCGGCGCAACGCCGTGGCGAACGCGGCGAGTGCCTTCTCCTCGTCGGCCGCGTCGGGCAGGGCCAGCAGCGCCCCCACCGCATGGTCGTCGACGGCGCTGGTCAGGGCGGTGAGTTTGGCGTCCCGCACGGCCTGGCCGACCGCCTCGGCGAGGTCGCGCAGGCGGGCCGGACCGGCCTCGGGGTCGGCGTCGGCGCCCGGGCCGGCGGCCGGCTCGTCGCCACGGTGCCGGACCACCACGCCGACCAGGTGCCGTCGGTCCAGGACGACGCCCAGCGCCTTGGCGCGCAACGCCACCTCGTCCACCGGGCGGGAGTGGTCGATGAGCGCGGTCAGCAGCGTACGGTGGATCTGCCGTTCCAGGCCCTCGGCGTCGCGCCGGATCAGCCGCCCCAGGGCCAGCGTGGAGGCGGCCCGCTCGATCAGGATGGTCAGCCGGGTCGGCGGGGTGGACTCGGCGACGGGCCAGCGCAGCAGCAGCCGTCCCCAGTCCTGCCCGCGCGCCCCGACTGTGGTGACGAGCCAGCCGCTGCCCGGGTCGTACGCGGTGCGCCCGGCCGGGCGGATCTGCCGGGAGTGCTGTTCCCAGCCGTCCAGCAGCAGTTCCGCGTTCTCCCCCGCCGGGTCGTACGCGAGCACCTGCCGGGACAGGTTCTCCAGCACCATCGGGCAGCCGGCCAGTTCGGCGGCCTGCCGCAGCACCTCGGCCGGTTCGGCGCCCTCCACCGACAGGTCGGTGAACCGCTGGTGGATCTCCTCGGTGGCGCGCAGCTCGGTGAGCTGGGCGTCCACGATCAGCCCGTGCACCGCCTCGGTGATCCGGACGAACGGGGTGCCCCGGCGCAGCTCGATCAGGGGCAGGCCGCGGCGTTCGGCGGCGGCGGCCATCACCCGGGGCACTCCGGTGAGGTACCGGCGGCCCAGCTCGACCACCAGTCCGGAGGCGCCGACGTCGGCCAGGGTGCCGATGAACTCGCGCAGCCCGGCGTCGTCGGCCGGCAGCCCGATCCCGGTGGTCAGGACCAGTTCCCCGCCGCCGAGCAGGGTGGCGATGTCGGGCACCTCGGCGATGTGCACCCACCGCACCGGCCGGTCCAGCCCGGCGTTCCCGGCGACCAGGCGCGGCGCACCGTGGCGCATCGGCACCAGGTCCAGGACCTCACGCACGGTAGGGAACACGGGCGACACGCTACCCTGCGTCACCGTCGTTGCCGAGGGCCGCACCGGCCGGCTCGCCGGGGAGGACGAGCCGGCCGGGCTGCGGGATCAGTCGACGCCGAACTCCATGGCGGCCCGGTCGAGCGCCTCGTCCTCGGCGGTGGGCACGCCCCGGGACGCGATGGCCTCGGCGCCGCCCTGCGGCATGGCGCCGATCAGCCCGGTCGAAGCGGCCTGGGCGGCACCCACGACCCGCTGCGGGTTGCCGCCGCCGACCATGCCGACGGAGGCGTACTGCTCCAGCTTGGCCCGCGAGTCGGCGATGTCGAGGTTGCGCATGGTGAGCTGGCCGATCCGGTCGGCCGGGCCGAACGCCGAGTCCTGGGTGCGCTCCATCGACAGCTTGTCCGGGTGGTAGCTGAACGCCGGGCCGGTGGTGTCGAGGATCGAGTAGTCCTCGCCCCGGCGCAGCCGCAGCGTGACCTCGCCGGTGACCGCGGTGCCGACCCAGCGCTGCAGCGACTCGCGCAGCATCAGCGCCTGCGGGTCCAGCCAGCGGCCCTCGTACATGAGGCGGCCGAGGCGGCGGCCCTCGTTGTGGTAGTTGGCGAGCGTGTCCTCGTTGTGGATGGCGTTGACGAGCCGCTCGTAGGCGGCGTGCAGCAGCGCCATGCCGGGGGCCTCGTAGATGCCCCGGCTCTTGGCCTCGATGATCCGGTTCTCGATCTGGTCGGACATGCCCAGGCCGTGCCGGCCGCCGATGGCGTTGGCCTCCAGCACCAGGTCGACGGCGCTGCCGAACTCCTTGCCGTTGATCGTCACCGGGCGGCCCTGGTCGAAGCCGATGGTGACGTCCTCGGTGGGGATCTCCACGGACGGGTCCCAGAACTTCACGCCCATGATCGGCTCGACCGTCTCGATGCCGGTGTCCAGGTGTTCGAGCGTCTTGGCCTCGTGGGTGGCGCCCCAGATGTTGGCGTCGGTGGAGTACGCCTTCTCGGTGCTGTCCCGGTAGGGCAGGCCGCGCTCCAGCAGCCACTCCGACATCTCGGTGCGGCCGCCCAGCTCGGTGACGAAGTCGGTGTCCAGCCACGGCTTGTAGATCCGCAGCTGCGGGTTGGCCAGCAGGCCGTACCGGTAGAACCGCTCGATGTCGTTGCCCTTGAACGTCGAGCCGTCGCCCCAGATCTGCACGTCGTCGGCGATCATCGCGCGCACGAGCAGCGTGCCGGTCACGGCCCGGCCCAGCGGCGTGGTGTTGAAGTAGGCCCGCCCGCCGGAGCGGATGTGGAAGGCGCCGCAGGTCAGCGCCGCCAGTCCTTCCTCGACCAGGGCGGCGCGGCAGTCGACGAGGCGGGCGACCTCGGCGCCGTAGGTGTGGGCGCGGCCGGGCACCGAGGCGATGTCGGGCTCGTCGTACTGGCCGATGTCGGCGGTGTAGGCGCACGGGATGGCGCCCTTGTCGCGCATCCACGCGACCGCGACCGAGGTGTCGAGGCCGCCGGAGAAGGCGATGCCGACACGTTCGCCGATGGGCAGGGAGGTGAGAACCTTGGACACAAGGAAGATTATGCACGCCGTCGCATGGTCATGCAAGCCGGTCGTCAGAGCGGGTCGTCCCGCCCCAGCTCCCAGAACGCCACCGCCGCCGCGGCGGCCACGTTCAGCGAGTCCACGCCGCGCCGCATCGGGATCACCACCCGCACGTCGCTGGCGGCCTGCGCCGCCGCGGTCAGTCCCGGCCCCTCCGCCCCGAGCAGCAACGCCGCCCGCTCGCGCTGCGCCGGGGTCAGCCGCTGCATCGGTACGGCATCAGGCGCGGGCGTCATCGCGAGCACGGTGAACCCGGCCGCGCGGACCTGGTCCAGCCCGCCGGGCCAGCTGTCGAGCTTCGCGTACGGCACCGCGAACACCTCGCCCATGCTGACCCGTACGCTGCGCCGGTAGAGCGGGTCGGCGCAGGTCGGCGACAGCAGCACCGCGTCGACGCCGAGCGCTGCCGCGCCCCGGAAGATCGCGCCCAGGTTGGTGTGGTTGTTGACGTCCTCCAGGATCACCACCCGCCGGGCGGCGGCCAGCACCTCGTCGGCCGAGCGCAGCGGCTTGCGGTGGAACGACGCGAGCACGCCCCGGTGCACGTGGAAGCCGGTGGCGCGCTGGAGGACGTCCGGCGTGGCCGCGTACACCGGCGCGTCACCGGTGTCCAGATCGGCGAGCTGGTCCACGCGCTTGGCGTCGACCAGGTACGACCGGGCCGGGTAGCCGGCCCGCAGCGCCCGCCGCAGCACCAGCTCCCCCTCGGCGATGAACAGCCCGTGCGGCGGTTCCCAGCGGGTACGCAGCTCCACGTCGGTGAGCGCGCGATAGTCGGCGATCCGGTCGTCGTCGGGGTCGGTGATCTCGTGGACGGGCACCACGCGATTCTGCCCGGCCCGCCGGGCCGCTCCGGCACGGGCCGGGTTTCCGCCGCCCCGGGCGGGGAACGGAGCCGGAAGGCCGACGCGACGGAGGGACCACGATGGGCGCGGATCACGACGGCAACCTCCCCCGCGACGCCACAGTCGCCGACTACCTGGTGGCCCGGCTCGCCGAGTGGGGCGTGCATCGCTACTACGGCTACCCGGGCGACGGGATCAACGGCATGACCTCGGCGCTGCAACGCGCCGAGGGACGCGCCCGGTTCATCCAGGTCCGGCACGAGGAGACCGCCGGTTTCGCGGCCGGCGCGCACGTCAAGTACGGCGGCGGCCCGCTCGGCTGCGTGGTGGTGACAAGCGGCCCGGGCGCGATCCACGCGCTCAACGGCCTCTACGACGCCAAGCTCGACCACCAGCCGGTGGTGGCGCTGCTCGGGCACACCGCGCTGCCCGCCGAGGGCGGCGGCTACTACCAGGAGGTGGACCTGCTCTCGCTCTACAAGGACGTGGCGTCGGCCTTCCTGGCCCAGCTCGACGATCCGTCGCAGGCCCGGCACCTGGTGGACCGGGCCTGCCGCACCGCGCTGGCCCGGCGTACCGTGACCGCCCTGGTCCTTCCCTCCGACGTGCAGGACCTGCCGGCGGTGCCGCACCCGCCGCACGCGCACGGCTACTACCACACCAGCGCGGTGCCGAGCAGCGAGCCGACAGTGCCGCCGGAGGCCGACGTGCGCCGCGCGGCCGAGGTGCTGCGCGGCGGCGAGCGGGTGGCGATGCTGGTCGGGCAGGGCGCGCTGGGCGCCGAGGACGAGGTACGCCGGATCGCCGACCGGCTCGGCGCCGGGGTGGCCACCGCGCTGCTCGGCTTCACCGCCGTCGACCACCGGCAGCCCTGGGTGACCGGCGCGATCGGCCTGCTCGGCAGCCGCCCCAGCTGGCAACTCATGCGCGAGTGCGACCGGCTGCTGATCGTCGGCAGCCAGATGCCGTACTCGGAGTTCTACCCGCCGGAGGGGCAGGCCCGGGCGGTGCAGATCGACATCGACGGCAGCCGGATGGGGCTGCGCTACCCGACCGAGGTGAACCTGACCGGCGACGCCGGACCGACGCTGCGCGCCCTGCTCCGGGAGCTGGGCCCGGGGCCGGGCCAGACCGCCTGGCGGGCCACCCTCGCCGACGCCACCGGCAAGTGGCGGGCCGCGCAACGCGAGGTGGCCGCGCAGCCGGCCGACCCGGTCAACCCGCAGTCGCTGTTCACCTCGCTCGACGACGCGCTGCCGGACGACGCCGTGCTCGCCGTGGACTGCGGCACCGCCACCGCCTGGTACGCCCGGCACGTGCGCGTGCGCCCCGGCATGCTGGCCAGCCTCTCCGGCACGCTGCTGTCCATGGGCGGCGGCATGCCGTACGCGCTGGCGGCGAAGTTCGCCCACCCGGACCGCCCGGTGATCGCGCTGCTCGGCGACGGCGCGATGCAGATGAACGGCGTCAACGAGCTGATCACTGTGGCGAAGTACTGGCGGGAGTGGGCCGACCCCCGGTTCGTGGTGCTCGTGCTCAACAACCGTGACCTCGCGTTCGTCAGCTGGGAGCAGCGGTCCAGCGAGGGCACCCCGATGTTCCCGGACAGCCAGGACCTGCCGGACGTGGCGTACCACAAATGGGCGGAGGTGCTGGGCCTCGGCGGTGAGCTGGTCGACTCCCCCGACCGGGTGGACGGCCTGTGGCAGCGGGTGCTCGACGCGGACCGGCCGGTGGTGGTCAACGCGGTGGTGGACCCGGCCGAGCTGATGTTGCCGCCGCACTTCACCGCCGAGCAGGCCCGCAAGACCGCCGCGGCGGTGCTGCGCGGGGACAGCGACCGGGCCGGCATCGTGCGCCGCGGCGTACCGGCCGCGCTCGCCACGTACCGGCCCCGCCGCCGGGGCCGCTGAGGCGTCAGGCCCGCGCGTAGCGCAGCAGCACCGACCGCCCGTCGAACTGACGCGTCTCGACCAGCCGCAGGTGCTGGCGGGCCAGGTCGGGCAGCACCTGCCGTCCGCCGCCGAGCACCACCGGGTGCACGATCACCTCGTAGGTGTCGACGAGCCCCAGCGCGGCCAGCGCCGTCGCCGCGCCGGTGCCGCCGGTGACCAGCAGGTCACCGGGGAACCGCTCGCGGACCTCGGCGAACTCCTTCGCCAGGTCGCCGCCGCCGACCACCACGGCGCCGTGGGGAGCCTCGGCGAGCGTGCGGGAGACCACGATCTTCGGGGTACGCCGCCAGATCGGCGCGAACGCCAGGTCGTGCGGGTGGTCGGAGATCGACTCGACCTGCGGCCAGTAGGAGGCCATCATCTCCCACACCCGCCGCCCGTAGACGAAGGCGTCGGCCCGCTCGGCCAGGTCGATCGAGTACGCGGACAGCTCCTCCCCCATCTGCGGCCAGTCGAACTCGCCGTTCGGCCCCTCGATGAAGCCGTCGACGGACGTGTGCACCCCGTAGCTGACAGTGCCCATGATGTGTTCCTCCGCGTTGCGGCGCGTCCCGGTCGGGCGCGCTCGCCGGTGGGTCGGAGCCGCCCGGCCGGATCCGACAACCCGGCCCCGACGACTCCCGGCCAGGCTACGGTCCGGCCAGCCGCCGCTCGATCTCGTCCGCCGTGGCGGTGGCCCCGATCCGGGCGGCCACCTCGTGGGCGCGTCGCCAGACGTCCCGGGCCGCCTCGGCCCCGGTCAGCCGCTCCACCGCCCGGGCCAGGTCCATCAGGGCCTCCAGCTGCAGCGGCGGGCTGGCCGTCAGGTCGTCGGCCGCCTGTTCGAGCAGGACCCGCGCCCGCGCCGGGTCGCCCGACATCAGGCTGATCCGTCCCTGGGCGTACCGGGCGTAGGCCAGGTAGGCGGCGACCCGCATCTCGCGGGCCTGCTCCAGGGCGGTGTCGGCGTATCCGGCCGCCTCGCCCAGCCGGCCGTGCCCCGCGAGCATCGCGGCGACCTCGCTGAGCAGCGCCACCTCACCGAGCCGGTCACCGTGCCGCCGGACCAGTTCCAGGGCCTCCAGGTACGCCGCCCGGGCCTCGTCCACCGCGCCACGGTGGTCGTGCCAGCGGCCCGACGCGCGCAGTCCGAACGCGAGCGGCCGGGGCGTGCCGGCGGCCCGCAGCAGCGCGACGGCCCGGGCGAGCGTCTCCCCGGCTGCCGGGTCGCCTTCCTGGAACTGGAGGACGCCCAGCCGGGCGAGTTTCGGTCCGGCGGCCACCTCGTCGCCGGCCTCCTGGTACAGCTCGATGGAGCGGACCAGGCTGGCGCGTGCCGCCGGACGGTCGCCCAGCCCTTCGTACACCTGGTTCTCGACGCCGGCGATGTCGGCCCGCAGCCAGGGCTGGGCGAGCGGCTCGGCCGCCGCCGCGGCGGCCCGCGCGTAGCCGAGCGCGGCCTCCAGGTCACTGCGTAGCAGGGCCGCGAACGCCACGCAGAGCCGGAGCCGGGCGATCCCCTCCGGGTGCCGCCGGCGCTCGGCGGCCGCCAGCCCGATCTCGGTGACCCGGGTCAGGTCGTCCACCCGGGCGTCGACGAACAGGTAGTAGTCGCAGTGCCAGGCCAGCGCCCAGGAGTAGTCCTCCAGGCCGGGCGTCGCGGCGGCCTGCTCGATGCCGGCGAGCAGGGCGGCCCGTTCGGCGCCGAACCAGCGTTTCGGGTCGCGCAGGTGCTCGCCGGTGGGCGCCGGTGACCTCGGCAGGTCGGCGACGATGACGGCGCCGCCCTCCTGGCTCAGCGCCACGCGGGCCTGCTCGGTCAGCGTCAGCCAGGTGCCGAAGACGCGCCGCAGCACCTCCGGCCGTTCCCGCGGCCCCTCCTCCCGCGCGGCGCGTTCCCGGGCGAAGGCGCGGACCAGATCGTGGAGGTGATAGCGGACCTGGCCCAGCTCGTCCGGTCCGGTCACCTCGACCAGGTTGGCCTCGGCCAGGCCGGTGACCGCGTCCGCCGCGCCCGCCTCGTCGTCGAGCAGGACGGCGGGCAGCCACGGCGGCGCCCGGTCGAGGTCCAGCACCGCGAACCGGCGCAGCAGCCGGCGGACCGGCTCGTCCAGCGCCACGTACGCCGAGTGGAACGCCGCCCGTACGCTGCGGTCGGCGCGGGCGAGATGGTCCAGCCGGTGCGAGAGTTCGGCGAGCTGCGCCGCCGCCTGCCGCAGCGACAGCACGCCGGGTATCGCCAGCCGGGCGCCCGCGATCCGCACCGCCAGCGGCAGCAGCCCGCAGTGGTGGACGACGTCCGACGCGGAGCCGGGCTCGGCGGCGACGCGGTCCGGGCCGATGATGCCGGCCAGCAGCCGCAGCGCGTCCGCCTCGGGCAGCGGCTCCAGCCGCAGCTGGTGGGCGCCGTCGACGTCGACGAGCGCGCGCCGGCTCGTGACCAGCACGACGGTGTCCGTACCGGGCAGCAGGGGGCGCACCTGCGCCGCGTCGGCCGCGTTGTCCAGCAGCACCACTCCGGGCCGCTCGGCCATCGCGCCCCGGAACAGCGCGGCGCGTTCCTCCAGGTCCGCCGGGATCTGGGCGCCGGGCACGCCGAGCGCCCGCAGGAACCGCCCGAGCACCTCGACCGGGGGCGCCGGATGGTCGTGCCCGTTCAGGTCCACGTAGAGGTGCGGACCGGGGTACGCCGGGCCGAGCTGGTGGGCGATCCGGACCGCGAGGGTGGTCTTGCCGACGCCGGGCAGGCCGCTGATCGCCGTCACGGCGACCGCCGGCCGCTCCGGAAGCCACTCCAGGACCGCCGCGATCTGTTCCTCCCGGCCGACGAAGTCGGTGAGGCCGGCCGGAAGCATCCGGACCGGCGGGCGCGCGGCCCCGTCCGGTCCGGCGGCACCGTGTTGTGCGGCGGCACCGTGTTGTGCGGCGATTCCGTGTTGTGCGGCGGCGGCGGCCGGGCGCGGTCCGGCGGGCGGGCGGTCCGGCGGCGCGACGACCGGGCCCGCGTCGGGCGACGACCGGAGGCTGGGGTCGTTGCGCAGGATCAGGTCGCGCAGCCGGATCAGCTGGGCCGTGGGGTCGATGCCGAGCTCCTCGGCCAGGCGGCGGCGCAACTGGTCGAACCGGTCCAGTGCCTCGCCCTGCCGGTCCGCCAGGTAGAGGGCCCGCATGAGCTGACCCACGAGCGACTCCCGCCACGGGTACGCCTCGACCAGCTCGGTGAGCCGGCCGATCACGCTGTCGTACCGGCCGAGGCCCAGCTCCAGGCCGAGGCAGCGCTCGACCACTGTCATCCGCCGTTCGTCGAGACGCTGCGCCGCCGCGGTGAGCGCCGGCGTACGCAGGCCGTCGAGCGCCGGACCGCGCCACATCGCCAGCGCCTCGCGCAGCCCGGACACCGCCTCCTCCGGGGCGCCGCCCCGGTCGAGGAGCCCTTCCGCCCGGCGTACCCGTTCCTCGAAGACGTCCAGGTCGAGTTGACCCTCGGCGACGGTGAGCAGATATCCGGAGCCGTGGGTGCCGATCACGTCGCCGGGCAGACCGGCGGCGCGCAGCGCCCGTCGCGCCGCCGCGACCCGGTTGCGGACCTGGACGTCCGCGCTCGCCGGCGGATGGCCGCCCCAGGCCGCGTCCATGAGACGGGACACCGGGACGATCCGGTTGGCTTCCAGCAGCAACGCGGCGAGCATGGCCTGACTGCGGGGGCCACCGACGCGGACCGTCCGATCGTCGAGGCACACCTCGACCGGGCCGAGCAGCCGAAACATGACCGCCGGCACCATTCGCTCCCCCCGAAGCGCGCGGACCCGGGCGACCACGTCAAGATCGCCCTCCGGCCCCACCCTAGACGAGTTCGCGCGAGGCCAGGGGGTGACGCGTACCAGCGGTGACCGGGGGGACACACCACTGTGTCCGGTCGTCGTCGGTGGTCAGCCGATCGGGTCCGGCGCGGCGTGCGGCGCTTGACCGGACGTGGCCCGCGCCCGGCGCCGCCGGGAGTGACGGCGGTAGAACGTGACCAGGAACATCGCCTGGAGCGTGCCCTCGACGAGCAGGACGAGCGCGCCGTCCACGGCCGCGAGCAGGCTTCCGCCGGTCGCGCCGGCCAGCACGGCCGAGCCGGCCTGGATCGCGCCGTGCGCGACGATCGGGATTCCGAACAGGACGAAGCTGGACAACGCGACAGCGCTGCCCGCCACCACCGCCAGCGCGTAGATCCGTACCGCGCGCCGCTCGTGCGGCGGCAGGACGGCGGTGGGGTCCCCGGCCGACGGTGTCACCCGGCCGGGAAGCGCCGCGTGCAGACCCCGGCGCAGCAGGTGCCGGGCGTACGCGAAGCCGTCCTGGAACAGGTTGCGGCACCGCAGCAGGTCCAGCAGGACGAAGTAGCAGTCGGTACGCATGTAGACGTGCAGTTGCAGCGCCATCGACATGACGATCACCAGAACGACGGCGGACAGCAGGCCGCCGACCAGCGGATGCGGCCGGGCGTACGCCATCACCAGCAGCGCGGCGCACACCACGGCGGAATCCCAGAGCAGGCCGCTGAGGTAGACGCGGTACCGGTGGCGGCGCGGCACCGACCAGATCGCCGTCACGTCGGTCTCCAGGACCAGATGGTGCAGCCGGGTGGCGAACCGGATCCGGGCCGGCGCGTCCAGCGAACGGGCCGCCACCAGGTGACTGAACTCGTGCAGCACCGCCGTCCCGGAGAACAGCACGGTGTTCACGAGCACGGCGAGACCGACGTAGCCGGTCCAGAAGAAGTCCCGGTACGACGGCAGCAGCTCGGGACGGCGTACCACTGTGGCCAGCGTCGCCGCGACCAGCGCGACGTAGGCCACCTTCGCCGCCGGGCCGAACAGCCAGCGCACGTGCCGGGCCCGCAGCCAGGGCAGGTGCGGCCGGTCCTCGCGGCGGGCGCCGCCGGTGGGCCGGCCGTCGACCTCGGCCACCAGGCCCGCCTCCCGCAGCGCGAGCACCAGGTCCACGAGGTCGAGCTCCACGTCGTGGTCGGCGGCGATCCGTTCCTCGGCCACGCCGATCGGCGCTCCGCCGTCGAGCAGCTCGACGGCACGGACGCCGATCGCGGGCAGTTCCACGAACTCGCCGACCTCCGGCCGGCCCACCACCACCGAGTCCGGGTCGTCGTCGGACGGCCGGATCCGCAGCGGGTGGAACCGTACCCGCGTCGCGGCGCCCAGATCCGGCGCCGCCTCGACCCCGGTGGTCGTCATCGCCCGGTCCTCACGCGCCGCGCGGACCGCACGAGGGGCAGTCCGGGTCCCGCGGCACGTCGATGAAGTAGTGGTGGTCCCAGCGCGCGGCGTTCTGGTGGAAGACCCGCCCGGCGACCTGCTGGGGCAGCCCGCCGAGGTGGTAGAGCACCTCCAGCGCGCAGAGGTGACCGGTCACGTTCGCGGTGGCGGCGATCACCGCGTTCGGTCGTTCCCCGCCGCGCAGCGGCGTGCCGTCGGTCTGGATCTCGTGCTTGTCCGGCCGCCGCCGCAGGCAGGTGTAGCACCCGGTGCGGCCCGGGAGGAACGAGCCGACGACCGTCATCGGCCCGGTGTAGAGCGCCATGAACCACGGCGTGCCGGTACGCAGCGCCGCCTCGTTCGTCCAGTCCTGGATCTGGTCGACGGGCCGGTCCGCGCAGAGGACGAAGACGTCCCGCCCGTTCATCAGCGGCACCAGGTCGTCGGCGGAGCGGACCCGGCACTCCTCCCCGGTCACGTCGACGTGCGAGTTCATCGCCCGCAGCCGGTCCACGGCGACCTTCACCTTCGGCTGGCCGAGGTCGCTCTCGGTGTAGAGCAGCTGGCGGGTCAGGTTCGGCTGGTCGATCACGTCGAAGTCGGCGCAGTGCAGGCCGCCGACGCCGCTGGCGACGAGTCCGGCCGCGACCGCCGTGCCGGTGCCGCCGAGACCGAGTACGGAGACCCGCGCCCGCCCGATACGCGCCTGCACCTCGAAGGGCGAGCTGCGGGGCTGGGTGTCGATCCAGGCGTAGAAGTGCCGGGCCCGGTCGTAGCGCTGCGCGGCCTCCGCGGTGAACCCGTCGGGCAGCGGGGCCGCCGCGTCCTCGACGAAGCCCTGCGCGATGAGCTGGTCCACCACCTCGCGGACGCTGCCCTCGTCGATGCCCGGGTGCGTCTCGGCGAGGTCCGCGCAGACCTCCCACACGTACCGGGTGCCGTCCAGCAACGTCAGGATGCGGGCGATCGTGCCGTCCTCGTCGTCCTGGATCTCCGACGCGACGCCGTACTGCATCAGACCGATGATCAGCCGGTTCCCCGGCAGCGTGTAGGGCTCGTGGACACTCTTGACGCGCGGCTTGAGCATGGGACCGCAACCTCACTAACGCTCGGCGGAAGACGGGAAAGCGGCACCCCGGCCGCCGCGGTAGGTGGCGGCGACCGGGGTGCCGGCGCGGATCAGGCGCCGTTGCTCTCGCGGATGACGGTGGTCTCCAGCCGCTCCAGCTTGCGGACCTTCAGCGAGAGCTTCTTCTTGCCGGCCTGCTCGATCGTGGCCTTCTCCATGGACGCCTCCTCGATTCGGGTACGCCTTCCGTGGTGCCGGAAGGCGAGCCCAAGCCTGTCGCCCGGCGTCACCGGTCGATCACAAGTCGATCATCAGCGGCCGTTGATGATCGCCGCCAGCATCCGGGTGCGTGGCCCGACCTGTGATGATCGCGTTGCTCGGCGTCGACGGCTCCGGCAGGACCAACCAGGCGAAGGCGCTGGCCGAGCGGCTGCGCCGGCGAGGTGTCCGGGCGCGGTACTTCGAGAACGCCGGTGGGAGGCCACTGTGGAACCGGCTGGCCCGGGCGCTCGGCCGGGCCGACGGGGTGGCGCTGTTCGGCCGTACCGTCCATCCGGCGCTGGAGGCGACGGTGCGCGCGGCGGCGATGGCCCGGACCATGGCGGTGGCCCGCCTGACCGGCCGGGTGGCGGTGCTGGACCGGTGGACCTGGTGCCAGGACGTGATCAAGGCGGGCCGGGGCGACCGAGGCGGCGGGTGGCCGCGCGCCGTGGGGGGGCGGCGTTAAGAAGGGGCCCCTTTACTACCGGAGGCGTTAAGAAGGGGCCCTTCCTTACCCGCGGTCGCGCAGCCAGCGCAGCACGTCGGAGGGCAGCTCGCGGTCCTCGCGCTGCTCGCGGCGGTCCGGCTCGGTCCGCCGGGGCGGCTGCGGACGCTGCGGGTCGCCGACCAGCRTCCGGCTCGGCGCGGTGAAGTCGGCCACCGGCTTGCCGGTGACCGCTGTCCTGATGGTCCACGCGACCGCGTCGATCACCTTCGCCTGCACGGCGGAGCCGACCAGGTCGGTGACGTCGTCCGGGTTGGCGGCGATGCCGGCCACGGCGACCTGCGGGGTGTACCCGACGAACGTCTCCGTGGCGTTCCGCTCCGAGCTGCCGGTCTTGCCGGCGACCGGGCGGCCGACGATCGAGTCGACGGCGGTGGCGGTGCCGCCGTTGCACTGCCCGAACGCCGACTGCTGGCCGACCGGGCAGCGGGCCGCGTCGGTGGCGGCCCGGGCCACGTCCGGGTCGAGGACCCGCTTGCACTCCGGTTGCCCCACGTCGACGGTGCCGCCGTCGGGCGTGGTCACCGAGACCACCGGCAGCGGCGTGCAGTACGTGCCCTCGGCGGCCACCGTCGCGTACGCGTTCGCCAGGTCGAGCGGGGTGGTGGCGGCCACGCCGAGCGTGAACGCACCCCAGTCGGCGGCGTGGTCGCGGGCGAACGTGGCGTCGGAGTCGGCCCGGAAGGTGATGCCGAGGCGCTGCGCCATCTCCACCACCTTGTCCTCGCCGACCTGTTCGGCCAGCCAGACGAAGTACGTGTTGACGGAGCGGCCGAAGCCGTCCCACATCATCCGGTAGCCGTCCATCCACTGCGGGTTGGCGTTCGCCGGGCACCAGGTGCCGTCGCAGTTGCCCTCGTCGTCCGAGGCGTACCGGGTGGGCAGCCGGCTGGGGGCGTCGAAGCCGGTGGACAGCGGCTTGCCGGCCTCCAGCGCCGCCAGCATGGTGAACATCTTGAACGTCGAGCCGGCCTGGTAGCCGTCGACGCTGGCGCCGCCGGAGATCAGCGGGTTGACAGTGTTCGGGTGGTTGGCCTGCCCGTCCGGGTTGGCGTCGAGGCTGTAGTGCCGGTTCACCGCCATGGCGAGCACCCGGCCGGTGCCGGGCTCGACCGCCGCGATCGGCAGCGCGCGCTTGTTGCCGTACCCGTAGACCTTGGTGGCCTGCTCCTGCGCGGTCTCCTGGATCTTCGCATCCAGCGTGGTGACGACGCGGTAGCCGCCCCGGCGCAGCGCCTGCTCGCGCTCCTCGGGGGTGGCGCCGAACGCGGGCTGGGTGAGCCACCAGCGGCGCAGGTAGTCGCAGAAGAAGCCCCAGTCGTCGTGCCCCTGGGCGGTGGCGGTGCAGCCGTTGGGCTGGGCGGTCGGCCGCAGCGTGGGCGCCTGCGCCTGCGCCGCAGCGGCCTGCTGGGCGGTGATCGCGCCGGTCTCGGCCATCGCGTCCAGCACGTACGCCCGGCGGGCCAGCGCCTGGTCCAGGTCGCCGTCGATCGGGCTGTACGCCTCCGGCGACTGGACCAGACCGGCCAGCAGCGCCGCCTCGCCCAGCGTCAGGTCGGCCGGCGCCTTGCCGAAGTAGCGCTGGCTGGCGGCGGCGACGCCGTACGCACCGGAGCCGAAGTACGCGATGTTGAGGTAGCGGTTGAGGATCTCGTCCTTGGACAGCGACTGCTCCAGCGCGTTCGCGTACCGGATCTCCTGGAGCTTGCGCCCGACGGTCTGCTCGGTGGCGGCCTGCCGCTCCGCCGGCGTGCGGTTCGGGTCGGTCTTGAGCACGTTGCGGACGTACTGCATGGTCAGCGTGGAGCCGCCCTGCTCGGTGCCGCCGCCCTTGACGTTCGCCACCAGCGCCCGGGCGATGCCGCGCAGGTCCGCGCCGCCGTGCGAGTAGAACCGCCGGTCCTCGGCCGCGATGATCGCCTGCCGCATCACCGGGGCGATCTCGTCCAGCGACACGTCGGTGCGGTTCACGTCGTAGAACGTGGTGATCAGCGTCTTGCCGTCGTTGGCGTAGAGGTAGGAGCGCTGCGGCTGCGCCGGCGTGCGCAGCGCGTCGGGCAGGTCCGCGTACGCGCCGAGCGCCGCCCGGGCGGCGAACCCGCCGAGCAGTCCGGCGGGAAGCGCGGCGACCGCGAGGACGAGCCCGGCGAGCAGGCCGGCCAGCAGCACGGTGAACAGCCGCGACAGCGGCGACCTGGGTGACGGCATGAAGGCAAGGATTGCCACGAAAGCCGCCTACCGGCCACCTCGCCAGGCAACTGTCAGTTACTTCACGGCAACCGCCCAGCTCCGAACCGGTCAGCCCGCCCCGAGTGGGCCCTTCGGTGACGCGGGCGGCACCGGAGCGGCGGCGACGCTGGCGGCCGCCGCGTCCCGGGCGATGGTCTCGGGCACCAGGCGGCCGCTGCGGTAGCCGATGCCGATGCCGGCGACCAGCACGAAGATCGCGCCGAACGTCTGGAGCGAGCCGATCAGCGCGCCGCCCAGGCCGAGCAGCGGGGCGGCGATCATCAGCATGGTCCCGTCGCCGTAGGAGAACATCCCGGACCGGGCCACCGACCAGCCGGTCAGGAACCAGCCCACGCTGTAGAGCGTGGCGCCGAACAGCACGATGCCGCGCGCGGTCACGCCGAACACCGGCGTCTGCTCGGCCAGCCCGGCGAACGGCAGCATCAGCACCATCCCGCCGATGCTGGCGAGCAGCCCGGCCAGCGCGACGCGGCGGCAGCGGGTGGCGGCGAGCAGGCCGGTGAGCGCGAGCAGGGCGAGCAGCCCGAGCCACACCGAGGCGACCCAGCCGACCAGGTAGAGCGGCCGGCCGTCGGCCGGGTACGGGTCGTTGCCCACCCCGCCGTCGCTGGCCATCGCCACCAGGCCGTAGAGCACCGCGTACGCGGGCAGCAGCCAGACCGCCGCGCGGGCGAACCGGCGGATCGACCAGGCCCAGGTCGCGTCGGTGGCGGGCGCGCCCGGGCCGGGCTCGGAGACGAACGGCAGGACCCCGAACCCCCCTCCGGTGCGCCGGGAGCCGATCGGCCCGGCGGGGTCGTGCGCGCCGGGGACCGGGGTACGGGAGAACAGCCGGTTCGCCGGGTCCTTCATGCGTCACCTCGTTCGCGCCGCGGGTGGCCCGGGACACGCAACGGCGCTCCGGCCCTGCTCACCACCCGTCCTCAAGACCGATGGTGGCAGTCGCCGGAGCGCCGTATGAGGACTTCTCGGATTTGCCGGTCAGCCCCGCTCGCGCTGGTCCGCCGGGTCGTTCACCAGGCTGGCCGGCGACACCGGCTCCGGCGCGGGCAGGCCCTGCGGGGTGTTGCCGCCGGTGGCCTGCGCCTCGGCCACCCGTACCTCGTTGTGGATCTCCTGGGCCGCGACAGCCGCGGCCTGGGCGGCCTCGGCGGCCTCCCGCTCGACCTCGCCGGCGCTGCGGGCGGCCTCCGGCGACGGCACGTCGCCGGCCATGTTGGCCAGCCCGCCCAGCGCGCCGCCCATGCCCTCCAGGGCCTTGGTCAGCTCGGTCGGGACGATCCAGACCTTGTTGGCAGTGCCGTTGGCGATCTGCGGCAGCGCCTGGAGGTACTGGTAGGCCAGCACCTTCTGGCTCGGGTTGGCGGTGTGGATCGCGTCGAAGACGGTACGGATCGCCTTGGCCTGGCCCTCCGCCTGGAGGATCCGGGCCTGCCGGTCACCGTCGGCGCGCAGCACCGCGGCCTGCTTCTCACCCTCGGCGGTGAGGATCTGCGACTGCTTGTGGCCCTCGGCGTTGAGGATCGCGGCGCGGCGGTCCCGCTCGGCGCGCATCTGCTTCTCCATCGAGTCGCGGATGCTCGGCGGCGGCTCGATCGCCTTGATCTCGACCCGGGTCACCTTGATGCCCCAGCGGCCGGTGGTCTCGTCCAGCACGCCGGACAGGTGCCGGTTGATCTCCTCGCGGCTGGTCAGCGCGCGCTCCAGGTCCAGCGAGCCGATCACGTTACGCAGCGTGGTGACGGTCAGCTGCTCGATCGCCTGGAGGAAGTTGGAGATCTCGTAGGTGGCGCGAACCGAGTCGACGACCTTGAAGTAGAGAACCGTGTCGATCGAGACGACCAGGTTGTCGGAGGTGATCACCGGCTGGGGCGGGAAGCTGACCACCTGCTCACGCATGTCGACCTTGGTGCGTACCGCGTCGACGAACGGCACCAGCAGGTTCAGGCCCGGGTTCAGCGTGCGCTTGTACCGGCCCAGCCGCTCCACCACGTCCTGCCGCTGCTGCGGCACGATCCGCACCGCCTTGAACAGCGTCACCACACCGATCAACGCCACCGCGATCATCAGGATCGCCAGAAACTCCATACCGTTCACCTTTTCGCTTCGGGCAGCTCGCCCGGGGTGGAAATGTCGTCCTGCCATACCAGGGCGGTAGCGCCCCGAACCTTGATCACCTGCACCCGCTCACCCTCGGCGTACGAGCGCGTCGCGTCGTACGAGCGGGCCGTCCACAGCTCACCATCGATCTTGATCATCCCGCGCTCGGAGTCGACCGGCTCCAGGACCACAGCGGTGGCCCCCTCCAGCGCCTCCACCCCGAACGGCTGCTCCCCGGTCTCGATCGCCGGCCGCGCGTGCCGCCGGACCACCGGACGGACCACCGCCACCGACAACGCCGACACCACCGCGAAGATCACCGCCTGCAGCGCCACCGGCGCACCGAGCGCCGCGGCGCCGGCCGCGGCGAACGCCCCGACCCCGAACATGATCAGGAAGAGCGTCGTCGTGAAGATCTCGGCGACCGCCAATACCACACCCAGAACGATCCAGAACACGGCGTCCACGAGAACAATCCTGACACGTCAACGCACGTGTCATCGAACTGTCATGATCGCTAGGCTCGGCTCGGCGTACCGCGCCCACCGCCGACGAGGAGGACGAGATGCCCCTGCTGCCCGAGACCGCGCGTCAGGTGGACCTGCTGGTCGCCCGGGCCCAGGCCGAGGGGCGGGGCCCCTCCCTCGCCCTCGGCGTGGTCCGCGACGGCCGGCTGGCGCACCTCGCCGTCGCCGGTGAGACGCCCCGCCCCGACGCCGACCTGCAGTACCGGATCGGCTCGATCACCAAGACGATGACCGCGGTGCTGGTGATGCAGCAGCGCGACGCCGGCCGGCTGTCACTGGACGACCCGCTGGACGCCCACCTGCCCGGCACCCCGGTCGGCTCGGTGACGGTGCGCCAGCTCCTCGGCCACGTCAGCGGCCTGCAACGCGAGCCGGACGGCGACTGGTGGGAGCGGGTCGGGGGCACGGACCTGGACACCCTGCTCGCCGGGCTGACGCCGGACAAGATCGCCTACCCGCCGCACTTCGTCTACCACTACTCGAACCTGGCGTACGGGCTGCTCGGCGCCGCGCTGGAACGGATCACCGGCACGCCCTGGGCGGAGCTGCTGACCGAGCGGCTGCTGGCCCCGCTGGGCATGCGCCGCACCACGTACCACCCCACCGAGCCGTACGCCCGCGGATACGTCGTCCACCCCTGGCACGAGACGCTGCGGGAGGAGCCGCGCACCGACACCGCGGCGATGGCGCCGGCCGGCCAGCTCTGGTCCACGGTCGAGGACCTGGGCCGCTGGGCCACGTTCCTGGCCGACCCGGACCCGGCGCTGCTCTCCCCCGCCACGCTCACCGAGATGTGCGCCCCCATGGTCATCAACGACCTCGACTCGTGGACCGGCGGGCACGGCCTCGGCATCGAGCTCTACCGGGTCGGCGACCGGGTGTACGTCGGGCACGGCGGATCCATGCCCGGGTACGTCGCCGGCCTGGCCGTGCACCGGCCCACAGGCACCGCCGTGGTCAACTTCGCCAACTCGTACGGGCTGCGCGGCCACCACATCGGCGCGCTCGGCCGGGAAGCGCTCACACTGGTGCTGGACGCCGAACCGGCCGCGCCCGCCCCCTGGCGCCCGGCCGACCCGCCCGCCGCCGACGTGGCCGCGCTGACCGGGCGCTGGTGGTGGATGGGCGGCGAGTACGAGTTCCGCGTCGACGCCGCCGGCGACCTGGTCGGCGGCCAGGTGGGCAGGCCGCAGCTGCGCTTCACCCGCGAGGGCCCGGACCGGTGGCGGGGCCGCGCAGGCTCCCAGGACGGCGAGATCCTGACGGTGATCCGCGACGAATCAGGCACCCCGGTAGCCCTGGACATAGCCACCTTCGTCCTGACCCGAACCCCCGACGAGCTCCCCTGACACCCACCCCTCGCCCCTCGCCCCCGCCCCCGCCGATCTTGCACTTGTGGCCCTCATTTCGCCCCGCTATGCCCGATCCGCGGGGACCACAACTCCATGATCGACGCACACCCGCACCGCTCGCCCCGTGATCAAGGAGTTCGCGTCCGCGTTGATCTCCAATTCACCCGCAAACTCCTTGATCACCCTGGCGGGGGCGGGCGGGGCGCGGGGGGGCGGGGCGCGGGGGGCCGGGGGCGCGAGGGGCCGGGGCGGGGGCGGGTGCGGGTGGCGCTGGCGCACGGCGGGGCCGGGGGCGACCGTGACCGGCGCAGGGATCAAGCCTGACCGCCCGGAGCCGGGCACGGTCGCCCCCGGCCCTCAACCGCAACCGACCTCTCAGACAGGCTCGGTGACGAAGTCGATCAACCGCTCCATCGCGTTGATCAGCGGCGTCTCCACGTCGGCGAAACTGTCCACCCGGGACAGGATGTGCCGCCACATGTCAGCCGGCTCGGCCACCCCGAGCGCCGCGCAGACGCCCTCCTTCCAGGGCTGCCCCGGCGGCACCACCGGCCAGGCCGCGATGCCCAGGGCCGCCGGGCGTACCGCCTGCCACACGTCGACGTACGGGTGCCCGGTGACCAGCACGTGCGGCGAGTTGACCCGGGCGACGATCCGGCTCTCCTTCGAGCCGGGCACCAGGTGGTCGACCAGTACGCCGAGTCGGCGGCCGGGGCCGGGCGCGAACGCGCGTACCTCGTCGGCGAGCGCGTCGATGCCGTCCAGCGGTTCCACCACGACGCCTTCGATGCGCAGGTCGTCGCCCCAGATCCGCTCGACCAGCGCGGCGTCGTGCACGCCCTCGACCCAGATCCGGCTGGCCTTGGCGACCTGCGCCCGTACGCCGTCCACAGCTATCGAGCCGGACGCGGTACGGCGGCGCGCGGCAGGCACCGGGGCGCGGGCCGGCCGCCGCAGCGTGACCGGCCGGCCGTCGAGCAGGAACGCGGCGGGCAGCAGCGGGAAGTTTCGCCGTCGCCCGTGCCGGTCCTCCAGCACCACCGCGCCGGTGTCGAAGCCGACCACCGCGCCGCAGAACCCGGAGTCGGCGTCCTCGACCACCAGGTCCGGCTCGGCGTCGACCTCGGGGGTCACCTTCCGTCGCCGCCAGTCGCCGGCCAGCACGTCGCCGTCGTATCGCCCCGCCATGCCGGAGACGCTAGCCACGACCTCGGCGTGTCGCTCGCCGACGCGCCGACCGGGGCGTCATCCGTCGGCACGAAACGGTGCGAAGGGGTTAGTTGGGGGCAGGTCGCGCCACCGGAGCGGCAGCCGAGACAGCAGCGGCGCGGAGCACGTACCCTTTCGGCATGTCCTCCCCCGCAGCGGGCGCGGCCACACTGGCTCCGCGCCGGTCGAGCCGGTTCGTCGCCTGGGTGCGTGCCTGGCGAGCCGGCCTGGTGCCGTTCGACGAGGTGGCCGACGCGGTCGCCGGCGACGAGGAGCACCTGGTCGCCGACGCACCCGGCACCTGGACCGACGTGTCCCTGCGGGAGGCGCTGCCCAGCCTGGCCAAGCACTCCCCGGACGACATCCGCCTGGTGCTGCCCGCGCCGGGCGACCCGCGCGGCCTGCCCGGCCCGGGCGCGTTCGCCGGGGCGGCGCTGGTGGCCGGCGAGGCGGTGGTGGCCAGCGGCATGGGGTTGGTGCCGGAGGTCCGCACGCACACCTCCGGGTCGGGGATGACCTGGGAGACAGTGCTCTGGCGGGTCCACCCGCTGCCGGCGGACGCGCCGAAGGCGTCCCTGTCCACGCCCGGCGCGGCGGAGGCCGAGGCGGAACTCTCCGCGGTGCTCGCCGAGACGACAGCCACGCTGACCCGCCTCGACGTCGCGCAGTGGCGGCCCGAGCTGGCCGGTGCGCTCGCCGCGTTGCGCCGCCCGGACGGAGGCACCGACCTCCCGCCCGGCTTCGACCCGCGGGCCCGCCGGCTGTTCGCGCGCGCCGCCGTACTCGATCGGGTGCTGGCGCTGGCCGGGGAGAGCGCGCCCGGCGGCGCGGTGAACACCTACGAGGCGCAGCAGCGCGACGCGGCGCTGCGGCCGCTGACCACCGCCTGCCGGCAGGCCCTGGTGGCCGCCTGCAACGCGCCGCTGCGGCTGTAGAACCCCGGCTCAGACCTCGTCGATCAGGTCGGCCACCGAGTCGACGATCCGCGACGGACGGTACGGGTACCGCTCGGCCTCGGCCCGGCTGCTGATGCCGGTGAGCACCAGGATCGTCTCCAGGCCGGCCTCCAGGCCGCACAGGATGTCGGTGTCCATCCGGTCGCCGATCATCGCGGTCGACTCGGAGTGGGCGTCGATCGTGTTCAGCGCCGAGCGCATCATCATCGGGTTGGGCTTGCCGACGAAGTACGGGTCGACACCCGTCGCCTTGGAGATCATCGCCGCCACCGAACCGGCCGCCGGCAGCGCGCCCTCCATCGACGGGCCGGTGGCGTCCGGGTTGGTGCAGATGAACCGGGCGCCGTCGTTGATCAGCCGGATCGCCTTGGTTATCGCCTCGAAGCTGTAGGTGCGTGTCTCCCCCAGCACCACGTAGTCCGGGGCGAAGTCGCTGAGCACGTACCCCACCGCGTGCAGCGCCGTGGTCAGCCCGGCCTCACCGATGACGTACGCGGTCCCGCCCGGCCGCTGGTCGGCCAGGAACTGGGCGGTGGCCAGGGCGGACGACCAGATCGCCTCCTCCGGCACGTCCAGCCCCATCCGGGCCAGCCGGGCCTGGAGGTCACGCGGGGTGTAGATGGAGTTGTTCGTCAGCACCAGGAACGGCTTGCCGGAGGCACGCAGCTTCTTGACGAACTCCGGCGCGCCCGGCACCGGCTGTCCCTCGTGCACCAGCACGCCGTCCATGTCGGTGAGCCAGCTCTGCACCGGCTTGCGGTCAAGCATCGTGTCGTCCCCAGGGGTGTCGTCGGGTCGGGCTCAGGGCCGGCGGGCCGGGGGTACGC
The DNA here is from genome assembly GCF_001709195.1 of Micromonospora sp. II. Classification (NCBI taxonomy): domain Bacteria; kingdom Bacillati; phylum Actinomycetota; class Actinomycetes; order Micromonosporales; family Micromonosporaceae; genus Micromonospora; species Micromonospora sp. II. The sequence goes on along the minus strand of NZ_LYXF01000010.1, from coordinate 20,934 downwards.
AGCACAACGCCGGACAGGTGTCCCAGGCCGGCAGTTCGCCGAGCCGACGGCGCAGCCGCTCGCCGTCCGGGGCGGTGCGTTCCAGCACCAGCTCGCGGACCATCGCCACGAACCGCGGGTCGACGCCCGGGGTGCCGGCGCGGACGAAGTCCAGGCCGAGCTGCTTGGCCGTCTCCAGCGCCTCGGTGTCCAGGTCCCACACCACCTCCAGGTGGTCGGAGACGAAGCCGATCGGGCTGACCACGACGCTCGTCACGCCCTGCTCGGGCAGCGTGGCCAGGTGGTCGTTGACGTCCGGCTCCAGCCACGGCACCTGCGGCGGGCCGGACCGGCTCTGCCAGACCAGGTCGTACGCGAGGTCCGGCGCGGCCGCGGCGTGCACCAGCCGGGCGACCTCCTCGAGTTGGGCGGTGTACCGGCCGCCGTGCGGGCCGGCGCTGGCGGCCGCCGACATCGGGACCGAGTGCGCGGTGAAGACCAGCCGGGTGCTGTCCCGCTTCGCGGGGTCGAACTGGGCGAGCGCGGCGCGGACCGCGTCGGCGTGCGGCTCGATGAAGCCGGGGTGGTCCCAGAACTGGCGCAGCTTCTCGATCAGCGGGGCGTCCGGGCCGACCGCGGCGCGGGCCGAGGCGATGTCCTCCTGGTACTGCCGGCAGGAGGAGTAGCCGCCGTACGCGCTGGTGACGAACGCCAGCGCCCGGGTGATCCCGTCGTCGCGCATCCGCGCCACCGTGTCGGCGAGCATCGGGTCCCAGTTGCGGTTGCCCCAGTAGACCGGCAGGTCGACGCCGTTGGCGGCGAAGTCCGCGCGGATCGCCGCGAGCAGGTCACGGCACTGCTGGTTGATCGGCGACACCCCGCCGAAGTGCAGGTAGTGCTCGGCGACCTCGGCCAGCCGCTCCGGCGGCACCCCCCGCCCCCGGGTGACGTTCTGCAGGAACGGGAGAACGTCCTCGGGCCGCTCCGGGCCGCCGAAGGAGACCAGCACCAACGCGTCGTACGCCATGGGGTCCATTCTTCCTCGCCCGCCGTGACGGTGTGGCGACGCCCCCTGGTCGGCGCGGTGACCACCCGGGCATGGGGTGTTAAGAAGGGCCCCTTCCTATGCGCGAGGCGTTAAGAACGGGCCCTTCCTTACATCTCAGGCGCCGATGGCGTGGTAGCCGCCGTCGACGTGGACGATCTCGCCGGTGGTGGCCGGGAACCAGTCCGACAGCAGCGCCAGGCAGGCCCGGGCGGCCGGCTCCTGGTCGGTGAGGCTCCAGCCCAGCGGGGCCCGCTCGGTCCAGGCGTCCTCGAACTGGTCGAAGCCGGGGATGGACTTGGCGGCGATGGTGCGCAGCGGGCCGGCCGCGACCAGGTTGCTGCGGATGCCCTGCTTGCCCAGGTGCAGCGCCAGGTAGCGGGAGGCGGACTCCAGCCCGGCCTTGGCCACGCCCATCCAGTCGTAGACCGGCCACGCCTTGGTGGCGTCGAAGGTGAGGCCCACCACGGCGCCGCCGGAGGACATCAGCGGCAGCGCGGCCATGGCCAGGGACTTGTACGAGTAGGTGGAGACCTGGAGCGCGGTGGCCACGTCCGCCCACGGGGCGTCGAGGAAGCCGCCGCCGAGGCAGCTCTGCGGGGCGAACCCGATCGAGTGCACCACCCCGTCCAGGCCGTCGACGTGCTCGCGTACCTTGTCGGCCAGGCCGGCCAGGTGCTCCTCGCTGGTGACGTCCAGCTCGATCACCGGCGCGGGTTCGGGCAGCCGCTTGGCGATCCGCTCCACCAGGGAGAGCCGGCCGTAGCCGCTGAGCACGACCTGGGCGCCGTTCTCCTGGGCGAGTTTCGCCACCGAGAAGGCGATCGAGGCGTCGGTGATGACGCCGGTGACCAGCAGTCGCTTACCGGCGAGAAGTCCGGACATTGCGTGTCTCCTCCGTGCTCTGCTCAGTGACCCATGCCGAGGCCGCCGTCGACCGGGATGACGGCGCCGGTGACGTAGCCGGCCGCGTCCGAGGCGAGCCAGGTGACGACGCCCGCGACCTCGTCCGGGGTGGCCATCCGCCCGGCCGGGATCGCCTTGCGCAGCTCCGCCTTGCGTTCCTCGGGCAGCCCGGCGGTCATGTCGGTGTCGATGAAGCCGGGCGCCACCACGTTCGCGGTGATGTTGCGGCTGCCCAGCTCGCGGGTGATCGAGCGGGCCACACCGACCAGGCCGGCCTTGCTGGCCGCGTAGTTGACCTGGCCCGCGCCACCGAAGAGGCCGACCACCGAGGAGATGAAGATCATCCGGCCCCACCGGTTCCGGAGCATCTTCGTCGAGGCCCGCTTGGCGACCCGGAACGAGCCGCTCAGGTTGGTGTCGAGCACGCGGGTGAACTGTTCCTCGGACATCCGCATGAGCAGCGTGTCGTCGGTGATGCCGGCGTTGGCGACGAGCACCTCCACCGGGCCCAGCTCGGCCTCGACCGCGGTGAACGCGGCGTCGACCGACTCGGCGTCGGTCACGTCACACCGCACCCCGAACAGGCCCTCCGGGGCCTCGCCGCTCCGGTACGTGACGGCCACCCGGTCGCCCTGCTTGGCGAAGGCCTGCGCGATGGCCAGGCCGATCCCCCGGTTGCCGCCGGTCACCAGCACCGTACGGGCCACGGATCCCCCTCTGCTCCAGTGATCTCTCGGTCCGGTCGGAGCCTAGGGGTTACCGGTAGGTAAGCGCTAACCCGAGCAGGTCACACGCCGGCGCCGCCGGGGTCGGCGGCCGCGCGCGCGACACCCGCACACACCGGTGTACGATCACCGGGTCTGCGGGCCGGTCTGCGCCCGCGTTCCGGGCCCCGCCGACCGTAGGAGGTGATCGCTGTGCGAGATAGCGATCCTCCCAGTCGTGGCCGGGCCCACCGTCAGCCCCGCTGAGCCACGGCTCGGTCGACGCGGCTGACCCGCTTCCCGCCCTCCGCACCGCATCCGCTCTCCGGCGCCCACGCCGGGGCGGCCCTGCCGCGCGGCGGAGCACCCGGTCACGACTTCGTGCGCGTACGCCCCGACCCCCCACGGCCCGTACCGGGCCGACTGTCGCCACGGAGCACACCCATGAGCCGTTACGTCGCCCCCCTGGGTTTCACCCTCGCCGCCGTCTGGGTGGCGGTCCTGTTCGTGCTGGCCGGCGGCGGTCACTGACCACCGCCGGCCGGGCCCGGCTCAGACCAGCCGGGACGTCCAGAGCAGACTCAGCCCGCCCGCGCACAGCGCCAGCAGCAGGGCGACGCCCGCGTACCACTGGGTGATCTCGCGCGGCTCGGTCCGGTAGCCGATCGAGCTGCCCATGTCCTGGTAGACCTGCTTCAGCTCGCTGGCCGACGCGGCCTCGTAGAAGAAGCCCTGGGTGGTCTCCGCGAGCTGGGACAGCGCGGTGCGGTCCACCGGCACCCGCTGGAGCTGCCCGCCGATGTCGACCTGGCCCGAGTCGGTGCCGAACGCGATGGTGGACACCGGCACGTTCGCCGCCTGCGCCGCCGCGGCGGCCTCCTCCACCGACCGGCCGGAGGTCCGGTAGCCGTCGGACAGCAGCACGATCCGGGCCGGCGGGATGCCGGCGGCGCCGTCGGCCGGCACCGAGCGGATCGCCTCCAGGCAGGTGAAGACCGCCTCGCCGGTGGCTGTCGCCTCGGCCAGCACCAGCCCGTCGATGGCGGTGTTCACCGCCGCCCGGTCCTTGGTCGGCGGCACCAGCACGTTCGCGGACTTCGCGAACGACACGAGCCCCAGGTTGTAGCTCTCCGGCAGCTCGCCCACGAACTGCTTGGCCGCCTCCTGCGCCGCCTCCAGGCGGTTCGGCGACACGTCGTCGGCCTGCATCGACAGCGACACGTCGATGGCGAGCATGACGGTGGCCCGCTCCAGCGGCTCGCGGGTGTCGATCGCCGGGCGGGCCAGCCCGGTCGCCAGCACCAGCAGGCAGAGCAGGAACGCGGTGGCCGCCACGTGCCGCCGCCAGCCCAGTCCCTTGGGCGCGACGGTACGCAGCAGGTCGACGTTTGTGAACCGCAGCGCGTACTGCCGGCGGTGCAGTTGCCGCCAGACGTACGCGGCGGCGAGGGCGAGCACCGGCAGCACGGCCAGCAGCCACCACGGTTGCAGAAAACGGATCATCGAGTCGTCCCTCGGGTGCGGGCGTGCCGCTGCGCGGCGACGAAACGCACCATGTCCAGCAGCCAGTCTCGGTCGGTACGCAGGCGCAGGTGGGCCGCGCCCGCGGCGCGCAGCTCGGCGGCGATCGCCCCGCGCTGGGCGGCCGCCGCCTCGGCGTACCGGCGGCGCAGGCCCGGGTCGGCGGTCTGCACCTCGTGCAGCTCGCCGCTCTCCGGGTCGACCACCGGCAGCACCCCCACGTCGGGCAGTTCCAGTTCCCGCGGGTCGACCACCTCCACGGCCAGCACGTCGTGGCGGACCCGCAGCTTACGCAGCGGCCGGCCCCACTGCTGCGGCGGCGCGAGGAAGTCGGAGATGACCACCGCCACGCCGCGCCGCCGGGGCGGCCGGTTGAGCATGTCGACGAGCGCGCCGAGGTCGCTGCGACCGGGCCGGATCTCGGCGCCGGCCACCGCCCGCAGCAGCCCCTGGGCCTCCTTGCGGCCGGCGCGGGCGGGCAGCCGCAGCAGCTTGCCCGGCCCACCGGCCCCGCCGGTGCCGACGACGGCGCCGATCCGGTTGCCGCCCCGCACGGTGAGGTGGGCCAGCGCGGCGACGGCGGCGACCGCCACGTCCCGCTTGAGCCACCGCCCGGTGCCGAAGTCCAGGCTGGCCGACATGTCCACAGCCAGCCAGGTCTCCAGCTCGCGGTCGGCGACCGTACGCCGCACGTGCGGCATGGTGGTGCGGGCGGTGACCGGCCAGTCCATCCGGCGCACGTCGTCGCCGGGCCGGTACTCCCGGGACTCCCCCGCCTCGCTGCCCGGGCCGGGCAGCAGCCCGGCGTAGTCGCCCTGGAGCAGCCCGTCCAGCTTGCGGGTGACCATGAGCTGGAGCCGGGCCAGCACGGCTCCGGAACGGTCGCCGGTGGCGAGCCGGGTGGGCGGGGTCACGGCCGCTGCCCGGGCCATCCGTTGTGCGGCACCGCCGGCGGCGGCGCGGCCTGCTGACGGGGCGCGACGGCGGGCAGCGGGATGGTCGACATCACCCGGTGCACGATGTGGTCGGCCGGCACGTCGTCGGCGAGCGCGTCGTAGCTGAGCACCAGCCGGTGTCGCAGGATGTCCGGCGCGATGTCCTGCACGTCCTGCGGCAGCGCGTAGTCGCGCCCGCGCAGCAGCGCCAGCGCGCGGGTGGCCCGGACCAGGCCGAGCGAGGCGCGCGGGCTGGCGCCGTACTGGATGAGCTGGGCGACGTCGGGCATGCCGTGCTCGGCCGGCGCCCGGGTGGCGAGCACCAGCCGGACCGCGTAGTCGACGAGCGCGTTGTGCACGAAGACCTGGTCGGCCTTGCGCTGCAGGGCGATCAGGTCGGGGGTGTCGAACACCCGGGCCGGCTCCGGCGGGGCGACGCCCATCCGGTAGACGATCTCGCGTTCCTCGGCGTCGGTCGGGTAGCCCACGACGATCTTCATGAGGAAGCGGTCCCGCTGCGCCTCCGGCAGCGGGTAGACGCCCTCCTGCTCGATCGGGTTCTGGGTGGCCATCACCAGGAACGGGTCCGGCACCCGGTGACTCTCGCCACCGATGGAGACCTGCCGCTCGCTCATCACCTCCAGCAGCGCCGACTGCACCTTGGCCGGCGCGCGGTTGATCTCGTCGGCGAGCAGGAAGTTGACGAAGACCGGACCCAGCTCGACGTCGAACTTCTCGCTGGACTGCCGGTAGATCCGGGTGCCCATGATGTCGGCGGGCACCAGGTCCGGCGTGAACTGGACCCGGGCGAACGATCCGCCGACGACCCGGGCCAGCGTCTCCACGGCGAGCGTCTTGGCCACGCCCGGTACGCCCTCCAGCAGGCAGTGCCCCCGGGCCAGCAGCGCGACGAACATCCGCTCGACCATCCGGTCCTGGCCGACGATCACCCGCTTGGTCTCGAACAGCGCCCGCTCCAGCAGCGTGGCGTCCTGCGCCGGGGTGGTGGCCGCCGGGGGCGGGGCGTCCGGCGGCGCCTCGGTCGGGTTCGGCACGTCGGGTGTGGTCGGCTGGGCCACCGGTCCTCCACAGCAGGGTCGTCGTCGCGGCGTGGTGCGTATCAAGACTGTCATGCCTCGCTGAGAGCCGAGGGTGGGAGAGGCACGATTTTCGCCGCGCCGTCCGGCCACGCCGTACCGCCGCACGAAAACGCTGAACACGGGTGGACAAAAAGGGGTCCGCAGTGTGTACGATTCACCCCGTCGCCGGGCGGCTCCCCCCGTGGCCGCCCGGCGCTAAAACTCCCGGCGTGCGACGCCTAGACTCGCCCCGGTGACGACTCCCAACGCCCCCGAAGACGAGCTGATCTGCTCGGCGCGGGGGTGTCGTGCTCCCGCCGCCTACCAGCTCCGCTGGCACAACCCCCGCCTGCACGCGCCCGACCGGCGCAAGACCTGGCTCGCCTGCCCGGCGCACCGGGACTCCCTCGGGGACTTCCTCGACGCACGCGGCTTCCTCCGCGAGGTGGTCCCGCTTCCCTGATCGCCTACGCTCGAAGCGTGAGCGAGCAGACGACCCGAGCCCGTACCGGCGGCGAGCACGGCAGGTCCTCCCGGTGAGCGGTGACGGCCACACCGGCCTCCCGCCCGCGTCGCGCAGCGCGCTGGAGCCCTGGCCGGACACCGTCGACTGGCGGCCGATCTCCCGCGACCTGATCTGGGTGGAGCTGATCCGGCTCGGCATCGGGCTGGCGGTGGCGCTCGTGGTGCTCGGCGTGGCCTGGGCGCTGTCCGGGCACTGGCTGCTCGGCGCCGCCGTCGGCGTGGCCCTGCTGATCGGCGTCTGGCGGGCGATCACCATCGTGCGTGCGGTCCGCGCCTGGGGGTATGCCGAGCGCGACGACGACCTGCTGGTGCGGCACGGTCTGCTGGTGCGGCGGCTCTCCATCGTGCCGTACTCCCGGATGCAGTTCGTCGACGTGAGCGCCGGTCCGCTGGAGCGTGCCTTCGATCTCGCCACTGTGCAGTTGCACACGGCGGCGGCCGCCAGCGACGCCCGGGTGCCGGGGCTGCGTCCGGCCGAGGCGTCCCGGCTGCGCGACCGGCTCACCGCGCTGGGCGAGGACCGGGCGGAGGGCCTGTGAGCGACCGGAGCGATCCCGGCGCGCCGCGGCCCCACGACGACCGGCCCGGGGCGGCGCCCGGTCCCCCACCGCCGGTCGGTCCGGAACAGCCGCCCGGGCCGGGTTACGGCCCGCCCGCCGCGCCGCCCGGCTACGGACCGCCGCCCGGATACGCGCCACCACCCGGTTACGGCCCCCCGCCCGGATACGGGACGGCCGACGCGACGCCCGGGCCGTGGCCCGCGCCCGCTCCGCCGTACCCGGGACCCTGGGGTCCGGCCGCCGCGCCCTCGGCGGACGGCGAGGAACCGCGGCAGCGGCTGCATCCGCTGAGCCCCGCGCTGCACGGCGCGAAGTCACTCGTCGTCGTGATCGCCGGTCTGTCCTGGTCGACGCTGTCGCGGGTCGGGTTCGGCTGGTTCGCCCTGCTGGTCACGGTCTTCGTGCTCGGGGCCACCGTGCTGTCCGTGGTGAGCTGGTGGAACACCGGTTACCACCTGGTGGGCCGGGAGCTGCGCGTGTACGAGGGCCTGCTGTGGCGGCGCACGCGCGCCATCCCGCTGGAGCGGTTGCAGGCGGTGGAGGTGGTCCGGCCGCTGCTGGCCCAGCTCACCGGCCTGGCCGAGCTGCGGCTCGAGGTGGTCGGCGGGGGCAAGACCGAGGCGCCGCTGGCCTACCTCAGCGTGGCCGAGGCCACCGCGCTGCGGCAGCGGCTGCTCGCTGTCGCCGGCCGGGCCCCGACGCCCGCCGCGACCGAGCCGGGCGTGCCGGCCGCCCCGGGTACGCCTGTCGCGCCCGCGCCGGCCGGCCGCCGGCTGCACGTCGTCCGCAACCAGGACCTGCTGGTCAGCCAGTTGCTCACGCCGCAGGCGTTCCTGCTGCCGGTCGGCGTGGTGTTCGTGGGCGCCCAGTTCCTCTCCGAGGGCTCGTGGTCGTTCATCGCGGTGGCGAGCACGCTCACCGCGATGGCGGGTGTGGTGCTGCAACCGGTCCGGCGGGTGCTCGACGACTGGAGTTTCCGGCTCGACCGGGACGACGGCACGCTGCGTGTGCACAACGGGCTGCTGGAGACGCGGGTGCAGACGGTGCCGCTGCACCGGGTGCAGACCGTGCGGGCGACCTGGCCGCTGCTCTGGCGGATGAAGGGCTGGCTGCGGCTGCGGCTGGAGGTGGCCGGCTACTCGGCCGGTGAGCCGGACGACCGCAACCGCCCGGACCGGCTGCTGCCGGTCGGCGACGCCGGCACCGGCGCGATGGTGGTGGCGGAGGTGCTGCCCGGCGTGCGGCTGGACGAACTGCCCGGCACGCCGCCCCCGTCCCGGGCCCGCTGGCTGCGCCCGCTGAGCCGCAAGGTGGTCGGCGCCGGCCTCGACGAGCGGGTGTTCGTGGCCCGGTCCGGGCTGCTGACCCGCCAGCTGACGCTGGTGCCGTACGCCCGGATCCAGAGCGTGCGCGTCACGCAGGGGCCGGCGCAGCGGCTGCTGCGGCTGGCCACCGTGCACGCGGACACCGCGGGCGGGGCCGGGGCGGCGGCGGTCGACCGGGACCTGGCCGACGCCTGGGAGCTGGCCGCGGAGCTGACCGAGCGGTCGCGGGCCGCGCGCCGGGCCGACCACCGCCGCTGACCCGCCAGCGGGGCTAGCGTCGCTCGGCCGGCACCGCGTCCCGGTCGTCGGCGGGGGTGTCGGCCGCGGTGGCGGGCTGCGGCACGCCGGCCGCGCCGGCGGGCTCACCGGCACGCCGGGCCCGCCGCGCCGCCCACCAGCGCTCGGCCAGGCCGACCACCAGGAACGTCATGCCCACGTACGCCCAGCCGACCAGCACGTCGATCAGGTAGTGCTCGCCGCTGTACATCAGCGTGAACGTCATGGCCAGCGGATACGCCAGCATCAGCGGCCACCAGCGCTTGCGCACCGACCGCATGAAGAACAGCACCACGAACAGCGCGAACGCGGTGTGCAGCGACGGCATCGCGGCCACCGGGTTGGAGGCGATCTGCCCGGCGTTGAGCAGGTTGCCCGCGCCGTGCATGCCGATCTCCTTCCACCCCCGGGTGGAGATCCGCGCGACCTCGGTCAGCAGGCCGTTCTGCGCCGCCCACCACGGCGGCGCGGCCGGGTAGGCGAAGTAGGTGACCAGGCCGGCCGCGCACAGGAAGCCCCAGCGGGACATGTACGCGATCCAGCGCCGCCGGTTGCGCATCCACAGCACGGCCGCGGCGGCGAACGTCGCCACGAAGTGCGAGAAGTAGATCCAGCTCACCAGCACGTCCCACCAGCGCACCTCGGACGGGTCGTACAGGCGCTCCTGCAGCCAGATCGTCGGCACCTCACCGCCGGTGAGCCAGCCGGTGAGGAACCGGTCGGCGACGATCAGCTCCATCGCGTGCGGGGTGGCGCCGTTGTCGGCGAAGCCCCGGGACAGGTTGTACGTGGCGAGCAGCAGCACCACCGGGATCCAGTCCCGGGCGAAGCGCAGGTGGCTGCGCCACGGGCGGGCCGAGTTCCAGGCGATGGTGCCGGCCCAGATCCACAGGAACGCGTACGCCGGGTCGGTGGGCAGGCCGATGACGAGCCAGCCCGCCACGAAGGCGACGCCCCAGATGGTCATCGCGATCACACGGCGGCGCCCGCCGTCGGGCGACTCGGTGGTCGCGTCGGGGGCGGGGGTCGGAGATTGTGTCTGCTCGGCCATCGCGGACAAGGTTAACGGCGGGCGACGGGCGGGCCTGCGGGCGGGCGGGGACGACACGGGCGCGGCGGCTCGGACGCCGGACGGCCCCCGTTCATCTGCACTAGGCTCGGCCGCATGCAGGAGCAGCCGGAGTCGCCATTCACGCCGGGCCTGACCGCCCGCGTCGAGCTGACAGTGACCGACGCCGACACCGCGCAGGCGGTGGGCTCCGGGGACGTGCCGGTGCTCGGCACCCCGCGCGTGCTGGCGCTGGCCGAGGCGGCGACGGTGGCCGCCACCGCGACCCGGATGCCGTCCGGGTCGACCACCGTCGGCGTACGGGTGGAGCTGGAGCACCGCGCGGCCACCCCGGTCGGGCGTACCGTGGCCGCCCACGCCGAGCTGGTGAAGGTCGACGGGAAGCGGCTCGTCTTCGAGGTGACTGTCACCGACGGTCCGACAGTGGCGGCGCAGGGCCGGGTCGAGCGGGCGCTGGTCGACCGGCAGCGCTTCGTCGAGCGGGCCCTCGGCCCGTCATGACCGCCGGCTTCACCGAGGTCGCCCCCGGTGTGCACGTGCGACGTGAGCCGCTGCTGGCGGTGAACGTGGTGCTCGTGGTCGGCGACGGCGCGGCGCTGCTGGTCGACACGCTCTCCACGGCCGGGCAGGCGCGGGAACTGGCGGCGGCGGCGCGGGCGGTGACGCCGTACCCGTGGACGATCGTGAACACGCACCACCACTTCGACCACTGTTTCGGCAACGCCACGCTGGCCGGGCCGGACACCGCGATCTACGCGCACCCGCAGGCCGTGGCGGCGCTGCGGGACCGGCCGGACGCGCTGCGCCGCGCCGCGTACGAGGAGATGCGCGCCGAGCAGCCGGCGCTGGCCGAGGAGCTGGCGCGTACCGAGCTGCGGGCGCCGACGCACGAGGTGGTCGAGGAGACGGTGCTCGACGTCGGGGGCCGCCGGGTGGTGCTGCGCCATCCCGGGCATGGGCACACCGACGCCGACCTGGTGGTGCACGTGCCCGATGCGGACGTGCTGGTGGCCGGCGATCTGGTGGAGCAGAGCGGGCCGCCGGCGTTCGAGGAGTCGTACCCGTTGCGGTGGCCGGACGCGCTGGCCGACCTGCTGCGCCTGACCACGCCCGCGACGGTGGTGGTGCCGGGCCACGGCGAGCCGGTCGGCGCGGATTTCGTCCGCGAGCAGCACGCGCAGCTCGCGCGGCAGGCGTGGCTGATCCGCGCCGGGCACACCGGCAGCGCGCCGCCGGAGCGGGTGGCGGCCGAGTCGCCGTTCGGCGCCCGGCCGGGCCTGATCGCCGCCCGCCGCGGCTACGCCGAACTCGACGGCACCGCCTGAGTGGCGGCCCGGGCTCAGCCGGCGTCGGCGAGGATCTCGCGGAGACGGTTGCGGCACTCGGCGACGAACGCCGGGAACGTGTGCCAGTAGTAGGAGACGCCGCTGGCCGCCACCCCGAGCGCCCAGGCGCGGGCCCGTGCCCAGGTCACGTCGTCGACACCGAGCGCCTCCCGGTAGGCGTGCCGGGCCGGCGGCGGCAGGTCCCAGATCGGCGCGTGTTCCGCGTCCGGGAACCCGACGGTCAGCCCGCCGAAGTCGATCACCGCGCACAGCCGGCCGTCGCGTGCCAGCACATTGGTGGGCTTGAGGTCGGTGTGCAGCCAGACGTGCCGGCCGGCGGGTTCGGGCAGGGTGAGGGCGTCGCGCCAGAGCCGGTGCAGGGTGTCGACGTCGGTCTCGTCGCCGATCCTGCTCCGGCAGTCGTCGAGCGCCGCGCTGACCCAGGTGTCACAGGGGTGCAGGCTGCCGCCGCGGTATCCGCTCAGCGCGTCCGCGCGGGTCGCGCCGAGCAGGTCGGCCGCGTGCAGGTGACGTACGAACACCGCCAGGTCGGCGCCGAGGGCGGCCCAGTCCCGGACCGTGCCGGGTCCGACCTCGTCGCCGTGGATCCACCGCTGCACCGACCACGGCAGCGGGAAGGCGGTGGTCGGCGTCCCGGCGTGGAGCGGTTCCGGCACCGGGTACGGCAGCAGTGGCGCGAGCCGGGGCAGCCACAGCTGTTCCTTGCGCAGCGCGCCGGCTTTCTCCGCGGTGCGGGGCAGCCGGACGAGCAGGTCGTCGCCGAGCCGGTACATGGTGTTGTCGGTCCCGGCGCCGGCCGGGGTCAACGGCAGCGCGGCCCACTCGGGGCGCTGGTCGGTCAGCAGCGCCCGGACGATCCCCTCGTCCACAGGTGTCTCGTCCTGGTGCAGCATCACCCGGCGATCATCCGGTGCCGGGCGGCGCGGCGGCCACCGGGTTTCCGGACGTACGGGGGTCCCGTTCCGGGCGGGTGTGTGCCCGCAGCGTGGTGAGCAGCGTGTCGAGGTGCGGGGCGGCGGCCAGGATCGCGTCGCGCGCCGCCGGGTCGAGGTCGGCCAGCGCCTCGGTGAGCAGCGCGGTGCGGTGCCGTTGGTGGTCGGCCATCCGCCGGTGGGCGGCCTCGGTGACGCGCAGCCGGACCACGCGGCGGTCGGCGGGGTCGCGGTCGCGGGCCAGCAGCCCGGCGTCGGTGAGGTCGCGGACCAGCGTGCTCACGGTGTTGGGCGCCGTGCCGAGGCGCCGGGCCACGTCCTTGCCGCTGATGCCCGGCGTGTCCCGGACGAGCAGGAGCAGTTCCACCTGAGCTTCGGGCAGCGGGTCCCGCCCGGCGCGCGCCGTGGACCGGCGGCGCACGAGCCGGTGCAGCTCCCCGAGGACCGCGCCGAACCGCGCGACCTGCTCGTTCGTCGACACGGGGTCACCCGCCTCACATCGCAATAGTTCTGACTACAGAGGTAAGGTACCCGAGCACATCGGATTTCAGGGGGTACCCGCTCGTGAGTCAAGCCGCGCCGCCCGCCGCCCGCCCGTCCGGCGCCGGCGCCACCGCGTCCACCGGCGGCGCGAGCCTGCTGGTGCTGCTCGGCACGCTCACCGCGATCGGCCCGCTCTCGCTGGACATGTACCTGCCCGCGTTCCCGGCCATGACCCGCGACCTCGGCGCCGACCAGGCCGGCATCCAGCTCTCGCTGACCACCTGCCTGATCGGCCTGGCGTTCGGCCAGCTCGTCACCGGGCCGCTCAGCGACCGCTGGGGGCGCCGCCGTCCGGTGCTGGTGGGCGTGGTCGCGTACACCGTGCTGGCGCTGGCGTGCGCGGCGGCGCCGAACGCCCCGCTGCTGGCCGCCGTCCGGTTCGCCCAGGGCCTGGCCGGCGGCATGGGCGTGGTGGTCGCCCGCGCCGTGGTCCGCGACCTCTACTCGGGCCGGGACGCCGCGAAGTACTTCTCCCGGCTCACCCTGGTCTTCGGGGTCGCGCCGATCGCGGCGCCGGGCGTGGGCAGCCTGGTGCTCCGGTTCGGCTCCTGGCGGTCCGTCTTCCTGGTGCTGGCCGCCATCGGCGCGGTGCTGGCCGTCGCGGTCGCGCTGCGCCTGCCGGAGACGCTGCCGGCCGAGCGCCGCAGCACCGGCGGACTGGGGGCCACCGCCCGGACCATGCGGTCGCTGCTCGCCGACCGGGTCTACCTCGGGTACGCGCTGACCCAGGGCTTCGCCTTCGCCGGGCTGTTCGCGTACATCTCGGGGTCGTCGTTCGTGTTCCAGGACGTCTTCGGCGTCTCCGCGGCGGTGTTCAGCGTCATCTTCGGCGTCAACGCGCTCGGTCTGGTGGCCGTCGGGCAGCTGAACGCCCGGCTGCTCGACCGGTTCCCGCCACGCCGGCTGCTGGTCACCGCGCTGGCGGTCGGCCTGGTCGCCGCGGCCGGCGTGCTGAGCGGCGCGCTGACCGACGGCCTCGCGCTGACCGCGGTGGCGCTGTTCGGGTACGTCGGCGCGCTGGGCATGGTGACGCCGAACAGCACGGCGCTGGCGCTGGACGCGCACGCCCGCCACGCCGGCACCGCCGCCGCGCTGATGGGCGGCATCCAGTCGGTCGTCGGCGCGCTGGCCGCGCCCCTGGTCGGGCTCGGCGGCGAGGGCAGCGCCCTGCCGATGGCCACGGTCCTGGCCGGCGCCGCCGTCCTCACCCTGGTCACCGTCCTGACGATGACCCGCACGCGGGCTGAGCGCTGAGCGCGTTAAGAAGGGGCCCCTTCTCTACCTGAGGCGTTAACAAGGGGCCCTTCCTTTCACGGGAAGCGGGCGGTCACCTCCGCGCGGGTGGGCATGGCGGTGGCGCCACCCGGGGACTCGCAGACCACTGCGGCCACCCGCAGCGCGAACGCCACCCGCTCCCGCCAGCCCACCGGGTCGGCCGGCTCACCGGCGGCCAGCAGCTCGGCCACCAGCGCGCCCATCACCGAGTCCCCCGCGCCGGTCGCGTCCACCGCGTCCACCTTCGGCGCGGGCACGCGCACCACGTCGTCGCCGGCGGCGACCAGCGCGCCGTCCGCGCCGAGCGTGACCACGACCGTGCTCGCGCCCAGTTCCCGCAGGTACGCGGCCACGCCCTCGACCGGCTCGTCCGGGTAGAGCAGCCGCGCGTCGGCGCTGCTGAGCTTGACCAGGTGCGCGGCGGCGGCGAACTCGGCGACCACCGCGCGCAGCCCGTCCAGCGCGTCCGGGGCGGTGAGCAGCCGGGGCCGCACGTTCGGGTCGAACACCCGCAGCGCGCCCGCGATCGACCAGGCGCGCCGGGCGGCGGCGAGCACCGGCGGGTCGAGCAGCACGATCGAGCCGCAGTAGAGCACGTCCGCGCCCTCGACCAGCGCCACGTCCAGGTCGTCCGGGCCGAGCAGCGCGTACGAGCGGGGCTCGCCGTAGAAGCGGAAGTCCGGCTCGGGGCCGGCGAAGGTGGCCACCGCGAGCGCGGTCGGGGCCGGCACGGTCACCGTCCCGCTCACGTCCACACCGGCGTCGGTGAGGAAGGCGCGGATCCGTCCGGCCAGCGCGTCGTCGCCGAGCGACCCGACGAACCGCGCGTCTCCGCCGAGCCGAGCGGTCGCCACCGCCACGTTGAGCGGTCCCCCGCCGATCGCCTGCCGGTAGACGGGCTCTCCGTCGCGCTCGGCGTCGAGCAGGTCCACCAGCGCCTCGCCGAGCACCACCGCGTACCCCATCCTGGCTCCCCTCGTCGTCCTACCCCGATCCTGGCTCATACCGGCGCCACCGCGCGCCGGGACCCTGGCATCGAACGGCGCCTATTGCGGGCCGCGCCCGGACGTGGTGGGATGGCGGTGCCGGGTGACGACGCGGGGGCTGCCGCGTCACCGGCCGCCGGGTCGATCCGACGCGAGGGCATCCACGGTCCGTTGGGCAACGGACCGCAGACGGTGCGCGCCCGTCGACGGCCACGGCCGCACTCCGACCGGGCGCGGGCACCGCGATCGTCGCATCCGCTCGTCGCAGCGGGGCGGGCCGAACCGGGCCACGCTCCGCGAGTCAGGAGATCCCCGTGCACCGATCCCGATCCCGTACGGCCGCGTTGCTCACCGCGGCCGCCACCCTGACCCTGGGCGCGTTCGCCCTGGTCACCAACTCCGGACCGGCGGCCGCGCACGGCGCGGCCATGACGCCGGGCGCCCGCACCTACCTGTGCTGGAAGGACGGCCTCACCGGGACCGGTGAGATCCGGCCGAACAACCCCGCCTGCTCGTCGGCGGTGGCCGAGAGCGGCGCGAACTCGCTGTACAACTGGTTCAGCGTGCTGCGCTCCGACGCCGGCGGGCGGACCGTCGGGTTCATCCCCGACGGCAAGCTGTGCAGCGGCGGCAACCCCGGCTTCAGCGGGTACGACGCGGCGCGCAACGACTGGCCGATCACCCACCTGACGGCGGGCCGGTCGATGGAGTTCCGGTACAGCAACTGGGCCCACCACCCGGGCACGTTCTACTTCTACGTGACCAAGGACAGCTGGAGCCCGAACCGGCCGCTGGCCTGGAGCGACCTGGAGGAGCAGCCGTTCCTGCAGGTGACCAACCCGCCGCAGCGCGGCGCGGTCGGCACCAACGACGGTCACTACTACTTCACCGGCAACCTGCCGTCGAACAAGAGCGGCCGGCACATCATCTACTCGCGCTGGGTCCGCTCGGACAGCCAGGAGAACTTCTTCGGCTGCTCGGACGTGACGTTCGACGGCGGTAACGGCGAGGTGACCGGGATCGGCTCGGGCGGCAGCAACCCCCCGACGACCGCGCCCCCGACCACCGCGCCGCCGACCACCGCGCCCCCGACGACCGCGCCGCCGACCTCGCCTCCGCCGGTGACGACCAGCCCGACCATGCCGGCCGGCTCCTGCATGGCGGTGTACAAGGTGGTCACCGCCTGGGGTGGCGGCTTCCAGGGCGAAGTGACGATCATGAACCACAGCACCCGGACGTACTCCGGGTGGACCGCGAACTGGACCTGGCCCAGCGGCCAGACCATCAACCAGGTGTGGAACGGCACGTTGAGCGGCAGCGGGGCGTCGGTGAGCGTCTCCAACGCCGCCTACAACGGCAGCGTCCCGCCGGAGGGCACCACCACGTTCGGCTTCACCGCGAACTTCTCCGGCACCAACACCCTGCCGACGGTCACCTGCACCGGCAGGTGACCCCGTAACGGGAAGGGCCCTCGGGGAACACCCCGGGGGCCCTTCCTCGTCACGCTCGGGTCAGCGGACCATGCTGCCGACGACCGGCTTGGTGAGCAGCGCGGACTGGTTGCGCTGGATGCCCGGGTCGAGCGTCTTGGCCACGAAGATGGCGTGCCAGATGCAGAAGATCAGCACGGTCCACACCTTGCGGGAGTGGTCCGCCTCCTCCCGCTTGTGCTCCTCCAGCAGGCGCATCGCGTACGACAGGTCGATCAGGTCGCCCGCGCCCGAGGTGGACAGCACGTGCCGCGCCCACTCGTACATCTCGCCGCGCAGCCAGACCCGGGTCGGGGTCGGGAAGCCCAGCTTCTTGCGGTTGACGATGGCCGGCGGCACGACGCCCTGCAGCGCCTGGCGCATCGCGTACTTGGTGGCCTCGGAGCGGGGCGGCAGCTTCAGGTCGACCGGGATGCCGGCGGCGACGTTGAACACCTCCCGGTCCAGGAACGGCACCCGCACCTCCAGTGAGTGCGCCATCGAGATCCGGTCGGCCTTGACCAGGATGTCGCCGCGCAGCCAGGTGTAGAGGTCGACGTACTGCATCTTGGTGACGTCGTCCAGCTCGGTGCACTCGGCGTAGATCGGGGCGGTCACGTCGGTGTAGCGCACCGAGGGGTCGTAGCGGCGCAGCAGGTGCTGCTTCTCCTCCTCGGTGAACATCCGGGCGTTGCCGTAGTAGCGCTGCTCGATCGGGGTGGTGCCGCGCTCCAGGAAGCTCTTGCCCTTGACCCCCTGCGGGATCGCCTTGGACACCGCGCGCAGGCCCTTCTGCACGCCGTCGGGCAGGCTGTTCACCGAGTTGAGCGACAGCGGCTCCCGGTAGATCGTGTAGCCGCCGAAGAACTCGTCCGCGCCCTCGCCGGAGAGCACCACCGTGACGTGCTCGGCGGCCTTCTTCGCCACGAAGTACAGCGGCACCAGCGCCGGGTCGGCGACCGGGTCGTCCAGGTGCCAGACGATCTTCGGCAGCGCGTCGATCATGTCCTGCGGCCCGATCTTGGTCGGGATGGTGGTCACGTCGAGGTGCCGGGCCGAGTCCTGGGCCACGTCGATCTCGGAGTAGCCGGGCACGTCGTAGCCGACGGTGAAGGTGAGGATGTTCGGGTTGAACTCGCGGGCCAGCGCCACCACGGCGGTGGAGTCGATGCCGCTGGACAGGAACGAGCCGACCGGCACGTCCGAGCGCATGTGCATCCGGACGCTCTCCCGCAGCGTCTCCCGGATGTCGTGGTAGAGCCGCTGCTCGTCGGAGACCGGGGCCGGCCGGAACACCGGGCGGTACCAGCGGCGCACCTCGATCCGGCCACCAGGGGTCCAGGTCAGGTACTCCCCCGAGCCGATCCGGCTGATCCCCTTGTGCAGCGTGCCCGGCTCCGGCACGTACTGCAGCGTCAGGTAGTGGCTCAGGTTGGCGGTGTCGATGCCCGCGTCGCCCTGGTACGCCGAGTGCGCGAACGGCAGCAGCGCCTTCTTCTCCGACGCGAGGTAGAGGCCGTCCTGGGTCTCCAGGTAGTGCAGCGGCTTGATGCCGAAGTAGTCCCGGGCGCCGAAGGCCCGCCGCTCCTGCCGGTCCCAGATGACGAACGCGAACATGCCGCGCAGCTTGGTGAGCACCTGCTCACCCCAGTAGTGGTAGCCGGCGACGATCACCTCGCCGTCGCCGTTGGTGGCGAACTGGGCGCCGTAGTCGCGGATCAGCTCCTCGCGCAGCTCGATGTAGTTGTAGATCTCGCCGTTGAAGGTGAGCAGGTACCGCCCGCCCGCGTACGGCAGGGGCTCGTGGCTCAGCGCCACGTCGATGATCGCCAGGCGCTTGTGCGCGAACACACCGTCCGCGTACCGGCCGGAGGCGTCGCCGACCACCTCGACCCCGGTCTCGTCCGGGCCACGGTGGTGCAGGCACTCCAGTGCGCCGGCGATGTTGTCGCGGTGGGCGGCGGCGTCGCCGCGCGCGCTGAAGAAGGCCAGGAGTCCGCACATGGCCGCCATCTTTCCACGCGCCGGAAGCCTCCGTCGCGGCACCGCAGGCACCTCCCGCTGTCGTGCGCGCGGTACCGTCTGGACCAGCGACGAGGCTCAGGGAGGGACGGATCATGGCCGAGGAGCGGACGCGACAGGGCAAACCGGCGGACGGTACGGAGTCGCACGACCCGGACTTCCCGGAGGCGTTCCTGTCGTTCATGCGCCAGGGCTGGCGGGACACCGAACTGCCGGTCGCCCCGCGCCCGGAGGCGCCCAACCACGCCAAGCGGCGGGCCGCGCTGGCCGAGGCCTTCCCGGGCGAGACGCTGGTCATCCCCACGGGCAACGAGAAGGTACGCGCCAACGACACCGAGCACCGGTTCCGTCCGGGCAGCGACTTCGCGTACCTGACCGGCGACCTGGAGCCGGACAGCGTCCTCGTGCTGCGCCCGGGTGGCGAGTCCACGCTGTTCATGCGGCCCCGGTCGTCGCGGGTGACCGACGAGTTCTTCCGCAGCCGGCACGGTGAGCTGTGGGTGGGCCGCCGGCCGACGCTGCGGGAGAAGTCCACCGAGCTGGGCCTGCCGACGGCCGACCTGAGCGAGCTGGACGCGACGCTGGCCGAGCTGGCGCCGGGGCGTACCCGGGTGCTGCGCGGTTTCGACGCCCGGGTGGACGCGGCGGTGCGTCAGTACGACGGCGCGCGCGCCGACGGTCAGCCCGGCCGCGACCGGGAGCTGGCCATCGCGATCGCCGAGCTGAAGCTGGTCAAGGACGAGTGGGAGATCGCGCAGCTCCAGGAGGCGTGCGACGCCACGGTGCGCGGCTTCGAGGACGTGGCACGGGCGCTGCCGGCCGACCGCGGCGTCTCCGAGCGGCTGCTGGAGGGCGTCTTCGCGCTGCGCGCCCGGCACGACGGCAACGACGTCGGGTACGGCTCGATCGTCGGGGCCGGCGAGCACGCCACTGTCCTGCACTGGGTGCACAACCACGGCGCCACCCGTCCGGGTGACCTGCTGCTGATGGACATGGGCGTGGAGAACCGCAACCTCTACACCGCCGACGTCACCCGGGTGCTGCCGGTCGACGGCCGGTTCACGCCGTTGCAGCGCCAGGTCTACGACGCCGTTTACGCCGCCCAGCAGGCCGGCATCGAGATGTGCCGGCCGGGCGTGGCGTTCCGGGACGTGCACCTGGCCTCGATGCGGGTGCTGGCCGAGGCGCTGAAGGATCTCGGGCTGCTGCCGGTGAGCGTGGACGAGGCGATGGACCCGGCCTCCACGGTCTACCGGCGGTGGACGCTGCACGGCACCAGCCACATGCTCGGCATCGACGTGCACGACTGCGCCAACGCGCGCAAGGAGAACTACCGGGAGGGACCGCTCGGCGAGGGGTACGTGCTGACCGTCGAGCCGGGGCTCTACTTCCAGCCGGAGGACGAGATGGTCCCCGAGGAGCTGCGGGGCATCGGCGTGCGGATCGAGGACGACATCCTGGTCACCGCGGACGGTCCGGTGAACCTGTCGGCCGGTCTGCCGCGGCGCTCCGACGAGGTGGAGACCTGGCTGGCCGAGCAGCGTGAGGCGGGCCCCCGCCTGCCCGGCTGAGTCCTGCGGGCCGCGATCTTCCGGCGGGCCCCACCACCGCGCCTTCACGGCAGGTGGTGGGGCCCGCCGCCGTCTGGGGGGAGTTGCGGTCCGCTCACGTGGTTGGTCACCGACCGCCGATCGTGGGAGGAATGCGGGCTTTTTTCGGATACGTCTTCCTCGCGAGGAACCTTCTCATACGGTGCTGATCAGAGGCTACAACCGGTTTGTAGCTGGTCGCCCGGCCTGGGGCGGTGCGACCCGTTTGGGAAGAACCGAAAGGGCTCTCATCTCATGTCGAACGATGTAACGACACCCGACGGTGGAGCGCCGATGGCGCCTGCCCCGCGGACGAGCAAGCGGCGGGCGCTCTGGGTCGCCACCGGCGTGGCCGGGCTGACCGGCGTCGTCGGGCTGGCGGCGCTGGGCGGTCTCGCCGCCCGCGACGACAAGTCCGGCACCGAGCCGGTGGCGGACAACCACGCCGCCGCTCCCCAGAACACCGGCAACGACTCCGACGGCGGGTACGACAAGGACGGCAAGGACCGTGGCCAGGAAGGCCGCGACCGCGGCGAGTGGGGCCCGGACAAGGGCGACTGGGGCAAGGACGGCAAGGACGACCACGGCAAGACCCGCGAGGTCGCCTGCGACGACGACGCCCTGATCGACGCCCTCGAACTCGCCAACCGCGACCACGGCGGCACCCTCAAGCTCGCCGAGAACTGCACCTACGAACTCGGCGTCAAGGACCGCAAGTTCGGCTCCGCCCTGCCCGAGATCAAGCAGGACGTCACCATCAAGGGCAACGGCTCCACCATCAAGCGCGACGCCGAAGACACCTTCCGCATCTTCCGCGTCCGCGACGGCGGCGACCTCACCCTCAAGGA
>NZ_LYXF01000009.1:0-147158 GCF_001709195.1 Micromonospora sp. II | reverse complement strand
GGCAACAAAAGTGTTGCCAAAGGAATCCCAACCAGCAACCATTCCAAAGAACAGCCACCAGTCCGGGGTATAAAACAATTGGCACTGGCTTTACAAGCACCCTGTTGAGTTCTCAAAGAACAACCACACACCAACCACCAGGCCCCGCATCAGCAGAACCCCCAGCCGGGGCATTTCGTTCAACCACCCGCCGCTCTCGCGCCGGGCACTTTTACTACGTTACCCGGTGGTTTCTGCCGTGTCAAACCGGTGTCAACCAGTTTGTCGTGCATCACCCTTTTACCGGGCACCCCGATTCAACCGACTTCCGTCGGTCGTTCCGAGGAATTCGGCAGGCCGGCCGCCCACGGTTTCCCGCTGGCTCGTCCGTTTCCCTGCCGGCCGATAACCTTACCCGGTCGGTTCCGCCTCGCCAAATCCGCCTCCCGGCGAATCCGGGGCACCACCCGGTTCTCAGGTCCTGCGCTCCGGCCTTCCAGGTCTTTCGCCCTGTTTCGTCCGTTCCGCGCTGGCAGAGAGAAAGTTACGCGCCCAGCGGAGTGATCGTCAAATCCGCTGGGCGCGTCCCGCGTCACATTGTCGACAACGGACTATCCGCGCAGCTCGACACCGGCGAACGAGCGCTTGCCCCGGCGCAGCACGAGGTACCGGCCGTGCAGCAGGTCGTCCGCCGACACGGTGGCGTCCACCTCGGAGATCCGGGTGTTGTTCACGTACGCGCCACCCTCGGCGATCACCCGGCGGGCCTCCTTCATGCTCGGCACCAGGCCGGACTCCTTGAGCAGGCCGGCGACGTCCGGCAGCGCGTCGAGGCCCACCAGGCCGGCCTCGGTCAGCGCGGCGCGCAGCGTCTCCGGAGCCAGCTCGTCGAGCGAGCCCCGTCCGAACAGCGCCTGGCTCGCCGCGACCGCCTGGGCCGTCTCCCGCTCGCCGTGCACCAGCGTGGTCAGCTCCTCGGCGAGCGCCCGCTGGGCCAGGCGCGCCTGCGGGCGTTCCGCGGTCGCCTTCTCCAGCTCCTCCAGCTCCTCACGGGAGCGGAAGCTGAAGTACCGCAGGTAGCGGCTGACGTCCCGATCGTCGGCGTTGACCCAGAACTGGTAGAACGCGTACGGGCTGGTCATCTGCGGGTCGAGCCAGATCGCGCCGGACTCGCTCTTGCCGAACTTGGTGCCGTCGGACTTCGTCACCAGCGGGGTGGTGAACGCCTGCACCGGCCCGGCGCCGCGCCGGCGAACGTAGTCCACCCCTGCGGTGATGTTGCCCCACTGGTCGGAGCCGCCGTACTGGAGCTGGCAGCCGTGCCGGCGGTGCAGCTCGAAGAAGTCGTTGGCCTGCAGCAGCTGGTAGCTGAACTCGGTGAAGCTGATGCCCGTCTCCAGGCGCGCCCTGACCACCTCACGGGCGAGCATCTTGTTCACCGGGAAGTGCTTGCCGACGTCGCGGAGGAACTCCACCACCGACATCTCGCCGGTCCAGTCCAGGTTGTTGACCAGTTGCGCCGCGTTCTCCCCGGTGTACGTGACGAACGGCGAGAGCTGCTCGCGGATGCGTTCCACCCAGCCGGCGACCACGTCGGGCGAGTTGAGCGTCCGCTCGGCGCTCTCCTTCGGGTCACCGATCTGGCCGGTGGCGCCGCCGACCAGCAGCAGCGGCCGGTGCCCGGCGAGCTGGAGCCGGCGCGCGGTGAGGACCTGCATGAGGTGGCCGACGTGCAGGCTCGGGGCGGTCGGATCGAAGCCCACATAGAACGTGGCCTGCCCGGCTCCGAGCAGGTCGCGCAGCTCGTCGAGGCCGGTCGAGTCCTGGATCAGGCCCCGCCACAGCAGGTCGTCGGTCAGGGAGTCCCGCCCCTGCGGGAGGTTGCTGTCGGTCACGGTCACCGATTCTCCCCCATTACCGGACCCGGGCCGTACCGGGTTTGCCGAGGTGCGGCCGACTAGGCTGGCGGCGCCGTCGAACGCGAGGAGGAACCGCGGTGGACATGCCGAACCTGACCGGTGGCTTCGTGGCCCTGCTGGGCCTGACGTTCGACGAGGTCAGCGGGGACCGGGTGGTGATCCGGTGGAAGGTGCGCCCGGAGCTGCACCAGCCGTACGGGATCCAGCACGGTGGCGTCTACTGCTCGGTGGTCGAGACGGCGGCCAGCATCGGCGGCGCGCTCTGGCTGGGCGACAAGGGCAACGTGGTCGGGGTGTCGAACCAGACCGACTTCCTGCGCGCGGTGCGCGACGGCGAGCTGACCGCCGTCGGCACGCCCGTGCACCGGGGCCGCAGCCAGCAGCTCTGGCTCGTGGAGATCACCGACGCGGACGGCCGGCTGGTGGCCCGCGGCCAGGTGCGCCTGCAAAACCTGACCGCCTCCTGACGCATTCGCCCGAAACCGGGCACTGACGCCGATATCGTCGCCTCGGTGAGATCGTCCGCTCCCGAACCGACGTGAGGAAGCTGTTCGCCGCCACGCTCGGCGTGCTGTCGGCCGTCGGCGGCTTCGTCGACATCGGTGACCTGGTGGCGGCCAGTCAGGCCGGCGCGCTGTTCGGCATGGCCCACACCTGGGTGCTGCTGGCCGGCGTGGTCGGCATCTGCGCGTACGCGGAGATGGCCGGCCGGATCGCGGCGGTGAGCGGGCGGGCGGTCTTCGACCTGGTCCGGGAGCGGCTCGGGCCGCGTGTGGCGCTGCTCAACCTGGTCGCGTCGTGGCTGGTCACGGTGGTCACGCTCGCCGCGGAGCTGGGCGGGGTGGCGCTGGCGCTGCAACTGGCCACCCGGGTGAGTCACCTGTTCTGGGTGCCGCTCGCCGCGCTGGCCGTCTGGCTGGTGCTGTGGCGGCTGCGCTTCGAGCTGATGGAGCGGATCTTCGGCCTCGCCGGGCTGGCGCTGCTGGTGTTCGCGGTCGCGCTGGTGGCGCTGCCGACCGACTGGCCGGAACTCGGGCAGGGCGCGTGGCAGATCAGCGCGGCCGGGCACGGCTGGCCGCTGTACTGGTTCGTGGCGGTGGCGCTGTTCGCCTCGACGGTGAGCCCGTACGAGGTGTTCTTCTTCTCCTCCGGCGGCGTCGAGGAGCGCTGGAGCGCGGCGGACCTGGCGCGGGCCCGGTCGAACGTGCTGATCGGCTTTCCGGTGGGCGGGTTCCTGGCGTTGTCGCTGGTGGCCGTGGCGACGGTGGCCTACCACCCGTCCGGGGTGTCGCTCAGTACGCTCGACGAGGTGGCGCGGCCGGTGGCCACGGCGCTCGGTGGCGCCGGCCTGGCCACCGCCGTGCTGGCGTTCTTCGCGGTGACGTTCGGCGCGGCGCTGGAGACGGGCCTGTCGGCGGCGTACGCGGCGGCGCAGTACTTCGGCTGGCAGTGGGGCAAGCGGGTCCGCCCCCGGGAGGCGGCCCGGTTCCACAGCGTCCTGCTGGTCGGTCTGCTGCTCGGCGTGGTGATGCTGATGACGACCGTGGACCCGGTGCGGCTGACCGAGTACATGCTGGTGCTGAGCGCTGTGGTGCTGCCGCTGACGTACCTGCCGATCCTGGTGGTCGCGAACGACAGGGGGTATCTCGGCGACCGGGTCAACGGGCGCTGGATGAACCTGCTCGGCGCGGTGTTCCTGCTGCTCATCGTCGCGGCGTCGGTGGCCGCGATCCCACTGGCGATCATGACGGGGATGGGTCCATGAGGGTTCAGCTGGCCAAGCGGCTGCTCGACCGGCAGATCGTCGACGTGGACGGGCGGCTGGTCGGGCGGGTCGACGACATCGCGTTCGCCGTCGACGACGAGGGCTTCCCGTACGTGGACAGCCTGCTCACCGGGCAGGGCGCGCTCGGGGAGCGGATCGGCGGGCGGGTCGGTCGGCTGCTGGTGGCGGTGGCGGACCGGTTCACCGACGACCCGCCGGTGCCGCCGTTGCGCGTACCGCTGTCGCAGGTCGCCCACGTGGACAGCGCGGTGCGGCTGCGCTGCCGGGCGGCGGACCTGCCGCCGTCGCCGGTGGAGGCGTGGCTGCGCCGGCACCTGATCGAGCACATTCCGGGGTCCGGCCGTGCGAGCGGGTGAGCTGCTCGGCCGTACCGCCTACGACCTGCACGGGCGGCGGCTGGGCCGGGTGGTGGACGTGGTGGTGCGCGGCGGGTGGCCGCCGGACCGGCTGCGGATCACCGACGTGATCGTCGCCGGGCACTGGTGGACCCGGGTGATCAGCCGCCTGATCGGCCCGGAGCTGCACCCGTCCGGACCGTGGCTGCTGCGGATGATCGCCCGGCTGGTCGGGCGCAGCACCCACCAGGTGCCGGCGGACGCGGTGCAACTGCTTCCGCCGGTGCCCGGCTTCCCGTTCGGCCCGCCGGCCGGACGCCGCTGAGGCCCGAGTTGCCGGACGCCGTCCGTCAGCGGCGCGCTTCGTCGAGTTCCGGGGCGTCGGCCGGCTCGCCGGCGTCGTCCGCGGCGTCGTCGTCCGGGGAGTCGTCGCCGCGGCCGCGCCGGCGGACCCGCACCTCGGTGATGGCCCGCTGGTCGACGTCGGCCACCGCCAGCTCCCAGCCGTCGACGGTGACCTGCTCCCCCGCCACCGTCGGAATGTGCCCGAGGCAGATCAGCACCAGCCCGGCGACGGTGGTGTAGTCGCCCGCCGGCCGGTTCGGCAGCTCCACGCCCAGGTCGGTCAGGTCGTGCACCGGGAACGTGCCGGGCAGCACCAGCGTGCCGTCCGGCTCGGTGCGCACGGAACGCAGGTCGCGGTCGGTCTCGTCGTAGATCTCGCCGACGATCTCCTCGAGGATGTCCTCCAGCGTGACGATCCCGTCGACCGCGCCGCGCTCGTCGACCACGAGCGCGATGTGCTGGCGTTCGGCCTTGAACTGGCGCAGCGCGTCGACCACCGGCAGCGAGTCGGGCAGCAGCATCGGCGGGCGGGCGATCTCGTCGACCGGCCGGTCGTCGGAGACGCCGACCAGGTCACGCAGGTGGATGACGCCGACCGCGTCGTCCAGGCCGCCGTGGCGGACCACCGGCGCCCGGGAGTGGCCGGTCGCCGCCAGGACCAGCCGCGCGGCCTCGGCGGTGGTGCCGCTGTCGAGCGTGAAGACCTGCAACCGGGGTACGAGCACAGCCCGCAACTGCCGGTCCGCGATCTCCACCGCACCGGCGATGATCGTGCGCTGTTCCTTGGTGAAGCCGTGGTTGCCGGCCACGATGTCGCGCAGCTCGTCCGGGCCGATCTCGTCCGGCTCGGCCTTCGGGTCCAGGCCGAACAGGCGTACCACCAGGTCGGTGGTGGCGCCCAGCAGCCAGACGGCGGGCCGGGTGATGCTGGAGAGCAGGTCCAGCGGGCGGGCCACCAGCAGCGCCCACCGCTCGGCCGACTGCATCGCGATCCGCTTCGGGGCCAGCTCGCCGAAGACCAGCGTGACGAACGTGAGCACCAGCGTCACCGCGACGATGGCGACGGTCTCGGCGGCGTTGCCGAACACGCTGAGCAGCGGCACCAGCGGCCGGGCCAGCGAGACCGCGGCGGCGGCGGACGCGAGGAACCCGGCGAGCGTGATGCCGATCTGGATCGTGGCCAGGAACCGGTTCGGATCCTTCGCCAGGCGGGCCAGTGTCCGTCCGCCCCGGCCGCTGCGCTCCAGCCGCTGCACCTGGCTGTCCCGCAGGGACACCAGGGCCATCTCGCTGCCGGCGAACGCCGCGTTGAGGATCACCAGCACACCGACCAGGGCCAGCTGGCTCCAGTAGCTCTGCACGACCGGTTATCTCCCTCGACCCGATCCGGGCCGGCCGACGGCCGACCCGCCGGCCGGCAGATCCGGTCGGCGTGGCCCCTCTGTGCCCCGCGGGCCCGCCGCTGAATCATGACCGGCCCCGGTGTCACCCGCCGGGGGCCGGGGCTCAGGCCGGTACGGGCAGGTCGAGCACGTACGCGCCGCCCTCGGGCCGGAATCCGAGCCGGTGGTAGTAGGGGGCGACCATGCCGGGCGGGCTGACCACGCGGCGGAAGCCCCGGTCGGTGAACAGCCGGCTGCGCCGGTAGACGAACTCGCCCGGGGTGAAGTCCCGGAACGGCGGGGTCACGTAGTCCAGGTCGATCTGGGCCACGCCGCCCGGTTCGGCGTGCGAGAGCATCACGCCGACCACCTCGTCGGCGCGTACCACCAGGAACGCCGAGCGGTCGTCGGCGTCGGCGTCCCAGCGGAAGCCCGGGTTGAAGCGGGCGATGTCGGCGGCGTGCACCCGCAGCGTGTGCGCCAGGAAGGCGTCGCCGGTGCCCACCTCGACCACCTGGTAGGTCTGCTCGTCGTGCCGGGTGGCCAGCAGCTTGCGCAGGTACCAGACGTTGATCACGGCGAGCACCACGTTCAGCCCCACCATCGGCCACACCTGCACTGCGGTGTTGTAGCCGATCAGGATGAGGCAGCCGACCAGGTTGAGCGCGCGCAGCCGCAGGATCCGGGTCTGCAGCAGGGACCAGACCAGCAGCGCGGAGCCGGCCCAGCCGACGAGTTCCAGCCAGTTCACCCGGGGAGACTAGCGGTCTGCCTGGTCAGGCCCCTCGGCGGGCAGCTCCAGCACGTACTCCTCGACCTCGGCGCCGCGCGCCGGGGCGTACCCGGAGTCCTCGCCGACCACGACGAAGCCGCACTTGCGCAGCACCGCGAGCGAGGCGGCGTTGTCCTTCGCGGCGCGGGCGTGCAGCGGCCGGTGCGGCACCTCGCGCAGCAGCGCGCGCAGCGCCGCGGTGGCGTGGCCGCGCCCCCAGTACGCCGCGTCGATCCAGTAGCTGACCTCGGTCTGCTCGCCGACCGGGAACGCCGCCACCCGCCCGACCAGCCGGCCGTCGACGGTGACCGCGCGGTTCACGATGCGCGCGTCGGCGCGGATGCGCGCCCAGTGCGCCTCGAACGCGGCCCGGTCGGACGGATCCTTCGGGCCGAACGCGGCCATCCAGTTCGCCTGCGGGTCCTGCTCGTGGGCGAAGAAGGCGGGCAGGTCGTCGTCGCGCACCGGGCGGAGCAGCACCTCGTTTGTCACGGCCGGAACGATACGGGCCCCCTCCGACACGGTCGGGACCTCCGGCCCGGTGTGTGTCCCGTCCGGCCCTGCCGCACGGCCGGCCGGCCCGGTTACCAAGGAGGTGCAACGACGCAGTCGAGGAGGCCGGACCATGTCGAAGTACGTCTACGACTTCATCGAGGGTGACCGCAGCCAGGCCGACCTGCTCGGCGGCAAGGGCGCCAACCTCGCCGAGATGACCCGGCTCGGGTTGCCGGTGCCGCCCGGGTTCACCGTCACCACCGACGCGTGCCGGGCTTACCTGGCCACCGGGGCGCCGCCGGCCGGGCTGTACGAGGAGATAAACGCGCACCTGCGGGAGGTGGAGGCGCGGCTGGACCGGTGGCTGGGTGACCCGCATGACCCGCTGCTGCTGGCGGTGCGCTCCGGCGGGCGGTACTCGATGCCGGGGATGATGGAGACGATCCTCGACATCGGGCTCAACGACACAACCGTGGCGGGGCTGGCCGCCCGCACCGGCGACGAGCGGTTCGCGTGGGACTCGTACCGGCGGCTGATCCAGATGTTCGGCCGCACCGTGCACGGCATTCCGGGCGACGAGTTCGAGCACGAGCTGGCCGCGCTGCGGGCCACCGCCGGGCCGGGCGGGCCGGGCGCCGGGCAGCTGCGCGACCTGGTCGACACGTACAAGAAGATCTTCGCCCGGCACGTCGGGCACGACTTCCCGCAGGCCCCGCACGAGCAGCTGTTCCTGGCCGTGCGCGCGGTGTTCGAGTCCTGGCACTCGGAGCGGGCCCGGATCTACCGGCGGCAGGAGCGCATCCCGGACGACCTGGGCACCGCCGTCAACGTGATGGCGATGGTGTTCGGCAACCTCGGCCCGGACTCCGGCACCGGGGTGGCGTTCACCCGCGACCCGGCCACCGGCGCACCCGGCGTGTACGGCGACTACCTGAGCGACGCGCAGGGCGAGGACGTGGTGGCGGGCATCCGCAACACGGTGCCGCTGACCGAGCTGGCGAACCTCGACCCGGTGAGCTTCCACCGGCTGCGGGAGATCATGGCGACGCTGGAGCGGCACTACCGCGACCTGTGCGACGTCGAGTTCACCATCGAACGCGGGAAGCTGTGGATGCTCCAGACCCGGGTCGGCAAGCGCACCGCGGCGGCGGCGTTCGTGATCGCCGCGCAGCTGGCCGAGGAAGGGCTGATCACCGCCGACGAGGCGCTGACCCGGGTCACCGGCGCGCAGCTCGCCCAGCTGATGTTCCCGGCCTTCGACGCCGCCGGCGCGCCCGAGCCGCTCGCCGTCGGCGTCGGCGCCTCCCCCGGCGCCGCGGTCGGGCGGGTGGTCTTCGACTCGGCCGCCGCGGCGGCGTCCACCGGGCCGGTGATCCTGGTCCGGCCGGAGACCAACCCGGACGACCTGCCCGGCATGATCGCCGCGGTCGGGGTGCTCACCTCGCGCGGCGGGAAGACGTCGCACGCCGCCGTGGTGGCCCGCGGCATGGGCCGGACCTGCGTCTGCGGGGCCGAGGCGCTGACCATCGACGTGGAGCGCGGCGAGTTCACGGTGGGCGAGCAGGTGGTGCGCGCCGGCGAGGTGATCTCGATCGACGGCACCAGCGGGCGGATCTGGCGCGGCGAGGTGCCGGTGCAGCCGTCCCCGGTGGCCCGGTACCTGACCGGTGAGCTGCGGCCGGAGGCCGACCCGCTGGTCGCCGCCGTGCACCGGCTGCTCGGGCACGCCGACGCGGTACGCACGCTCGGCGTCCACGCCAACGCCGACACCCCGGACGACGCGCGCCGGGCCCGTGAGCTGGGCGCCGAAGGGATCGGTCTGTGCCGCACCGAGCACATGTTCCTCGGCGAGCGCCGGGAACTGGTCGAGCGGCTGATCCTGGCCGACGGCCCGGCCGAGGTCGGCGCGGCGCTGGACGCGCTGCTGCCGTTGCAGCGGGCCGACTTCGTCGGGCTGCTCACCGCGATGGACGGGCTTCCGGTCACGGTGCGGCTGCTCGACCCGCCGCTGCACGAGTTCCTGCCTCCGCTCGCCGAGCTGACCGCCCGGGTGGCGGGCGCACAGGCGCGCGGCGAGGAACCGGGCCACGACGGCGTGCTGCTGACGGCGGTACGGCGGATGCACGAGACGAACCCGATGCTGGGGCTGCGCGGCGTGCGGCTCGGGCTGGTGGTGCCGGGTCTGTTCGCGATGCAGGTGCGGGCGCTGGCCGAGGCGGCCGCGCAGCGGGTCCGGGCCGGCGGTGACCCGCGCCCGGAGATCATGGTGCCGCTGGTCGGCGACGTGCGGGAACTCGCCGCGGTGGCGGACGAGGCGCGGCGGGTCCTGGCCGGGGTGCCGGGCGCGCCGGAGATCCCGATCGGCACCATGATCGAGACGCCCCGGGCGGCGCTGACCGCCGGGGACATCGCCGCCGAGGCGCGCTTCTTCTCCTTCGGCACCAACGACCTGACGCAGATGACCTGGGCGTTCTCCCGGGACGACGTGGAGGGGGCGTTCTTCTCCACGTACCTGGAACGGGGGATCTTCCCGGTGTCGCCGTTCGAGAGCATCGACGCCACCGGCGTGGGGCGGCTGGTCCGCCTCGCCGTAGCCGAGGGGCGGGCGGCCCGGCCGGACCTGACCGTCGGGGTGTGCGGCGAGCACGGCGGCGACCCGGACTCGATCGGGTTCTTCGCCGCGGCCGGGCTCGACTACGTCTCCTGCTCGCCGTACCGGGTGCCGGTGGCGCGGCTGGCCGCCGGCCGGGCCGCCGTCGAGGCCCGTACCGAGAAGTCCGACTCCCGCTAGGAGGGCAGCGTCATGACCGCCATCTTCAACCCGACCGGTCCGGCTGTCACGCCGCTCCCCCGGCCCGCGCCGCCGTCGGCCGCGTCGCCGGCTCCCATCCCGGCCGGGCCGGTCGGCCCGGTGCTGGAGCTGCCCGGGGACGCCGCGCTGGTGCCGGTGCACCGCGACGGCCGCCCGGTCGGCGTGTTCGTCGCGGCCGGCGGCCGGGTCCGCTACCGGCGCGTGGTCGAACCGGACCAGCTCGTCGCCGCGGCCACCGGCGCGTTCGCGGTGGCCGCGCTCACCGCCGCCGTGGCGGTGTGGTCGCGGCGCCGTCCGCCGTCGGTCGGCACCGTCACCATGGGGCCGGGCGGCTGGGTCAGCCTGCGCGGCGTGCCGGCGCCCCGGCTGCGCCCGGACCACAGGCCCTGGTGGGCGCGCGTGCTGCGGGCCCGCCGCCTGGTCGTCGACAGCTGACCACCCAGGGGTACGGCCGCCGGTACGTCACCGGCGGCCGTACCGCCGTTCTCCCGTCGGCTCTCGGCGGAGGGGCCGTTGGTCCCGGGTCACCGCGGTCCTGCGCCCCTGCCCGGCGGCGCCCGGACCGACGACGCTGAGGGTGAGAACGAGACCGAGGGAGGCCCCCGATGCGCGCCAGTGTCGTCACCGCGTTCGACCGTCCGATGGAGATCACCGAGCGTCCCGTGCCGGAGGTCGGCCCGGGCGAGATCCTGGTCCGCGTCGAAGCCAGCGGACTCTGCCACACCGACATACACGCCGCCCGCGGCGAGTGGCCGGTGAAGCCCACCCCGCCGTTCGTACCCGGTCACGAGGGCGTCGGCCTGGTCGAGCAGGTCGGCCCCGGCGTCACCGAGCACGCCGTCGGCGACCGGGTCGCGCTGCCCTGGCTCGGCTGGGCCTGCGGCACCTGCGCGTACTGCGTGACCGGCTGGGAGACGCTGTGCGAGTCGCAGCGCAACACCGGTTACAGCATCGACGGCGCGCACGCCGAGTACGCGGTGGCCTCGGCCCGCTACGCGGTCCGCGTGCCCGACGGCGTGGACCCGTTCGAGGCCGCGCCGCTGACCTGCGCGGGCGTCACCACGTACAAGGCCGTCAAGGTCGCCGGGGTACGGCCGGGCGAGCGGGTCGCGATCTTCGGCATCGGCGGTCTGGGTCACCTCGCCCAGCAGTACGCGCAGATCTTCGGCGCCGAGACGGTCGCGGTGGACGTGACCGCCGAGAAGCTGGAGCTGGCCACCTCGCTGGGCGCCGCGCACACTGTCGACGCCGCCACCACCGACCCGGTCGAGCGGATCACCGCGCTGGGCGGCGTGGACGTGGCGATCGTGCTGGCCGCCAGTCCCCGGGTGATCGAGCAGGCCCACCGCTCGCTGCGCCGCGGCGGCCGTCTGGTGCTGGTGTCGCTGCCCGCCGACAACGCGATCACCCTGCCCGTCTTCGAGACGGTGCTCAAGGGCATCAGGGTGCTCGGCTCGATCGTCGGCACCCGCGCCGACCTGGCCGAGGTCTTCGCGCTGCACGCCGCCGGCCGCACCCGGGTCGTCTACGAGACCCGCAAGCTGGACGACATCAACGACGCGGTGGACGACGTCCTCGCCGGCCGGGTCGCCGCCCGGCTCGTGCTCCAGCCCTGACCCCCGCCCCCGGTCCCCGCACCCGCGGGGACCGGGCCGCCGACGCCCCGGAGAGGGACCGACATGACCGCCACCGAACCCCTGGCCCCCTGGCGCGGATTCCACGCCGGCGCGTGGCAGGAGACAGTCGACGTGGCCGACTTCGTCCGCCACAACCACGAGCCGTACACCGAGGACGCCTCGTTCCTGACCGGGCCGACGCCGCGCACGCTCGCCGTGTGGGACCGGCTGCGGGAAATGTTCGGCGAGGAGCGGCGCCGCGGCGTGTACGACGTCGACGCGGCCACCCCGTCGACGATCACCTCGCACGCCCCCGGGTACATCGACCGGGAGCGGGAGCTGATCGTCGGGTTGCAGACCGACGCGCCGCTGCGGCGGGCGATCATGCCGGCCGGCGGGCTGCGGATGGTGGAGACGGCGCTGCGCGCGTACGGGCGTGAGCCGGACCCGCGCGTGCACGAGATCTTCACCCGGTACCGCCGCACGCACAACGACGCGGTGTTCGACGCGTACCCGGAGACGGTGCTCGCGGCCCGGCGCTCGCACATCATCACCGGCCTGCCCGACGCGTACGGACGCGGGCGGATCATCGGCGACTACCGCCGGGTGGCGCTGTACGGCGTGGACCGGCTGATCGAGGAGCGCCGCGCGCTCAAGGCGGCGCTGGACGACCGGCGCAGCACCGACGACGTGATCCGCGACCGGGAGGAACTGGCCGAGCAGCTCCGCGCGCTCGGCGAGCTGAAGGAGATGGCCGCCTCGTACGGCTTCGACATCTCCCGCCCGGCCGTCACCGGCGCGCAGGCGATCCAGTGGCTCTACTTCGCCTACCTGGCCGCCACGAAGGAGCAGAACGGCGCCGCCATGTCGCTCGGCCGCACCGCCGGGTTCCTCGACGCCTACCTGCGGCGGGACATCGCCGAGGGGCGGCTGGACGAGAGTGGCGCGCAGGAGCTGATCGACGACTTCGTGATCAAGCTGCGGATCATCCGCTTCCTGCGCACCCCCGAGTACGACCAGCTCTTCTCCGGCGACCCGACCTGGGTCACCGAGTCGCTCGGCGGGATGGGGGCGGACGGCCGCCCGCTGGTCACCCGCACCACGTTCCGCTACCTGCAGACGCTGTACAACCTCGGCCCGGCGCCGGAGCCGAACCTGACGGTGCTCTGGTCGCCGCGGCTGCCCGAGGGGTTCAAGCGGTTCTGCGCCCAGGTGTCGTTGGACACCAGCGCCATCCAGTACGAGAACGACGAGCTGATCCGCCCGGCGTACGACGACGACACCGCGATCGCCTGCTGCGTGTCGGCCATGCGGGTCGGCCGGGACATGCAGTTCTTCGGCGCCCGGGCGAACCTGGCGAAGGCGCTGCTGTACGCGATCAACGGCGGCCGCGACGAGCTGTCCGGCGCGCAGGTGGCCCCGCCGGCCGCGCCGGTCGGCGGCGAGACGCTCGACTACGACGAGGTGCTGGCCGCGTACGACCGCACGCTGGACTGGCTGGCGCAGACGTACGTGGACGCGCTGAACGTGATCCACCACCAGCACGACAGGTACGCCTACGAGCGGCTGGAGATGGCGCTGCACGACCACCCGGTGCGCCGGTTCATGGCCACCGGCATCGCCGGCCTGTCGGTTGCCGTGGACAGCCTGTCGGCCATCCGGTACGGCCGGGTCAAGGTGCTGCGTGACGAGTCCGGGCTGGCGGTCGACTACGCGGTCGAGGGCGAGTTCCCGACGTACGGCAACGACGACGACCGGGCCGACGAGATCGCGGTGTGGCTGGTCGAGACGTTCGCGGAGAAGCTGCGCCGGCAGCGCACGTACCGCGACGCGGAGGTGACCATGTCGGTGCTCACCATCACCTCGAACGTGGTGTACGGCAAGCACACCGGCAACACGCCGGACGGGCGGCGCGCCGGTGAGCCGTTCGCGCCGGGGGCGAACCCGATGAACGGGCGGGACACGCACGGCCTGGTCGCGTCCGCGCTGTCGGTGGCGAAGCTGCCGTACGACGCGGCCCGCGACGGCATCTCGCTGACCGGCACCGTCACGCCGGACGGCCTGGGCCACACCCGCGACGAGCGGATCGCGAACCTGGCCGGGGTGCTCGACGGCTACGCCGACGCCGGCGGGTTCCACCTCAACGTCAACGTGCTGGACCGGGCCACGCTGCTGGACGCGATGGCGCACCCGGAGCGGTACCCGCAGCTCACCGTCCGGGTCTCCGGGTACGCGGTGAACTTCGTGCGGCTCACGCCGGAGCAGCAGCGCGACGTGGTGTCGCGGACCTTCCACGGGTCGCTGTGAACGGCCGCCCGCCCGCGCCGCCGCAGGTGACTGCGGCGGCGCCGGGGTGCGTCACCGGCGCTGTGCACTCCTGGGACACCTCGGTCGGGGTGGACGGGCCGGGCACCCGGTTCGTGGTCTTCCTGGCCGGTTGCCCGCTGCGCTGCCGCTACTGCCACAGCCCGGACACCTGGTACGGCCGCAGCGGCCGCCGCCGCAGCGTGGACGAGATGGTCGCGCTCGCCGGCCGGTACCGCCGGTTCATCCAGGTGGCCGGGGGCGGCGTCACGGTGAGCGGCGGGGAGCCGCTGCTGCAACCGGCGTTCACCCGGGAGCTGCTGCGGCGCTGTCACGTCGACCTGGGCCTGCACACCGCGCTGGACACCTCCGGCTTCCTCGGCGTCCGCGCCGACGACACGCTTCTGGACGCCACCGACCTGGTGCTGCTCGACGTGAAGGCGGGCAACCCGCAGACGTACCGCCGGGTCACCGGCACCGGCCGGCTCGCGCCGACGTTGCGGTTCGCGCAACGGCTGGCCGACCGGGGTACGCCGATGTGGATCCGGTACGTGCTGGTGCCCGGCCTGACCGACGCGGTCGACGAGGTGGAGCGGGTGGCCGACATCGCGGCCGGGCTGGCCACGCTGCAGCGCGTGGAGGTGCTGCCGTTCCACCGGCTCGGTGCGCACAAGTACGCCGAGCTGGGGCTGACGTTCCCGCTGGCGGACACCGAGCCGCCGGACGCCGACCTGCTGACCCGGGTACGCGGTCAGTTCGCCGCCCGGGGTCTCACCGTCACCTGACCGCGCGCCGGTTCAGCTGGCTGCGGCCGTCGGGTAGCCGTAGAGGTCCAGCAGCCGGACCCGGGACGCCTGGAGGCGGTCCACCACCACGCTCATGAACCGGCTGGTGAGCTGGCGGCCGAGCGTGTCGTCGGACTCCATCAGCTGGCGTACCCCGTCGGCGTCGAGTTCCACGGCGGTGCTGCGCTGGGTGGCGACCGCGCCGAACTGCCAGCGGTACGGCGGGAACAGCCAGGACCAGCCGAGCACGCCGCCCGGGCCGATCGTCTCGATGCCCACGTCGCCGCGGCCCGGCACCGGGAAGTCGAGTGCCACCTGGCCACCGCGGACGAGCCAGAACCGGTCGGCCGGCGCGCCGGCGCGGAACAGCCGGTGCCCGGGGTGCCAGACCACCGGGCGGGCGTACCCGGTGAGCCGGGGCAGCCACTCGTCGGGCAGCCCGGCCAGGAAGGGGTGGACGCGGAGCATTTCCAGCGGGGTCATCGCGCCTCCAGGATCGACAGGAGGGAGCACTGGTTCCCATTCCACCTCGCGAACGGCCCGGCCGGTAGGGGCCGATGGTCCCGGCCGTGCCGGGCGGATCGACTCTGCCCAGGTGGGGGCCGTCGGCGCAGGCTGAGGGGGAACCGAAGGAGGACGTCATGACCGACAGGACCGGTGCCCCCGTCGTGGTGGGCGTGGACGGCTCCCCGTCCGCGCTGGACGCGGTACGGCTGGCCGCACGAGAGGCGGTGCTGCGGCACCGGCCGCTGCGGGTGGTGAACGCCTTCCTGTGGCCGCTGGTCGGCACGCCGCTGGGCATGGTCGCCCCGGTGCTGCCCGACATCGAGCTGCGCCAGGAGGCCGAGAAGCTGGTCGAGGAGGCGGTGGACGAGGCCCGCAAGGTCGACGCGGAGCTGGCGGTGACCGGCGCGGTGGTCGACGGCGGGCCGGTCGCGGTGCTGCTGCGGGAGAGCCGCGACGCCGCGCTGCTCGTGCTGGGCCACCGTGGCCTGGGCGGCTTCGCCGAACTCCTGGTCGGCTCGGCGGCGGTGCAGCTCTCCGCCCGCGCGGACTGCCCGGTTCTCGTCGCCCGGGGCGAGGCCCGCGCCGACGGCCCGGTGGTGGTCGGCGTGGACGGCTCCGCGCTGTCCGACGAGGCGGTCGGGTTCGCGTTCGCCGAGGCCGCGGCGCGCGACGCCGAGCTGGTGGTGGTGCACACCTGGCTGTACCCGCAGCCGGTGAGCTACCGCGAGGCGTTCGGCGACGTCCTGCCGCTGGCGTACGAGCCGGAGCAGTTGCGCGCCGACGAGCAGCGGGTGCTGGCCGACGCGGTCGCCGGCTGGACCGAGCGCTACCCGGAGGTCACGGTGCGGCCGAAGCTGGTCGCCGCCGCCACGCCGGCCCGAGTGCTGGTCGAGGAGTCCGTCGGGGCGCAGCTGACGGTGGTCGGCGCGCACGGGCGGGGTAGCCTCGGCTCGCTGCTGCTCGGCTCGGTCAGCCACGCCGTGCTGCACCACTGCCACAGCCCGCTGGCCGTCGTCCGGCACCGCGGGGGCCGGGAACGCTGACCCCGGTTCGGCGGTCCCGGCGCCGCCGGGACCGCCACAATGGCCTGAGCCGACCGGAGGGAACAGACCTGATGAACCGACCCGTCGTGGTGGGAGTGGACGGATCGCCGTCCAGCCTGGCCGCCGCCGACCTGGCTGCCGCGACCGCCGTGGCACGTTCCCGGCCGCTGGTGCTGGTGCACGGCTACCTGCACCCGCTCGGCTACGGCGTGCCGCTCAACCCGTACGACCTGGGGGTGCCGGCGCCCACCGCGGAGGCGGAGAAGATGCTCGAGTCGGTCGCCGCCGACCTGACCGAGCGGCACCCGGGCCTGCGGGTGCAGGTGCGCCAGGTGGCCGGCGGTCCGGGCGCGACGATGGTCGAGGAGTCCCGCCGCGCCGAGCTGGTCGTGGTGGGCAGCCGGGGCGTGGGCGGTTTCGCCGGCCTGCTGCTCGGCTCGGTCAGCGGGCAGCTCGCGCAGCACGGGCACTGCCCGGTGCTGATCGTCCGCCCGGAGGAGCAGCCGATTCCGGTGGACGGGCCGGTGCTGGTCGGCGTGGACGGCTCCGACTCGGCCGCGTACGCGATCGAGCTGGCTGCCGACGAGGCCGAGCGGCGCGACGCGGAGCTGGTGCTGATGCACGTCCGGTCGCCGGAACGCGGCGCGGTGGCGCCCGAGGTCGCGGCGGAGGCCTCCACCGCCGAGCGGGCCGAGGCGGCGGGACTGCTGGCCGAGGCAGCGGAGCGGGTCCGGTCGGCGCATCCGGGCCTGCGGGTGACGGAGCGGTCCGTCACCTCCCCCTCGCCGGAGACTGCGCTCGTCGAGGCCAGCGGCGAGGCGGCGCTCGTGGTGGTCGGCTCCCGGGGCCGGGGCGGCTTCGTCGGGCTGCTGCTCGGCTCGGTCAGCCAGGCAATGGTGCAGCACTCCCACTGCCCGGTGCTCGTCGCCCACCGGCCCGAGCCGGCCGACGACTGAGCCGCCTCGCGGGCGGCGGCCCCGCGCCGGCCCTGTCCGTCGGGCCGCCCGGCGCGAGAGATGTCTTCCGAGCGATATGACTGAGAGGCATAAATATGCCTCTCAGTCATATCGAGTTTCCGGCGTGGTTTCGCCGGGACGGTAACGCTCGGTAGCGGTCGCCTCCGCGCCGCACCGCCCCCCGGCGTCAGGCCGGGTCGCGGCCGGCGAGCAGGTCGGCGAAGTCGGTGGTGAGCGCGAACGGGTCGGCCGGGCCGGTCGCGGGCGGGCGGCGGTCCACCTGCTCGGCCAGCTCGGCGGCGGCCCGGCGGATCCGGGACCGCAACGCGCTGTCCCCGTCGTCACCGGCCCAGTCCTCCGGCGCGGCGAACACCGCAGTGGGCAGTGTCGCCGCCCGCAGGTACGTGAACATCGGCCGGACCGCGTGCTCCAGCGCGAGGGAGTGCCGGGCGGTGCCGCCGGTCGCCCCGATCAGCACCGGCTTGCCCGCGAGCGTGTCCCGGTCGATCACGTCGAAGAACGACTTGAACAGCCCGTTGTAGGACGCGTTGAAGATCGGCGTCACCGCGATCAGCGCGTCGGCGGCCGCCACGGCGTCGAGTGTCTGTCGCAGCGCGGCCGGCGCGAAGCCGGTGAGCAGGTGGTTCACCACGTCGTGGGCGTGCTCGCGCAGCTCCACGGTGCGCAGTTCCACGGTCGCGCCGCGGCCGGCCAGCTCGTCGCGGGCGGCCGCGGCGAGCTGGTCGGCGAGCAGGCGGGTGGACGACGGCTGGGCGAGCCCGGCCGAGACGACCGCCAGGGTACGACGGGTCATCGCTGCTCCCCGTCGGCCGGCGCGGCGTCGCGGGCGGCCAGCAGGCCGGCGTGGGTGGGCGCCTCGGGCACGTGCGCGGGACGCAGCGAGTCGAACTCCTTGCGCAGCACCGGTACCACCTCCTCGCCCAGCAGGTCGAGCTGCTCCAGCACCGTCTTCAGCGGCAGGCCGGCGTGGTCGATCAGGAAGAGCTGCCGCTGGTAGTCGCCGACGTACTCGCGGAAGCCCAGCGTCCGGTCGATGACCTGCTGCGGGCTGCCCACCGTCAGCGGCGTCTCGCGGGTGAACTCCTCCAGCGACGGGCCGTGCCCGTAGACCGGGGCGTTGTCGAAGTAGGGGCGGAACTCGCGTACCGCGTCCTGGGAGTTGCGGCGCATGAATACCTGCCCGCCGAGGCCGACGATGGCCTGGTCGGGTGAGCCGTGGCCGTAGTGCGCGAACCGCTCCCGGTAGAGGCCGACCATCCGCTGGGTGTGCTCCTTGGGCCAGAAGATGTGGTTGGCGAAGAAGCCGTCGCCGTAGTACGCGGCCTGTTCGGCGATCTCCGGGCTGCGGATCGAGCCGTGCCAGACGAACGGCGGCAC
Organism: Micromonospora sp. II; assembly: GCF_001709195.1. Classification (NCBI taxonomy): domain Bacteria; kingdom Bacillati; phylum Actinomycetota; class Actinomycetes; order Micromonosporales; family Micromonosporaceae; genus Micromonospora; species Micromonospora sp. II. The sequence goes on along the minus strand of NZ_LYXF01000009.1, from coordinate 128,724 downwards.
GCCGTCGAGCGGGCGCGGGGTCGAGGTGAACGCCTGCAGCGGCGTACGGAACCGGCCCTTCCAGTCGACCACGTCCTCGCGCCAGAGCCGGCGCAGCAGGTCGTAGTTCTCGATGGCCAGGGGGATGCCGTTGCGGATGTCCTGGCCGAACCACGGGTACACGGGCCCGGTGTTGCCGCGCCCCATCATCAGGTCCACCCGGCCGTCGGCGAGGTGCTGCAGCATCGCGTAGTCCTCGGCGATCTTCACCGGGTCGTTGGTGGTGATCAGCGTGGTCGCGGTGGACAGCAGCAGCCGTTCGGTGCGCGCGGCGATCCAGCCGAGCATGGTGGTCGGCGACGACGGCACGAACGGCGGGTTGTGGTGCTCGCCGGTGGCGAAGACGTCCAGGCCGACCTCCTCGGCCTTGAGCGCGATGGCGGTCATGGCCTTGATCCGCTCACGCTCGGACGGCAGTCGCCCGTTTGTCGGGTCGGGGGTGACGTCACCGACGGTGAAGACTCCGAACTGCATGACCAGCTCCTCGCGTGGGGTCCGGACCGGTCGGCCCGGGATCGCTCCTCACAACATATTTGACGAGTCAACTATTCCGGTGGCCGCCCGCCCCGGCGTGGCCCGGATCACGCGCCTCCCACCGACTACCCTTGCCGCGATGACGTACCCCTGGCTCTCCGCGCCCGCCGCGCAGATTGTGCAGACCGCGCGGACGCTGCTCGGCTGGACCGTGTCGGCCGGCGGCGTCACCGTACGCCTCACCGAGGTGGAGGCGTACGCGGGCACCGGCGAGGACCCGGCGTCGCACGCCCACCGCGGGCCGACGCCGCGCAACCAGGTCATGTTCGGGCCCGCCGGGCACGTCTACGTGTACTTCGTGTTCGGCATGCACTGGTGCGCGAACATCGTCTGCGGGCGCGACGGCGAGGCGGCGGCGGTGCTGCTGCGCGCGGGCGAGGTGGTCGGCGGCGTCGAGACCGCCCGCGAGCGCAGGCCGCGCGCCGCCGACCGGGATCTGGCCCGCGGGCCGGCCCGGCTGGTCACCGCGCTCGGGATCGGGCGGGACGCGAACGGCACCTCGGCTATCGACGGCAGCGGCCCGCTGCTGCTGACGCCACCGGCGATCCCGGTCGACCCGGCGCACATCGTCGCCGGGCCGCGTGTCGGGGTCGCCGCCGCGCACGACCTGCCGTGGCGGTTCTGGCTGGCGGACGAGCCGAGCGTGAGCGTCTACCGGCGGCACACCCCGCGTCGCCGGCCCGCTCCGGCCGCCCCGGTGCGGAACTCGCCGGCCTGAATCGGCCGTTCCGGGCAACCCGGGACACCCCGCGGCGCGTCTGTGGTGGCATGACGCGCCGACCCTTCACCATGCGTTGAGGTCACGGTGTTTTACACGAAGGGCTTTCAACGGGGTGTTGACAACGGGCCATTCTTGGGTGTGGGATGGACGACATGGTCACCGTGGACAACGACCCGTTCACCGCTCCGGATGCTGCCCAGGCACGGGCGCACCGCAACTACGCGGCGCTGCTGCGGATCGCCGAGCGGCACGCCGGCACCAACTCCCGCCGCCGTCGCTACGCCCACCCCGACGTGCCCGACGCCTACGAGGCGGCCACGCTGGTGATGGCGCTCGCCGGGGGCGCCGAGCTGGACGAGGGTGAGGAGCCGGTCGACCAGGCCGACCTGATGGCCGCGCTGACGCTCATCCCGCACGTGCGCTCCGAGGTGGACGCACTGGAGGCCGGGCTGCTCCAGGTGGCCCGCGGCCGGGGCATGACCTGGCAGGCGATCGCCTTCGGGCTGGGGCTGGGCAGCGCCCAGGCGGCCCGGCAGCGCTACGAGCGGCTCACCGTCCGCACCGGCACCGGCGACTGACCGGCGGCGCGCACTGTCACAGCCGCGGGCGAGACTGCGCCGGACGACGGCACGGGAGGACGCGATGACGCGCGAGGAGATGCTCGCCTACTGCCTGGCCAAGCCGGGAGCCTGGCTCGACCGGCCGTGGGAGGGCGACGAGGTGGTGAAGGTGGGCAGCCGGATCTTCGCGTTCCTCGGCTCGCCCGAGGGTGAGGCGCGGGTCGGGGTGAAGTGCGGGGCGTCCCGGGAGGTGGCCGACGAGTGGCTGCACCGGTTCCCGGCCGACGCGCGCCCCTCCCCCTACATCGGCCGGTCGGGCTGGAACACGCTGCGGCTCTCCGGCGGCATCCCCGACGACGAGCTGGTCGAGGCGGTCGACGGGTCGTACGACGCGGTGGTGGCGAAGCTGCCGAAACGCGAGCGCCCCACCGGTTGACCGGTGTGATCCGGGGGCAGGCGGGTGCCTGCCCCCGGATCAGCCGCAGGTCAGCGGGGGACGACCCGCTCGGCGGCCCACTCCCGCCAGCCGGTCAGCTTGTCCGCCGCGGCGGCGAGCTGGTCGGCGACCGGGCCGGGCCCGGTGGAGCCGGGCGTGATGCGGGCGGCCAGCGCCGAACGCACCGACAGCACGTCGCGCACCGAAGGGTCCAGGTGCTCGCTGACGGCGGCCAGGTCGGCGTCGGACACCTCGTCCAGCGCGCAGTCCCGGGCCGCGCAGAGCGCCACCAGCTTGCCGGTGATCTCGTGCGCGTCGCGGAACGGCACGTTGCGCCGGACCAGCCAGTCGGCGACCTCGGTGGCGAGCGAGAAACCCGACGGGGCGCTCGCCACCAGCCGGTCCACCCGGACCGTCATCGTGGAGATCATCCCGGCCAGCGCGGGCAGCAGCAGCTCCAGCGTGTCGACCGCGTCGAACGCCGGCTCCTTGTCCTCCTGCATGTCCCGGTCGTACGTCATGGGCAGGCCCTTGAGCATGGTGAGCACGCTCATCAGGCCGCCGACCAGGCGGCCGGACTTGCCCCGGGCCAGCTCGGCGATGTCCGCGTTCTTCTTCTGCGGCATGATCGACGAGCCGGTGGCGAACGCGTCGTCCAGCTCGACCCAGCCGAACTCCTGCGACGTCCAGAGCACCACCTCCTCGCCGAGGCGGGACAGGTGCACGCCGATCATCGCGGTGACGAACAGGAACTCGGCGACGAAGTCGCGGTCCGCGACCGCGTCCATCGAGTTGGCGAACGAGGTGCGGAAGCCCAGCTCCTTGGCGACCGCCACCGGGTCCAGCGGCAGCCCCGACCCGGCCAGCGCGCCCGCGCCGAGCGGGCTGATCGCGGTCCGCTCGTCCCAGTCCCGCATCCGCTCCAGGTCGCGCAGCAGCGGCTGCACGTGGGCCAGCAGCCAGTGCCCGAACGTCACCGGCTGGGCGTGCTGCAGGTGCGTCATGCCCGGCGCGGCGGTGTCCACGTGCCGCTCCGCCTGCTCGACGAGGGCCTCGGCCAGCTCGACCAGCCGGGCCGCCACCCCGCGGGCGTGGTCACGCAGGTAGAGCCGCAGGTCGGTGGCGACCTGGTCGTTGCGGGACCGGCCGGCGCGCAGCTTGCCGCCGAGGCTGCCCAGCCGCTCCAGCAGGCCACGCTCCAGCGCGGTGTGCACGTCCTCGTCGTCGACGGTCGGGCGGAACGCGCCGGAGGCGCACGCCGCCTCCAGGTCGTCCAGCGCGGCAAGCATCCGGCCCAGTTCGTCCGGGTCGAGCAGGCCGGCGCCGGCCAGGACCCGGGCGTGCGCGCGGGAACCGGCGATGTCGTACGGGGCGAGGCGCCAGTCGAACTGGACACTCACCGACAGCCGCGCGAGCGCCTCGGCGGGGCCGCCGGCGAACCGGCCGCCCCAGAGGCTCGTCCGGTTGGCGGGGGCGCTGTTCTCGGTCAGGCTCTTGTCGTCCACCCCACCCATTGTGGTGCCCCCCATCAGACTCCTCCCATCCGGGCGTCCCGCGCCGCCGCCATCCGGCTGGGCAGGCCCCACAACTGCACGAAACCCTTCGCCAGCGACTGGTCGAACGTGTCACCGGTGTCGTACGTGGCGAGGCCGAAGTCGTACAGGCTCGCCTCGGAACGCCGGCCGGTCACCACGGCCCGGCCGCCGTGCAGCCGCAGCCGCACCTCGCCGCTGACGTGCCGCTGGGCGTCGTCGATGAACGCGTCCAGCGCGCGCTTCAGCGGCGAGAACCAGAGCCCGTCGTAGACCAGCTCACCCCAGCGCTGGTCGACGCCGCGCTTGAACCGGGCCAGGTCCCGCTCGACGGTGACCGCCTCCAGCTCCTGGTGGGCGGTGATCAGGGCGAGGGCGCCGGGTGCCTCGTACACCTCGCGGCTCTTGATGCCGACCAGTCGGTCCTCGACCATGTCGAGCCGGCCCACGCCGTGCGCCCCGGCGCGCCGGTTCAGCTCCCGGATCGCCTCGTACGGGGTGACCGTCTCGCCGTCGATCGCGACCGGGACGCCGGCGTCGAACGTGAGCACCACGTCGTCCGGGTCGCGTTCCGACGCCGGGTCGACGGTGTACGCGTAGAGGTCCTCGACCGGGGCGTTCCAGATGTCCTCCAGGAAGCCGGTCTCCACCGCGCGGCCCCACAGGTTCTGGTCGATCGAGTACGGCGACTTCGCCGACACGTCGATCGGCAGCCCCTTCTCCTCGGCGAACGCGATCGCCTTGTCCCGGGTCCAGGCGAAGTCCCGGGCCGGGGCGATCACCTTCAGGTCGGGCGCGAGCGCGCCCAGGCCGACCTCGAAGCGGACCTGGTCGTTGCCCTTGCCGGTGCAGCCGTGCGACACGATCGTGCCGCCGTGGGCGCGCGCCGCGGCGACCAGGTGCTTGACGATCAGCGGCCGGGACAGCGCGGACACCAGCGGGTACCGGTCCATGTAGAGGGCGTTGGCCCGGATCGCCGGCAGGCAGTAGTCGGCGGCGAACTCGTCGCGCGCGTCCACCACCTCGGCCTCGACCGCGCCGCAGTCGAGCGCGCGCTGCCGGATCACGGCCATGTCCTCGCCGCCCTGACCGACGTCGACCGCCACCGCGATGATCTCCGCGCCGGTCTGCTCGGCCAGGTACGGAATGGCGACCGAGGTGTCCAGGCCCCCGGAGTACGCCAGCACGACCCGCTCGGTCACGTCGTGCTCCCTTCGACTGTGTCGTCCCGGCGGGCCCAGGCGGCGAGCCGCTCACCCAGCGCCGCCCCGCCGTCGGCCTCCCGGGCCACGACGAGGATGGTGTCGTCGCCGGCGATGGTGCCGACGATCTCGGTCAGGCCGGCCCGGTCCAGCGCGCTGGCGAGGTACTGGGCCGCGCCCGGCGGGGTGCGCAGCACCGCGATGTTGCCGCTGGAGTCGACGCCGTTGAGCAGCTCACGCAGCAGCCGGACCAGCCGGGCCGGCGCGCCCTCGGCGTCGCGCAGCGGCCGGTGCCCGTCCTCCGGGATCAGGTAGACGCCCCGCCCGTCACCGCCGCGCGCGGTCACCGCCCCCAGTTCCTTCAGGTCCCGCGACAGCGTGGCCTGGGTGACCTGGATGCCGTCCCCGGCGAGCAGGTCGGCCAGCTCGGTCTGCGAGTGGATCGGGGTGTCGCGGATCAGCTCGACGATGCGGGCGTGCCGCGCGGCGCGGGTCAGCGGAGCGGTCATGCGGATTCCTCCAGGAGAAACGTCAGCAGCGCCTTCTGGGCGTGCAGCCGATTCTCCGCCTGGTCGAACACCGCGCTGTGCGGGCCGTCGAGCGCCTCGTCGGTGATCTCCTCGCCCCGGTGGGCGGGCAGGCAGTGCAGCACGATCACGTCGGCGTCGGCGTAGCCGAGCAGCGCGGCGTTGACCTGGTACGGCAGGAACGGCGTGATCCGGTCCAGCCCGTCGGACTCCTGTCCCATCGACGTCCAGGTGTCGGTGGCGACAACGTGCGCGCCGCGTACCGCCTCGGCCGGGTCGGTGAGCACCTGGACCGAGCCGCCGGTGGTGGCGGCGATCTTCTCCGCGCGGGCCACGATCTCCGGGTCCGGCTGGAACCCGGCCGGGCCGGCGATCCGCACGTGCATCCCGGCGGTCGCGCCGGCCAGCAGGTACGAGTGGGCCATGTTGTTCGCCGCGTCGCCCACGTACGCGAGGATCCGCCCGGCGGTGCCGCCGAAGCGCTCCCGCACGGTGAGCAGGTCGGCCAGCATCTGGCAGGGGTGGTACGTGTCGGTGAGCGCGTTGACCACCGGCACCGTGGCGTGCTCGGCGACCTCGGCGATCCGGTCGTCGCCGTGGGTGCGCAGCACGATCGCGGCGACGTAGCGGGACAGCACCCGGCCGGCGTCGGCCAGCGTCTCGCCGCGGCCGAAGTGGGTGACCTGGGTGTCCACCACCAGCGGGTGCCCGCCCAGTTCGGCGATGCCCACGTCGAACGAGATCCGGGTCCGCAGGCTCTGCTTGTCGAACAGCACCGCCACCGACTTCGGTCCGGCCAGCGGCTGGTGGCCGTACCGGTCGGTCTTCATCCGGGCGGCGAGGTCGAGCACGGCGGCCTGCTCGGCGGGCGTGAGGTCGTCGTCGCGCAGGAAGTGGCGGATCATGCGGGAGCCTCCGTCGGGGTCGTGGCGTCGGACGCGGCGTCGTCGGCGGTCGCTGCGGCGTCGGTGGAAGGGTGCGGCGCGGCGGCGGACAGCGCGGCGGGCAGCGCGGCGACGAAGGCGTCGGCCTGCGCCACGGTGAGGATCAGCGGCGGGGCGAGCCGGATCACGTCCGGCTGCACCGGGTTCACCAGGAAACCCGCGTCGCGCAGCGCTGCCGCCGCGGCGGCGGAGACCGGCTGGTCGAGCACGATGCCGAGCAGCAGCCCGGCGCCGCGCACCTCACGGACCAGCGGGTGACCGAGCGCCTCGACGCCGCGCCGCAGCCGCTCGCCGACGCGCTTGACGTGGTCGAGCAGGCCCTCGTGCGCGATCGTGGAGACGACCGCGAGCGCGGCGGCGCAGCTGATCGGGTTGCCGCCGAACGTGGTGCCGTGCGAGCCGGGGGTGAGCAGGTCGGCGGCCCGGCCGAAGGCCAGGCAGGCGCCCAGCGGCAGGCCGCCGCCGAGGCCCTTGGCGAGCGTGATGACGTCCGGCTCGACGCCGTCGGCCTGGTGGGCGAACCAGTGGCCGGTCCGGCCGATGCCGGTCTGCACCTCGTCCAGCACCAGCAGCGCGCCGTGCGCGGCGGTGATCCGCCGGGCCGCGGCGAGGTAGCCGGGCGGCGGGACGACCACGCCGTTCTCGCCCTGGATCGGCTCGATGATCAGCATGGCGGTGTCGTCGGTGACCGCCTCGGCCAGCGCGTCGGCGTCGCCGAACGGCACGTGCGTCACGTCGCCGGGCAGCGGGCGGAACGGGTCGGCCTTGGCGGGCTGCCCGGTCAGCGCCAGCGCGCCCATGGTCCGGCCGTGGAAGCCGCCGTGGGTGGCGACCACGTGCCGGCGGCCGGTGAGCCGGGACAGTTTGAACGCCGCCTCGTTGGCCTCCGCGCCGGAGTTGGCGAAGAACACCCGGCCGGGGCGGCCGGCCAGCGCGAGCAGCAGCTCGGCCAGCGCCACCGGCGGCTCGGCGACGAACAGGTTCGACACGTGCCCGAGCGTCGCGACCTGCTTGCTGACGGCGGCCACCACCGCCGGGTGGGCGTGGCCGAGCGCGTTGACGGCGATGCCACCGAGCAGGTCGACGTACTCCCGGCCGGTCTCGTCGGTCACGACGGCGCCGGAGCCGGAGACGAGCGCCAGCGGCGGCGTGCCGTAGTTGTCCATCATGGTGGCGTTCCACCGCTGCACCAGCGTGCTCATGAGTCGATCACCATGGTTCCGAAGCCCTCCGACGTGAACACTTCCAGCAGCGTGGAGTGGGCGACCCGGCCGTCGACGACGTGCGCGGCGGGCACTCCCCCGCGCACCGCCCGCAGGCAGGCCTCCATCTTCGGGACCATGCCCGACTCCAGGGACGGCAGCAGCTTCGCCAGGTCGTCCGCGGTGATCTCGCTGACCAGGCTGGACGTGTCCGGCCAGTCGGCGTACAGGCCCGGGACGTCGGTCAGCACGACCAGCTTGCGGGCGTCCAGCGCCACCGCGAGCGCGGCGGCGGCGGTGTCCGCGTTGAGGTTGTGCAGCACCCCGTCGGCGTCCGGCGCGACTGTCGAGATGACCGGGATCCGGCCGGCGGCGATCAGGTCGGTGACCGCCGAGACGTTCACCGACTCCACGTCGCCCACCTGGCCCACGTCGACCGCTTCGCCGTCCACGTACGCGGGACGGCGCACGGCGGTGAACAGCCCGGCGTCCTCGCCGGAGAGGCCGACCGCGTACGGGCCGTGCGCGTTGATCAGCCCGACCAGTTCCCGGCCGACCTGGCCGACCAGGACCATCCGGACCACGTCCATCGCCTCCGGCGTGGTGACCCGCAGGCCGCCCCGGAACTCGCTGGCGATGCCGAGCCGGCCGAGCATGGCGGAGATCTGCGGGCCGCCGCCGTGCACCACCACCGGCTTCAGGCCGGCGTAGCGCAGGAACACCATGTCGGCGGCGAACGCCCGCTGCAGTTCCGGGTCGACCATGGCGTTGCCGCCGTACTTGACCACGACGGTGGCGCCGGAGAAGCGGGCCAGCCAGGGCAGCGCCTCGATCAGCGTGGCGGCCTTGGCCTGGGCCCGGGTGAGGTCAGCACTCAAGTTCATGTGGAATAGGCCGAGTTCTCGTGTACGTACGCGTGGGACAGGTCGTTGGTCCAGATGGTGGCGGTGTCGACGCCGGCGTGCAGGTCGATCCGGACGGTGACGCCGCGGCCGGTGAGGTCCACCTTGGCGCGGTCCTCGGCGGCGGCGCCGCCCCGGCACACCCAGATGCCGTTGACCGCGACGTCGACGCCGTCCGGCTCGAACACGGCGGTGGTGGTGCCGACCGCGGCGAGGATGCGGCCCCAGTTCGGGTCGTTGCCGAACAGCGCGGTCTTGACCAGGTTGTTGCGGGCCACCGTGCGGCCCACCTCGACCGCGTCGTCCTCGCTCGCCGCGCCGACCACCTCGATCGCGACCTCCTTGGTCGCGCCCTCCGCGTCGGCCAGGAGCTGCTGGGCCAGGTCGTGGCAGGCGGCGGTGACCGCGGCGGTCAGCTCGGCCTCGGTCGGCTCGATGCCGGAGGCGCCGCTGGCGAGCAGCAGCACCGTGTCGTTGGTGGACATGCAGCCGTCGGAGTCGATCCGGTCGAACGTGATCCGGGTGGCGGCGCGCAGCGCGGCGTCCAGGGCGTCCGGCCCGGCCACCGCGTCGGTGGTGAGCACGCAGAGCATGGTGGCCATGGCCGGGGCGAGCATGCCCGCGCCCTTGGCCATGCCGCCGACGGTCCAGCCCGTACCCTGCGCCACTGTCGTCTTGGGCCGGGTGTCGGTGGTCATGATGGCCTCGGCGGCCGCCGGGCCGCCGTCGCGGGACAGGCCGCGCACCGCGTCGCGTACGCCGGGAAGCAGCTTGTCCATCGGCAGCCGCTCGCCGATCAGGCCGGTCGAGCAGACCGCGACCTCGCCCGCGCCGACGATGAGCCGCGCGTTCGCCGCGGTGATCGCGGCGGCGGTGTGCTCGGCGGTGGCGTGCGTGTCCTGGAACCCGGCCGGGCCGGTGCAGGCGTTCGCGCCGCCGGAGTTGAGCACCACGGCGCGCACGACGCCGCCGTGCACGACCTGCTGGCTCCACAGCACCGGCGCGGCCTTGACCCGGTTGGCGGTGAAGACACCGGCGACACCGGCGTCCGGGCCGTCGTTGATCACGAGGGCGACGTCGGGCGCGCCGGAGGACTTCAGTCCGGCCGCGACACCTGCGGCGCGGAACCCACGGGGGACGGTGACGCTCACGGGGCCACTCCAAACACGGACAGACCGGTGGTCTCGGGGAGACCCACCATCAGGTTGGCGTTCTGCACGGCCTGGCCGGCCGCGCCCTTGCCCAGGTTGTCGATCGCGCTGACCACGATCACCCGCCCCGAGTCGACGTCCACCGTCGCCTGGAGGTGGCAGGAGTTCGACCCGGCGGTGGCGGCGGTGTGCGGCCACGCGCCCTCGGGCAGCACGTGCACGAACGGCGCGTCGGCGTACGCGGCGGCCAGCACCGCGCGCGGGTCGGCGTCGCCGGTGGGCACGGCGGTGACGGTGGCCAGGATGCCCCGGGGCATCGGCGCGAGCACCGGGGTGAAGGACAGGCCGGTCGCGCCGGTGGCCTGCTTGATCTCCGGCACGTGCTGGTGCGCGCCCACCTTGTAGGGCGACAGGTCGCCCATCACCTCGCTGCCGAGCAGGTGGGTCTTGGCGGCCCGGCCCGCGCCGGAGGTGCCGGAGGCGGCGACCACCACCACGTCGTCGGGGCGTACCGCGCCGGCCGCGATCAGCGGCGCCAGCGCCAGCGTGGTCGCCACCGCGTAGCAGCCGGTGCTGGCCACCCGCGACGCGGCGGCGATCTCGGCCCGCTGGCCGGGCAGCTCGGGCAGCCCGTAGGTCCAGGCGCCGGCGTGCTCCCCGCCGTAGTAGCGGGACCAGGCGCCGGCGTCGCGCAGCCGGTGGTCCGCGCCCAGGTCGACCACCTTGACCGAATCGGGCAGCGCCGCGGCGAGCGCCGCGGACTGCCCGTGCGGCAGGGCCAGGAACACCAGGTCCGCGTCGGCCAGGGTCGCCGGTTCGGTCGCGGCGAAGACCAGGTCCAGGCCGGCGAGCTGCGGGTGTACGGCGGTGACCGGCTGACCGGCCTGGGTGTGCGCGGTGGCGGCGATCAGCTCGAACTCGGGGTGACCGGCGAGCAGGCGCAGCAGTTCGCCCCCGGCGTATCCACTCGCCCCGGCCACCACTGTTCGAATGCCCATACCCACCTCCGCATGACTATGCAGAGAAGGGTACCGGTCGGGGCGACCTCATCGCAAGGTCATACGGCGCGCTGCATAGCCATGAGACAACGTTCACGGGCGGCTCGCGTGCGCGCGGTGTTAAAAGGGGCCCCCTCCTCTACCGGAGGCGTTAAGAGGGGGCCCCTCCTTTCAGGCGCCGCGCAGGGTGGCGCCGAAGCGCTCGGCGGCGACAGCGACCGCCGCGTCGCGCGCCGCCACCGCCTCCTCGCCCGCGAGGGTCCGGTCCGGGGCGCGGAACGTCAGCTTGTACGCCAGCGACTTGCGCCCCTCGCCGAGTTGCTCGGAGGTGTAGACGTCGAACAGGCGGACGTCCTCCAGCAGCGCGCCCGCGCCCTCGACCAGCGCCGCCCGCACCTCGGCGGCCGGCACCGCGTCGTCCACCACGAGCGCCACGTCGATCAGCGCCGGCGGGAACGTGGAGATGGTCGGGCCGGCCACCAGGGGGGCGGCGGGCAGCGCGTCCAGGTCCAGCTCCATGGCGCTGGTACGCCGGGGCAGCTCCAGCGCGGCCAGCACGGCCGGGTGCAGCTCACCGGCGTGGCCGACGACCACGTCGTCCACCACCAGTTCGGCGCAGCGGCCCGGGTGCCAGGGCGCGCGCTCCCCGGCCCGTACCGTCACCCGGTCGGCGGGGATCCCGGCGGCGTCGAGCACGGCCCGGCCCGCCTCGATCGCGTCGGCCCAGCCGGCCGCGCGGCCCGCGCCCCACCAGCCGGCCGGCTCGATCTCACCGGTCAGCGCCACCGCGACGTGCCGCGGCTGGGCAGGTACCACCGCGTCGGCGGCGGCGAACTCCTCGTCGGTGGGCCGCCGGTCCACGCCCATCGCGGGCGGGGCGCCGGCGCCGGGACGCGGGTGGAAGACGGTGCCGATCTCGTAGATCGCCACGTCCCGCTGACCCCGGCCGACGTTGCGCCTGACGATGCCGAGCAGCGGGCCGAGCAGCGTGGTGCGCAGCAGCGGCTCCTCCTCCGACAGCGGGTTCGCCAGGCGTACCGCGGGTCGGCGGGGGTCGTCGGCGGGCAGGCCGAGCTGGTCGACCAGTTCCGGCGCGACGAACGGCTGCGCCAGCACCTCGACGTAGCCGCGCTCGGCGAGGGAGCGGGCGACGGCCCGGCGACGCTGCTGCTGCCAGGTCAGGCCCCGGCCGGGCGGCGCGGTGGGCAGCACCGACGGCACGCGGTCGTAGCCGTCGAGGCGTACCACCTCCTCCACCAGGTCGGCCGGGTCGGTCAGGTCGGGCCGCCAGCTCGGCGGCGTCACGGTCAGGACCTCACCCGCGCCGGAGCCGACCCCGGCCGTGCCCGGGTCCTCGGCGAGCCGGTCCGCGCCGCGCGTGACGGTGCAGCCGACCTGCTCCAGCAGCTCCACCACGCGGTCCGGCGAGTAGGACACGCCGACCCGCCGCGACGGCAGGTCCACCGGCAGCGTCACCGGCGTGCGCGGCGCGACGTGGTCGATGTCGAGCACCTCGTCGCCGGCCGTGCCGCCGGCCAGGTCGGTGAGCAGCCGGACCGCCTTCTCCAGCGCGACCAGCGGCAGCGCCGGGTCGACGCCCCGCTCCCACCGCTTCGCCGCCTCGCTGAACAGCTTGTGCCGCCGCGCGGTACGGCCGACCGTCGCCGGATCCCAGTGCGCCGCCTCGAACAGCACGTTCGTGGTGGAGGCGAGCACCTCGCTGGTCTCACCGCCCATCACCGCCGCCAGCGAGATCGGACCCGTGTCGTCGCAGATCACCAGGTCCTCGGCGGACAGCGTCCGGCTCACCCCGTCCAGCGTGGTCAGCTTCTCCCCCGCCTCGGCGCGGCGCACCACGAGCGGCCCGGCGATCCGGTCCGCGTCGAAGGCGTGCATCGGCTGGCCGAGTTCGAGCATCAGGTAGTTGGTGATGTCGACCGCGAGCGAGATGCTGCGCACGCCGGCCACGGTGAGCCGCTGCCGCATCCAGCCCGGCGTCTCCACGGTCGGGTCGACGCCGCGCACCATCCGCGCCGCGAACCGGTCGCAGCCGACCGGGTCACGGACCTCCACCGGGTACGCGGGCTCGGCGGTCGCGCCGGGCGCTGGCGCGTCGGCCGGGTCGCGGAACGGCACGCCGAGCGCGTGCGACAGCTCCCGGGCGATGCCGCGCACGCTCAGCGCGTACCCGCGGTCCGGGGTGATCTCCATCTCGACCACGACGTCGTCCAGGCCGACGACGGGCCGGGCGTCGTCGCCGGGCTGGGCCTTGACGTCCTCGGGCAGCACGACGATGCCCGAGTGGTCGTCGCCCAGTCCCAGCTCCTGGGCCGAGCAGATCATGCCGTGGGAGTTGCGCCCGTACGTCTTGCGCGCGCCGATCGCGAACCCGCCGGGCAGCACGCCGCCGGGGAGGATCACCACGACCTTGTCGCCCTGGGCGAAGTTGCGCGCCCCGCAGACGATCTCCTGCGGCTCGCCGGTGCCGTTCGCGGCGCCGACGTCGACCCGGCAGAAGCGGATCGGCTTCTTGAAGCCGGTCAGCTCCTCGATCTCCAGTACCTCGCCGACGACCAGCGGGCCGGTGACGGACTCGCGCAGGTCCACCACGGACTCGACCTCGATGCCGAGGTCGACCAGCGCCTGCTCCAGGTCGCCGGTGGGCAGGTCGGCCGGCAGGTCGACGTACTCGCGCAGCCAACTGACAGAAACTCGCATGACTGTTAAACCACCGTTCCCGTAGCTCAGGCGCCGAACGCGCGGGTGAACCGCACGTCGCCCTCGGCCATGTCCCGCATGTCGCTGACGCCGTGCCGGACCATCACGGTCCGGTCGATGCCCATGCCGAACGCGAATCCGGAGTAGACCTCCGGGTCAATGCCGCAGGCGCGCAGCACCCGCGGGTTGACCATGCCGCAGCCGCCCCACTCGACCCACTGCGGACCGTCCCGGTGCTCCGGGAACCAGACGTCGAACTCCGCCGACGGCTCGGTGAACGGGAAGTAGTGCGGCCGCCAGCGGGTCTTCGCGCCCTCGCCGAACATGGCCCGGGCGAAGTGGTCGAGCGTGCCGCGCAGGTGCGCCATGGTGATGCCCTTGTCCACCACGAGGCCCTCGACCTGGTGGAAGACCGGCGCGTGGGTGGCGTCCAGCTCGTCGGTGCGGTAGACCCGGCCGGGCACCACCACGTAGATGGGCGGCTTGCGGCTGAGCATGGTGCGCGCCTGCACCGGCGACGTGTGGGTGCGCAGCACCAGGCCCGAGCCCTCGGGTGCGATGTGGAACGTGTCCATCAGGCCGCGCGCCGGGTGGTCGGCCGGGATGTTCAGCGCGTCGAAGTTGGTCCACTCCAGCTCGACCTCGGGACCCTCGGCCACCTCGTAGCCCATGCCGATGAACAGGTCACTGATCTGCTCCATCAGCACGCTCAGCGGGTGGCGGGCGCCACGCGGCCGGCGGTCGTACGGCAGGGTCACGTCGACCCGCTCCTCGACCAGCACCCGCTCGGCCTGCTCGCGCTCCAGGATCTCCTGCCGGGCGGCGTACGCGCTCTCGATGGCGCGGCGGGCCTCGTTGACCCGCTTGCCGGCGTCGGCCTTCGCGGCCGGCGGCAGCGCGCCGATCTCCCGGCGCGCGAGCGACACCGGGGACCGGTCGCCGAGGTGCGCGGGGCGCAGCGCGGTGAGCGCGTCCGGGTCGGTGGCGTCGGCGAACGCCTTCTCGGCGTCGGCCACTGCTCCGGCCAGGGCGTCCGGGTCGAGCAGGGCGACCTGCTTCGGGTCGTACGGATCGTTGCGGTAGCTCATGGTGAACGGGCACTCCCTCACGGCGGCGCCGACCCTCACGGGTGGCTAGGCGAGTCTACGGACGCGCGGCTTCGCCGCAGCCCGCCGGTGGGGAGTCGTGCAGGGGGAAGGGTCAGGCCCGCCGCCCGCCGACACCGGCGGGCTGGCTAAACGAACGCCGTGGCGCGTTCATGACGAGGCGGACTCCCCTGCTGTCTCTCGCGTGCCCCGGGGGACACGCAGTGCTCTGGCGGAAGAATACAGGCAGACAGCGGCAGCCGCAGCCAGGTTCAGGCTCTCCGCGCGCCCGTGCAGCGGCACCCGGACCCGGGCGTCGGCGGCGGCGGTCAGCTCCTCGGGCAGGCCGTGCGCCTCCGATCCGAACAGCCACGCTGTCGGCGCGGCCAGCCTTCCGGCGTCGGCGAGGTCGTCCAGGTCGCTGTCGCCGTACCCGGTGGTGGCGAAGATCTTCAGGCCAGCGGCCCGCAGCGCCTCGACGGCCGCGAGCGGGTCGGCGGCGCGCACCACGTCGACGTGGAAGAGGCTGCCGGCGGAGGCCCGCACGCATTTGCCGTTGTAGGGGTCGACCGCCTCGCCAGCGAAGATCACCGCGCCCGCCCCGGCCGCGTCGGCGGTGCGCAGCACGGTGCCGGCGTTGCCCGGGTCGCGGATCCCGGCGAGCACCGCGACCAGTCGCGGTCCGCGCGCCACGGCCTGCGCCAGGGGCACGTCGAGGTGCCGGCACACCGCCACCAGGCCCTGCGGGGCGACGGTCTCGGCGAGCGCGGCCAGCGCGTCGTCGGTCACCTCGGAGACGGGCACGTCGGCCCGGGCGGCCGCGGCGGCGAGGTCGGCGTACCTGTCGAGCGCCGCCGGGGTGCCGAACAGCTCGACCACGGTGCCGGCGCGGGCCAGCGCCTCCCGGACCGCCTGCGGCCCCTCGGCCAGGAACCGGCCGGCCTGGTCGCGGTCGCGCCGGCGGTGCAGCCGGCGGGCCGCCACGACCCTGGGGGTACGCGGGGTGAACGGTCCGGGAACGGCGTCGAGACGCCTCCCCTGCGAATGTGACTGCATGGGAGACGCCTCGATCTGCCGTACGGGGTGGGTCAGGCGGCCTGAGCCGCGGCGCCACCGGTGCCCTCGGCCGCCACGGCGGCGCGGGCCAGCTCGACGATCGCCGCGAACGAGGCGGCGTCGTTGACGGCCATGTCGGCCAGGATCTTCCGGTCGACCTCGATGCCGGCCAGGCGCAGGCCCTGGATCAGCCGGTTGTAGGTCAGGCCGTTGGCCCGGGCGCCGGCGTTGATCCGCTGGATCCAGAGCTGCCGGAAGTCGCCCTTGCGGTCGCGACGGTCCCGGTAGGAGTACTGCATCGAGTGCAGCACCTGCTCCTTGGCCTTGCGGTACAGCCGGGAGCGCTGACCGCGGTAACCGCTCGCGGTCTCCAGCAGGGTACGACGCTTCTTCTGGGCGTTCACAGCCCGCTTGACGCGTGCCATCTCAACTCCTTCTTCGGTTCAGGTGGCTCGCGTCAGCGGCCGAGCAGCTTCTTGATGCGCTTGACGTCGGCCTTGGCCAGCTCGACGGTGCCGGTCAGCCGACGGGTCTGGGTGCTGGGCTTCTTCTCCAGGTTGTGGCGAAGGCCGGCCTGCTGGGCAACGATCTTGCCCTTGCCGGTCACCTTGACCCGCTTGCCCATACCCGTGTGGCTCTTCATCTTCGGCATTGGAACGTCTTCTCCCCTGTTACTGGCCGCTGGTCTCAGCGGTCGTACCGGTCTCGCCGGCTGCTGCGGTGTCGCCGGCCGCCGGGGTCTCGCCGGCCGGAGCGGCCGGTTCCTCCGCGGCCCGGTCGCGCGGTCCACCGCGGGACGCCGTGGCGGCGACCGCGGAGGCCTTGACGGCCCGGTGCGGAGCGAGAACCATGATCATGTTGCGGCCGTCCTGCTTCGGAGCGGCCTCGACGTATCCCAGGTCCGTGATCTCGGACTCGAGTCGGCGCAGGAGCCGGTAACCCAGCTCCGGGCGGCTCTGCTCCCGACCGCGGAACATGATCGTCACCTTGACCTTGTCGCCAGCCTTGAGGAACCGCACCACGTGACCCTTCTTGGTCTCGTAGTCGTGCGGGTCGATCTTCGGCCGGAGCTTCATCTCCTTGATGACGGTCTGCTGCTGGTTACGCCGCGCTTCGCGCGCCTTGAGTGCGCTCTCGTACTTGAACTTGCCGAAGTCCATGAGCTTGCACACCGGCGGGCGCGCCATCGGCGCAACCTCGACCAGGTCCAGGTCGACGTCCGCGGCCAGCTGCAGGGCGCGCTCAAGCGGGACGATGCCCACCTGCTCACCCTCAGGGCCGACCAGTCGGACCTCACGTGCCCGGATCTGCTCGTTCACGCGTGGTTCGACGCTGATGGGGCCTCCTCGAGTCGAGTCTCCTACGGTGCCGACTCCGCGGGCTCCCGGGCGGGAGCCGACCCGGAAAGCAGAAGGCCCCGGCGTATGCCAGGGCCCACTCGACCGGTCGGCACGATCACAGGATCGCGCATCCGGCGCCGGGACGTGCCCGAAACCGGGGACCGGACCCGGCCACCGTGGCGGCGACTCGGGTGGGAGCGGGCGCTCCGCTTCACGACCGCCCGCGCGTCAGGGACGGGGGCAGTCTGGTCGACTCCGCAACACTACACCCTCGGCCCAGGCCCGCCCAAACCGGGCTCGCTGGTCAGCGGGGTGCCGACTGGCCGGCGGACAGCGCCGCCAGGTGCGCCTGGTGCAGCCGGCGCAACGCGCGGACCGCCTCGACCGCGCTCTCCTTGTCGGCGGCCTGCAACGCGACCATCGGGAGCAGGTCGTCGTCGTGCAGCTCCAGGCTGGCCCACGGGGCGCCCCGGTCGAACCGGACCCCGCGGATCACCTCCCACGGCAGCTCGTACGAGCTGAACACGTTGCGCACCCGGACGCCCTTGGCGTCGGCGACCACGCGCGGGCGGGTAAACAGCAGGAAGCCGAGCGCACCGAACACGCCCAGGCCGATCATGGCGAACTGGTCGCCGCGCTGGAACGTGCCGTAGCCGTTGCCGGTGGCGCCGGTCAGCGACGTCGCGACGAGGCTGAACACGACGAACAGCGTGACGGCCGACACCCAGCAGACGACCCGGACGCGGCGGGGTCGCACGGTCACCACGGAATCGCTCACCCGACCAGTCTGCCATCCGGTTCGCGCGCATCTTCGGCCGCCACACGGTCCGGGCCGCGCCGGCGCAGGCTGGTGACCACCACGGCGAGCAGCGTGAGCAGGGCGCCGGCCAGCACCGGCAGCCGCACTCCGGGCCCGCCGGGCAGGACCAGGTCCAGCAGCAGCGCGCCACCGAGCTGCCCGGCCACCAGCGCCAGGCCGGTGCGCAGCACCCCGGCGGCGCGTACGCCGACCAGCAGGGAGAGCACGATGCCGACGCCGAGCAGGCCGCCGACGTAGAGCCACCACTGGCCGGGCCAGCGGGGCTGGCTCGCGAGCGCGCCGGTCAGCGCCGCCACCGCGCCGATCACCACGGTGCTGACCGCGAAGTTGACGGCGAGCCCGGCAGCCGGGCCCACGGTGGCGGCGACCCGGCCGTTGAGCGCGGACTGCGTCGCCACCGCCAGCCCGCCCAGGACGCAGAGCAGCACCAGCCCGACCGCCAGTTCGCCGACCGGGCGGCCGAGCTGGGCGAGCGCGACCGCGCCGACGCCGAGCACCGCCCCGCCGACGCGGGGCACGGTGAGCGGCATCCGCCCGGTCGCGGCCAGCCCGGCCCGGTCCACCGCCAGGCCGCCGAGGCTGCCGCCGGCCACCTGGGCGATGGTGAACACCGCCACCCCGAGCACGGGCACCACCACCGGCGCGACCAGCACGATCACCGCGCCGCCCACCCCGCCCAGGTAGGTCCACCAGGGCAGCCCGGAGCGGCGCAACGCGGCCAGCCCGGCGCGCATCGACGGCAGCGCCACGATCCCGGCCAGCACCAGCAGGCAGCCGCCGAGGTTGTTGACGACCGCGCCGAGGACCGGGGCGCCGGTCCGCTCCCCCATCTCGGCGTTGACCACGCCCTGGGCGGCGGAGGCCACGCCACCGGCCACGACCACCGCGAGCGCGGCCGGGAGCGGCAGCGGCCTCACAGGCGGCAGGCGTGGATGTTGGTGACCAGGATCGCGCGGGCGCCCAGCTCGTACAGCTCGTCCATGATCCGGTGCACGTCGTCGCGGAGCACCATCGCCTGCACCGCGACCCAGCCCTCCCGGTGCAGCGGCGAGACCGTCGGCGACTCGATGCCGGGGGTCAGCGAGCTGGCCCGGTCGAGCAGGCCGGCCGGTACGTCGTAGGCGAGCATCACGTAGCGCCGGGCGACCAGGACGCCGTGCAGCCGGCGCAGCAGCTGCTCGTGCTGGGTGCCGCCGGGCGTGCCGGCGCGGCGGACCAGCACCGCCGAGGAACGCAGCAGCGGCTCGCCGAACACCACCAGGCCGGCCTGGCGCAGCGTCGCGCCGGTCTCCACCACGTCGGCGACCACGTCGGCCACGCCGAGGCGGATGGCGTTCTCCACCGCGCCGTCCAGGCGGATCACGTCGGCCTTGACGCCCAGCTCGGCCAGGTGCCGCTCGACCAGACCCGGGTACGCGGTGGCGATCCGGTGCCCGCCCAGATCCCGGACGTCGTCCACGTCCTGCGGGCGTGCGGCGAACCGGAAGGTGGCCTGGGCGAAGGCGAGGTCCACCACCTCCTCGGCCGGAGCGCCGGAGTCGATCAGCAGGTCCCGCCCGGTGATGCCGACGTCGAGGTCACCGGAGCCGACGTAGGTGGCGATGTCCTTGGGGCGCAGGTAGAAGAACTCGATGTCGTTGGGCTCGTCCCGGCAGACCAGGTCCTTCGGGTCGGTGCGCTGGCGGTAGCCCGCCTCGCGCAGCATCTGGGCCGCCTTCTCGGCCAGGGCGCCCTTGTTGGGTACTGCGACACGCAGCATGGGAGTGCTCCTTCGTTCGATCGGATGATCAGCGGACGGGCACTCACAGATGTCGGTAGACGTCCTTCAGTTCCAGACCGGTCGCGAGCATCAGCACCTGCGCCTGGTAGAGCAGCTGGGAGATCTCCTCGGCGGCCCGCTCCGGGCCCTCGTGCTCGGCGGCCATCCACGACTCGGCCGCCTCCTCGACGACCTTCTTGCCGATGAAGTGCACGCCCTTCGCGAGCGCGTCGACCGTGCCCGAGCCCGGGGTGCCGGCGGCGGCCTTGGCCTGCAGCTCGGCGAACAACTCCTCGAACGTCTTCACGGAAGGCGATTCTTCCAGCCGCTGCTGGTGACGGGCCGGGTGGGTCAGGCGAAGCCGACGCGGTGGGCGGACTGGGCGTCCAGGCCGCGAATCGCGAGGGCGGCGTCCAGCGCGGCCACCGTCGCCGACCAGCCCTTGTCCTCGGCCGAGCCGGGCAGCCCGGCCCGGTCCCGGGCCTGCTCGACGGTGTCCACCGTCAGCACCCCGTGCGCCACCGGCTTGCCCTCGTCCAGCGCCACCCGGGTCAGCCCC
Source organism: Micromonospora sp. II (assembly GCF_001709195.1). Lineage (NCBI taxonomy): Bacteria > Bacillati > Actinomycetota > Actinomycetes > Micromonosporales > Micromonosporaceae > Micromonospora > Micromonospora sp. II. The sequence continues at coordinate 108,639 of NZ_LYXF01000009.1, read as the reverse complement.
TCGGTGACCGACTGGCAGACGTAGTCGAAATGCGCCGTCGCGCCGCGTACCACGACGCCGAGCGCGACCACCACGTCGAAGCGGCGGGCCATCGCCTGGGCCACCACCGGCAGCTCCACCGAGCCTGCCACCCGGGCCACCACGGCCCGCGCCCCGCACGCCTGCGCGGCGGCCACCGCCCGCTCGGTCATGTGGTCGGTCAGCTCGCCGTGCCAGCGGGCGGCCACCACGCCGACAGTCATGCCGGCGGCGTCCACCGCGCTCACGCCCGGCTCCCCGAAACCCGCCATCGCCCTACGCTCCGATCTCGTCACCGGCGACCGGGCGGCCCATCGGCGCCTCGGTCACCTCGTCCAGTCCGTCCAGCAGGTGACCCATCCGGTCCCGCTTGGTGCGCAGGTAGCGCACGTTCTCCGGGTTGGACCGCACGGGCAGCCCCTCCCGGCCGGTCACGGTGAGCCCGTACCCCTCCAGCCCGGCCCGCTTGGCCGGGTTGTTCGTCAGCAGCCGCATCGAGCGGACGCCCAGGTCGTAGAGGATCTGCGCGCCGGTGCCGTAGTCGCGGGCATCGGCCGGCAGGCCCAGGTCGAGGTTCGCGTCCACGGTGTCGCGGCCCTGGTCCTGGAGCTGGTACGCCTGCAGCTTGTGCAGCAGGCCGATGCCCCGGCCCTCGTGCCCGCGCACGTAGAGGACCACGCCGCGGCCCTCGGCCGCGACCCGGGCCAGCGCGGCCTGCAACTGCGGCCCGCAGTCGCAGCGCAGCGAGCCGAACACGTCGCCGGTGAGGCACTCGGAGTGCACCCGCACCAGCACTTCCCGCCCGTCGCCGAGGTCGCCCATGACCAGCGCGACGTGCTCGGCCGGGTCGTGCTCGGCGCGGTAGCCGAGCGCCTTGAACACGCCGTACGGGGTGGGCATGCGGGCCTCGGCGGCCAGCTCGACCTGCTTCTCGGTACGCCGCCGGTAGGCGATCAGGTCCGCGATGGTGACCAGCGTGAGGCCGTGCTCGGCGCAGAACTTCTCCAGGTCCGGCAGGCGCATCATGGTGCCGTCGTCGTTCACCAGCTCGCACAGCACCCCGGCCGGGCGCAGCCCGGCCATCCGGGTCAGGTCCACCGCCGCCTCGGTGTGCCCGGGTCGGCGCAGCACCCCGCCGGCGCGGGCGCGCAGCGGCACCACGTGGCCGGGCCGGGCCAGGTCGGTCGGGTCGGTCGCGGCGTCGGCGAGCAGCCGGATGGTGTGCGACCGGTCGGCGGCCGAGATGCCGGTGCTGACGCCCTCCCGGGCGTCCACCGTCACGGTGTACGCGGTGCCGCGCCGGTCCTGGTTGGTGTGGTGCATCGGCGGCAGGTCCAGCCGGTCGCACTCGTCCTCGGTCAACGGCACGCAGATGTAGCCGGAGGTGTAGCGGACCATGAACGCGACCAGCTCCGGGGTGGCCAGCTCGGCCGCGAAGATCAGGTCGCCCTCGTTCTCGCGGTCCTCGTCGTCGACCACGACCACGGGGCGCCCGGCGGCGATGTCCGCCACCGCCTGCTCGATCGATCCGAAAGTGGTCATGCCACTGCCTCCGAGTACGTCGCCGGGATCGGGGCGGGCGCGGTCGCGACGGCCCGGGAGGTGCGCCACCAGCTGTACAGGCCGGCCGCGCAGAACGCGCCGTAGACCAGGTACATGGCGGCCGACGGGTAGAAGCCGCCGCGCAGCAGCAGCGGTACGCCGACCGCGTCGACGGCGATCCAGATCAGCCAGAACTCGACCCAGCCGCGGGCCATGCCGTACGTGGCGAGCAGGCTGCCGACCAGGATCCAGGCATCGGGCAGCGGCCCCCACGAGCCGAGCGCGGCGAGCACCGGGTACGCGGCGGCGGTGCCGACGACGGCGGCCACGAGCAGGCCGAGCCGCTCCGGCCAGGTGGCCCAGCGCGGCACCACGGCCGGCTCGTCCCCGCCACCGGCACGCCGGTTGCGCGACCAGCGCCACCAGCCGTACACGCTGACGGCGAAGAAGAAGACCTGCCGGCCGGCCTGGCCGTAGAGGTCGTGCGCCTGCGGGGTGACGAAGACGCCGCCGAGGAACACGGTGAGCAGCAGCGCGTTGCCGATCATGCCGACCGGCCAGGCCCACACCACCCGGCGCAGCCCGAGCAGCGCCGAGGCGAGCCCGAAGCCGTTGCCGACGATCTCCCGGACCAGCACCGGCGAGCCGGCCACGTGCACCTGGGCGTCGAGCAGCCAGCCGAGCGGGCCCATCACCGCACGCTTCCCGCGCCGCGGTCGCCGAGCAGCCGTTCGACGTACTTGGCCAGCACGTCGACCTCCAGGTTGACCGGGTCGCCGACCTGCTTCGTGCCGAGCACGGTGAGCTTGAGCGTGGTGGGGATCAGGCCGACCGAGAACCAGTCGTCGCCCGCCTCGGCGACGGTCAGCGACACGCCGTCGACGGTGATCGAGCCCTTCTCCACCACGTACCGGGCCAGCCCGTCGGGCAGCCGGAACCGGACCGTCTCCCACTGCGCGGCCGGCTCCCGTGCGACGATCTCGCCGACGCCGTCGACGTGGCCCTGCACCAGGTGCCCGCCGAGGCGGCTGTTGAGCGCGGCGGCGCGTTCCAGGTTGACCGGGTCGCCGGGGCGCAGCGCCCCCAGCGCGGTGCGGCGCAGCGTCTCGCCCATCACGTCGGCGGTGAACACCCCGCCGTCGACGTCGACAACGGTCAGGCAGACGCCGTTCACCGCGATGGAGTCGCCGTGCCGGGCGTCCGAGGTGACGAGCGGGCCACGGATGGCGACCAGGGCGGAGTCGTCGCCGGTCTCGGTGCTCCGGACGATCTCGCCCAGCTCCTCGACGATGCCGGTGAACATGTCAGGCCTCCCTCTTCCGGGGCAGCGCGGTGATCCGCAGGTCGGGACCGACCCGCGTAACGTCGGTGATCTCCAGATCGATGGCGTCGGCGATGGTGCTCACGCCGGCGTCGAGCAGCGCGGTCGGTCCGGCGCCGAGCAGCTTCGGCGCGACGTACCCGACGATCTTGTCGACCAGGCCGGCGGCGAGGAACGCGCCGGCCAGCGTCGGCCCGCCCTCCAGCAACGCGGCCCGCACGCCGCGGTGGTGCAGCTCCGCGAGCAGCGCCGCCAGGTCGACCCGGCCGTCCGGCCCGGCGCCGACCTCCGCGGCGGTGGCCACCCAGGTGCGGGCGGCGCCGTCGCGGACCCGGGCCTCGGCCGGGGTACGCCCCGAGCTGTCCACCACCACCCGCAGCGGCTGCCGGATGGCCAGGGTGCCGTCGCGCAGGTTGCGGGCGGTGAGCCGGGGGTCGTCGGTGAGCACGGTGCCCACCCCGGCGAGCACCGCGTCGACGGTGCCGCGCAGCGCGTGCACGTCGATCCGGGCCGCCTCGGAGGTGATCCACATGCTGGTGCCGTCGGCGGCGGCCGAGCGCCCGTCGAGCGTGGCCGCGTACTTCCAGATCAGGTACGGCCAGCCCCGGCGCATCGAGGTGAGCCAGGCGACGTTGCCGGCCTCGGCTTCCTGGGCGCGTACCCCGAGGGTCACCTGGACCCCGGCGGCGCGCAGCGTGGCCGCGCCGCCGGAGGCGACCGGGTTGGGGTCGGGCACGGCGACCACGACGCGGGCCACCCCGGCGGCGATGAGCGCGTGGCTGCAGGGGCCGGTGCGGCCGGTGTGGTCGCAGGGCTCCAGGGTGACCACAGCGGTGCCGCCGCGGGCGCGGGCGCCGGCCTGGGCCAGCGCGACGATCTCGGCGTGCGGGCCGCCGGCGTAGGCGTGGAAGCCCTCGCCGACGACCTCGCCGTCGGTGTCGAGCAGCACGCAGCCGACGACCGGGTTGGGGCTGGTGGCGCCGAGGCCGCGCGCGGCCAGTTCGATGGCACGACGCATCGCCTCGTCGACGGAGACGCTCGCCATGGCCGTCTGTCCTCCCGCTCGCCGGTCGCGCGCGGGCGGGTTCGGGAGCAGCGGCCACAAAGCCGCGGACACGCGGCGGCGGAGAACCCGGGGACGGCGTCGCCGACCCCGGGGAGCCCACGCGGCGGCTGAGGGTGCTCAGCGGCCGGCAGGGGCCTCCCCCGTTCCGCGCGCTGTCTCCCATCCGGACTGTCTGGGGGCGGACGAGCCGCACCCCAACCGTCGGCCCTGGATTCTCACCAGGTCCACCGTCCGGCCGAAGCCGTCCGGGTCGCGGGCTTACCACGGTCGGACCGTGGATCACCGCCGGTTCGGAATTTCACCGAGCCCCGCCAGCGCGTGGTGGGTATACGGGAAGTCTTACACGTTCCGGCCGGGTGCGCGCCACAGAGGCGAGCTACCTCACAGGAGCGCTCAGGTGACGCCGCGCCGGCGGTCCACCGCCACGTACGAGCCGGGCTGGCTCTTGGCCACCGTCTTCATCTCCGAGGCCACCGCGATGGCCTCCAGCGGGTCGGTGAACCGCTTGCCGGAATCGGACAGCGACACCCCGATGGAGAGCGTGACGAGCGCGGCGCGGCGGATGTTGCCGCGCCGGTCCTTCAGCTCGACGAAGCCGCGTTCCCGGTCGGTGGCGTCGTAGAGCGCGTCCGCGGCCTTCTCGAAGTCGACAACCGCCCGGCTGGTCAGCGGCCGGACCTGGCTGGGCGCGCAGACGATCACGAAGTCGTCGCCGCCGACGTGCCCGAGGAACGCCGGCGGCAGCCCGATCGACACCACCGCCCGGTGCAGGCTGCGGGCCAGCGCCGAGATGAACTCGTCGCCGCGCACGAAGCCGTACCGGTCGTTGACGCTCTTGAACCGGTCGATGTCGATGTAGCCCACGGCGTAGTCGACGCCGTTGCGGACCCGGTCGCTGATCTCCCGCCGGATCCGGCTGTTGCCGGGCAGGCCGGTCAGCGGCGAGACCTCGCGGAACTCCTTGTTGCGCCGCAGCGTGGAGTTGACCCGGGCCACCAGCTCCAGCGTGTCGAACGGCTTGACCAGGTAGTCGTCGGCGCCGACGCTGAGCCCGTTGACCTTGTCCTGGGTCATCCCCTTGGCGGTCAGCATGATCACCGGCAGCGCGGAGGTCATCGGGTCGGCGCGCAGCCGCCGGGTCAGCTCCAGGCCGTCGACGCGCGGCATCATCAGGTCCACCACCGCCAGGTCGGGCCGCTGCCGCTCGATGATCTCCAGCGCCTCCTGGCCGTCACTGGCGTGCAGCACCTCGAAACCGTGCAGGCGCAGGTTGAACTCGACGAAGCGGGCGATGTCCTCGTCGTCGTCGACGACCAGGATGACGTCGGGGCGCTCGCCGGCCGCGTCCATCTCAGGCCCCGGTCATCGCACGTTCCGCCAGGCCCCGCAGGCGGCGTACCGCCTCCGCGGGATCGTCGGCGCCGTAGACGGCGGTGCCCGCGACGAACGCGTCGGCCCCGGCCGCGGCGGCCTGCTCGATGGTGTCCGCGGCGATGCCGCCGTCGACCTCGATGCGCAGCTCCAGGTGGCCGCTGTCGACGTGCCGGCGGGCGGCGCGCACCTTGTCCAGCAGCTGCGGCAGGAACCGCTGGCCGCCGAAACCGGCCTTGATCGTCATGATCAGCAGCGTGTCGAAGCTCGGCAGCAGCTCCAGGTACGGCTCGATCGGGGTGTCCCGGTCGATCGCCAGGCCCGCCTTCGCCCCGGCCGAGCGCAGATCCTTGGCCAGCGCCACCGGGTCGTCGCACGCCTCGGCATGGAACGTGACGTTGTACGCCCCGGCGTCGGCGTACCCGGGCGCCCAGCGGCGCGGATCGGTGATCATCAGATGCACGTCGAACGGGATCTCGGTCACGGCGCGCAGGCTCTGCACCACCGGCAGCCCGATGGTCAGGTTGGGCACGAAGTGGTTGTCCATGACGTCGACGTGCAGCCAGTCGGCGGCGGGCTCCACGGCACGGACCTCGTCGGCGAGGCGGGCGAAATCGGCGGCCAGGATGCTCGGCGCGACGATCGGCGGCGGTACGGTCACCGGGCCAGTGTACGAACGCGGTGATCCGGAGGTCGCGGCACGGCTCCCGGAGCGACAGGTGGTGAGCCTTCCGTCACCCGTGGTGCACCATCGGGCCGTCCGGAGCGGAAAACGGCACGAATAGTCGTCGGTGACTAGCCGATCGATTGAAAGATGACGAAACTCCTACAGGGACGGTCACGTATGCTGCACGCCCGGGCGCGGGGGACGCCGGTCGGGCCTATGGCGACCGGCTGCCATCTCTCCCGGAAGGGGCGGACGATGCGACGGTGGCTCCACGTGCTCGCGCTGGCCGGCGCCGCGACTGCGGTGCTCGCCGGCTGCGCTCAGACACACCGGGCCGACGGCGACCTGATCGACGACTGGGCGGCGCTGCCGGCGCCGCGGCTGTTCGTACCGGCGACAGACGCGTGCCTGCCCCGGCTCACCACGGTGGTGGCCGCCGCCACGTACGAGACCGTCGACTGCGCGGGCAGCCACCTGGCCGAGACGGTGCACGTCGGCACGTTCACCGGGCCGGAGACGCTCGGCGACCGCCCCGAGCCGGGCACCCCGGCGCTGCGGACCGCGCGCGCCGAGTGCGACCGGAGCGCCCGGGAGATGATCGGCGGGGACTGGCACGCCGCCCGGCTCACGCTGAACATCGCGCTGCCGACTGTGGCCGCCTGGGGCGCCGGCGCGCGCTGGTTCCGCTGCGACCTGGCCGAGACCGACAGCATCGACAACACCCGTCCGATCAACCGGGTCGGCAGCCTGCGCGGCGCGCTGGTCGGCGACAACCCGCTCGTGCACAGGTGCTTCGACCCGAAGCTGATCGGCAAGAACCTCAACTACATGGCCCCGGTGCTCTGCACCGAGCCGCACCGCGCAGAGTTCGTCGGCGTGTACGAGGAACGCGACATGAGCTGGGCGGAGTTCACCAAGGGCGCGCCCACCACGCACCGGCGCTGCATGACGCTGATCGCCCAGTTCGCCGAGGTGCCGGACAACGCCGAGCTGCCGTACCGCGCCGGGTCCATCTACTACCCACCGTCGCAGCGGGAGTGGGAGGAGGGCGACCGGGGGGTGCGTTGTTTCCTGTGGAGCGACGACCGCAAGCTCAACCGATCGGTGCGCGGCGCCGGTCCCGAGGGGCTCCCGGTGACCTGATCGGCTGCCGTATGCTGCACCGCCGAGGCGTACCGGGGGGCCGGTCGGCTCCGGACGCACGGGGAGGTCGGTCGCGATGCGGCGTTTGTGGGTGGCGGTCACCGTGTCAACGGTGGCGGCGCTGGCGCTCGGCGGCTGCGCCGCGCCGGCCGGAGTGGACCGCGACCTGACCGACGACTGGCCCGCGTTCGCCGCGCCGGTCGGCTTCGTGCCGAGCACCGGGGCCTGTCACCCCACCGTCGCCGACGTCGGCTACCTCAGCGGCTACCAGCCGGTCGACTGCGCCGCCACCCACCGCGCCGAGACGCTGCACGTCGGCACGATGAGCGGCCCGGAGGCGGAGCGCTCCGCCCCGCCGCGCACCGGCTCGGCCGGCATGCGCGCCGCGCACGGCGACTGCGCCCGCCAGGTCACCCAGGCCCTCGGCGGGGACTGGCGCTCCGGGCGGCTGCGGCTGTCGGTGGTCTTCCCCTCGGCGCTCGCCTGGTCCGGCGGGGCCCGCTGGTACCGCTGCGACGTCGCCGAGGTGACCGATCTGGACCAGGGCGACGTGGCCGAGCGCACCGGCAGCCTGCGGGGCGCGCTGAAGCCCGGCTCGAAGCTGGCGCTGGGCTGCTTCAACCCGAAGATGAGCAAGGACGACGTGCAGGAGATGCGGCCGGTGGCCTGCACCGCGAAGCACCACGCCGAGTTCGTCGGCGTCTACCAGGCGCCGGACATCAGCTACGCCGAGTTCGAGCGCACCCCGCTGCGTACGCACAAGGCGTGCCGCGGGCTGATCGCCAAGTACGCGAAGCTGCCCGACGACGGCAACATGCAGTACCGGGCGGGCACCATCATCTACCACCCGTACGCGGAGCAGTGGCGCGACGGCGACCGGGGCGTGCAGTGCTTCCTCTGGGTCTCCGACCGGACGCTGACCCGCTCGGTGAAGGGCGCGGGCGCCAAGGCGCTACCGATCACCTGAGCCACGGGCGGGGCGGGCCGGCGCCCACCCCGCCCGTGTCCGCTCAGCCGACCTGCAGCGTCACGTCGTCCACGACGAAGCTGGTCTGCAACGAGGAGTCCTCGACCCCGGTCCACTTCAGCGTGACCGTCTGCCCGGCGTACGCGGCCAGGTTGAAGGTGCGCTGGGTGTAGCCGGTGGCCTTGTTCAGGTTCGAGTACGTGGCCAGCGTGGTCGAGCCGACCTGCACGGTGAGCTTGTCGTACGCGGTCGAGCTGGTCGTCTCGGCCGAGTCGATGTGCAGCCAGAACGAGAACGTGTAGCTGCTGCACCCGGACGGCAGCGTGACCGACTGGGACAGCGTGTCGGTACGCGAGGAGCCGTACCCGTTCAGCCACGCCTTGTACGACCCGGTGCGGGCCGCCTGGCTGGAGCTGTTGGTGATCACGCCGGAGCTGGCCGTCCACGGCGTGGTGCCGGACTCGAAGCTGCTGTTGCCGATGAGCTGGCCGCCGGTGCAGCCGCCGCTCCCGCCGGTCACGGTGATCGTGTAGCTGGCGGTGCGGGTGGCCGAGCCGGTGCCGGTCACGGTGAGCGTGAACGTGCCGGTGGTGGCCGTCGACGAGGCGCTGACGGTCATGGTGGACGAGCCGCCCGAGGTGACCGAGGACGGGCTGAAGCTCACCGACACGCCGCTCGGGGCGCCACTGGCGGACAGCGCCACGGTCTGCGCGCTGCCGGAGGTGGTGGCGGTGCTGACGGTGGCGGTGGTGGAGCCGCCCCGGGCGACGCTGCCGGAGGTGGGGCTCACCGAGACGGAGAAGTCGTTGGCGGGTGTGCCGCCGCCGACCGCGAGCGCCCAGATCGTGTACGCGACGCCGTCCGCGGCCCGGTTCAGGATGGTCGTGTTGATGTTGCTGGTGTTGTCGCAGGAGCGGTGGTAGCAGCCGTCGTACGCCGCGCCCGCGGTGCCGCCCCACTTGCTGGCCTGCGCCGACGTCTTGGTGTAGCTGGCGCCCGCCGCGTAGCCGGAGGTCTGGATGCCGGCGTTGGCGAACGAGTAGTCGTCGGAGCGGCCCTGACCCTCGGTGTTCTCCTCCGGCGAGATGCCGAACGAGTCCCAGTACGCCTTCAGCGGCGCCGCGGTGGCCGAGGTGATCCGGTTGATGAAGTAGCCGCCGTTGGGGGAGCCGACCATGTCGAAGTTGTAGTAGCCCTTGATGTAGCCGCGCTGGGTGGAGCTGAGCTGGTTGACGTAGTGCTTGGAGCCCTGCAGGCCCTGCTCCTCGCCGTTCCACCAGGCGAACCGGACCCGCTTGGTCATGGTCGGGTTCTGCGCGGCCAGCACCAGCGCGTTCTCCAGCAGCACCGACGAGCCGGAGGCGTTGTCGTTGATGCCCGGCCCGGCGGCCACGCCGTCCAGATGCGCGCCGAACATGACGACCTGGTCCGACGGGCCCTGCGGCCACTCGGCGATCAGGTTGTTGCCCGGGTAGGTGCAGGTGGAGCAGTTCTGCTCGGTGACCGTGTAGCCGGCCGCCTGGAGCTTGCCCTTCACGTAGTTGACCGACGCGGTGTAGCCGGCCGAGCCGGCGCGCCGGTTGCCGCCGTTGCTGGTGGCGATGGAGTTGAACTGGGTGAGGTGGGCCTGGATGTTGCTGAGGGAGACGTCCGGCGCGGCGAGCGCGGCGACGGCCGGGGCGGGGGCGGCGGCCGGCGCGGGCGCGGCGGAGGCGGTGCCGGCCAGGCTCGCCGTCGTCAGGGTGGCGACGAGGGCGAGCGCGAGGCTCGTGGTCGGCGTTCTGCGTCTCATGGAGACTCCTCGTGGGGGTTCGGCGGGCGGGGTGCCGGGACCGGTGGTCGAAACAGTTACATGCATCGATCGGACAGTCAACGGGCTGTCACATCCCACCGGCCCCCTCCCCCCACCGGGATGCCGCACACGCTCCATCGCTCCCCATTTCTCCGCATGACGAGCAAGGAGTTCGTGTCCGGGCACGGCGGACACGAACTCCTTGGTCGACTGCGAGAGGTGGGTCAGTTCCGGCGCAGGACCGCCAGGAACATGGCGTCGGTGCCGTGACGGTGCGGCCACAGCTGCACCGTGGGGCCGTCCCCCAGGCCCGGCATGCCGGCCGGCAGCAGCGGCCGCGCGTCGACGAAATCGACGCCGAGGCCGCAGCGCCGGGCCGCCTCGGTCACCGTCACGTGCGTCTCCACCACGTGCGGCGAACACGTCACGTACGCGACCAGGCCACCCGGCCGGGCCGCCCGCAACGCGGCGGTCAGCAGCTCACGCTGCAACCGGGTCAGCGGCGGCAGGTCCGACGGCTGGCGACGCCATCGCGCCTCCGGCCGGCGGCGCAGCGCGCCCAGCCCGGTGCACGGCGCGTCGACGAGCACCCGGTCGAAGTGCCCCTCCGGCAGCTTCGGGTCGCTGCCCACGCTGCGCCCGTCGGTGTTCAGCACGGTCACCGGCAGCCCGCGGGTGGCCTGCTCCACCAGCCGCGCCCGGTGCTCGGCCACCTCGACCGCCGTCAGCCGCGCGCCCCGGGTCGCGGCCAGCGCGCCGAGCAGACCGGACTTGCCGCCCGGGCCGGCGCACAGATCCAGCCACCGGCCGTCCGGGCCGTCCAGCGGCGCCGCCGCCAGCGCGTCCGCCACCAGCTGGGAGCCCTCGTCCTGCACGTGCGCGCGGCCGTCGGCCACCGCCGCCAGGTCGCCCGGCGCGCCGCCGGGCAGATAGACCGCGTACGGCGAGAACGCGCCGGGCGCGCCGCCCACCTCGTCGGCCAGCGCCACCGGGTCGGCCAGGCCCGGCCGGGCGCACAGGTGCACCGGCGGGCGCTCGTTGTCCTCGATGAGCAGCCGGGTCGTCTCGCCCATGTCGCCGCCGAGCGCCTCGGCGAACGACCGCACGATCCACTGCGGATGGCTGTACGCCAGCGCGAGGTGCCCGACCGGGTCGGTCTCCTGCGCCGGGGCGAGCTTGGCCACCCAGGCGTCGGCGTCCCGGCTGGTGATCTCCCGCAGCACCGCGTTGGCGAACCCGGTCGCGCCCGGCCCCACCGACCGGACCAGGTCCACGGTGGACGACACCGCGGCGTGCGCGGGCACCCGCATGTGCAGGATCTGGTACGCCCCGAGCCGCAGCGCGTCGCGCACCGGCGGGTCGATGCGCTGCACGTCCCGCCCGGCCGCGTCGGTCACGATCGCGTCGAGCGTGCCGGTGTGCCGCAGCGTGCCGTAGGTCAGCTCGGTGGCGAACGCGGCGTCCCGGCCGGTCAGCCCCGCCTCGCGCAGCATCGCCGGGAGCACCAGGTTGGCGTACGCGTCGTCGCGGTGCACCGCCGCGATCGCCTCGTAGGCGACCTGCCGGGGCAGGTCCACGGCCGGACGGGCCGGACGCCCGCCCCGCCGGTCGCCACCGAACCGGTCCCCGCCGCGCCGGTCGCCGCCGGGCCGCTCGGAGCGCTGCCGGTCGGAACGCTGCCGGTCGCCGAACCGCTCGTCGCCGCGCTGACGCTCGCCACCAGGCCGGTCACCGGCGCGCTGGCGGTCGCCGTACCCCCGCTGACGCTCGCCCTCGACGGGCCGGTCCGGACGCGACGGCCCCGTCACGCGAACACCTCGCCGGCGGTGACCCGGGCGCCGCGCGCCCAGTCGCCGGCGGGCATGGCCTTCTTGCCTGCGGCGCGCACCTCGCCGAGGCGCACCGGCGTGGTGGCGGTGCCGACGAGCACACCGGACTTCGTCACGTGCAGCTCCCCCGGCTTCAGCTCCGGGCCGTCGGCCACCGGCGTGACCGGACCGAGCTTGACCCGGTCGTCGCGGAACGTCGTCCACGGGCCGGGCGCGGGAGTGCAGGCGCGGACGCGCCGGTCCACCGCGAACGCGGGGGCGCCCCAACGGACCCGGGCGTCCTCGACCGTCAGCTTCGGGGCGAGCGAGACGCCGTCGACCGGCTGCGGCACGGCGCGGGCGGTGCCGGCGCCGATCGCGTCGAGCACCGCGACCAGCAGCCCGGCGCCGGAGTGCGCGAGCCGCTCCAGCAGGTCGCCGGAGGTGTCGGACGGGCGGATCTCGTCGGTGACCGTGCCGTAGACCGGGCCGGTGTCCAGCCCCTCCTCCAGCTCGAAGACGCTGGCCCCGGTCACCTCGTCGCCGTGCAGCACGGCGTGCTGCACCGGCGCGGCGCCGCGCCAGGCGGGCAGCAGCGAGAAGTGCAGGTTGATCCAGCCGTGCCGGGGGATCTCCAGCGCCACCGGCGGCACCAGCGCGCCGTAGGCGACCACCGGTACGCAGTCCGGCGCCAGCTCGCGCAGCCGGTCGAGGAACTCCGGCTCGCGCGGGCGGGCCGGGGTGAGCACCTCGACGCCGTGCGCGTCGGCCCACGCGCCCACGGGCGAGCGGACCAGCCCCCGGCCGCGCCCGGCCGGGGCGTCGGGGCGGGTGACCACGGCGAGCAGCTCGTGCCCGGAGGCGGCGATCGCGTCCAGGGCCGGTACGGCGACGGCCGGCGTGCCGGCGAAGACCAGGCGCATCCGGGTCACCGCCCCAGGCCGAACGGGTTGCCGGCGGCGTGCGGGCTGAGCTTGACGGTGGGCGGGGCGGCCTGGTCGTACCACTCGGCCTGCCGGATCGCCTTCATGGCCTCCTTGCGGCCGGCCAGGTCGAGCCGGTCGACGAAGAGCACGCCGTCGAGGTGGTCGGTCTCGTGCTGCACGCAGCGGGCCATCAGGCCGGTGCCGACGATCTGCAACGGGTCGCCGTAGCCGTTGAAGCCCTTGGCGATCACGTTCTGCCGGCGCTTGGTGTCGAAGTAGAGCCCGGGGATGGACAGGCAGCCCTCCGGGCCGTCCTGCTCCTCTTCGTCGGGGAACTCCAGCACCGGGTTGACCAGGTGGCCGAGGACGTCGTCGACGTCGAAGGTGAACACCCGCAGGCCCACCCCGAGCTGCGGCGCGGCGAGGCCGGCGCCGCTCTGCTCGCGCATCGTGTCGGTCAGGTCGGCGATCAGCTTGCGCAGCTCGGCGTCGAAGTCGACGACCGGGTCGGCCGGCGTGCGCAGCACCGGATCGCCGAACAGACGGATGGGCTGGACGGTCACTCGGCGTGGCTCCTTGTCTGGGTCGAACGATGCGCGTCCAGTCTACGGAGTCGGCCCGGCCGACCCGGGTGGCGTACCGGGAACGGTGACCGGGGACGCCTCCCGGCCGACGCGCACCGGCAGCGTGGCGTGACCACGAAGCGTGAGCCGGACGCGCCGCTCGGGCCGGCCCGCCACGGCGAGGCCGGGCAGCCGGCGCAGCAGCAGCGGGAACGCCACCTGCGCCTCCAGCCGGGCCAGCGCCGCGCCGAGGCAGTAGTGCGGCCCGGCGCCGAAGGACAGCGGGTGGACCTGCGGACGCCACGGGTCGAAGCGCGCCGGCTCCGGATAGCGGCGCGGATCACGGTTGGCCGCGCCGAGCATCACGATCACCCAGCTCTCCGGCGGCAGGTCGACGTCGCCGTACCGGGCCGGCGCGGTGCTCATCCGGGACGTGAGCTGCACCGGCGAGTCGTAGCGCAGCAGCTCGTCGACGTACCCGGGGGCGAACTCCGGGTGCTCGGCCAGCGTCGCCGCCGCGCGCGGGTGCTCCAGCAGCGCCACCAGGCCGTTGCCGAGCAGGTTGGTGGTGGTCTCGAAGCCGGCCACCAGCAGCACGATCAGGTTGGCCAGCAACTCGTCGCCGGAGAGCCGGTCACCGCCGTCGTGCGCCTGCACCAGCGCGCTGGTCAGGTCGTCGGCCGGCGCCCGGCGGCGCGCCGCCACCAGCTCGGTGAAGTAGGCGCGCAACTCGCTCGCGCCCCGGTCGGCGACCGCCAGCTCCTCTTCGGTGATCTCCGGTTCCAGCACGCCGGTCAGGTCGGTGGCCCAGCGTCGGAACAACGGCCGGTCCGCCGCCGGCACGCCGAGCAGCGCGCAGATCACCCCGACCGGCAGCGGGTACGCGAACCCGGCCATGAAGTCGACCGGCCCCTCGGCGGCGAGCATCGCGTCGACCAGCTCGTCGGCCTGCGCCCGCACCACGTCGTGCATGGTGGCGATCCGGCGCGGGGTGAACGCGCCCGCCGCCAGCCGCCGCATCCGGCTGTGGTCGGGCGGGTTGGTGCGCAGCATCGACCGGGAGATCGACAGAATCGCCGGGCTCTCCCGCCAGCCGGGCATGAACTGGTCGCGCAGCGCGTCGTCCAGCACCCCGAACCGGGCGTCGCGCAGGATCGCGTCGGCCTCGGCGTACCCGGTGACCACGAAGAAGACCGGGCCGGCCTGGACCACCGGGCCGTGTGCGCGCAGCAGCTCGTACGTCGGGTAGGGGTCGACACGACCCTCGGGGGACATCAGCAGCGCGAGCGCGTCGGCAGGATCCACGGTCCGCCTCCCCAGGCGTCGGAGACCCCCATCATGCTCCGCGCCGCCCGAGGGTGGTCAACCCGTCACGGCGAGACGGCGGTATCCACCGCGGTCAGGCGCCCGCGCCCGGCTCCCCGGCCAGCACCGGGCCGCCGTCGAGCAGCGCGTGCTCGGGCAGCGGCAGCGTGATGCCGTGGGCGTCCTCCCAGTCGTGGATCAGCCCCGGCCGGGCCTGCGTGGTGAAGAATTCGACGGCGCTCATCCCGCCGACCACCGGCTCGTCCACCTCGGCGACCAGCCGGGCGGGGACCATCGGCAGGCCGGCGCGCACCGCCGAGCTGAGCCGCCGGTGCCCGTCGACGACGAAGAAGTACTCGCCGGTGTAGCCGATGCTCAGCGGCTCCGGCTCCTCACCGCTCTCGGCCAGCTCGGCGGCGAGGTCGGCGTCCCACAGGCCCCGCAGCGCGGACACGTCCTCGGTGGGGTAGACCCGGGTCGGGTCGAGCAGCAGCAGCGGCTGACCGGCGCGCAGCACGTCCGCGCCGAGGCGGCCCTCGTAGACGTCGATGACGTGCTGGATGACCTGCTCCGGGTTGGCCCGGGTGGTGTCGCAGATCAGGTCGTAGTTGCGCAGGCGGGCCTTGTCGACGCCGTAGCGGACGATGAACCGGCCCCGCTCGCTCTCGCTGCGCTCGCGCAGCTTGGTCCGCGCCTCCTCCAGCGAGGTGTAGCTCTCGGCCGGGCCGGACGGGCGGGCCAGCACGCGCCGGGCCGCCTCGGTCGGCTCGGTGATCATGTGCACCTTGAGCGCGTCGGTGAAGAAGTGCCAGGCCAGGCGGGAGTCCATGACCAGCGACTCGCCGGAGGCGGCGATGTCGCGCTGGAGCTGGTCGACGTAGCCGTCGACCGCCTGGTCCAGCTCGGCGTGCAGGTTGAGCTGCAGAGCGGTCATCTGCCGCTCCTGGGCCATCTGGCGGTAGAGGTCGCCGACGCTGACCCGGCGCAGCCCCAGCCGCTTGGCGATCTCGACCGAGACGGTGCTCTTGCCACTGCCGAGGTCACCGTTGAAGACGATCGACTGACGAACGGTCACGACTGGTCCACCCCTGCTCACCGGCTGACTGACGACATCGAGTGTCGGCCCGACGTGCTCTGGCACCCGCCGCGCCGCGTCCCGCGCGGGGAAACCGCGCGGCTGGGCATGACGGGCGATGCTATCACCGCCCGCTACCCAATTGCCGGACCAGGTGTGCGGCAAACCCCAGCTCACGACCGTGCGCGAGGGGCCGCGTGCGCAGTGTCACGCGGCGGCGGCCGGTCAGAACAGCACGAGCGGATCGACCTGCAGGCGTACCGGATCGGCCGCCTTGCGGGCGCTGCGCTGGCCGGCGGCGGCGTGCAGCGCCTCGGCCAGCGCGGCGGCCCGGGACCGGGGCACCCGCACGAGCATCCGCTCCCGGCCCTCGTCGGCCGGCACCGGCCCGAGCACCTCGGCGCCGTCCGGCAGCCGGGCGCCGTCCAGCAGGTCACTGACCGCCTCGGCGACGCCGGTGACGCTCGCCATCCGCACCGCCGGGGGGAAGCCCAGCTCGCGCCGCTCGGCCAGCTCGCGGGCGGCGAACCAGGCGGAGTCCCAGCGCAGCAACGCCTGCACCGGCGCGAGCGCGCCGTCCGCGACCACCACCACCCGCCCGCCGGCCGTACCGGTCCGGGCCAGCGCGGCGGCGGCCATCCACCGCCGCAGCGCCTCCTCACCGGCCCGCAGGTCGGCCCGGGTCAGCAGCGCCCAGGAGTCGAGCAGCAGCACCGCGCCGTAGCCGCCGTCGGCCACCGGTTCGGCGCCCGGCGTGGCGATCACCAGCCCGGCCCCGCCCGGCACCGTGGCGAGCACCTCCTCCCGCCCCGAGGTGCGCACCGGCACGCCCGGGAACGCCCGGCCCAGCTCCTCGGCCGTGCGCCGGGCGCCGGTGACCGAGGCGCGCAGCCGCCGCCCACCGCACTCCGGGCAGGCGTACGCGGCGGCCACCCGGCCGCACCAGCGGCAGGCGGGCGTGCCCTGCGCCGAGGGCAGCGCGAGCGGCCCGGCGCAGTGCGGGCAGCGGGCCGGGGTCCGGCAGTCGGCGCAGGCCACCGACGGCACGTAACCCCGGCGCGGCACCTGCACCAGCACCGGCAGGTCCGCGCGCAGCGCGTCCCGGGCGCTGGTCCAGGCCAGGCTCGGCAGCCGCGCCGAGGCCGCGCCGGGATCGCGGGCCAGTTGCGGGTCGTCGCCGGTGGGCGCCATGGCCGGGGTACGCGCGCGCACCACCGCCCGGTCGGCCACCACCTCCCGGGCCCAGGACGTCTCCACCAGCAGCTGCGCCTCGGCGCTGCGGGCGTACCCGCCGACCAGGGCGGCGGCGTCGCCGAGCTGCGCCCGGGTGAGCAGCACGTCCCGGGCGTGCGGGTAGGGCGCGCGGGGCTCGGCGTGCAGGTCGTCGCCGTCGTCCCAGATCGCCACCAGGCCGAGCCGCTCCACCGGGGCGAACATGGCCGCCCGGGTGCCGATCACCACTGCCACGTCGCCGCGCCGGGCGGCCAGGAACGCCCGGTAGCGGCGGGCCGGGCCGTCGGCGGCGGTGAGGCGCACGTGCCGCCCCGCGCCGAGCACGGCGGTCAGGGCGGCGTCGAGCCGGTCCAGGTCACGGGCGTCGGCCACCACGACCACTGCGCCCCGGCCACCGGCCACGGTGGCGGCCACCGCGTCGGCGTACCGGCCGGCCCAGTCCTCCCCCGGCAGCGCCGACCACACGGCGCGCGCGGGGCGGCCGTCGGTGAGCGCCCGCAGCAGCGCCGGCCCGGCCGGGTAGTCCCGCCAGCCGCGCGGGTCCACCTCCGCCCGGCCTCCCGGCCTGGCGTCCGCGGGCGCGTCGGGGTCGGCGGGCGCGTCCGCGTCGGCGGTGACGGCCTTCTCGGCGCGGGCGTGCCGGGGCGGCACCGCCAGCCTCAGCACGTCGGCGAGGCTGCCCGCGTACCGGTCGGCGACCGCGCGGGCCAGCCGGGCCACCTCCGGGGAAAGCACCGGCACCGACGAGACGACCTTCTCCAGGTACGCCAGTTTCGGGTGCGCGGAGGACTCGGCGCGCTCCAGCAGCCAGCCGTCGACCAGCTGCCCGGCGAAGCGCACCTTCACCCGTACCCCCGGTTGCGCCTCGGCGTCGAGCGCCGCCGGCACCAGGTAGTCGAACGGGCGGTCCAGGTGCGGCAGGGGCACGTCCACGCAGACGCGCGCGACCGGCGACCCCTGCGCGGGTCGCCGGTCGCGGCGCGTGGCGGCGGTCAGGCTCCCGCGGCCGACTTGAGGTCGGCGGCCCGGTCGGTGCCCTCCCAGGTCAGGTCCGGCAGCTCCCGGCCGAAGTGGCCGTACGCGGCGGTCTGCTGGTAGATCGGGCGGAGCAGGTGCAGGTCCCGGATGATGGCGGCCGGGCGCAGGTCGAACACCTCGGCGACGGCCTTCTCGATCGAGGCGACCGGCACCGTCTCGGTGCCGAACGTCTCGATGAACAGGCTCACCGGGTGGGCCTTGCCGATCGCGTACGCGACCTGCGCCTCGCACCGCTCGGCCAGCCCGGCGGCGACCACGTTCTTGGCCACCCAGCGCATCGCGTACGCGGCCGAGCGGTCGACCTTCGAGGGGTCCTTGCCGGAGAACGCGCCGCCGCCGTGGCGCGCGTACCCGCCGTAGGTGTCCACGATGATCTTCCGGCCGGTCAGGCCGGCGTCACCCATCGGGCCGCCGATCTCGAAGCGCCCGGTCGGGTTGACCAGCAGCCGGTAGCCCTCGGTCTCCAGGCCGAGGCCCTCCAGCTCCGGGGTGATGACGTGGTCCCGGATGTCCGGGGTGAGCAGCGACTCCAGCGAGATGTCGGCCGCGTGCTGGCTGGACACGACGACGGTGTTGAGCCGGACCGGGCGCAGCCCGTCGTACTCGATGGTCACCTGGGTCTTGCCGTCCGGCCGCAGGTAGGGGATGGTGCCGTCCTTGCGGACCGTGGCGAGCCGGCGCGCCAGCCGGTGCGCCAGCGCGATCGGCAGCGGCATCAGCTCGGGCGTCTCGGAGCAGGCGAAGCCGAACATCATGCCCTGGTCACCGGCGCCCTGCGCGTCCAGCGCGCTCTCCGACCCGCCGGTACGCAGCTCGAAGGCGTTGTCGACGCCCTGGGCGATGTCCGGCGACTGGGCGCCGATGGACACGCTGACGCCGCAGGACGCGCCGTCGAAGCCCTTCTTCGACGAGTCGTAGCCGATGCCGAGGATGGTCTCCCGGACGATGGTGGGGATGTCGGCGTACGCCTTCGTGGTCACCTCACCGGCCACGTGCACCTGACCGGTGGTGATCAAGGTCTCCACCGCGACCCGGCTGTGCGGGTCCTGGGCGAGCAGCGCGTCGAGAATGCCGTCACTGATCTGGTCGGCGATCTTGTCCGGGTGGCCCTCCGTGACCGATTCGGACGTGAAGAGACGTGTCACGGCACTCCTAAGCATGTGAAGACTTTTAAAGGTCGCTCGGCGGCAGTTTAGCCATCCTCGTTCCGCCGCGACCCCCTGAACGCGGGCCGACCAACCGTCAGGAACGTGACGGCAACCGCGGACAGACGAGGTCCCAGACGGCGTCGGCCAGGGCCTCCTTGGGCTGCTCGGCCAGCCGGTGCACGGCGCCGTCGGCGCCGATCACGGTGGCCGCGTTGGTGTCGGCGCCGAAGACCTTGTCCACGCCGACCTCGTTGACGACGATCATGTCGGCTCCCTTGCGGGCCAGTTTGGCCCGGCCGTTGGCCTCCGCGTCGTCGGTCTCCGCGGCGAAGATCACCAGCACCTGGCCGGGGCGGCGGACGCGACCCAGCTCGGCGGCGATGTCCGGGTTGGTGACCAGCTCGATGGTCGGCGCGACACCGTCGTCCGACTTCTTGATCTTCCCGGTGGCGTAGCTGGCCGGCCGGAAGTCGGCGGGCGCGGCGGCCATCACCACGGCGTCCGCGTCGACGGCCGCCGCCAGCGTCGCCGTGCGCAGCTCCTCGGTGGTGCCCACCCGGACCAGGTCCACCCCGGCCGGATCGGGCAGCGCCACGTTCGCCGCGACCAGCGTCACCCGGGCGCCCCGGGCCACAGCGGCGCGGGCGAACGCGTACCCCTGCTTGCCGGAGGACCGGTTGCCCAGGAACCGGACCGGGTCCAGCGGCTCGCGGGTGCCCCCGGCGGTGACCACCACGTGCCGGCCGGCCAGGTCGGCCTCGGCCTCGACGCCGCGGGCCAGGGCCCGTCGGGCCACCGCGAAGATCTCCGCCGGGTCGGGCAGCCGGCCCTTGCCGGTGTCCCGCCCGGTGAGCCGCCCCACGGCCGGCTCGATCACCCGGACGCCGCGCGAGCGCAGCGTGGCCACGTTCGCCACGGTCGCCGGGTGCTCCCACATCTCGGTGTGCATGGTCGGCGCCAGCAGCACCGGGCAGCGCGCGGTCAGCAGCGTGTTTGTGAGCAGGTCGTCGGCGAGGCCGTGGGCGGCCTTGGCGAGCAGGTCAGCGGTGGCCGGGGCGACCACGACCAGGTCGGCGTGCTGCCCGAGCCGCACGTGCGGCACCTCGTGCACGTCGGACCAGACGTCGTCGGCCACCGGCTGGCCGGACAGGGCCGCCCAGGTCGGCGCCCCGACGAAACGGAGCGCCGAGGCGGTCGGCACCACCCGGACCCGGTGACCCGACTCGGTGAAGAGCCGGAGCAGCTCACACGCCTTGTAGGCGGCGATGCCGCCGCCGACCCCGAGGACGATCTCGGCGGGCATCGGCGCGGGCGCGGTTACGGCTGGTCGGTCGGCTCAGCGGTGAGCAGGCCCGCGTTGATCTCGCGCATGGCGATGGAGAGCGGCTTCTCCTGTGGGGTGGTCTCCACCAGCGGGCCGACGTACTCCAGCAGGCCCTCACCGAGCTGGCTGTAGTAGGCGTTGACCTGACGGGCGCGCTTGGCGGCGAAGATGACCAGCGCGTACTTCGAGGTGGTCTTCTCGAGCAGCTCGTCGATCGGCGGGTTGGTGATGCCCTCGGGGTTGGTGGCGATGGATCCCACGAATTAAACCTCTGCGTCTCGTGCGCCGCCCGCGGGCGGTCGGGCCGGAGCCAGGAAGGACGAACCGAGCAATCCTACCAGCTCCGCCGCGGCGCGCTCGGTGTGGTCGTGTGCCACGGCGTGGGCGAAGAGGGCCGCGACGTCCGGGTCGGCCCGGTACGCCGGCGGCGCGAGCAGCACCAGCCGGGCGCCGGGCGCCGCCGCCCGTACCGCGAGCGCGCCGCCCAGGTCCAGCGGCAGCAGCACCGGCCGGCCCGCGGCGAGCCGCGCCCGTACCTCGGCCCGGGGCACCCCCCGGCGGTACGGCCCGATCCGGCACCACTCCAGCAGTTCCCCGGCGGCGATCAGCTGGTCGAAGGCGGGCGCGTCGAGGAAGACGCGGTCCACGCCGTCCCGCTCGTCGGGGCGCGGCGGCCGGGTGGTGGCGACCACCGGCACCCAGACAGACGCAAGGCGCGCCCGGACCGCCTCGACCACACTGCTCCGGCCGGCCCCGGAGGGACCGGACAGGACAGTGAGCCGAGCCGCCGAGCGCGCCTCGTCATCCGTGCTCACCGCTTGTTTCTACACGGCGGGCCGTTCAGTTCGCGGCGAACTCCCCGAGCAGAGCCTTGCGCTGCTGCTCGCCGAGGCCGCGCAGGCGACGGCTGTCCGCGATCTTGAGCTTCTCCATGATCTGGGTGGCCCGGATCTTGCCGATGCCCGGCATCGCCTGGAGCACGGCCGAAACCTTCAGCTTGCCCACGACGTCGTCGGACTCGGCCCGCTCGAGGACGGTGGCGAGGGTGGTCTTGCCCTGCTTGAGCTGCTCCTTCAGCTCAGCGCGGGCCTTGCGGATCTCCGCGGCCTTCTCCAGCGCGGCAGCGCGCTGTTCGGGGGTCAGTGACGGGAGCGGCACCAGTTCTCCTCAGGTCCCTAGTACGGCGGGCGGAGCGCCCCACCGCATCTGTGAAACGTGGTGTCGCTGGCAACCAAAGGGGTCCGTGGTTCCCAGCGCGGGGAAAACTAGCGGTCAACGGAGATTTCGGCAACGTGGGCGCGCGATGATCAACGGAAAGTGACCGAGCCGTCAGTCAGCCTACGGCGTCCAGGGCGCTCCGACACTCGGCCAGCGCCCGCTCGGCGGCGGCGCGCAGAGCGTCCGGGTCCGGTCCCGCGCCGAGCACCTCCCGGGAGTACGACGGGAGCACCGACGGCAGCGCGGCGCCGAAGACGGTGCGCAACCCGGCGGGCGTGCCGCCCTGCGCGCCCAGGCCCGGAGCGAGCAGCGGACCGTTCACCGAGCCGAGGTCGTGACCGGTCTCGCCGACCGTCGCGCCGACCACCAAACCGAAGCTTCCGAGCGGCTCCGCACCCCGGTTGAGCTGGGAAATCTCGTCGATCACGGTCTGCGCGACGGTGCGCCCGTCGGCCCCGACGGCACGCTGCACGGAGGCGCCCTCCGGGTTCGAGGTGAGGGCCAGGACGAAGACCCCGCCACCGTGCTCGGCTGCGGTGGAGAACATCGGCGCGAGTGAACCTACTCCCAGGTAGGGGCTCGCGGTCACCGCATCGACATACATCGGGCTGGATGGATCGAGGTACGCCGACGCGTACGCGGCCACCGTCGAGCCGATGTCGCCGCGCTTCACGTCAAGCAGAACGAGCGCTCCCAGATCTCGCAACTGTCGGATAGTTGACTCAAGCACCCCGACGCCGCGCGAGCCGAAGCGCTCGAAGAACGCCGACTGCGGCTTGACCACGGCCACCCGGTCCCCGATCGCCTCCACCACGGTGCGGCAGAACCGGTCGAGTCCGTCGACGTCGTCGGTCAGCCCCCAGTCGGCCAGCAACCCGGGGTGCGGATCGATCCCCACGCACAGCGGCCCTCGCTCCGCCACGGCCCGGTGCAGTCGGGCGCCGAACGTCTCCATCGCGTCTCTCCTCTCCCCGCGGCCCCGGGCCGCCTGGGCGTGTCCGGCGACGGCCTTCCCGTCGCGCCCTGTCGAACTCGGCCGGGCTCAGCCGGCCTTCACCGCCGCGGCCACCCCGGCCGCGATCCGCGCCACGTCCGCGGCGTCGCAGACGTACGGCGGCATGGTGTAGACGAGATCCCGGAACGGGCGCAGCCACACCCCCTGCGCCACCGCGGCAGCGGTCGCCCGGGGCAGGTCCACCTCGTGGTCGAGCTGCACCACCCCGATCGCGCCGAGCACCCGTACGTCGGCCACGCCGGGCGCGCCGCGCAACGGCGCCAGGCCGGCCCGCAGGCCCTCGGCGATCCCCGCCACCCGGCCGGCCCAGTCCCCGGCCCGCAGAAGCTCCAGGGAGGCGTTGGCGACCGCGCAGGCGAGCGGGTTGCCCATGAACGTCGGTCCGTGCGCCAGCACCCCGTCGGCGGAGATCGCCCGCGCCACCTCGGGCGTGCAGAGCGCCGCGGCCAGCGTCAGGTACCCGCCGGTGAGCGCCTTGCCGACGCAGAGCACGTCCGGGGCCACCCCGGCGTGCTCGGCGGCGAACATCTTCCCGGTCCGGCCGAAGCCGGTGGCGATCTCGTCGAAGACCAGCAGGATGCCGTGCTTCCGGGTCACCTCGCGCAGCACGCGCAGGTAGTGCGGGTGGTGGAACCGCATCCCGCCGGCGCCCTGGACCACCGGCTCGACGATCACCGCGGCCAGCTCGTCGGCGTGCCGCTCCACGGCGTCCACCAGAGCCGCCTCGTACGCCGGGTCCGGCGGCGCGTCGAAGCCGGACGGCGGCGCCGGCGCGAACACCTGCCGGGGCAGCACGTCGCCCCAGAGGTGGTGCATGCCGCCCTCCGGGTCGCAGACGCTCATCGGGTGGAACGTGTCACCGTGGTAGCCGCCCCGCCAGGTGCCCAGCCGGCGGCGCTGCGGGCGTCCCCGCGCCCGCTGGTACTGCAGGCACATCTTCACCGCGACCTCGACGCTCACCGAGCCGGAGTCGGCCAGGAAGACGTGTTCCAGGCCGTCCGGGGTCAGCTCGACGAGCGTACGCGCCAGGCGTACCGCCGGCTCGTGGGTGAGCCCGCCGAACATCACGTGGCTCATCCGCCCGAGCTGGCCGGTCACCGCGGCGTCGAGCGCCGGGTGCCGGTAGCCGTGGATCGCCGCCCACCACGACGACATGCCGTCGACCAGCTCCCGCCCGTCCGCCAGCCGCAGCCGCACCCCTTGCGCGCTGTCCACGACGTACGGCGCGCCGGCGGAGGGCATCGCGGCGTACGGATGCCACACGTGCCGCCGGTCCGCGTCCAGAATCTCCTCAGGCGTCACGTCTCCTCCTTCACCCCTCCCCGCCGCCCCCTCTCTTCCCCCGCGATCTTGCGGTTGCCGCCCCTGCCGCGCCCGGAATGAGGGGGTGTGCCGGGGCCGCGAGTGCAAGATCGCGGGGAAGAGAGGGGTGGGTCAGGGGTGGGTGGTCCGGGTTATGGCTCTCGTCAGGGCGGGGCCGCGGTAGATGAAGCCGGTGTAGAGCTGGACCAGGGACGCGCCGGCGTCGAACATGCGCGTCGCGTCGTCCGGGTCGAGGATGCCGCCGACGCCGATCACAGGCAGCCGCCCGCCGGTCTCCCGGTGCACGAAGGCGACCATCTCCCGGGCCCGTACGGTCAGCGGCCGGCCGGACAGGCCGCCCGTCTCCGCGCCGCGCGCCCGGTCGGCCGGGGCCAGCCCGTCCCGGGCGAGCGTGGTGTTGGTGGCGATGACCCCGGCGGCGCCCCGGTCGAGGCAGACCTCCAGCAGCTCGGCCACGGCCGGCTCGGTGAGATCCGGGGCGATCTTCACCAGCACCGGCTTCTCCCCCACCAGCGCGGCCAGCAGCGCGTCCAGGTGGGACCGGTCCTGAAGCGAGCGCAGCCCGGGCGTGTTCGGTGAGGACACGTTCACGGCGAAGTAGTCACCGTGTCCCTTGAGCGCCCGGTAGGAGTCGAGATAGTCCTCGACCGCCTGGTCTAACGGGGTCACCTTGGACTTGCCGAGCGAGATGCCCAGCGGTACGCCGAGCGGGCGCGGCAACGCCGCCAGCCGGTCGGCGAGGGCCGCCGCGCCCGCGTTGTTGAAGCCCATCCGGTTGATCACCGCTTCGCTGTCGCGCAGCCGGAACAGCCGGGGCCGGGGATTGCCCGGCTGGGCGTGCGCGGTCACGGTGCCGACCTCGACGAAGCCGAAGCCGAGCGCCGGCCAGGCGGGCAACGCGAGTCCGTTCTTGTCCATCCCGGCGGCCAGCCCGACCGGGTTGGGGAAGCGCACCCCGAACACGGTGCGCGGCGCGGACCGGAAGTACGCCCGTCGCAGCGCCGCGAGAACGGCCGGCTGCCGCGACACCGCCGCGAGCCGTTCCAGGGTCCACTCGTGCGCCCCCTCGGCGTCCCCGCCCGCGAGCGAGAACAGCCGGGGCCGCACCACCTTCTCGAAGATCACGCCCCGGCCCCCCGCCCGCTCTCCCCGTTGATCATGAGGTTGGCGGCGGATTTGGAGATCCACATCGCCGCCAACCTCATGATCGGCGCGGTCAGGCGCGGGGTCACTCGCCCGCCCGGAGGGCGGCGTGCAGGTCCTGCAGGGGGCGGACCTTCAGGTCGCCTCGGATGCGGGCCTCGATGCCCATGACCGCGGCTGCGGCGCCGGGGACCGTGGTGACGCAGGGGATGTCGACGCTCACCGCGGCGCTGCGGATCTCGTACCCGTCGGAGCGGGCGCTCGCGCCGGAGCCCTGCGGCGTGTTCACCACCAGCGCCACGTCCCCGCCGAGGATCAGCGAGACCGCGTCCGCACCCTCACCCGACTCGTAGTGCTTGCGGATCTGCTCGCAGGCGATGCCGTGCCGGCGCAGCACCTCGGCCGTGCCGGTGGTGGCCACGATCTCGAAGCCCAGGTCGGCCAGGCGCTTGATCGGGAAGATCATGCCGCGCTTGTCCCGGTTGGCGACCGAGACGAAGATCTTCCCGGCGGTGGGCAGCGACCCGTACGCGGCAGCCTGCGACTTGGCGAACGCCTGCCCGAAGCCGGTGTCGATGCCCATCACCTCGCCGGTGGACTTCATCTCCGGGCCGAGCAGCACGTCGATGCCCTTGCCGGAGGGGGTGCGGAACCGCTTGAACGGCAGCACCGCCTCCTTGACCGCGATCGGCGCGTCGGCCGGCATGGTGCCGCCGTCGCCGGTGGGCGGCAGCATCCCCTCGGCGCGCAGCTGCGCGATGGTGGCGCCGAGGGCGATCCGGGCCGCCGCCTTGGCCAGCGGCACCGCCGTGGCCTTCGAGACGAACGGCACGGTACGGGAGGCACGCGGGTTGGCCTCCAGCACGTAGAGCATGTCGCCCTGCAGCGCGTACTGGACGTTGAGCAGGCCGCGCACCCCGACGCCGCGGGCGATCTCCTCGGTGTAACGGCGCACCTGGGCCAGGTGCGAGCCGGCCAGGGTGATCGGCGGCAGCGCGCAGGACGAGTCGCCGGAGTGGATGCCGGCCTCCTCGATGTGCTCCATCACGCCGCCCAGGTAGACGTCGCCGTCGGCGTCCACGAGCGCGTCCACGTCGATCTCGATGGCGTCGTCCAGGAACCGGTCCACCAGCACCGGGCGGTCCGGCGAGATGGCGGTGGCCCGGCCGATGTAGTCGCGCAGCGTGGCGTCGTCGTACACGATCTCCATGCCGCGCCCGCCGAGCACGTACGAGGGACGGACCAGCACCGGGTACCCGATCTCGTCGGCGATCGCCTTCGCCTCGTCGTACGAGGTGGCCATGCCGTGCGCGGGCGCGCGCAGCCCGGCCCGGGACAGCACCGCGCCGAACGCGCCGCGCTCCTCGGCCAGGTGGATCGACTCCGGGGACGTCCCGACGATCGGCACCCCGGCGTTCTTGAGCCGCTGGGCCAGGCCGAGCGGCGTCTGCCCGCCGAGCTGGACGATCACCCCGATCACGCCGGGGCCGCCGGCGGCCTTGCCGGAGGAGTCCTCGGCGTGCCAGACCTCCAGCACGTCCTCGAACGTCAGCGGCTCGAAGTAGAGCCGGTCGGCGGTGTCGTAGTCGGTGGAGACGGTCTCCGGGTTGCAGTTGACCATCACCGTCTCGTAGTCCACGGCCCGGAGCGCCTGGACCGCGTGCACGCACGAGTAGTCGAACTCGATGCCCTGACCGATCCGGTTCGGCCCGGAGCCCAGGATCAGCACCTTCGGCCGCGCCGAGGGCGCCACCTCGGTCTCCGAGTCGTAGGTCGAGTAGTGGTACGGCGTGGTCGCCTCGAACTCGGCCGCGCAGGTGTCCACCGTCTTGTAGACCGGCCGTACGCCGAGCCGGTGGCGCAGCGTGCGGACGCCGTCCTCGGCGGCCAGCTCGGGACGCAGCGCGGCGAGCTGCCGGTCGGACAGGCCGGCGCGCTTGGCCCGGCGCAGCAGACCGGCGTCGAGCACCGGCGCGGCCACGATCTCGGCGCGCAGCTCGACCAGCGAGGCGATCTGGTCCAGGAACCACGGGTCCATGCCGCCGGACGCCTCGGACACCTCGGCGATCGACGCGCCCAGGCGCAGCGCCCGCTCGACGGTGTAGAGCCGGCCGTCGTGCGGCGTCCGCAGCGCCGCGAGGGTGTTCTCCAACGTGGCGCCGTCCGGGTCCGGAGTGGTCCAGAAGCCCGACGCCTTGGTTTCCATCGAGCGCATCGCCTTGTTCAGCGCCTCGGTGAAGTTGCGGCCCAGGCTCATCGCCTCGCCCACCGACTTCATGGTGGTGGTCAGCTCCGGGTCGGCGCCGGGGAACTTCTCGAACGCGAACCGGGGGATCTTCACCACCACGTAGTCGAGCGTCGGCTCGAACGCCGCAGGCGTCTTGAGCGTGATGTCGTTCGGGATCTCGTCCAGCGTGTAGCCGATGGCCAGCTTCGCGGCGATCTTCGCGATCGGGAAGCCGGTGGCCTTCGACGCCAGCGCCGAGGAACGCGACACCCGGGGGTTCATCTCGATCACGACGATCCGGCCGTCGGCCGGGTTGACCGCGAACTGGATGTTGCAGCCGCCGGTGTCCACCCCGACCTCGCGCAGCACCGCGATGCCGAGGTCACGCAGCCGCTGGTACTCCCGGTCGGTGAGCGTCATCGACGGCGCGACGGTGACGCTGTCGCCGGTGTGCACGCCCATCGGGTCGACGTTCTCGATCGAGCAGACCACCACCACGTTGTCGTGGCGGTCGCGCATCAGTTCGAGCTCGTACTCCTTCCAGCCGAGCACGCTCTCCTCGATGAGCACCTCGTGCACCGGGCTGGCCGCGAGGCCCGAGCCAGCGATGCGCTCCAGGTCCTCGTCGGTGTGCGCCATGCCGGAACCGAGGCCGCCCATCGTGAACGACGGCCGGATGACCACCGGCAGGCCCAGCTCGGCGACCGTCTCGCGGACCTCGTCCATCGAGTGGCAGACCCGCGAGCGCGGCACCAGCGCGGACGGATCCTCCAGGCCCAGCCGTACGCCGGCCTTCGCGACGATCTCCTTGAACAGCTGCCGGTCCTCGCCCCGGTTGATCGCCTCGATGTTCGCGCCGATCAGCTCGACGCCGTACTTCTCCAGCACGCCCGCCTCGTGCAGCGCGACGGCGGTGTTCAGCGCGGTCTGCCCGCCCAGCGTCGGCAGCAGCGCGTCGGGGCGCTCCTTGGCGATGACCAGCTCGACGAACTCCGGGGTGATCGGCTCGACGTACGTGGCGTCGGCGAACTCCGGGTCCGTCATGATCGTCGCCGGGTTGGAGTTGACCAGGCTGACCCGGATCCCCTCGCTGCGCAGCACCCGGCAGGCCTGGGTGCCGGAGTAGTCGAACTCGCAGGCCTGTCCGATCACGATCGGCCCGGAGCCGATCACCAGGACGTGCTTGAGGTCGGTCCGCTTAGGCATTCTTGCGCCCCTCGATCAGCTCTGCGAAACGGTCGAAGAGGTAGTCCGCGTCGTGCGGGCCGGCCGCCGCCTCCGGGTGGTACTGGACGGTGAAAGCGGGGATGTCGACGCCCCGCAGCCCCTCGACCACGTTGTCATTGAGGCAGACGTGTGACACCTGGACACCGCCGAACTCGGTCTGGATCACCTGATCCGGCACCACCGCGCCAGCCCCGGCGCCCGGCACCTGCACCGCGAAGCCGTGGTTGTGGCTGGTCACCTCGACCTTGCCGGTGGCCCGGTCGAGCACCGGCTGGTTGATGCCGCGGTGGCCGTACCCCAGCTTGTAGGTGCCGAAGCCGAGCGCCCGGCCGAGGATCTGGCTGCCGAAGCAGATGCCGAACAGCGGGATCCGCCGGGCCAGCACCTCCCGGGCCAGCGCCACCGGACCGTCGGCGGTCGCCGGGTCGCCCGGGCCGGGCGAGAAGAAGACCGCGTCCGCGCCGGTGGCGAGCAGGTCCTCGATCGTCGACCCGGCGGGCAGCACGTGGGTGGTGACGCCGCGGGCGGCGAGCCGGCGCGGCACGTTGCGCTTGATGCCCAAGTCCACCGCGGCCACCGTGAACCGGTGCTCGCCCTCCGCCTCGACGACGTACGGCTTGGCGGTGGTCACCTCGTCGGACAGGTTCGCGCCGACCATCTGCGGCGAACGGCGCACCCGCTCCAGCAGCGCGGCCGGGTCGTCCTCGACGCTGGAGATGCCGACCCGCATCGCGCCGCGCTCGCGCAGGTGCCGGGTCAGCGCCCGGGTGTCCACCCCGCTGATGCCGACCACGCCCTCGGCGGCGAGCCGGTCCTCCAGCCCGCCGTCGGCGCGCCAGTTGGAGCTGATCCGGGCCGGGTCACGCACCACGTACCCGGCCACCCAGATCCGGTCGGACTCGTCGTCCTCACCGTTGACGCCGGTGTTGCCGATGTGCGGCGCGGTCTGCACCACCACCTGCCGGTGGTACGAGGGGTCGGTGAGCGTCTCCTGGTAGCCGGTCATGCCGGTGTTGAAGACCGCCTCGCCGAAGGTCTCCCCGACGCTGCCGTACGCCTCGCCGTGGAACGTGCGCCCGTCCTCGAGGACGAGAATCGCAGGACGTCTCTTCACTTAACTGCCTTTCCGTCCAGGACCGTCGGCTCGCCGCGCAGGAAGGTCGCCACGATGCGACCCGGCAGCGTCATGCGGGCGTACGGGGTGTTACGACTACGGCTGGCCAGCTCCGCCGGTTCGATGACGCGGCGGGCGGCGGGGTCGACAAGGGTCAGGTTGGCCGGCACGCCGGGCGCCGGGTCGACGCCGTGCCCGGTCAGCCCGGCGATGCGGGCCGGCGTGCGGGACATCCGCTCGGCGATCAGGTCCCAGCGGGGGCCGAACACGTCGAGCGCGATGGACAGGGCGGTCTCCAGGCCGAGCATGCCCGGCCGGGCGTACGCCCACTCGCACTCCTTGTCCTCCACGGCGTGCGGGGCGTGGTCGGTGGCGATGATGTCGATCACGCCCTCGGCCAGCGCCTCCCGCAGCGCGGCGATGTCGGCGGCGGTGCGCAGCGGCGGGTTGACCTTGAAGACCGGGTCGTAGCTCTCCGCCTTGGCGTCGGTCAGCAGCAGGTGGTGCGGCGTCACCTCGGCGGTGACCCGTACCCCGCGCGCCTTGGCCTGGCGCAGCACCTCGACGCTGCCCGCGGTGGAGACGTGGCAGACGTGCAGGCGGCTGCCGACGTGCTCGGCCAGCAGCACGTCCCGGGCGATGATCGCCTCCTCGGCGACGGCCGGCCAGCCGGTCAGGCCGAGGCGGGTGGACACCTCGCCCTCGTGCATCTGCGCGCCCTCGGTCAGCCGGGGCTCCTCGGCGTGCTGGGCGATCACGCCGTCGAACGCCTTGACGTACTCCAGGGCCCGGCGCATCAGCCGCGGGTCGGACACGCAGTGCCCGTCGTCGGAGAAGATCCGCACCCCGGCGGCGGAGTCGGCCATCGCGCCCAGCTCGGCCAGGCGCTCGCCGGCCAGCCCGACGGTGACCGCGCCGATCGGCTGCACGTCGACCAGGCCGGCCTCCCGGCCGAGCCGCCACACCTGCTCGACCACGCCGGCGGTGTCGGCGACCGGCGAGGTGTTCGCCATCGCGCACACCGCCGTGTAGCCGCCGAGCGCCGCGGCCCGGGAACCGGACTCGACGGTCTCGGCGTCCTCCCGGCCGGGCTCGCGCAGGTGGGTGTGCAGGTCGACCAGGCCGGGCAGCGCGACCAGGCCGGTCGCGTCGACGACCGTGGCGTCGTCGGCGGCGAGTCCGTCGCCGACGGCGGCCACCACGCCGTCGCGGATGAGCAGGTCGGTCGGCTCGCCGCCGACCACACTGACGTTAGTGATGAGGTACGCGGTCACCGGTTGTTCCCTCCGAGCAGCAGGTAGAGCACGGCCATCCGCACGGAGACCCCGTTGGCGACCTGTTCGACGATGGTGGAGCGGGGCGAGTCGGCCACCTCGGGCGTGATCTCCATGCCCCGGTTCATCGGCCCGGGGTGCATGACGATCGCGTGCTCGGGCAGCCGGCGCATGCGCGGCCCGTCGAGCCCGTAGCGGCGGGCGTACTCGCGGGCCGACGGGAAGTAGGAGTCACCCATCCGTTCGCGCTGCACCCGCAGCATCATCACCACGTCCACATCTGGGAGAACGGCGTCGAGGTCGTAACAGACGTCGGTGCCGGGGGCCAGGGCGGCGGCGATGTCGACCGGGATGAGCGTGGGCGGGCCGATCAGGGTGACCTTCGCGCCGAGCGTGGACAGCAGCAGCACGTTGGAGCGGGCCACCCGGGAGTGCAGCACGTCGCCGACGATCGCCACGTGCAGGCCGTCGAGCCGGCCCAGCCGGGACCGCATCGTGTACGCGTCGAGCAGCGCCTGGGTGGGGTGCTCGTGGGTGCCGTCACCGGCGTTGACCACCGACCCGTCGACCCACTCGGCGAGCCGGTGCGGCGCGCCGGAGGCGGGGTGCCGGACGACCACCGCGTCCGCGCCCATCGCCTGGAGCGTCAGCGCGGTGTCCTTCAGGCTCTCCCCCTTGGCCACGCTGGAACCCTTGGCAGAAAAGTTGATCACGTCGGCGCTGAGCCGCTTGGCGGCCGCCTCGAACGAGATCCGGGTCCGGGTGGAGTCCTCGTAGAAGAGGTTCACCACGGTGCGCCCGCGCAGCGCGGGCAGCTTCTTGACCTCGCGCCCGGCCACCGTCGCCATCTCCGCGGCGGTGTCCAGGACCAGGGTGGCGGTGGCGGCGTCCAGGTCGGCGCCGGAGAGCAGGTGCCGGATCATGCGGGAGAGCCTCCGTACAGCCGTACCTCGTCGGCGCCGTCGGTCTCGGCGAGGGTGACCTTCACGTTCT
The DNA here is from genome assembly GCF_001709195.1 of Micromonospora sp. II. Classification (NCBI taxonomy): domain Bacteria; kingdom Bacillati; phylum Actinomycetota; class Actinomycetes; order Micromonosporales; family Micromonosporaceae; genus Micromonospora; species Micromonospora sp. II. The sequence goes on along the minus strand of NZ_LYXF01000009.1, from coordinate 76,798 downwards.
CGGCCAGCGCGGTGGGGATGTTCTTGCCGACGTAGTCGGCGCGGATCGGGAGCTGACGGTGACCGCGGTCGACCAGGACGGCGAGTTGCACCGAGGCCGGGCGGCCGACGTCGCTGAGCGCGTCGAGCGCGGCCCGTACGGTGCGGCCGGAGAACAGCACGTCGTCGACGAGGATCACCCGCTTGCCGTCGATCCCGCCGGACGGCAGGTCGGTCGGGCCGACCGCGCGGGTGGCGTGCCGGCGCAGGTCGTCGCGGTAGAGCGTGATGTCGAGCACGCCGACCGGGACGGTGACGTCCTCGAACGTGCTGATCCGGTCCGCGAGGCGGCGGGACAGCGGCACACCGCGGGTGGGGATGCCGAGCAGCACGGTGTCGGCGGCGCCCTGGGTCTTCTCCAGGATCTGGTGGGCGATGCGGTCGACCACCCGCGACACGTCCGCAGCGGCGAGGATCACCTTCACCGAGGGTTGTCGCGGCGGTGACGAATGGGCAGCCGGTGGGTAGGCCACGGCGGACCTCCTTCCCCGCCTCACGGGACGGGTCGTTAAAGGACGTCTGGGTCGGCTCCGGGGGCCCGCGCGGGGCCCGGACCGGGGCTTCACGCCACGTTACCAGCGGTCACCGGGCCGCCCGCCGCCGGTACTGACCTGCTGGTCAGCCCGGAGAAATGGGGACAAGCCACACGAGCGTCCTAGACGTCGTGGACAGCAACACTTGACCGCGTGTCGCAATCCCCGTACCGTCACGCTCCGTAGCGATAGCTGGGAGAACCCCGAGCAGCACTGGGAGTGTCCGAATGCCCTCTGAATACGCCAAGTCGCTGGGCGCCCGCCTGCGCTCCATCCGCCAGCAGCAGGGCCTGTCCCTGCAGGGGGTGGAGGAGAAGTCGAACGGGCGGTGGAAGGCCGTGGTGGTCGGCTCGTACGAGCGCGGCGACCGCGCCGTCACCGTGTCCCGCCTGGCGGAACTGGCCGACTTCTACCGCGTTCCCGTCTCGGAGCTGCTGCCCGACGGCAGCGGGGTGCGTCACGAGCCCACCAGCAAGATCGTGCTGGACCTGGAGCGGCTCTACGACGAGGCCTCCGAGGACCTGGCCTACGTCGCCCGCTACGCGCGCGCCATCCAGCAGCAGCGCGGCGACTACAACGGCCGGGTACTCTCCATCCGCGCCGACGACCTGCGCGCCCTCGCGATCGTCTACGACGCCTCACCGTCGGGGCTGATCGAGCGGCTGACCGAGCACGGCGTGCTGGTCGCCGACCCGCGGGCGTTCTTCGCGTCCTGACATCCGCATACGAGAAGGGCCCGTGCCGTCCGGCACGGGCCCTTTCGTCGTCGGAGCGCGGGGCTCAGCGGCTGGCGTACTCGGCGATCCGGCCGAGAATGCCGTTGAGGAACCGGGGCGAGTCGTCCGTCGACATCTGCCGGGCCAGCTCCACCGCCTCGCTGATCGCCACCGCGTCGTCGATCTCGTCGACGTAGAGCAGTTCGTACACGGCGATCCGGGCCAGGTTGCGGTCGACCACCGGCATCCGGTCCAGCGTCCACCCCTCGGCGTAGCTGGCGATCGTCTCGTCGATCCGGTCGAGGTGCGCCGCCACGCCCTCGACCAGCCCGACCGCGTAGCCGAGGTGGTCGGGGCGCGGCTGCTCGATCCGCTCCAGGTAGCCGGCGAGCACCTCGACCGGCGGGCGGTCCCGCAGGTCGGCCTCGAAGAGCACGTCCAGCGCCCGCTTGCGCGCCTTGCGACGCGCGGGCATCTGCTGCTTGGGACCCTCGGCCATCAGGCTCGGCCGAGGTAACGGCCGTCGCGGGTGTCGACCTTGATCTTCTCACCGGTGGTGATGAACAGCGGCACCTGCACGGTGGCGCCGGTCTCGACGGTGGCCGGCTTGTTGCCGCCGGTCGACCGGTCGCCCTGCAGGCCCGGCTCGGTGTAGGTGACCTCGAGCACGACCGAGGTCGGCAGCTCGATGTACAGCGGCACGCTCTCGTGGGTGGCGACGGTCGCCTCGGCCTCGGGGAGGAGGTAGTTGGCGGCCTCGCCGACGGTGCCGCCGGGGACGGTGATCTGGTCGAACGTCTCCAGATCCATGAAGACGTAGTCCTCGCCGTCGGCGTACAGGTACTGCATGGTGCGCTTGTCCACGGTCGCGGTCTCGACCTTGGTGCCCGCGTTGAAGGTCTTGTCGACCACCTTGCCGGACAGCACGTTCTTCAGCGTGGTGCGCACGAAGGCACCACCCTTACCGGGCTTGACGTGCTGGAACTCGACGACGGCCCACAGCTCGCCGTCCAGGTTGAGTACCAGGCCGTTCTTCAGGTCGTTGGTGGTGGCCATTTCCTGCCTTGATCATCAATTGGCGGACAGACCGTCCAAGTCTACTCGCCCTGTCGAATCGGACTCGCACGCTGAGCCAGATGCTGCAGCGCCAGCCGGTAGCCGTCCACGCCCAGCCCGCAGATCACCCCGGTCGCCACGGCGGAGACCACCGAGTGGCGCCGGAACTCCTCCCGGGCGTGGATGTTGGAGATGTGCACCTCGACCAGCGGGCCGCGCAGCATCGCGCAGGCATCCCGCACCGCCACCGAGTAGTGCGTCCAGGCAGCCGGGTTGAGCACCACCGCCGCCTCCTCGTCGGCCGCCGCGTGCAGCCAGGCCAGCATCTCGTGCTCGGCGTCGGTCTGCCGGACCACCACGTCCAGCCCCAGCTCCCGGCCGTGCCGCTCGCAGTCGGCCACCAGCTGGGCGTAGCTGGTCACCCCGTACACGTCGACCTGGCGGGTGCCGAGCCGGCCCAGGTTCGGCCCGTTGAGCACGTACACCCTCATGAGCTGATCTCCGCGTACGCGGCGGCGAGCAGGTCGTCCGGCGGCGCCTCCAGGATCGCCGGGCGGGCGATCCCGTCGAGCACCACGAACCGCAGCCGGCTGCCCCGGGCCTTCTTGTCCACCCGCATCGCGGCCAGCAGTTCCGGCCAGGCGTCGGCCCGGTAGCCGGTCGGCAGGTCGAGCGCGGTCAGCACCCGGCGGTGCCGCTCGGCGTCGGCCGCGTCGAGACGGCCGGCGAGCCGCGCGAGAGTGGCCGCGTAGACCAGGCCGACCGACACCGCGTGACCGTGCCGCCAGCGGTACCCCTCCACCTTCTCGATCGCGTGGGCGAGGGTGTGCCCGTAGTTGAGCACCTCGCGTACCCCGGATTCGCGCAGGTCCCCGGCGACCACGTCGGCCTTCACGCGGACCGCGCGCTCGACCAGTTCCCGCAGCACCGGCCCGGCCGGGTCGAGCGCGGCGGCCGGGTCCCGCTCGACCAGGTCGAGGATCACCGGGTCGGCGATGAACCCGCACTTGACCACCTCGGCCATGCCGGCGGCCAGGTCGGCCGGGGGCAGGCTGTCCAGCGTCGCCAGGTCGGCCAGCACGCCGGCCGGCGGGTGGAACGCGCCGACCAGGTTCTTGCCGGCGGCCGTGTTGATGCCGGTCTTGCCGCCCACCGCCGCGTCGACCATGCCGAGCAGCGACGTGGCGACCGGCACCCAGCGCACGCCGCGCAGCCAGGTCGCGGCGACGAACCCGGCCAGGTCGGTGACCGCGCCGCCGCCCACCCCGACCACCGCGTCGGTACGGGTGAAACCGGCGTCGCCGAGCCGCTCCCAGCAGGCCGCCGCCACGTCGACGTGCTTGCCCGCCTCGGCGTCCGGCACCTCGATCAGCAGCGGCGTCACGCCGCCCTCGCGGACCGCGTCGGCGAGCCGGTCGGCGAGCGCCTTGAGCGGCGGCGCGTGCAGGAAGGCCACCCGCTCGGCGCCCGCCAGCAGCACCGGCGGCGGGTCCAGCAGGTCACGTCCCACCAGCACGTCGTACGGCCGCTCGCCGCCGACCGGGATCCGGGTCACCTCGTCCATCGCGGGCAGCCTAGTCCAGCGCGCCGCCCCCGCGCGGCCGTTGTCCACTGGCTGGGTGTTTGTCCGGCCACATCGCGGGTAGGGCGGCCGGAATGAGTGAGACGACGGCACACGCGACCCGACCGGAGTCCGCGACGAGCATCCGGCTGCCCGCCACGATCCTCGGCGTCGGGCTCGGCGGCTTCGTCGACGGCATCGTCCTGCACCAGGTCCTGCAGTGGCACCACATGCTCAGCAGCACCGGCAGCGACCGGATCGGCGTGCGCGAGTACCCGGTGGACACCGTGCCCGGCTTGCAGATGAACACGCTCTGGGACGGCCTGTTCCACGTGGTCACCTGGGTGGCGGTGCTGACCGGCCTGGCCCTGCTCTACTCCCGGGTCACACACTCGCGGGGCCGGCTGTGGCGCTCGCCGATGCTGTGGGGCTGGGCGCTGATCGGCTGGGGCCTGTTCAACCTGGTCGAGGGCGTCGTCGACCACCACCTGCTCGGCATCCACCACGTCCGCGGCGGCCCGAACCAGCTCTGGTGGGACCTCGGGTTCCTCGCGCTCGGCGTGGTGCTGATCGCTGTCGGCTGGACGATCCAGCGCCGGGCCCGCGCGGTGGACCTCTGCGCGCCGGAGCGCCGGTGAGCCTGGCTCACGCCGGGCACGCCGGCGGCGGCTTCCCGGCGATCGCGCTGATCCCGGCGGCGCTGTTCTGGGCGTACCTGGCCGCCGCGCTGCGGCTGCGGGACCCGGGCGGGCCCGGCTGGCCGCACGCCCGGACGGCGAGCTTCGGGCTGGGCGCGCTGCTGCTGGCGGGCGGGCTGGCGTGGCCGGCCGGCGACTTCGTCGGGCACATGTGGCAGCACCTGCTGATCGGCATGCTCGCGCCGCTGGCGCTGGTGCTCGGCGCCCCGGTCACGCTGCTGCTGCGCACGCTGGACCGGCGTACCGGCCGGGCACTGGTCCATCTGCTGCGGCATCCGACAGCACGGGTGCTCGGCCACCCGGTGACCGGCCTGCTGCTCACCGCGGGCGTGCTGTGGCTGCTCTACCTCACCCCGCTGTACCGGGCCACGCTGGACAGCCCGGCCCTGCACACGCTGGTGAACGTGCACTTCCTGCTCAGCGGCTGCCTGTTCGCCTGGTCGATCGCCGGTCCCGACCCGGGCCCGCACCGCCCGCGCGTACCGGTGCGGCTGGTGGTGATCGGGTTCGGGGTGGCCGCGCACGCCACCATCGCCCAGCTGCTCTACGCCGGGCTGTTCGTGGACGTGCCGGCGACCGCCGCCGAGCTGCGGGCCGGCGCCACGCTCATGTACTACCTCGGTGACCTGGCCGAGATCGCGCTGGCGCTGGCGCTGCTCGCCACCTGGCGACCGGAGCGGAGCCCTCGCCGCAGGGCGGCCGGGGCCGTTGCGGCAAATGCCTGACCGGCCCGTCCCGACACGTTTCCCACGCACCCATGGCGTTCCACCCACCGACGCCATCGACGCCGACTGGAACGCCACGGGTGCCATAACGCTCGGGAGACACCCAAGGCGTTCCACCCACCAACGTCATCCACGCCGGGTGGAACGTCATGGGTGCCACGACACCCCGGAGACACCCACCGCGTTCCACCGAGGGCGGGAGCCGGGCGCGGCGGGGCGGGTGTCAAGGCTTGAGCAGCGCGGCGATCTCCGCGGCCAACTCCTCCGGCGTACGCCCGTCCGTCACCACGGTCGCGGTCGCCACCTCGGCGTAGAGCGGGCGGCGCTGGTCCATCAGATGCTTGAGCGTGGCGCGCGGGTTCAGCGCGAGCAACGGACGCCCGGCGCCCAGACCGACCCGCTTGACCGCGTCCGGCAGCTCCACCGACAGGTGCACCACGGTGTGGCCGATCAGCGCGGCCCGGTTCTCCTCGGCCAGCACCGCGCCGCCGCCGATCGCGAGCACGCCCGCGTGCGACGCGAGCGCCGCCGCCACGGCGGCCCGTTCGAGGGTACGGAAGTGCTCCTCCCCCTCGTCCACGAAGATCTCCGGAATGGGCTTGCCGGCGAGGTTCTCGATGTCGGCGTCGGTGTCCCGGAAGTCGACGCCGAGCGCCTCGGCCAGCGCCGTGCCGACAGTGGTCTTGCCGGCACCGGGCGCACCGACCAGCACGCAGATCGGCCGGGTGCTCATCGTTGCCACCTCTCGTTCGCGACTGCGGGACTCCGCTGCGCTGCGTTCCTCGCGCTCACCGGATCACCAAGCTGTCGAGGTAACCGGTCAGGTTGCGGCGCATCTCGGCGACCGAGTCGCCGCCGAACTTCTCCACCGCCGCCTCGGCCAGCACGAGCGCGACCATCGCCTCGGCCACCACCGCCGCCGCCGGCACCGCGCACACGTCGGAGCGCTGGTTGATCGCGGTGGCCGGCTCGCCGGTGGTCACGTCGACCGTGGCCAGGGCCCGGTTCAGCGACGAGATGGGCTTCATGGCCGCCTTCACCCGCAGCGGCTCACCGGTGGTGATGCCACCCTCCAGGCCACCGGCCCGGTCGGTGATCCGCCGCACGCCGGTGGCGGTGGGCACGATCTCGTCGTGCGCCTCCGAGCCGCGCGAGCGGGCCTGCTGCCAGCCGTCGCCGATCTCCACGCCCTTGATCGCCTGGATCGACATGAGCGCGGTGGCGAGGCGCGCGTCGAGCTTGCGGTCCCACTGCACGTGGCTGCCCAGGCCCGGCGGTACCCCGTACGCGAGCACCTCGACCACGCCGCCGAGCGTGTCGGCGGCCTTCTTCGCGGCGTCGACCTCGGCGACCATCCGCGCGCTGGCCTCGGCGTCGAGGCAGCGCAGCGGGTCGGCGTCGATGCGGGCGGCGTCCTCCGGGGTGGGGCGAAGCCCCGGCTTGACCGCAACCGGGCCCAGCTCGACCACGTGGGAGACGATCTCGACGCCGAGCGCCTGACGCACGAGCGCCTTGGCGACGGTGCCCACCGCGACCCGGGCGGCGGTCTCCCGGGCGCTGGCGCGCTCCAGGATCGGCCGGGCGTCGGTGTGCCCGTACTTCTGCATGCCGGCCAGGTCGGCGTGACCCGGGCGGGGACGGGTCAGCGGCGCGTTGCGGGCCTGACTCGCCAGCTCCTCCGGGTCGACCGGGTCGGCGGCCATCACGGTGCGCCACTTGGGCCACTCGGAGTTGCCGACCCGGATCGCGACCGGGCTGCCGAGCGTCACGCCGTGCCGGAGCCCGCCGATGATCTCGACCTCGTCCTGCTCGAACGACATCCGGGCACCCCGGCCGTAGCCGAGCCGGCGCCGGGCCAGCTCGCCGGAGATCTCCCCGGTGGTCACCTCGATGCCGGCGGGTACGCCCTCCAGCATCGCGACGAGGGCGGGTCCGTGCGATTCACCTGCAGTCAGCCAGCGCAACACGACGGTCAGTGTGTCACGCCCGGTGGTCACCGGCGTACGCCGCCCGCCGCATCCCGCCCACCGGACAGGCCGCCTCCGCGCCGATCTGCCGCCTCGTGGGGCGAGGCGTTAACAAGGGACCCTTCCTCTACCGGAGGAGTTAACAAGGGGCCCTTCCTTACACCGGCAGGGCAGCGCGCATCGCGGCGCGTGGGGCGGTGACGCCGGTGAAGTGCTCGAACTGGCCGTACGCCTGGGCAAGCAGCAGGTCCAGCCCGGAGACCACCCGGCACCCGGCTGTCAGCGCCGCCGCCGCGAGCGGCGTGGGCCACGGGTCGTAGACGACGTCGAAGAAGACCGACTCCGGTCGCCAGTCGAAGTTGTCTGCGAGCGCGTCGGCGACGCCCTTCGGCACCGTGGAGATCACCAGGTCGGCGCGGGCGTGCGCGGGCGCGCCGTCCCACTCGGCCCCGGCCAATGGCACGCCGGCCGCCGCCGCGACCGGGCGCAGCTCGTCGACCGCCTCCGGGCGGCGGGCCACCACAGTCACCTCGGCCGCCCCGATCCGGGCTGCCGCCGCGATGGCCGCCCGGGCGGTGCCACCGGCGCCGAGCACGGTGACGACCGCCCCGGCGACGCAGCCCGCGCCGGTGAGCACCTCGACCATGCCGGTGACGTCGGTGTTGTCCGCGTACCAGGTGCCGTCGGCGCGTCGTACCAGCGTGTTGGCGGCGCCGACGGCGGCGGCGGCCGGTGAGACCTCGTCGGCCAGCGCGAGCGCCGCCTCCTTGCCCGGCATGGTCACCGACAGCCCGGCCCATTCCGGGCCGAGGCCCGCGACCAGGCCGGGCAGGTCGTCGGCGCCGGCTTCGATCTGGGTGTACGACCAGCCGCTCAGCCCGGCCGCCGCGTACCCGGCGGTGTGGATCACCGGGGAGAGCGAGTGGGCGATCGGCTTGCCGACCACCGCGGCGCGGCGGGGATCGGCCATCAGATGATCCCGGCCTCGCGCGCCTTCTGCTCGTTGCGCTGGTGCTCGGCGTAGGTGTCGGCGAACGCGGAGCGGCCGTCCTTGCTGATCGCCACGAAGTAGAGCCACTTGCCCGGCGGCGGGGCCAGAGCGCCCTCGAGCGCCTCCTTGCCCGGGTTGTTGATCGGTGACGGGACCAGCCCGCGCAGCTTGCGGTTGTACGGGTTCTTCGGGTTGTCCAGCTCGGCGGCAGTCATGTCCTTCGACGCCTTGGTCTTCTGCCCGGTCAGCTCGAAGTAGTAGTTGACGGTGACGTCCATCTCCAGGCAGTTGCAGGGGAACTCGCCGTAGACCCGGTTGTAGGCCACCCGGGCGACCTTGCCCAGGTCGGCCTTGTTGCCGGCCTCGGCCTGCGCGAGCGAGGCGACGATCAGCGCCTCGTACGGGGTGATGCCGCCGCGTTCCTGCTGCACCTTCTCGGCGTACTGCATGTTCGAGGTGACGGTGAGGAAGTTGTTCACCATCAGCTTGAGCACCGTCTCGGCGGTGGCCTTCGGCGGGATCTCGTAGGTGTCCGGGAAGAGGAAGCCCTCGATCGAGGGCGTGACCTTCTTGCCGTCGGAACGCTTGAACCACCAGTCCGGCACGCCGAGCGCCTCCGGATCCTTCGCCGCCGCCTCGAAGTCCTTGACCGGGATGTCGGTCTTCTCGGAGAGCCGCTTGTAGACCGTCTTCGCGGTGAGCCCCTCGGGAATGGTGATCCCGTTCACGATCCGGTTCTTCAGGTCCAGCATCGCCGTGACCGCCGCGTCGCCGCTCATCTGCTTGCGCAGCTTGTACGTGCCGGGCTGGATGTTCTTGCTGCGCGAGTTCTCCTCGGCGGCCTCGATGAACGCCTTGGTGCTCTTCACCACGTCGGCGGCGACCAGCGCGTCGGCCATGTCGGCGAGCAGCGCGCCCTGCTTGATCTCGACGGTCACCTCGCCGGTGCCGGAGCCGTCGTAGTCGGGGGTGACGAAGTAGTTCTGGACCCGGTCGAAGCCGTAGAACGCGCCGCCGCCGATGCCGCCCAGCAGGATCAGCGCGAGCGCGAGGGCGAGCAGGGTCTTGCCCCGGCCGCCGCCGGACTTGCCCTGCCGTCGGCGTACCGCGCCGCGCCGGTGCCGGCCCTTCTCCCCCCTGTCCTGCTCGTCGAAGCCCAGATCAAGGTCGTCGATCATTGCGTCCGCCTCCGCTGTGCGTCCAGCCAGCTCTGCAGAATCTCCACCGCGGCGGCCTGGTCGACCACCGCCCGTTGGCGCTTTCCCCGGACGCCCCGTTCGGCCAGCCTACGACTCGCGACGACGGTAGACATCCTCTCGTCCGTCAGCGTCACCGGAATCGGCCTCATTACATCAGCCAATCGGCTGGCATAGGCTGATACGTTCACCGCTGCGGGGCCGTGCTTTCCGGCGAGGTTGACCGGTAGCCCGACGACGATTCCCACCGCCTCGTGCTCGGCGGCGAGCCGGACCAGCTCGGCCATGTCGGCGGGCACCGCGTCCGGTTCGGCGGTCAGGTCGCGGGCCAACGTGACCAGGGGCGTGGCGAGGATGCCGTGCGGATCACATCGGGCCACACCCACCCGGACCTGGCCCACGTCGACGCCCAGCCGGACGCCACGGGACAGCTCGGCCACTATCGGACACCTCCCCGCCGGTACGGGCCAGGGCGGACCGGGTGGTCCGCCCTGGCGTCGATCGGTGCGCTCATGCCGTATCGCCGGGCATGCGCTCACGGCCCTCGCTCCGCTCGGTGCATTCGCTCATGCAGTGCCAGCCGGGCATGCGCTCACGGCCCTCGCTCCGCTCGGTGCGTTCACTCATGCCGTGCCAGCGACCGCCTGCTCGACGGTGACCAGCAGGTTCGGCGCCTCCGCCGCGGGCAGGCCGCCGCCCTGGGCCAGGTCGTCGCTGCCGCCGCCCCGGCCGGAGAACGCCGCCTTCACGAGGTCCTTCGCGCTCAGGCTCCGCCCCCGGGCGGCCTGGTTGACGGCCACCACCAGGGACGCCTTGCCGTTGGCCCGGGCCGCCACCGCGACCACCGCCGGGCGGGCCGGGTCGATCCGGCCCCGGATCTCCTGGGCGAGGGTCCGCACGTCGTTCGCAGCCGCGCCCTCGGGGGCCTCGGTGCCGACGTACGCGACGCCGCGCACGTCCTTGGCCTGCGCGGCCAGGGCGCCGGCCCCGCCGAGCACGAGCTGGGCGCGCAGCTTCTCCAGTTCCTTCTCCGCGTCGCGAAGCTGGGTGACGGTCTGCTCCACCCGGTCGGCGACCTGCTCCCCCGGCACCCGGAACAGCTCGGCCAGCCGGGACACCAGCAGGTGCTCGCGGGCCAGGAAGCCGAACGCGTCCATGCCGACGAGCGCCTCGATCCGGCGTACCCCAGAACCCACCGACGCCTCGGAGAGGATCTTCACCAGGCCGAGCTGGGCAGAGCGGGCCACGTGCGTGCCGCCGCACAACTCCCGGGCGTAGTCGCCGACCTCGACGACCCGGACCCGCTCGCCGTACTTCTCGCCGAACAGGGCCATCGCCCCGATCCGGCGGGCCTCCTCCTGGCTGGTGACGAACGCGTGCACCTCCAGGTCGGCCAGCAGCACCTCGTTGACCTGCTGCTCCACGTCGTGCAGCACGCTCGGCGCCACACCCGTCGGGGTGTTGAAGTCGAACCGCAGCCGGCCCGGCGCGTTCAGCGAACCCGCCTGGGTGGCCGACTCGCCGAGGAAGTTGCGCATCGTCTGGTGCACCAGGTGCGTCGCGGTGTGCGAGCGGGAGATCGCCCGGCGGCGGGACACGTCGATCTCGGCGTACCCGGTCTCCCCGGAGCGGACCTCGCCGCGTACCACCTTGGCCCGGTGCACGATCAGGCCGGGCACCGGCTGCTGCACGTCGAAGACCTCGACCTGGCCGCCGCCGACGGTGATGAGCCCCTGGTCGGGCTGCTGCCCGCCGCCCTCGGCGTAGAACGGGGTGGTGTCGAGCACCAGCTCGATCGTGTCGCCCTCGACCGCGGCGGAGATCGCGGCGCCGCCGGACAGCAGCGCGCGCACCCGCGACTCGCGGCTCAGCTCGGTGTAGCCGGTGAACTCCACCGGCCCGCCGCCGTCGAGCACCGACCGGTACGCCGACACGTCGGTGTGCCCGGTCTTGCGCGCCTGCGCGTCGGCCTTGGCCCGGCTGCGCTGGTCGGCCATCAGCCGGCGGAAGCCCTCCGCGTCGACCTGCAGCCCCTGCTCGGCCGCGATCTCCAGGGTCAGGTCGATCGGGAAGCCGTACGTGTCGTGCAGCTGGAACGCCTTGTCACCGGAGAGCGCCGCCTTGCCGGCCGACTTGGTCTCCGCGATGGCGGTGTCCAGGATCGTGGTGCCGGCGCGCAGCGTGGCCAGGAACGCGTCCTCCTCGGCGTACGCGTACTGGGAGATCCGGCCGAAGTCCTCGGCCAGCTCCGGGTACGACGGCGCCATGCAGTCGCGGGCCACCGGCAGCAGCTCCGGCAGCGCCCGGTCCTGGTAGCCCAGCAGCCGCACCGCCCGGATCGCCCGCCGCATGATCCGGCGCAGCACGTAGCCCCGGCCCTCGTTCGACGGGGTCACGCCGTCGCCGATGAGCATCAGCGAGGTGCGCACGTGGTCGGCGATGACCCGCAGCCGTACGTCGTCCGGGTGCGACTCGTTCGCCGCGTGACCGGAGTGCACGCCGTAGCGCTTGCCGGTCAGCTCGGCGGCCTTGTCGAGGATCGGGCGGACCTCGTCGATCTCGTAGAGGTTGTCCACGCCCTGCAGCAGCGAGGCCATCCGCTCCAGGCCCATGCCGGTGTCGATGTTCTTCGCCGGCAGGTCACCGAGGATCGGGAAGTCCTCCTTGCCGGTGCCCGGGCCGCGCTCGAACTGCATGAAGACGAGGTTCCAGAACTCCAGGTAACGGTCCTCGTCGACCTCCGGACCGCCCTCGCGGCCGTAGGCCGGGCCGCGGTCGTAGTACAGCTCGGAGCACGGGCCGCACGGGCCGGGGATGCCCATCGACCAGAAGTTGTCGGCCTTGCCGCGGCGCACGATCCGCTCGGCCGGCACGCCGGTGGCGCGCCAGATGTCGTACGCCTCGTCGTCGTCCAGGTAGACCGTGGCCCAGATCCGCTCCGGGTCCAGCCCGAAACCGCCCGCCTCGACCGACTTCGTCGCCAGGTCCCAGGCGAGCGGGATCGCCCCGGACTTGAAGTAGTCACCGAAGGAGAAGTTGCCGTTCATCTGGAAGAACGTGCCGTGCCGGCTGGTCTTGCCGACCTCGTCGATATCAGGCGTCCGGATGCACTTCTGCACGCTCGTCGCCCGCGCGTACGGCGGGGTCTGCTGGCCCAGGAAGTAGGGCACGAACTGCACCATGCCCGCGTTGATGAACAGCAGGTTCGGGTCGCTGATGGCGGGCAGCGGAGCGGACGGCACCACGGTGTGCCCGTTCGCCTCGAAGTGGGCGAGGAACCGCCGCTTGATCTCCGCCGTCTTCATCGCTGGTGGTCCTCCGGGAAAATCTCTCGGTCGCCGATGCGCGGGTCCTCCCGCAGCTCGGCGAACTGGTCGTCGTACACCTCGCCGCGGGCGAAGGCCTCGTGGATCTCCTGCTCACGCTCGGCCATGCCGACCCGGACGTCGTCCACGAACGCCCGGACGGACTCGACCAGACCGCCGGCGGACTCGGACAGCCCGCTGGCGATGCCGGCCGGGGTGTACGCCTGCGCGGTCCGGGTGGCCTTGCGCACCACCAGGACGCCCACGGCCAGCCCGATGCCCAGCCAGAACAACCGCCTCATGCTCTCATCCTCCCGCGTACGCCGGTCGGGGTCAGCGGTTGCCGCGCTTGGCGGCGCGACGCTGCTGCTTGATGGTGTCGCGCACCTCGCGCTCGGTCTCGGCGTGCCGACGCGCGGAGGCGGCGCGGCGCACGCCATACCCGAACGCGGCCACCTTCACCAGCGGGTTCGCGGCGGCGGCCGAGACCACGGTCGCCAGGTTCGCCACGTTCGCGGTGACGTTCTGCGCGTGGCTGGTCATGGTGTCCACCTTGGCGAGCTGCAGGTTCACCCCGTCCAGCGAGGTCTGCACCTGCTCCAGCGCCACGTTGACGTTCTTCACCGTGGTGTTCACGTCCCCGAGCAGCGGCGCGGTGCGCTCGTTCACCTCGGTGATCATGCGGGTCGTCGCGTCCACGGTGTGCCGCAGCCGCAGGATCGGCACCGCCAGCACGAGCACCAGCATCAGGAACGCGCCGGCCGCGATCAGCGCAGCGATTTCTCCACCACTCACGCGCATGTCCTCCTCAAGCAGTGTCCCGGAACCCGACGCTCCGGAACGCGCGACCGTACCTACCCACTTCGCGCCACGCCGACCCGGTCACCGGGCGCGGACGGGCGTGCCAGCCCCAGACCCTACCGTCCGTGATGAAAGTCGGCTCACGACGGTGAGGGAGTCGCCTCGCCCAGCGGGTCGTCGGTCAGCGTCGGGAACGGATCCTCACCGGTGAGTGACGGATCGGTGGTCGGCGTCGGCCCGGTGCGCTCGTCGTCGATCGCGTTGCGCACCTTCACCGACACCAACGAGCCGGTGCACGTCGCCGCTGCGGGCGCGGCCGGCGCGGAGGGCGCGGGCGCGCCGTCGATCGGCGGTGGCGTGCAGGCCGGGTCGCGTACCCACAGGTCAAGCGTGAGTTCGTCGCGACGCCAGCAGGTGTAGCTGCCCTCGACCTTCTCCTCCGGGCAGCGTTCGACGCTCCACCGCCGCCAGCCGTCCTTGGCCAGCGCCTGCTCGTAGACGGCGACCGTCTGCTCCCATCCCTGCTCCGACTCGACCGCGCGTTCCCGCAGCCGGCAGTCCTGCAGGCACCAGCGGCTGCCGCTGACGTTGTCGACTGTCTTCTTCTCGGCCCAGGCGGGCACGTCGAGCGCGTCGAGGGTGTCGAAGACCGGATCGCGGCTGAGCGTCCGCATGCCGAAGTAGAGCGGTACCGCGCCCAGCAGCAGGAGGCTCACCAGCGCGAGGACACCCATCCGCAGGCGGCGCCGCTCGCGCATCTGCCGCCGCAGCTCGGACCGGGCGCCGCGCAGGCCACCGGCCTCCGCGTCGGTCTCGTCCACGCCGGGACCGGCGGGTCGCGGCGCGGGCATGCCGTCCGCGCCGGGCCGTGGCCCGGCAGCCTCCCCCGGGGGTACGACAGCAGCCGCCCGCGCCACCGCCGGAGCGCCCGGAGGCGGCGCCACGCCGGCCGGGTTGCCCGGACCGCTGCGATCCGGCTCCGGTCCGGGGCCGGCCGCCCGGCCGGTGGTCCGCTCGTCCGGCCCGACCGGTCGCGCCACACCCGCCGCCGCGCGGGCGGCAGGCGCCGGTCCGGCGGCCGCGCCCCGGGCACCGGGCGCCACCGGTGGACGGGGTCCGCCACCGGGCGGAGGTGCCTCACCGGGCCGGACCGGGCCGGACCCGCCGGGCCCCTGCCGGGGCGGATGCGGGCCGGGACCGCCGGGTCCCTGCCGGGGTGGGTGCGGGCCGGGACCGATACGGCCACCGTCGCCGCCGGGCGGACCGGCCGGACGCGGCGGGCCACCACCGGGACGGCCACCACCGATCGGCACACCACCCGTGCGCTCGACGTCGCTCTGCGGGCCGCCACCGGGTCGTACGCCGGGGCGGGCGGCGCCCCGGGCCGGGCCGGGACGGGCGGGGTTCGCGGCCGGGGCGGGCATCGGAGGACCCGCCGGGGGCGCGATCGGGCCGGACTGATCGGGCCGGACCGGTGCAGCCGGAGGGCCTGCCGCCGCGCCACGCGCCGGCCCACCCGGTCCAGCCGGCGCGGGCCGCCGCGACGGCGTACCCGGATCGGCCGGTTCGGGGCGGACCGGTGGGACGGCGGCGCCGGTACGGCCGGTCGGCTCGTCGGCCGGGCGGCGGGTCACCGGCATGGCGGGGTCGGTGTGTGGCGCGCGACCGGCCTGCCGCAACCATTCGCCCGGCCGCTGCGGGCGCGGGTCGCCGGTGTCGTCAGGCGCCGCGCGACGTCCGGGCCGCGCCGCCTCGGCCGCGGCGCCGGGTTCGGCCGGCCCGTCGGGAGCGGCCCTCCGGCCACCCGGCGCGGCGCGGCGCGGCGCGTTCGCCGGGCCGCCGGACACGGGCGCGCCGGGCAGGTCCGGCGCGTTTCCGCTGCGCGGCACCACCGGCGGGCGGTCCGGTTCCGGGGCGGCCCGGCGGCCACCCGCCGGGGGCACGACGCCCTCCGGCGCGGCGCGGCGGCCGGCGCCGGAGACGGGGCGGGTGCCGGGCGGAACGTCGTCCGGCCGGGCACGACGGCCCGCGCCCGACACGGGCCGGACGCCGGGCGCTACGTCGTCCGGTCGCGCGCGACGGGGCCCGCCGGAGACCGGCTGGACGCCGGCGGTGTCGTCGGGCCGGGCCCGGCGGCCGCCGGGCGGCGAGGTGACGGGCGGGTTGGCCGCGGCCTGGTGCGCGCCCTCCGGCACGCCGGCGCCGTGCCGGCCGCGCGGTGTCGGGGGCCGGTGCTCGCCGTCGACGGGCGGGCGGCCCGGCTCGGCGGGTACCCGGCCGGGTGGCGGCCCGGCGGGCGCGCCGGGCGGCGGCGAGACGCCGGTGACCGGCGGCTGCTGGCCGGTGGGGCCGTCCGCGCCCCGGCGGGCGGGTGCTCCCGCCGGACGACGGGCCTCGGGCACGCCGGGCCAGGGGCCGTCGACGGGCGGGCGCGGCGCGCCGCCCTCGGGACCGCCGGGGCGCACCGGCGGCGCGGCCGGGCCGAGCTGGTCGGGACCGCGCCGGGTCACCGGAGGACGCGGACCGGGCCGGCCGCCGGGCATCGGGGGCGGCGCGTCAGCCGGGCGGCCGGGTGGCATCTCCGGACCGGGCCGGGCGGCGCCCGCGTCCGCTGCGGAACGCCCGGCGACAGGTGGTACGTCCGCGCCGGGCCGGACGTGACCGGGCCCGGCCGGTCCTCCGCGGCCCACGCCCGGCGGGGACGCCGGGCCGCCACGACCGGAAACGGGCGGTTGCGTCGGGTCGGTGCGGCCGTCCGGCACCGGCCCGGCCGGTTGGGGACGGCCGGGGGGCGGGGCGGCGGGAGACGACGGACCGGGCCGGCCGGCCGACGGAGGAGCCGCCGGGCCGGGCCGACCGGAGACGGGTGGCTGCGGACCCGGGTGACCGGCCAGGGGCGGCTGCGGGCCCGGGTGACCGGACGCGGGCGGCTGCGGACCCGGCCGGCCGGGTGGTTGCGGGCCCGGCGCCGGGGGCCGCGGAGCGGACCGGGCGGGCATCCCCGGCCCGGCGGCCGGCGGAGGCATGCCGGGCCCGGCGGCCGGGCCCGGTGCTGCTCCCGGCCGGCCCGGCGCGGGCGCGGAGGAATCCCCCTCCGGTCCGAGTTCGCCGCCCTGCTGCTTGGCGGTACGCAGATCGTCGATCCAGCCGAGTTCCTCGCCGACGACGGTCGGGTCGAGCTCGGGCTCGGCCCGGCCGCGTCCCCACCGGCGGCCCTTGGCCCGCGGATCGCGCCGCTCGTCGGGGCCGTCCGCCGGCCGCTCCGGACCACGCGCCATCACTACTGACCCCCCTCGGCGGCGTCGCTGCCGCCCTCACTCGCCCCGCTGGCCTGCTCGCCGCCACCCACCCGGGCCCCGTTCACGGCGGCCGGGGCGCCGGCCTCCGCCCGGGTCGCCGGTGCCGGCAGCCCACGGACGATCCGGCGCAGCAGCGGCAGCCGGGTGGCCACCGCCCGCTCCGCGCCGTGCCCACTGGGCTGGTAGTAGTCGGTCCCGACGAGGTCGTCCGGAGCGTACTGCTGGGTGACCACCCCCCGGTGGTCGTCGTGCGGGTAGCGGTAGCCGGCCCCGTGGCCGAGTCCGCGCGCGCCGGAGTAGTGGGCGTCGCGCAGCCCGCGCGGCACCGGGCCGCCACGACCGGCGCGTACGTCGGCGACAGCGGCGCCGATCGCGGCGGTGGCCGAGTTCGACTTCGGCGCGGTGGCCAGGTGGATGACCGCCTGGGCCAGGTTGAGCTGCGCCTCCGGCAGGCCCACGTACTCGACCGCGTGGGCGGCGGCGGTGGCCACCGTCAGCGCGGTGGGATCGGCCATGCCGACGTCCTCGCTGGCGAAGATCACCAGCCGGCGGGCGATGAACCGGGCGTCCTCGCCGGCCACCAGCATCCGGGCCAGCCAGTGCAGCGCCGCGTCCACGTCGGAGCCGCGCATGCTCTTGATGAACGCGCTGGTCACGTCGTAGTGCGCGTCGCCGTCGCGGTCGTAGCGCACCGCCGCCACGTCGACCGCCTGCTCCGCCACGGCCAGGTCGATCCGGCCGGCGCCGAGCGCGGTCGCGGTGGCCGCGGCCGCCTCCAGCGCGGTGAGCGCCTTGCGTACGTCGCCCCCGGCGAGCCGGACCAGGTGGTCCTCCGCCTCCTCGGCCAGCACCAGCGCGCCGCCGAGGCCGCGCTCGTCGGCGACCGCGCGGCGCAGCAGCCCGCGTACGTCGTCGTCGTCGAGGGCCTGAAGGGTGAGCAGCACGCACCGCGACAACAAGGGCGAGATGACCGAGAAGTACGGGTTCTCCGTGGTCGCCGCCAGCAGCGTGACAGTACGGTCCTCGACGGCGGCGAGAAGCGAGTCCTGCTGGGTCTTGCTGAACCGGTGCACCTCGTCGATGAACAGCACCGTCGGCGGGCCGCCGGAACGCCGCTGCCGCCGCGCGGTCTCGATCACCGCGCGGACGTCCTTCACACCTGCGGTCAGCGCGGACATCGCCACGAACCGCCGGTCGGTGGCCCGGGCCACGAGATACGCGATCGTGGTCTTGCCGCTGCCCGGCGGCCCCCAGAGGATGACCGACATCGGCGCCGCGCCCTCGACCAGCTGACGCAGCGGCGCGCCCGGTGCGAGCAGGTGCTCCTGCCCGACCAGCTCGTCGATGCCGGCCGGCCGCATCCGCACCGGCAGGGGCGAGTCCGCCCGGGCGTCGGTGAAGCCGTCGGCGCCGCTCGCGCCCGCGGGTGCTCCGGCGGGCTCGCCGAGGGTGAAGAGGGCGTCCGATTCCATCACGAGAACAGTACCGGGCCGGGCCGACGGCGCCGGAATCGCGCCGCCGACCCGACCCGGGTGGTCGTTTCCGGTCAGCCGCGACCCGGCCGCCGGCCCCGGTACCAGCGGCCGCCACCGCCGCCGCGCGGGCCGGAGCCGACGCCGGCCAGGTAGAGCGAGAGCAGCAGGAAGCCGATGAGCATGAGCGTCGAGGTGCTGAACAGATCGGGCGCGCCGAGGTCGGTGTTCATGAAGTCGAGCAGCAGCGCGAAACCGAACACGATGGCCGCGAGAATGGCGAGCATGTCGTTCCTCCGGTGGGGGTTCCCAGCAGGTCGGCGACGGATGTACCCAATCGGTCTGTTCGTCAATCTCCACCCTGGAACAGGAGATGGCCGTCCTCCGATACGGGCTGCGGGTGCTCGTAGGCTGGCGCAATGATCACTGTCGACGAGGCGCTGACCGGGCGCGGGGCGCTGCTCGCCGCGGCCGGCGACCACCCGTACGCCCGGCACGCGCTGCGGCGCGACCAGGCCGTACGCGGATGGCGGCACGGCGGCGCGGTCGGGTGGCTGCTCCCGCCGGGCGAGTGGTCGGCCGGCGGGGCGGTCGGCACCCCCGGCCCGGCGATCGACGTCTTCGCCGCCCACCGGGCGGACGGGACGCTGCGAGCCGGTCAGTCGATCAACCTGCCCCACGCCGACCCGGACGAGGTGGCCGCGCGGCTGCCGGTGGCCCGGCTGATCGAGTGGGACTTCCTCTGGACCACCGCGCCGCCGCCGCACCAGCCGGAGCAGGAGCGGGTGGAGCGGCTCACCGCTGCCGACCACCCCGCCCTGACCGCGCTGATCGAGGAGGCGTTCCCGAGCACCACCTCCCGGCCGGGTGAGCCGGGCATCGTCGACTGGTACGGGATCCGCGACGGGGACCGCCTGCTCGCCTGCGGCGCGGATCGCAGCCGCGCCGACATCGGCTTCCTGGCCGGGTTGACCGTCGCACCCGGGCTTCGCGGGCGAGGGCTGGGCGCGGCGCTGACCGCCGGCATGACGGGCGCGCTGTTCGCCCGGTACGACACGGTGGCGCTGGGCGTCTACCCGGACAACCTGGGCGCGATCCGGCTCTACCGGCGGCTCGGCTTCACCGCCACCGAACGCCGCACCTCGATCAAGCTGGCCTGACGCTGCCGGCACCCGGCCAGGGCTGCGATCGGAAGCGGGCGCGTCGAACCGGTGAGTGGAACGTCATGGGTGTCAAACGGGAGCCGAGACACCCATGACGTTCCACCCGCGGGGCGGTGACCCGCACGGCGATGCCGGGAACGTTGCTGCCGACAACGCCGGCACCACTCGGCCGCCGCCGGGCGACGCCCGCCGTCGGGACGCCGGGACGCCGGGACGGCCCAACCACTGCCGGACGACGCCCGCAGGACTCAGTCGCGGCCGGGTGACGCCGGCACGACCACCGGCCCGGGCCCGCCAGTGACGGCAGCCGCGTCCGCGCCGACGGCGGCGCCACGGTCCGCCGCGTCGAGGGGCGGCTCGGACGCCAGGCCGGCGTGGCCGGGGCCGCCGCCCGTCACCTCCGGCGTCACGTCGACCGCCGAGGGGGTACGGCGGGCGGCGCGCCAGGCCGGCAGGTAGAGCGGCGCGGCCACGGCGAGCACCACCCCGCCGACGATCATGGCGGTGCTGACGCTCGTGGCGTCGGCCAGCGCGGTGAGCGTGACCGCGCCGAGCGCGCCGGCCGGCTGGCCGGCCATCGAGTTGAGCGACAGCACGCTGGTGCGGTACGGCCCGTCGACCTGCCGGTGCAGCAGTCCCATGTGCAGCGGGTTCGACGCGCCGTGCACGGTGTAGCAGGCCAGGTACGCGATGAGGATGCCGACCGGCCCGGCCAGCAGGCCCATGCCGACCACTGTGACGCCCTGGAGGATCCGCATCAGCGCGGCGGCCGGGGCGGCGCCGAGGCGGCGCAGCAGGAACGGGGTGAGCGCGGCGCCGGCGGCGTTCGCGAGCCAGGCCGCGGTGCCGGCGGGGCCGAGCAGCGCCGCGGCGCGGGCCGGGTCGTCGAGCACCTCGGCGAGGCGTACCGGCAGCAGCGACTCGAAGGTGACCATGCCGAAGCCCCAGAACAGCTCGACGGCGACCAGGGCCGCCAGCACCCGGTTTCGGCGCAGCAGCCCGACGGCCTGCCCGACCATCCGGGGCGCGTCGACCACGGAGGCGCGCAGCGCGGCCGGGCCGGACGCGGGCCGCCGCTCGGCCATCAGCGCGAGCAGCGCCACGATGGACACGGCCTGGAGCACGGCGGCGACGATCACCGGCAGCGCGAGGGCGCTGACCGGGCCGACCGGGCCGAGCGCGACGAGGCCGCCGCTGAGCAGGGCGCCGGCGCCGATGGCGACACCGATCACGGTGCCGGCCCAGCCGAGGCCGCGTTCGTACTCGGCTTTCGGGTCGGCGGCGAGCGTGGCGTCGACGTACCAGGATTCCATCGGGCCGCTGTCGAGCGCCCGGTAGACGCCCTGCAGCGCCCAGACCAGGAAGAACATCCAGAACGAGTCGGCCACCGCCATCAGCGCCAGCGAGCCGAGGCCGATGGCCCAGGCGGCGACCAGCACGGGTTTGCGGCCGAGCGCGTCGGCGAAGCCGCCGGTGGGCAGTTCCAGCGCCAGCACGACGAGGCCCTGCGCGGTGGCGACCAGGCCGATCTGGGACAGCGTGAGGCCGCGCTCCTGCATCAGCAGGACCATCACCGGCATGAGCAGGCCGCTCGGTAGCCAGCGCAGGCCGTACAGCGTGAGGTAGCGGATCCGGATCTGGCGTACGGACAGCGCGGTCACGGCTTCTCCTCGGCGGGTGGCGGGGTGGACCGGGGGAACGCCGCGTCCATCGGGAGGGCGGCGAGGTAGAGCTGCACCGTCTCGGCGTCGGGGTCGTCCGGGTCGGTCTCGTCGCGGTGCCGCTCGAAGACCGCGAAGACCTCCTCCTGGATCGCTTTGAGGCGGTCCACCGGAATCCGCATGAAGAAGTCGCCCATGCCGAACGCGTCACGCCAGGCCGGCGACCACCGGTGCCGCTGGGCGAACCAGCGTTCGGCGTGCCCGGCGAAGAAGCGGACGTAGTCCGCCTCGACCCACTCGATGGCCGCCCGCGAGTCGGGGTCGTCGTCGAAGTCGCTGGACTCCCAGCTGGTGACGTCGTGCGCGGCCCGCCAGTAGCGCTGCCGGCCGGTGCCGAGGCTCGGGTCCTCGACCACGAGGCCGACCTCGGCGAGTTGGCGCAGGTGGTAGCTGGTCGCGCCGCTGTTGGTGCCGAGCGTCTCGGCGAGGGTGGTGGCGGTGGCCGGGCCCACCACGCGCAGCGCCCCGATCAGCCGCATGCGCAGCGGCTGGGCCAGCGCGCGGACCTGACGGTGGTCGATGCGTACGGTGCGCTTCTTCTCCTCCATGAGATGCACAATATCTGTGCACACTTTCCATGCACAAGATGCTTGCAAAGAATCTGTGCAACTACCCGTACAGCTCGGTGATTCCGCGCAGCCGGGTCCGCAGCAGGCCCGCGGCGCGGGTGGAGTTCAGCACCACCTCGCCCGGCCGGCGCAGCCCGGCGGCGGCGATCGTGGTCGTCCGCAGCCCGCCCGTATCCACCCCGTCGTGCCGGGCCACCAGCAGCCCCAGCTCGGCGCGGCTCACCGCGTCCGGCCCGGCCACGTTCAGCAGCCCGGCGTAGTCGCCCGGCACCAGCTCCAGCACCGCGGCGGCGAGGTCGGCGACGTGCACCGGGCAGCGCAGCTCGTCGGTGAACAGCGTGGCCCGCCCCGCGAGGGCCTCCCGGCAGAGCTGGATCTGCTTGCTGCCCTCCCCCACGATCAGCGAGGTACGCACCAGCGCCGCGCCCGGATCGACCGCCCGCACCGCCGTCTCCGCCGCCGCCTTCGCCGCCCCGTACGCGTGCAGCGGCGTGGGCACGTCCTCGTCCGCGTACGGCGCAGGCCGCCCGGCGTGCAGCGCGTCGCTGGACAGGTGCACCAGCCGGGCGTCCACCTCGGCGGCGGCTACCGCGATGTGGGCCGCCCCGTCCGCCGTGACCGCCCAGTCGTCGTACCGGTAGGGGGTGGCGACGACCGCGTCGGGGCGTACCCGGGTCAGCAGCTCCCGCACGGCGGCGCGGTCGGTCACGTCGAGCCGGTGCGGCGCGACGCCGGGCACCGCGACGGCGGCGCGGTGGTACGTGCCGGCGACCCGGTGCCCGGCGGCGACCGCCTGCCGGCACACCTCGGCGCCGAGGAAGCCGCTGGCTCCCACCACGAGCAGGTTCATGTCGTCTCCCCCGAAGATCGAAAAAGGCCCGCGTCATCATGACGCGGGCCAGTTCCGGAAAGCGAGGATCAGACGGGGTCGGCCACCGGGGCGGCCGGGCCGGCGGTGCCGGCGTGCGGACCGGCCGGGGCCTTCGGCTTGGCGTCGATGCCGGCCTCGGCGCGCTGCTGCCCGGTGATCGGGGTGGGCGCGCCGGTCAGCGGGTCGAAGCCGCCGCGGGTCTTCGGGAACGCGATGACCTCGCGGATCGAGTCGGCGCCGGCCAGCAGCATGCAGACCCGGTCCCAGCCGAACGCGATGCCGCCGTGCGGCGGGGCGCCGTACTTGAATGCCTCCAGCAGGAAGCCGAACTTGTCCTGCGCCTCGTCGGCGGTGATGCCGAGCAGGTCGAACACCCGCTGCTGTACGTCGCCGCGATGGATACGGATCGAGCCGCCGCCGATCTCGTTGCCGTTGCAGACGATGTCGTACGCGTACGCCAGCGCCCGGTCCGGCGCGTCCTCGAACCGGTCCACCCACTCGGCGTTCGGCGAGGTGAACGGGTGGTGCACGGCGGTCCAGCCGCCCTCGTCGGTGCGTTCGAACATCGGCGCGTCCACGACCCAGCAGAACGCCCAGGCGCTCTCGTCGATCAGGTTCGACCGCTTGGCGATCTCGATCCGGGCCGCGCCGAGCAGCTCCTGCGCCTCGCGGGTGTTCGTGCTCGCGGCGAAGAAGATCGCGTCGCCGGGCTTCGCGCCGACCGCGTCGGCCAGGCCGGACAGGTGCGCCTCGGACAGGTTCTTCGCCACCGGGCCGCGCGGCTCGCCGGTCTCGGCGTCCAGCACCACGTACGCCAGGCCGCGCGCGCCGCGCGCCTTGGCCCAGTCCTGCCAGCCGTCCAGCTCCTTGCGGGTCTGCGCCGCGCCGCCGGGCATGACCACCGCGCCGACGTAGCCGCCCGCGTCGATCGCGCCGGCGAACACCCGGAACTCGGTGCCGCGCAGGTAGTCGGTCAGCTCGGTCAGCTCCACGCCGTAGCGCAGGTCCGGCTTGTCCGAGCCGTACCGGGACATGGCGTCGTGCCAGGTGATGCGCGGGATCGGCCGGGCGATCTCGTAACCGGCGAGGTCCTTCCACAGCGCCGAGACGATCGCCTCGCCGAGGTCGATCACGTCGTCCTCGGTGACGAACGACATCTCGATGTCGAGCTGGGTGAACTCCGGCTGCCGGTCGGCACGGAAGTCCTCGTCGCGGTAGCAGCGGGCGATCTGGTAGTACCGCTCCATGCCGCCGACCATGAGCAGCTGCTTGAACAGCTGCGGCGACTGCGGCAGCGCGTACCAGCTGCCCGGCTGCAGCCGCACCGGCACCAGGAAGTCGCGCGCGCCCTCCGGGGTGGAGCGGGTGAGCGTCGGCGTCTCGATCTCCAGGAAGTCCCGCTCGTGCAGCACACCACGGGCGATCTGGTTGGCCCGCGAGCGCAGCCGCATCGCCTTCGCCGGGCCGCCCCGGCGCAGGTCCAGGTAGCGGTACTTGAGCCGGATGTCGTCACCGGCCTCGATCTGGTCGTCCACCGGCAGAGGCAGCGGCGCGGCCTCGGAGAGCACCTCCAGCTCGGACGCGGTCACCTCGACCTCACCGGTGGGCAGCTCCGGGTTCTCGTTGCCCTCCGGGCGGCGGGTCACCTCGCCGGTGACCTTGACGCAGAACTCGTTACGCAGCGCGTGCGCGTCCTCCTCGCGGAAGACCACCTGCACGACGCCGGAGGCGTCGCGCAGGTCGACGAAGATGACACCGCCGTGGTCGCGCCGGCGGGCCACCCACCCGGCGAGCGTCACCGTCGAGCCGGCGTCCGCGGCGCGCAGGCTTCCGGCATTGTGGGTACGGATCACGGCTGGCGTCTCCTCAATCTGGTCCACTCACTGCTCCCCCGCATTCTGTCAGGGCGGGCGAGTCCGCTCCCGGGCACCCGTCGAGCCGGTCCGCCCCGGCGGTGGCGAAAGCGCCGTGCGGGCCGGGTCCGGCGTTCTACCGTGGCCGGGTGCGTGCCGTACCGAGCTGGGCCGTCGTCACCGCGGCCGCCGCGCCCGCGCTGCTGGTGGCGGGCTGGACGGTCGCGGGCGCCCGCCAGGGGCCGGGGTACGACCCGGTGCGGGACACGATCAGCGAGCTAGCCGGCGAGGGCGCGACCGATCCGTGGCTGATGGGTGGCGCGCTGGTGCTGCTCGGCTGCTGCTACGCCGCCACCGCCGCCGCGCTGCACGCCGCCGGGCTGCCCAGCCGCTTCCTGCTCGCGGTCGGCGGGGTGGCCACCGTCGCGCTGGTCGCGTTCCCCCGTCCGCAGGTTGGTGGCTCCCCGGCGCACGGCGTGGTCGCGACGGTGGCGGTGCTCGCGTTGTCGCTGTGGCCGGCCGGGACGGCGCTGCGGCTGCCCCGCAGAGTCCCGCGCGAGGTGGCCGCCTCCCCGGCCGGCACGCCGCCGTGGGCGTTCCGCCGGCCGGTGGCGCTGGCCGTGACGGCGGCGCTGCTGGCGTTGTTCGGCTGGTCGGTGGCGGAGGTGACCGGCGGCTCCCGGACCGGGCTGGCCGAGCGGGTGGCAGCGCTCGCGGTGACGCTCTGGCCGCTGGCGGCGGTGCTGTCGGCGCGGCGGGCCCACCGGCACTGGACGGCCCGGCCGTCGGACCCGCCCCGCCCGGACGGGCCGCCGATCGGTCCGGGCCGTCTTGGAGCGGGCGCCTGAGCGGGTACGCGGAACGGGCCGCCGGTCGCCCGGCGGCCCGTTGGATGCGATGCGTGGATCAGAAGACGCTCACGCCGTAGACGCTGAGCGGCTCGGTGACCGGCTGGAAGTAGGTGGTACCGCCGGAGGAGCAGTTGCCGCTGCCGCCGGAGGTGAGGCCCAGGGCGGTGGTGCCGGCGAACAGCGAGCCGCCGCTGTCGCCCGGCTCGGCGCAGACGGTGGTGCGGATGAGACCGGAGACGCTGCCCTCGGCGTAGTTGACGGTCGCGTTGAGCGCGGTCACGCTGCCGCTCTTCACGCCGGTGGTGCTGCCGGAACGGCGGACGGACTGGCCGACGTAGGCGTTGCCGGCCGAGGTGATGTCCTGGGTGCTGCCGTTGTAGAGCGAGACGTTGCCGGCCGCGTTGGCCGAGTTGCTGTGCCGGACGATGCCGTAGTCGTTACCCGGGAAGCTGGTGCCGGTCCGGGTGCCGAGCACGGTGGTGCGGCTGGAGTTGGAGTACCAGGTCGAGCCGATGTTGGTGCAGTGCCCGGCGGTGAGGAAGTAGTACGTCGAGCCGCTGCGCACGTTGAAGCCGAGCGAGCAGCGTCCGCCGCTGGCGTAGATCGCCTGGCCGCCGGAGATCCGGGTGCTCAGCACGCCGGCCTCGGCCTCGATGCGGATCGCGCCGTTGTGCCGGGCGGCGGCCGCCTTGACCCGCTCCAGCTTGGCGCCGGTGACGGTGCTGTCGACGGAGACGACGACCTGGTTCGTGGCCGGGTCGGTCCACCAGGCGGTGCCGGGGATCTTGGCGGAGCGCTCCAGCTCGCCGGTGGCGGCGTTCAGCTTGTCCGCGCCGCGCGCCACGATCTTCGGGATGGCGCCGGCGTCGCGCACCTGGCGAGCGGTCGCGGTGTCGGTCACCGTGACGATCATCTTGCCGCTGGCGTCGGCGTACGTGCCGGCCGCGCGGGCGCCGAGCTTCTCGACGAGGGTGGCGGCGGCGTCCGGCGAGAGGGCCGCGGGGGCGGCCTGCGCGGGGGCGCTGAGCAGCGAGCCGGTGACCAGGGTGCCGGCAACGGCGACTGCGGCGGCGCGGCGGAGCGTGGACCTCGTGGGTCGCATGTAACAACCTCCGAATGGGGGTGAACGGGCGCTGTCATGGGGGCGCGCCCGAGGACAACCCGGGCGACCTGGGGAAACCGCCCGGGTGCCCAAAGTATTCACACATTTAAGATCGTAAACAAGACATGGCTTTGCCCGGATTCGCACCAGCGCCCGATGTAACGCCCCAGCAACAACATCGACTCAAGGTGTCAGAGCCGGGGATCGACCCACGTCGACGTGCTGGGGGCAGGCGCGGCGAACGGTCGGGCGCGCGGGGCGGTCAGGCGCGGCGGTGGGCGCCGGGGCCGGGACGGGGCAGCACGTCGCGCGCCTCGGTGATCTCGTGCCCCTCGGCGCAGCGCAGCTCGACCCGGACCTCGGCGCCACAGTCACGATGCGCCACGCTCAGCGGGGAGCCCTCCGGGTCGGCCAGGTAACGGTCACCCCAGCCGAGCACGGCGACGAGCACCGGCCACAGGTCCAGCCCCATCTCGGTGAGCCGGTACTCGTGACGCGGCCGGCTGCCCGGCTCCCGGTACGGCTCGCGACGCAGCACGCCGCGCTCGACGAGCATGGCGAGCCGGTTGGTCAGCACCTGGCGCGGGATGCCGGTGCGCACCCGCATGTCGTCGAAGCGGCGTACGCCGTTGAAGACCTCGCGCAGCACGACCAGTGTCCACCGCTCGCCGAGGACCTCCATGGCGCGCGCGATGGTGCAGTTCTCCACCGACCAGTCCAGTGCCGCGGGTCTCATCCGACCAGGCTAGGTCTGATTGACAGACTCAGCAACGCGCTGCCAGGCTGAGTCCATGACGCAGACGCAGGAACGCTCGCGCACGTTCACCTGGTCCGACCCGGCCGCCGGGGCCGCCCACCTGGGCCGGCGCAGCGGCCTGGAACTGATGCGGGCGATGATCGCCGGCGAGCTGGCCGCCCCGCCGATCATGCACCTGATCGACATGTCCCGGATGGAGGCCGAGGAGGGGCGCGTGGCGGTCGAGCTGCTGCCGCAGGAGTTCCACTACAACCCGCTCGGCACGGTGCACGGCGGCGTCCTCTCCACGCTGCTGGACACCGCCGCGGCCTGCGCCGTGCACACCACGCTGCCGCCCGGGGTCGGCTACACGTCGCTCGACCTCAACGTGAAGTTCCTGCGCCCGGTAACAGTCGACACCGGCACACTGCGCTGCGAGGGCACTGTGCTCCAGCGGGGCCGCCGCACCGCCCTGGCCGAGGCCCGCCTGACCGACCCCGCCGACCGCCTGGTGGCCCACGCCACCTCAACCTGCCTGATCTTCCCCCTCCCCTGACCACCGCACCCCGCGCGCGACCCCGCCGCGCCCGGCGATCTTGCGGTTGCGGCCCCCGCAGCGCCGGTTTCGCGGCATTCGCGGGGGCCGTGAGTGCAAGATCGCGCGGGAGAGAGGGGGGCGGGGTCAGCGGGTTGCGGCCAGGCGGGCTGCTCGGGCTGCGCGCTTCTCCTCGAAGCGGGACGCCTGGGTCTCCAGCATGTCCAGGTGGGCGGCGATCTGGTCGCGGGCGGCCTCGCCGTCGGCGTTCAGGCCGGTCACGTCGAACAGGTTCCACTGACGCAGCACCGGCATCACCACCTCGTCACGGTGCTGGCGCAGGTCGTAGATGCCGGCCAGCGCGATCGCCACCGACTTGCGGGCGAAGCCGTCGATGCCCACGCCCGGCATCTGGAAGTTGGCCAGCACGTCGGCGACCGCGCGCATGGCCTGCGACGGGGCCAGCTCGAACGCCGCGCCGAGCAGGTTGCGGTAGAAGACCATGTGCAGGTTCTCGTCCGCCGCCACCCGGGCCAGCAGCGCCTCGCACGTCGGGTCGCCGGTGGCCCGGCCGGTGTTGCGGTGCGAGATGCGGGTCGCCAGCTCCTGGAACGACACGTACGCCAGCGAGTGCAGCATCTCCTGGTCGTGGACGTTCTGGTAGCCCGCCGACATGTGCACCATGCGGGCCCGCTCCAGCGCCACCGGGTCCACCGCCCGGGTCACCGTCAGGTAGTCGCGGATCGCCGTGCCGTGCCGCCCCTCCTCGGCGGTCCACCGGTGCACCCAGGTGCCCCACGCGCCGTCGCGCCCGAACAGGGTGGCGATCTCGTGGTGGTACGAGGGCAGGTTGTCCTCGGTGAGCAGGTTGACGATCAGCGCCGTCCGGGCCACGTCGGGCAGCGTCGAGTCCTCCGGTGACCAGGCCTCGCCGCCCAGCGGGCCGTCGAAGGTGCGGCCCTCGCTCCACGGCACGTACTCGTGCGGGAACCACTCCTTGGCCAGCGACAGGTGGCGGTCGAGGTTCTTCTCGACCACCGGCTCGAGTTCGGTGAGCAGAGCGGTCTGGCTGAGCACGGTCACGACGTTCTCCCTACGGTGGCGTAACTTACGCCACCGTAGGTCCAAACGCCTTCAGACGCCAGTGCCGGCCGGGCCGACCAGCGGCTTCAGGTCCGCCCGGGGCGGCGTCCACTCGCCCGCCGAAGCGGCCACCTGCTCACCGGAACGGATGTCCTTGACCTCGTCGCCGTCCGCGCCGGGGAACCAGACGTACGGGATGCCGCGCCGCTCGGCGTACCGGATCTGCTTGCCGAACTTGGCCGCCGACGGGGACACCTCGGTCGGCACACCGCGCGACCGCAGCGCCGCCGCGACCGCGTCACTGGCCGCCCGGTCCTCCTCGGCGGTGACCGCCACCAGCACACAGGTCGGCACCGAACGGGACACCGACAGCGCCTCGGCGCCGAAGAGCAGGCCGAGCAGCCGGGTCACCCCGATCGAGATGCCCACCCCGGGGAACCGGACGTTGCCGGAACTGGCCAGGTTGTCGTACCGGCCGCCGGAGCAGATCGACCCGAACCGCTCGTAGCCGATCATCTGCGTCTCGTAGACCGTACCCGTGTAGTAGTCCAGGCCCCGCGCGATGCGCAGGTCGGCCACGCAGAGGCCGGGCGCGTGCGCGGCGGCGGTCTCCACCACGGCGGCCAGCTCCGCGACGCCCTCGTCCAGCAGCGGATCGCTCACCCCGAGGCCGCGCACCGCGTCGGCGAAGGAGGCGTCCGGCGCGGAGATCTCGGCCAGCGACAGCACGGCCTTGGCCTGCGCCTCACTCGCCCCGGCGGTGCTCGCCAGCAGCTCCGTCACACCGGCCGGGCCGATCTTGTCGAGCTTGTCGACGGCGCGCAGCGCCGCCTCCGCGTCGGTCAGCCCGATGCCCCGGTAGAAGCCCTCGCAGATCTTGCGGTTGTTGACCTGGATCCGCACCGGCGGGATCGGCAACGACCGCAGCGCGTCGCCGATGACCAGCGGCATCTCGGCCTCGTAGTGGGCCGGCAGCGTGTCCCGGTCGACGATGTCGATGTCGGCCTGGAGGAACTCGCGGTAGCGGCCCTCCTGCGGGCGCTCACCGCGCCACACCTTCTGGATCTGGTAGCGGCGGAACGGGAACTGCAGCTTGCCGGCGTTCTCCAGCACGTAGCGGGCGAACGGCACGGTCAGGTCGAAGTGCAGACCGAGCGCGTCGTCACCGGCAGGCCCGTCGGTGTCGGCCTGCAACCGGCGCAGCAGGTACACCTCCTTGGAGGTCTCCCCCTTGCGCAGGAGCTGGTCCAGCGGCTCGACCGAGCGGGTCTCCAGCGGCGCGAAGCCGTACAGCTCGAACGTGGCGCGGATCCGGTCGAGCACGAACTGCTCGATCATCCGCTGCGCCGGCGTCCACTCGGGGAAGCCGGAAATGGGCGTGGGCTTGCTCATCACGAACTCCTTGAGAACCCGCGCGGGCGCGGGTGAGGGTCTAGAGGCCTCGGGTGGGCGCGGCCGGGCGCGCGCCGCCGGTGCCCGCCACCTCGACGAGGTACGGGTTGGTCGCGCGCTCGCGGCCGATAGTGGTCGCGGGGCCGTGGCCGGGCAGGACGACTGTGTCGTCGGCCAGCGGGAGCACCTTGTCCCGCAGGCTGGACAGCATCCGGGGCATGCTGCCGCCCGGCAGGTCGGTACGGCCGATCGAGCCGGCGAACAGCACGTCACCGGAGAGGCAGATCTGCTCCGCCTCCCAGGGCGAGCCGGCGCCGGGCAACCGGAACAGCACCGACCCGCCGGTATGGCCGGGGGCGTGGTCGACGGTGATCTCCAACCCGGCCAGCGACAGCGTCGCGCCGTCGGTCAGCTCGGCCACGTCGTCCGGCTCGGCGTACGGCAGCCGGCCGCCGAACAGCTGGGTCAGGTCCATCGACAGCGCCTTGCTCGGGTCGGCCAGCAGCTCCCGGTCGTCCGGGTGGACGTAGGCGGGGATGCCCCGCGCGCCGCAGACCGGGGCGACGGAGAACGTGTGGTCCAGGTGGCCGTGGGTGAGCAGCACGGCGGCCGGGTGCAGGCGATGCTCGGCGAGCACGGCGTCGAGCCGGTCGAGCACCCCGATGCCGGGGTCGACCACCACGCACTGCTCCCCCGGAGCGGTCGCCACCACGTAGCAGTTGGTGCCGAAGGCGTCCGCGGGAAAGCCGGCCACGAGCACGTCGCTCCCCTTTCCGTCCGGTCGTCGTCTGCTTGCAGCCTAGTCGTAGCGGCGAGCGAGTTCCGCCCGCCACCGGGCCCGTCCGCCCCGGCCGGGCTGAGATGACGGGACCTCGTACACGACATTCACAGTCGCTACCCGTACACTCTGGCGGGCGTGTGGCGTGGCGCACCCCGACCGGAACGGCGGCCGGCGCCCGGCGCCGGCGGCGATTCAGGCAGAGGAAGGGGAGCGCACGTGGCTTCCAGCAGGGACCGGCAGCGCAAACTGGCGCGGGCCAAGCTCGACCGGCAGCTCGCCCGGCGGGCGGCGGCCGCGAAGCGCCGCCGGCAGATCCGGGCCGGTGTGGGCGCCGCGGTGGTGCTCGTGCTGATCGTGGCCGGTTCCGCCTGGGCGCTCGGCGCGTTCGACTCGGAGCCGGAGAAGCAGGCCGCCGAGGACGTCTGCCTCTGGACCGCGCAGGACGGCGCCGTCAACACCAACCTCAAGGACGTCGGCGAGCCGCCCACCACGGGCCTGCCCACCTCGGGCACCCGGCCGATGACGATCACCACCAACCAGGGTGGCCCGATCACCGTCGAGCTGGACCAGACCGACGCGCCGTGCGGCGCGGCGAGCCTGAGCTACCTGGCCGGCCGCTCGTTCTTCGACAACACCACGTGCCACGAGATCACCGCCGAGGGCGCGCTGCGCTGCGGCGACCCGACCGGCACCGGGCTCGGCGGACCGACCTACTCGTTCTTCGACGAGAACCTGCCGGCCGCGCCGGAGCCCAGCCCGTCGGCCTCCCCGGCCCCGGGGCAGCCGGCGACGTACCCGAAGGGCACGGTCGCCATGATCGGCAACCCGCCGGGTAGCAACGGCAGCCAGTTCCTGATCTTCTTCAAGGACGCCAGCCCGGAGAAGCCGGCCTACTCCGTGGTCGGCAAGGTCACCGGCGGGCTCGACGTGGTGGAGAAGATCGGTGCCATGCCGACGGAGGACAATGGCAACGGCGCCAAGGTCAAGCCCAAGACGCAGATCCTGGTGCAGAGCGTCACCGTCGGCGAGCCGGGCGCGGCTCCGGCCGACAGTCCCGCGCCCTCGCCGAGCGCCAGCGCGGGCTGACCGACCCAGAGC
Source organism: Micromonospora sp. II (assembly GCF_001709195.1). NCBI lineage: Bacteria > Bacillati > Actinomycetota > Actinomycetes > Micromonosporales > Micromonosporaceae > Micromonospora > Micromonospora sp. II. The sequence goes on along the minus strand of NZ_LYXF01000009.1, from coordinate 44,685 downwards.
CGGCGGCAGCCCGCCGGCTCACCCACACGTGACCGGCGGCGCGCGCGCCGACCCCAAACGCAGCAGGTGAGGAGTGACCGTGACGTCCACCAGAGACCGCCAGCGCGCGGCGGCGCGGGCCAAGCTCGAGCGGGAGATGGCGGAGCGGGCCGGCAAGGCCCGCAAGCGCCGGCAGACCCAGGCGATCGTCGGCGCCGCGGCCGTGCTGGTGCTCGTCGTTGCCGGCACGGTGTGGCTGGCCACCTCGCTCGGCGGCGACGACGACGAGCAGACGGGCGGCACGACCACTGCCGACGCCGTGCAGTGCGCGTACACGGAGGTGCCCAAGGAGGGCCGGCCGCCGCAGATCAAGGACGTCGGGCTGCCGCCGACCCAGCAGGCCGGCAAGGGCTCCCAGACGATGACCATCGACACCAACCTGGGCCCGATCACCGCCAAGATCGACCGTGCCGCCGTGCCCTGCACCGCGGGCAGCTTCACGCATCTCGCCAGCAAGGGCTTCTTCGACAACACCAAGTGCCACCGCCTGGTGACCGAGGGCATCAAGGTGCTCCAGTGCGGCGACCCGAGCGCCACCGGCAAGGGCTGGCGGGACACCGACGGCACCGGCGGGCCCAGCTACAACCTGGCCGAGGAGAACCTCCCCACCAACAAGCGCCCGCCGTACCCGGAGGGTGTCATCGCGATGGCCAACTCCGGGCAGCCGGGCAGCACCGGCAGCCAGTTCTTCATCGTGTACGGCGACTCGCCGCTCGACCCGAACTACACGGTGCTGGGCACCATCACCGGTGGCATGGACGTGGTGAAGCAGGTCGCCGCGGCCGGTGACGACGGCGCGTTCGCCAAGCAGGCCGGCGGTGGTCACCCGAAGAAGGAGATCACCATGACCAAGGTGACGATGAGCCCGGTCGAGGGCGGCTGACCGCACCGGTACGACGACGAAGCGCCCGCCGGCTGATCGCAGCCGGCGGGCGCTTTCGCGTACGTGGTGGCTCAGGCCCCGGAGGTGACCCGGTACGCGTCGAACACGCCGTCGACCTTGCGTACCGCGGCCAGCAGGTGGCCCAGGTGCTTCGGGTCGGCCATCTCGAAGCTGAACCGGCTCACCGCCACCCGGTCCCGGGTGGTGGTGACGGTCGCGGAGAGGATGTTGACCCGCTCCTCGGACAGCACCCGGGTCACGTCGGCGAGCAGCTTGTGCCGGTCCAGCGCCTCGACCTGGATGGCGACCAGGAACGTGGACGCCGAGGTGAGCTTCCAGCTGACCTCGACCACCCGCTCGGGCTGGGCGCGCAGGTCCTCGGCGTTGGCGCAGTCGTCGCGGTGCACGCTGACCCCGCCGGAGCGGGTGACGAAACCGAACACCGAGTCCGGCGGCACCGGTGTGCAGCAGCGGGCCAGCTTGATCCAGACGTCGCTGACGCCGCGGACCACCACGCCGGGGTCGGCGCTGCTCTGCCGGCTGCGCGGCGGCCGGGTGGCGACGGCGGTCTCGGCGATGTCCTCCGCCGCGCCCTCCTCGCCGCCGTAGGAGGCCATCAGCTTCTGCACGACCGACTGCGCGGAGACCTGGCTGTCGCCGACCGCCGCGTACAGCGAGGCCACGTCGGCCAGGTGCAGGTCCCGGGCGATCGCCATCAGCGCGTCCGAGGTGAGCATCCGCTGCAGCGGCATGCCCTGCTTGCGCATCGCCTTGACGATCGCGTCCTTGCCGGCCTCGATCGCCTCCTCGCGCCGCTCCTTGTTGAAGTACTGGCGGATCTTCGTGCGCGCGCGCGGGCTCTTGACGAAGCCGAGCCAGTCCTGGGTGGGGCCGGCCGTGTCGGACTTCGACGTGAAGATCTCGATCACGTCGCCGTTGGACAGCGTCGATTCGAGGGGCACCAGCTTGCCGTTGACCCGCGCGCCGATGCACTTGTGCCCGACCTCGGTGTGCACCGCGTACGCGAAGTCCACGGGCGTCGACCCGGTCGGCAGCGGGATGACGTCGCCCTTGGGCGTGAAGACGTACACCTCCTGGCTGGACAGGTCGAACCGCAGCGCGTCCAGGAACTCGCTCGGGTCGGCCGCCTCGCGCTGCCAGTCCAGCAGCTGCCGCAGCCAGGTCATCTCGTCGATGTGCGCCGGCGGGCCCACCACCGGGGTGCCCTTGTGCTCCTTGTACTTCCAGTGCGCGGCGATGCCGAACTCGGCGGTGCGGTGCATCGCGTACGTGCGGATCTGCATCTCCACCGGCTTGCCGGTGGGCCCGATGACAGTCGTGTGCAACGACTGGTACATGTTGAACTTGGGCATGGCGATGTAGTCCTTGAACCGGCCCGGCACCGGCTGCCAGTTGGCGTGGATGACTCCCAGCGCCGCGTAGCAGTCGCGCACCGTGTCGACCAGGATCCGCACACCCACCAGGTCGTAGATGTCGTTGAAGTCGCGCCCCCGCACGATCATCTTCTGGTAGATCGAGTAGAGGTGCTTCGGCCGCCCGGTCGTCTCCGCCTTGATCTTGGCGGCCTTCAGGTCGGTGGAGACCTTCTGGGTCACCTGGCGCAGCAGCGCCTCCCGCTGCGGCTGGTGCTCGCCGATCAGCCGGTTGATCTCCTCGAACCGCTTCGGGAACAGCGTGCCGAAGGCGAGATCCTCCAGCTCCCACTTGATCGTGTTCATACCGAGGCGGTGCGCCAGCGGCGCCAGGATCTCCAGCGTCTCCTTGGCCTTCTGCTCCTGCTTGGGGCGCGGCAGGAAGGTCAGGGTCCGCATGTTGTGCAGCCGGTCGGCCAGCTTGATCACCAGGACCCGGGGGTCCTTCGCCATCGCGACGACCATCTTGCGGATGGTCTCGGCCTTGGCCGCGTCGCCGAGCTTGACCTTGTCGAGCTTGGTGACGCCGTCGACGAGCAGCGCGACCTCGCCGCCGAAGTCGGCGCGCATCGCGTCGAGCGTGTATTCGGTGTCCTCGATGGTGTCGTGCAGCAGCGCCGCGACCAGCGTGGTGGTGTCCATGCCCAGGTTCGCCAGGATGGTCGCCACCGCGAGCGGGTGCGTGATGTAGGGGTCGCCGGACTTGCGGTACTGCCCCGAGTGCCACCGCGCGGCCGTGTCGAAGGCGCGCTGCAGCAGCCGCGCGTCGGCCTTGGGGTGGTTCTCCCGGTGCGTCGCGATCAGCGGCTCCAGCACCTCGCTGACCTGCGAGGTCTGCCAGGGCGCGTTGAACCGGGCCAGCCGGGCGCGTACCCGCCGGCCGGTGGGCGCGTTGGAGAGCGCGAACCCGCCGCTGGTCGCCGCGTCGGCGGCAGCCTCGGTCGGGAACGGCACCACGACCGCCCCGCCGTCGGCCGTCGCGTCGGGCGCGCCGCCGGTGGCGCCGGTCGCCCGGGCCTGCGGGTTGCCGCTGCGCTCGGTCACCGAGCCGTCCGCGTCGCCTGTCGGGTGCACCGTGCCCTCCACCGGAGGGACGACATCGTGGGACACCGGCCTCCTCACCGCTCGCCGGGATGCGCCGGCCGTTCGGCCGACGTCTGGTTCAACCGGCCCGGGGGCCGGTGTTGTTCCGCGCGGTCACCGGGGCCGGGCCCCGGCGCCTTCGCCGCCCCGGACACCTCGGCCGGGTCGGGCAAAGCGCAATGCTACCCGTACGCAGGGTACGCCACCGCTCCCCCGGACGGTCGGCGCCGACCGGCCCGACGGCCGGGGCCGGGTCAAACGGTCAACAGGGCGTGGACCGGACGCGGCGCGAGCCGCTTGCGGCCTTCCAGGAAGCCCAGCTCCAGCAGCACGGTGAACCCGGTCACCGTGCCACCGGCCCGCTCCACCAGGTCCAGCGTCGCCTCGGCGGTGCCGCCGGTGGCGAGCACGTCGTCGAGCACCAGCACGCGGTGGCCGGCGGTGAAGGCGTCCTGGTGCACCTCCAGCGTCGCCTCGCCGTACTCCAGCGCGTAGGAGGCGGAGTGCGTGGCCCGGGGCAGCTTGCCGGCCTTGCGCACCGGCACCACGCCGACCCCGGTGGCGTACGCGACGGCCGCGGCGAGCACGAACCCACGCGCCTCGATGCCGGCGACGGCGTCGAACGAGTCGCGCCCGTGGTACGCGATGATGCCGTCGATCACCTCACGGAACGCCGTACCGTCGGCGAACAGCGGCATCAGGTCCTTGAACACGACACCCGGCTTGGGGAAGTCCGGCACGTCCAGCAACCGGCTGGCGACGAGCTGGGCGACCTCCGGGCCGCTGTCTCCGCGTACGCCCGTGGTGTGGGTCTCCGTCACAGTGCGTCCCATGTCCTCTCGAAACGACGACGGCGTCCGTCATGCCGTGAGTCCAGCATGACGGACGCCGTCGTCGCGACTACGTCCGGGCCCGTGGTTCAGCGGCGCTTGCCGCCGGGCCGGTTGCCGCCACCGCCGGCGGGCCGGCCGCCGCGGGCGCCGCTGGGGCGCTTGCCGGCCGGGCGGGCGCCGACCTTGGGGGCGGCGCCGGCGAGCGCGGCGGCCTCCGGGTCGATCGGCTCGTCGGCGTCGGCAGCCGGGGCGGCGCGCGAGGCGCCCTTCGGCGTGATCTCGCCCCGGGCCAGCGCGGCCCGGCGCGACAGCACCCGCTTGTTGTGCGCGCTGATCCGCGGGTCCATGTTCTTCAGCAGCACCAGCAGCGGGGTGGCCAGCACGATCGAGGTCAGGAACGCCACCGCCATACCGACGAACAGCACCAGGCCGAGGTCCTTCAGCGTGCCCGCGCCGAGCAGGCCGGCGCCGATGAAGAGCAGGCCGCCGACCGGCAGCAGCGCCACCACCGAGGTGTTCAGCGACCGCATGAGGCTCTGGTTGAGCGCCAGGTTGGACGCCTCGCCGTAGGTGACGTTGTTGTTCGCGGTGATGCCGCGTGTGTTCTCCTGCACCTTGTCGAAGACCACCACCACGTCGTAGAGCGCGAAGCCCAGGATCGTGAGGAAGCCGATGATCGTCGACGGGGTGACCTCGAAGCCGACCAGCGAGTAGATGCCGGCGGTGAGGACCAGGTTGGTCAGCAGCGAGGTGATCGCCGCGACCGCCATCCGCCACTCGAAGCGCAGCACCAGGTAGATCGACACCACCGCGATGAAGATCAGCAGACCGAGGAAGGCGCGGGAGGTGACCTGGCTGCCCCACGCCTCGGAGACCTGGCTGCCGCTGATCTGGTCGGCCTGGATGCCGAACTCCTCCGCCATCGCGGCCTTGGCCGCGTTGGCCTGCTCGGCGCTGAGCTGCCCGGTGCGCATCTCGTAGAACTCGCCGCTGGTGCTGCCGACCTTCTGCGCGCTCACCACCTCGACGCCGGGCGCCTCGTCGGCCAGCACCTCGTCGACGGTCTGCTCGGCCCGGTCCAGCGTGCCGACGCTGGCCGGCACCTGGAACGTGTTGCCGCCGGCGAACTCGATGCCGAGCTTGAAGCCGCTGATCGCGAAGCTGAGCACCGCGATCAGGACGAGGACGCCCGCCACGCCGAACCACAGGTTGCGGCGGCCGACGATGTTGAGATCCGCCTCGCCCCGGTAGAGCCGGGCGGCCAGACCGTTCTTAGCCATCTCAGGCCTCCTTGACACGCGGGTTGCGGGCGGTGCCCGACTCGGCCGACCGGGCCGGCAGAGCCCGGCCCAGACCGCTGACCCGCGGCGACAGGAACGCCCGGGTGCGGGCGAACATCGTCATGATCGGGTGGCGGAAGAGGAACACGACGACCAGGTCGAGCACTGTCGCCAGGCCGAGCGCGAAGGCGAAGCCCTTCACCGCGCCGACCGACACGATGTAGAGCACCACCGCCGACATCAGCGTGATCGCGTTCGCCGAGATGATCGTCCGGCGGGCCCGGATCCAGGCGCGCGGCACCGCGCTGCGTGGGCTGCGGCCCTCCCGGATCTCGTCCTTCAATCGTTCGAAGTAGATGACGAACGAGTCCGCCGCGACGCCCAGTGAGACGATCATGCCGGCGATGCCGGCGAGCGTGAGCGTGAAGCCGATCGAACGGCCGAGCACCACGAGCGCGCCGAAGACCAGCAGCGCGGAGAGCACCAGGCTCAGGAAGATGACCGAGCCGAGCAGCCGGTAGTAGAAGAACGAGTAGATGATGACCAGCAGCATGCCGATGCCGGCGGCCAGCAGACCCGCCTTGAGGTGGCTGTCGCCGAGCGTGGCGGTGACGTTCTGCTGCTCCTGCGGCTCGAACGTGACCGGCAGCGCGCCGTAGCGGAGCTGGCTGGCGAGCGCGTTCGCGGTCTTGTTGTCGAAGCTGCCGGTGATCTGCGAGTCACCGGTCAGCACGCCCTGGATCTCCGGGGACGAGACGATCTCGTTGTCCAGGACCACGGCGACCCGGCACTTGCCGTCCTGGCCGAGCGCGGTCTGGTCGCAGGCCTGGCCCTCGTTGTTGAACGCCTCGCGGGTCAGCGCGGTCCACTTCTCCTGGCCCTTGCCGGTGAAGTTGAGGCTGACCACCCAGGAGCTGGTCTGGTCGAGCTGGGCGGAGGCGTTCTTGACGTCGGTGCCGAGCACCTTCGCCACGTCGAGGAGGTATTTCGCGCCGGACTCGCAGGCGACCGCCTTCTGCTTCTCGTCCTTGATCGAGGCGGCCGGGCGCTTGTCGAGCTGGGCGCAGGTGATGGTCGGGACGTTGAACTGCATCTCGACCGGCAGGACCGCGACCTCCTGCGGAGTGAGCGTGCCGAACGGCTTGAGCTTGTCGGCGAGCGTCGGGTCGGTGGTGAGGTCGGCCGGGGCCTGCAGGCCCGAGGCGGCGGCCCAGGCGGCCGCGCCGACCTTCTGCTCGACGGCCTTGCGCTGCTGCTCGATGCTCTGCGGCACCGGCTCGGCGCTGGCGCTGGCGCTGGGGGACGCGGCGCTCGGCGAGGCCGACGGGGTGGCCGAGGCGCTGGCGCTCGGGTTCGGGGCCATGCCGCCCTGTCCGCCGGCGCTCGGCGACCCGCTGACCTTGGGGCTCGTGGTCGCCTGCGGCGACGCGCTGCCCGACGGCGCCGGGCTGGCGGTACCGGACGGAGCGACGCTCGGGGTCGGCGCGGGCGCGGCGGCGGCGCCGCTGCCGTCGGTGGCCTTGAGGACCTTGCGGAAGCGCAGCTCGGCGGCGCTGCCCACGTCGGTCAGGTCCCGGTTCTGGCCGGGCAGGGAGATGACGATGTTGCGGTTGCCCTCGGTGACCACCTCGGCCTCGGCCACGCCGTAGGCGTTGACCCGGCTCTCGATGATCTGGCGCGCCTCCTCGAGGTTGCCGGCGGTCGGCGGCTTGCCGTCCACGGTGTTTGTGGCCTCGAGCGTCAGCCGGGTGCCGCCGACGAGGTCCAGGCCGAGCCGGGGCTCCAGCCGGTCCTTCCAGCCACCGCTGGCGCCGCCCGAGAAGAACACCAAAAGATAGAGGACGACGAAGATGAGCCCGAGCACGGCGAGCTGCCGTCCGGGCCGCATCTGTCCCTGAGGTGGTGCCACGGCTGTCCTGTCTCCCTGTACGGTCGCGCCGCTTCCGCGGCGGCGACAACTGTCGGGCCGGGGGTGTCCGCCCGACTGCTCCGGCGGATCGGCACCGGCCGACGGCACGCCGACCGGGGCACGGCGCGGGGGCGCCGCACGGCCTGGCCGGGTGCCGGCGCCGGGCGCCGACCCCAACTATCCACTTGTACCGATGATTCCGCTGCCCCGTCCGGGGCGGCAGTCACTCCTTGACCGGCTCGGCTTCCTCGCTGATCGTCTCGGCGGCCGGCGCCTCGGCGCGCTTGATCACGCGGGCCACGGCGGGGCGGGCGTACCGGGTCTGCACACCCGGGGCCACCTCCAGCAGGACGGTCTCGTCCTCGACCGCGGTGACAGTGCCGTGCAGGCCGCCGATGGTGACCACCTCGTCGCCCGGGGCCAGGGCGGACTGCATCTGCTCGGCCTCGCGGCGGCGCTTCTGCTGCGGTCGGATCATCATGAAGTACATGACGACGAAGAGCAGAGCGATCATCAGGATCGGCGTCAGACCGCCGGCTCCCCCGCCACTCGCTGCTGCGTAAAGCACGGTGTAGACCTTCCGGTTGGCCTCCGTCCCGGCGCCGGAGGGCGCCGCAGCGGAAGCGGATTCTCACGTCCTGTACAAACCGCGGCGAAGTCTAGTCCCTGCTCCTGAGAAGACCGAATGCGGCACAGATCACGAACGGATCACGGCTGGTCGGTCTGTACCGAGAAGAGATCGGGCCCCGAAGAGGTATCCGCACCAAATGTACCATTCGGCGGGTTGCGGCCCAGATGCCGCCAAGCGGCCTCCGTCGCCACCCGCCCCCGCGGCGTACGCGCCAGCAGGCCGGCCCGCACCAGGAACGGCTCGCAGACCTCCTCGACCGTGTCCGGCTGCTCCCCCACCGCGACCGCCAGCGTGGACAGGCCCACCGGGCCGCCCCGGAACGAGTCGACGAGCGCGGTCAGCACCGCCCGGTCGAGCCGGTCCAGGCCGAGCGCGTCCACGTCGTAGACGGTCAGCGCGGCCCGGGCGGTCTCCAGCGTGACCACCCCCTCGGCCCGCACCTCGGCGTAGTCGCGCACCCGGCGCAGCAGCCGGTTGGCGATACGCGGGGTGCCGCGGGACCGGCCGGCGATCTCCGCCGCGCCGTCAGCGGTGATCGGCACGCCGAGGATCCGGGCCGACCGGTGCAGCAGCGTCTCCAGGTCGGCCGGGGCGTAGAAGTCGAGGTGCGCGACGAAGCCGAAGCGGTCGCGCATCGGCCCGGTCAGCAGGCCGGACCGGGTGGTGGCGCCGACCAGCGTGAACGGCTCCACGTCGAGTGGGATGGCCGTCGCGCCCGGGCCCTTGCCGACCACCACGTCGACGCGGAAGTCCTCCATGGCGCTGTAGAGCAGTTCCTCGGCCGGCTTGGCGATCCGGTGGATCTCGTCGATGAACAGCACGTCGCCCTCGGCGAGGCTGGTCAGGATCGCGGCCAGGTCGCCGGAGCGCTCGATGGCCGGGCCGCTGGTCACCCGGATCCCCGCGCCCAGCTCGGCGGCGACGATGTTGGCCAGGCTGGTCTTGCCCAGGCCGGGCGGACCGGACAGCAGGATGTGGTCCGGCGGCGAGCCACGCCGCATCGCGCCCTGCAGCAGCAGGTCGAGCTGGTCCCGGACGCGGTCCTGGGCGATGAACTCGGCCAGCCGCTTCGGCCGGACGCTCGCCTCCGCGTCCCGCTCGGCGTCGTCGACGTACGCCGAGACCAGGTTCTCCCCGCTCATCGGGTCCGGCCCAGGAGGCGGATCGCCTGCTTGAGCAGGACCGGCACCGGCGGCGTCTCACCGTCCACGGTCTCCGCCACCGCGGCCACCGCCTGCTCGGCCTGGGCGGCCGTCCAGCCCAGCCCGACGAGGGCCTGGCGGACCTGCTCCGGCCAGGCGCCGGCGGTCACCCCGGCCGCGCCGTCGGCGCCCACCGGCACCGGGCCGATCCGGTCGCGCAGCTCCAGCACCAGCCGCTCGGCGCCCTTCTTGCCGATGCCCGGCACCCGGGTCAGCGCCGCGGTGTCGGCGTTGGCGATGGCCTTGCGGACCGCATCCGGCGTGTGCACGGCGAGCACCGCCTGGGCCAGCCGGGGACCGACCCCGCTGGCGGTCTGGAGCAGCTCGAACAGCTGCTTGGCGTCGTCGTCGGCGAAGCCGTAGAGGGTGAGCGAGTCCTCCCGGACGACCAGGCTGGTCGCCAGTCGGGCCGGCTGGCCCACGCGCAGCTCGGCGATCGTGCCGGGGGCGCACTGCACGGCCAGGCCGATGCCGCCCACCTCCACCACCGCGTGATCCGGGCCGGTGGCGGTCACCGTGCCGCGTACGCTCGCGATCATCGCGTCCCTCCTCGTCGGGCCCGCTGCGCGGCCTCGGCCAGCTTGGACCGGGTGCCGCCGCGCCACACGTGACAGATGGCCAGCGCCAGGGCGTCGGCGGCGTCGGCCGGTTTCGGCGGCTCGGGCAGCCGCAGCAGCCGGGTGACCATCGCCGTCATCTGCGCCTTGTCGGCCTGGCCGGAGCCGGTCACCGCCGCCTTCACCTCGCTCGGCGTGTACGTCGTCACCGGCAGCCCGGCCCGGGCCCCGGCGAGCACCGCGACGCCGCTGGCCTGCGCGGTGCCCATCACGGTGCGGACGTTGTGCTGGCTGAACACGCGCTCCACGGCGACCGCGTCCGGGCGGTGCTCGGCGACCAGGTCGGTGAGCGAGCGGTCCAGGTGCAGCAGGCGCAGCGGCAGGTCGTCGGCCGGGTCGGTGTAGACCACGTAGTAGGCCACGAGCGTGCAGGGGCGGCCCGGCACGCCCTCGACCACGCCGACCCCGCACCGGGTCAGCCCCGGGTCGACGCCCAGCACGCGCACGCCGCCTCCTCCCCGAGCCGCCAGCAGTACGTGTGTTCGACACACCCTACTGGTGCCCGCCGACGGCGGGTCGGCCGGACACGCCGGGCGCGGCCGGTGACGCGGCGCACCACACACCCGGGCGGTGGAGTATGTGTCGCCGCCCCATGTGCCAGGGGGCACCCGGCTCGTACGTTCATGCGCCATGACGGCAGAACCCGTGGTGGTCCCCCACGTCGTACACGTCGACCTGACCGGCCGTACCGCGCTGGTCACCGGCGGCGGCAGCGGCATCGGACGCGCCTGCGCCCTGCGCCTGGCGGCGGCCGGCGCGACAGTGGTGGTGCTGGACCGCGACGAGGCGGCGGCCGGGGCGGTGGCCGCCGAGGCCGGTGGCCGGGCGGTCGGGATCGACCTCGCCGACCCGGCGGCGGTGGACCGCCTCGACGTCGACGCCGACATCGTGGTCAACAACGCCGGCCTGCAGCACGTCTCGCCGGTGCAGGACTTCCCGGTCGAGCGCTTCGAGTACATCCAGCGGGTGATGGTCGAGGCGCCGTTCCTGCTCGTGCGCCGGGCGCTGCCCCGGATGTACGCGAACGGCTGGGGCCGGATCGTCAACATCTCCTCGGTGCACGGGCTGCGCGCCTCGCCGTTCAAGGCCGCGTACGTCTCGGCCAAACACGCGCTGGAGGGCCTGTCCAAGGTGGTCGCGCTGGAGGGCGCCGCGCACGGCGTCACCGCCAACTGCATCAACCCGGCGTACGTGCGGACCGCGCTGGTGGAGAGCCAGATCGCCGACCAGGCGGCCACGCACGGCATCGGCGAGGACGAGGTGGTCGAGAAGATCATGCTGGCCCGGGCGGCGATCAAGCGGCTGATCGAGCCGGAGGAGGTGGCCGAGCTGCTGGCGTACCTGTGCTCCCCGCCGGCCGCGTTCCTCACCGGCGCCTCGATCGCCCTCGACGGGGGCTGGACGGCGAACTAGTGGCGCCCCGCACAATGTCGGTCATGTCGTCGCCGGTGGAGTTCCTGGAGTTGCTGGCGCGCGAGGCCGCGGCGGTCGAGTTCGAGGGTCCGCTGGTGGCCGCGCGCGCCGCCGGGCTGCCCGCCGACCGGCTGGCCGAGCTGGAGCAGGCGAAGGTGGTGGCGCTGCGGGTACGGGCGCTGCTGGCCCGGCGGCGGCGCCGGGAGACCGAGCTGTCCGGCCTCTACGACACCGCGAGCGACCTGGCCGGGCTGCGCGACCTGGACGACGTGCTGCACGCGATCGTGCACCGGGCGCGGATCCTGCTCGGCACCGACGTGGCGTACATGACGCTCAACGACGAGGAGCGCGGCGACACGTACATGCGGGTGACCGACGGCTCGATCTCGGCCCGGTTCCAGCGGCTGCGGCTGGAGCTGGGCGACGGCCTGGGCGGCCTGGTGGCGCAGACCGGCACGCCGTACGTCACCTCGAACTACCAGGAGGACGAGCGGTTCCGGCACACCGGGGAGATCGACGGCGGGGTGGGCGAGGAGGGCCTGGTGGCCATCCTGGGCGTGCCGCTGCGGCTGGGCTCCAGCGTGATCGGCGTGCTGTACGCGGCGAACCGCTCGGCCCGGCCGTTCGCCCGGGAGGAGGTGTCGCTGCTGGTGTCGCTGGCGGCGCACGCGGCGGTGGCGATCGACACCGCACGGCTGCTGGCCGAGACGCGGGCGGCGCTGGCGGAGCTGTCGGCGGCGAACAGCACGATCCGGGCGCACAGCAGCTCGGTGGAGCGCGCCGCCGCCGCGCACGACCGGATGACCGCGCTCGTGGTGCGCGGCGGCGGGATGGAGGACGTGGCCGCGGCGGTCACCGAGGTGCTCGGCGGGGCGCTGCTGGCGCTGGACGCCGAGGGCCGGCGGCTGGCCCGGGTCGGCGAGATCGAGGAGCCGGACCGGGCGGACATCGTGGAGGCGGTCGCCGCGTCGCGTACCGAGGGACGCAGCGTGCGCCGGGGTCCGCTCTGGTACGCCGCGGTGGTGGCCGGCGCGGAGAACCTGGGCGCGCTGGTGCTGCGCCCGGACGACGAGCTGGTCGACGCCGACCAGCGCATCCTGGAGCGGGCCGCGCTGGTGACCGCGTTGCTGCTGCTGTTCCGCCGCACGGTGGCCGAGGCGGAGGGGCGCGTGCGCGGCGAGCTGCTGGACGACCTGATCGCCCGGCCGCTGCGCGACGCGGACGCGCTGCGCGCGCGGGCCCGCCGCATCGGGGTGGACCTGGACGCGCCGCACGTGCTGGTGGCGGTCGGCGACGACGCGTTCGCCGAGACCGGCTCGGCCCGGCAGCGGGTGCTGTCCTGGGCCACCACGTACGCCTCGACCCGGGGCGGCCTGGCGGCGGCGCGCGACGGGCGGGTGGTGCTGATGCTGCCGGGCCGGGACGCGGGCGGCGCGGCCCGGGCGGTGGCCCGGGACCTGTCGCGGGTGACCGGGCGGCCGGTGACGGCGGGGGCGAGCGGCCCCTCGACCGGGCCGGCGTCGCTCGCAGTCACGTTCGCCGAGGCGGAGCGCTGCCTGTCCGCGCTGGGCGCGCTGGGCCGGGCCGGGCAGGGGGCGAGCACCGCCGAGCTGGGCTTCGTCGGGCTGCTGCTGGGCGCGGTGGGCGACGCCGGGGACCGGGACGTGGCCGGATTCCTCACCGCGACAGTGGGTCCGGTGGTGGACTACGACGCCCGGCGGGGCACGGCGCTGGTGAAGACGCTGGAGGCGTACTTCGGGGTGGGCGGCAGCCTGGCCCGGGCCGCCGAGCAGCTGCACGTGCACGTGAACACGGTCACCCAGCGGCTGGAACGGGTCGGGCAGCTGCTCGGCGCGGACTGGCAGCGCCCGGATCGGGCGCTGGAGGTGCAGCTCGCGCTGCGCCTGCACCGCCTGCGCACGCCCGCCCGCTGAGCGGGCCGGGCACGGCGACCCGGGGTCAGCGGACGCGCAGGCCGTCCAGGACGGTGTCCACGATCCGCTCGGGCACCACCCGCTCGTCCCCGGCGTGCCAGTGCAGCATCCGCTGGGTGAGCATCGGCGCGGTGAGCAGCGCCATGGTCACCTCGATGTCGATGTCGGCGCGGAGTTCGCCGCGCTCGATCGCGCGGCGCAGCACCTCGCGCAACGCCTCGCGGCGGGGCTCGACGATCGCCTCGTACGCCTGCCGGTGGGCCGAGCTGCGGTTCACCTCGGGCACCAGGCACGGCATGATCTTGCGGGCCCGGGGGTCGGCGTGCTGGCCGACGGCGCCGACGAGCAGCACCAGGTCGTCGCGGACGGAACGGCCGGCGCAGTGCGGCGCGGGCCCCTTGAGCGTGCGCAGCGCATCCAGCAGCAGCGCGTCCTTACCCGGCCAGCGGCGGTAGATGGTGGCCTTGCCGACTCCGGCGCGGGCCGCGATCGCCTCGATGCTCAGCGACTCGACGCTGTTGCCCTCGGCCAGCAGGTCGAGTGTGGCGTCCACGATCGCCTCGTCCGCGCGGGTGCTCCGCGGTCGTCCGGGCGACCGCGGAGCATCCGCCGTGGAAGTCATGTCAGACATTGTCCACGAACCTACGCGGCCCCGGCCAGCTCCCGGTCCGTGGCGGGGGTCGCACCACCGGCGGCGGCGACCGGCCGGCCGGGCATCCAGCACAGCACGATGACGAGGCCGAGCGCGGCCACCACCGCCGAGACGCCGGCGGCCCAGTGCATGGCCGAGACGAAGGAGTCGTTCGCCGCGTCGATGAGTCGCGGCGCGGCCGGGCCGAGCCGGTCGGCGACCGCGTACGCCCCGGAGACCGACTCGCGGGCCGCGTCGCGTACCGGCGCGGGCAGGGCGGCCACCGCCGGGGCGACCTGGTCGCGGTAGACGGCGGAGAGCACCGAGCCGAGCACCGCCACGCCGAGCGCGCCGGCGACCTGCCGCACGGTGTTGCTGACCGCCGACCCGACACCGGCCTTCTCCCGGGGCAGCGACGACATGATCGACTCGGTGGCCGGGGGCATGATGTTGGCCATGCCGGCGCCCTGGAGGAAGCCGAGCGCCGAGAAGATCCAGATCGGGGTGTCCGCGTCGATGAAGACGAACGCGCCCAGCGCGGTGGCGGTGAGCAGCAGTCCGACCGCCGCCACCGACCGGCCGCCGTAGCGGCGGACCATCGCCGCGCTGCGCGGGGCGAAGATCAGCTGGGCCACCGCGAACGGCAGGAACAGCAGGCCGCTCTCCAGCGGGCTGTAGCCGCGGACGAGCTGCAGGTAGAACGCGCCGAAGAACATCACGCCCATGGCGGCGAAGAAGACCAGCCCGACCAGCGCCACCGGGGCGGCGAAGCGGGGCACCCGGAACAGCCGTACGTCCAGCGACGGGTGGTCGCTGCGCAGCTCGTGGGCGATGAACCAGCCGAGCACCGCGAGACCGCCCAGCACCGCTACCCACACCTGCGGCCGGTCGAAGCCGTGCTCGCCGCCGTCGATGATGCCGTACGTGAGCGCGACCAGGCCGACCACCGACAGCAGCACTCCGGGCACGTCGACCCGGCCGGGCTTCGGGTCGCGGGACTCCGGCACCAGGGCCGCGACCAGCACCACGCCGAGCGCCACCACCGGCACGTTGATCAGGAAGACCGAGCCCCACCAGAAGCGCTCCAGCAGCGCGCCGCCGAGCACCGGGCCGATCGCCACGCCGAGGCCGACCGCGCCGGCCCAGACGCCGATCGCCTTGGCCCGCTCACGCGGGTCGAAGACGTTGGAGATGATCGAGAGCGTCACCGGCATGATGGCCGCGCCGCCGACGCCCATGAGCGCGCGGGCCGCGATGAGCTGGGCCGGGTCCTGCGCGTACGCGGACAGCAGCGAGGCCAGCCCGAACAGCGCCAGGCCCAGGATCAGGAAGCGGCGGCGGCCGAGCCGGTCACCGAGCACGCCGAAGGTGAACAGCAGCCCGGCGAAGACGAGCGTGTAGGAGTTGATCGCCCATTCCAGCTCGCCCTGGGTGGCGCCGAGGCCGTGCACCGGGTCGGCGAGGGTGCGCAGCGCGACGTTGAGGATGGTGTTGTCGAGGACGACCACGAGGAGGCTGATCACCAGCACCCCGAGGATCGCCCACCTCCTCGGGTGTCCGGTGTTCCCGTGTGGCTCCACTGCAGGTTCTCCCCCCGGCTCCCCCGCGTCGAAATACGATACGGGCCAGACTCGTAACGGTGACGAGCGTAGGCGCGAGGATTTCGATACGGAACCGGTTCGTATCGAATGTGTGCCAGGTCACTTCTCGGCGTCAGGCGGCGCTACGCAGGCAGGCCAGCGTGGCCTCGCCGAGCGTGGTGAGGCGCTGCGGCACGGCCGAGGTGGGCGGGAACGGCTCGATCCAACCCGGGCCGGCGGCGAGCACCCGTACCCCTGGCAGGTCCCGCCGCAGCCGGACCAGGCGGTACGCGCGGCCGGTCACCGGGGTCTGCGACCAGACCACCACCACCCGCGGACGGACCCGCGCCGCCGCGCTGGCCAGCGCCGACCAGGGCAGGGCCGGGCCGAGGTGCAGCGCGCCGCGCCCGCGCTCGCGCAGCGCCGCGGCGAGCGCGTGCAGCCCGAGGCAGTGTGTCTCGTGCTCGGCGCCGGCCAGCAGCACACCCTGGGCGGGCAGCGGCCGGGTCGGCTCGCGGCCGAACACGTCCAGCCCGACCCGCAGCCCCTCGGAGAGGGCGTGCTCCATCGCGATCTCGGCGGCGCTGTCGCCGCGCAGCGAGCCGAGCAGCGGCAGGCAGACCTGTTCCCAGGCGGGCACCACGCCGGCCTCGGCGGCCAGGTCGAGCAGCAGCCCGGCGACCTGGTTGTCGTCCAGGTCCTCGGCGGCGGCGGTCAGCCGTTTGCGGGCCGTCTCGGCGGCCCCGGCCGGCATGTTCTCGGTCAGCAACGGACGTACCCCCGGGTAGCTCTCCTACCCAGGGGTTCGCTCGCACCGGCCGATCCGGATGCGCCGACGGCGGATCCGGATCGGCCGGTCAGTCCGGGAAGGTCACCACCCAGCGGGCGCCCTCGCCACGGGCCAGCCGCTCCAGCGCATCGGGCGCCTCCGCCAGCGGCACCGTGCCGCTCACCAGCGGGCCGAGGTCGAGATCACCGGCGGCGAGCGCGGCGGCCAGCTCCGGCACCTCCCGGTCCGGGTCGGTCGAGCCGTACACCGAGGAGCGCAGCGTGCGGGCGGAGTGGAAGATGTCCAGCGCGGAGAGGCTGAGCATGTCGTCCTTGCCGCCCATGCCGACCACGGTGACCGCTCCCCCGCGCCGCGTCGCCCGCCAGGCGGCGCGGATGGTGGCGGACCGGCCGACGCACTCGAAGGCGTGGTCCACGCCGCGCCCGTCGGTGCGCGCCCGGATCTGCTTGCCCAGCGTGTCGTCGGAGCGCAGGAAGTCGGTGGCCCCGGCCGCGAGCGCCAGGTCCCGCTTGGCCTCCACCACGTCCACGGCGAGGATCGGCGACGCGCCGGCCCGCCGCGCGGCGGCCAGCACGGCCAGGCCCACCCCGCCGAGCCCGATCACCGCTACCGACTCACCGGGCGCGACCCGCGCGGTGTTGCGGACCGCGCCGACGCCGGTGAGCACCGCGCAGCCCAGCACCGCGGCCTGCTCCGGCGGCAGCCCGGCCGGCACCGGTACGGCGGCGCGCTGCGGCACCACCACCTCCTCGGCGAGCGCGCCGAGCCCGAGCGTGACCGCGAGGGGCTCACCGGCGGCCGTCTTACCCCGGGGTGTCGACGGGTTGGGATTGGCCGCGCAGAGCCACGGCTCACCGTGCCGGCAGTGCCAGCAGTCCCGGCAGGCCGGCGCCCAGTTGAGCACCACGGGTGTGCCGACCGCGATCGTCGTGTCCGGCCCGGCCTCGGCCACCACGCCGGTCGCCTCATGGCCCAGCACCAGCGGGTACGCGGGCGCCAGCGTGCCGTCCACCATGGCCAGGTCGGAGTGGCAGATGCCGGCGGCGCGGATGCGTACCCGCAGCTCGCCCGGGCCGGGCGCGGGCAGGCGTACCTCCTCGACCGCCGGGGTCTCGCCCCGGCCGCGTACCACCAGCGCCCTCACCGCTGGATCGCCTTCAGCTCGGTGAACTCCTCCACGCCGTACGCGCCCAGTTCCCGGCCCAGGCCGGACTGCTTGTAGCCGCCGAACGGGGCGAGCGGGTTGAACGCGCCGCCGTTGACGTCCACCTGACCGGTACGCATCCGCCGGGCCACCGCCAGCGCCGCGTCGGGGTCGGCGGACCAGACCGCGCCGGCCAGCCCGTACCGGGAGTTGTTGGCGATGGCGACCGCCTCGTCGGTGTCGGCGAACGGGATCACCGCGAGCACCGGGCCGAACACCTCCTCCTGGGCGAGCGCGCTGTCCGGGTGCACGTCGGCGAAGACGGTGGGCGCGACGAAGTGCCCCTGCGGCGGCAGCGGCGCGTCCGGTCCGCCGGCGACGAGCCGGGCGCCGTCGGCGAGCGCCCGGTCCACGTGGTCGCGTACCCGCCGGGCCTGCGCGGCGGAGGCGAGCGGGCCCAGCCGGGTGGCCGGGTCGAAGGGGTCGCCGAGCCGGTAGCCGGCCACCGCCGCCGCGACCAGGTCCAGGGCCTCGTCGTAGCGGTCGCGGTGTACGAGCATCCGGGTCCAGGCGGTGCAGGTCTGCCCGGAGTTGAGCAGCGCGTTGCCGACGCCGACCTTGACCGCGGTGGGCAGGTCGGCGTCGGCCAGGACGATGTTCGCGGACTTGCCGCCGAGTTCCAGCGACACCCGGGCGATCCGCTCGGCGGCCAGGTGGGCGATGCGCCGGCCGGTGGCGGTGGAGCCGGTGAACGAGACCAGGTCGACGTCGGGGTGCGCGGCCAGCGCCTCGCCGACCACCGGGCCGGTGCCGGGCACCAGGTTCACCACGCCGGGCGGCAGGCCGGCGTCGGTGATCGCGTCGAACAGCAGGTACGCGGTGAGCGGCGTCAACTCGCTGGGCTTGAGCACCACTGTGCACCCGGCGGCGAGCGCGGGCGCGACCTTCGCGACCACCTGGTGCAGCGGGTAGTTCCACGGGGTGATCGCGCCGACCACGCCGACCGGCTCGCGGACGACGAGCGAGTTGCCGACCGTGTGCTCGGCGGCCGGGCGGGCGGCCAGGTCGACCATGCTCCGCAGCACTTTGAGCGGCAGCCCGGCCTGGACGCGGGTGGCGAGCTTGAGCGGGGTGCCCAGCTCGGTGGCCACGGTGCGGGCGATCTCGTCGGCGCGCGCGGCGAGCGCGGTGTGCAGCCGGTCCAGGTGCGCGGCCCGCTGCTCGGGGGCGGTTGCGGCCCAGCCGGGGAACGCGGCGCGGGCGGCGGCGACCGCGCGGTCCACGTCGGCCGGCGTACCGGCCGGCACCTCGCCGATGATGCTCGCGGTGGCCGGGTTCTCCACCGGGACGGTGTCGTCCGACGACGGGTCGGCCCAGTCACCGGCGATGTGCAGGTGGCGGCGCGTCAGCAGGGCGGGCGGGGCGGCGGCGAGATCCATGGCGTCCTTCGGGGGCGGCGGTGGAAACTAGCGGTGGGAGTTTGGACGCTACTCCGGACCGCCGACCCGTTCCAGCGGGGCGACGGTGGCCGCGTACTCGGCGGCGAGGCCGTGCAGCAGCGCGTCCAGGCCGAGCGCGAACGCCCCCTCGTCCACGCTGCGCTGGTGGCCGGCGAGGCGGTGCGCCTGGTTGAGGTGCGGGTGCGCGGCGTAGAGCGAGGGGTCCTCGACGAAGCCGCGGGCGAACGAGCCGAGCGCGGACCCGGCCACGAAGTAGCGCATCGCGGCGCCGATGTGGGTGGCCCGCGCGGGCGGCCAGCCGGCCCGGACCAGCGCGCCGTAGACCGCGTCGGCCATGGCGAGCGCGGCCGGACGGCGGCCCGGCCCCTGCGCCAGGTACGGCACGATGTTCGGGTGCGCGGCCAGCGCGGCCCGGTACGAGCGCGCCCAGCGGCCGAGCGCGTCGAGCCACTCGTACTCGTCGAAGACGCCGATGTCCACGGTCGCCGCGACGCCGTCGGCCACCGCGTCGAGGATCTCCTCCTTGGTGGCGAAGTGGTTGTAGAGCGAGGGGCCGCGTACGCCCAGCGCGGCGGCGAGCCGCCGGGTGGAGAGCGCGTCCAGCCCGTCGGCGTCGATCAGCGCCAGCGCGGTCTCGACGATCCGGTCGCGGGTGAGCAGGGCCTGTCGGGGTCGGGGCACCTGATCATCATCCTCCTTTCGACATCGGGTCTGGACGCGGGAAAACTTCCAGCGCTAGTTTATAGCCAGTCGACCTGAGGGGGAACCGTGGACTTCGCACTGTCCGACGAGGAACGCGCGATCCGGGACACCGTTCGCACGTTCGTCACCCGCGAGGTGATGCCGCTGGAGGCGGAGGTGCTGCGCCGCGAGCGCGCCCACCAGCCCGGCCTCGACCGCTCCGAGCTGCGCGAACTGCAGCTCAAGGCGAAGAAGTTCGGCTTCTGGGGGCTGGCCACCCCGGAGGAGTACGGCGGCATGGCGCTGCCGGCGGTCATGCAGTCGCTGATCTGGACCGAGCTGGGCCGCACCTTCGTGCCGTTCCGCTTCGGCGGCGAAGCCGACAACATCCTGTTCCACGCCACCGAGGAGCAGAAGCGCGAGTTCCTCATCCCCACCATCGAGGGGGAACGGATCTCCTGCTTCGCCATCACCGAGCCCGGCGCGGGCTCCGACGCGGCGAACATCAAGCTGCGCGCCCGCCGCGACGGCGACGACTGGATCCTCGACGGCGAGAAGACGTTCATCACCAACGGCAACGACGCCGACTTCGCCATCGTGGTCGCCGTGACCGACCCGGAGAAGGGCGCCCGCCGCGGCGGCGCCACCGCCTTCCTGGTGGACCGCGCGATGGGCTGGCGCTCGGAGTTCATCCAGACCATGGGCGAGGGCGGCCCGGCCTCGCTGATCTTCGACGGCGTACGGGTGCCGCACCGCAACATCCTCGGCGAGATCGGGCAGGGCTTCACGCTCGGCATGGAGTGGATCGGCAAGGGCCGCTACACCATCCCGTCGCACGCCGTCGGCATCGCCGAACGAGTCCTCCAGATGGCGATCGACCACGCCAACACGCGGGAGACGTTCGGCGCGCCGATCGCCACCAACCAGGCCATCCAGTGGATGATCGCCGACTCGGAGACCGAGCTGGAGGCGGCCCGCTGGCTGATCCTGCGCTCGGCCTGGACGGTCGACCAGGGCCTCGACCCCCGGCACGCCTCCTCGATGGGCAAGCTCTACGGCGCCGGCATGGTCAACCGGGTGGTGGACCGCGCGCTGCAGATCCACGGCGGCATGGGCTACACCCGCGAGCTGCCGATCGAACGCTGGTACCGGCAGGTCCGGCTGTACCGGATCTTCGAGGGCACCGACGAGATGCAGCGGCTGATCATCTCCCGGGACCTGCTACGCGGCTACACGAAGATCGGCGGCCACCTGGCCTGAGTGGCCTGGGCGGTCGCCGGGCCGAGCCGTCAGCCGGTCAGCGCCTCGACCGCCCGGTCCACGTCCTCCTCGGTCGTGTACAGGTGGAACGAGGCGCGGACCCGGCCCGCCCGGACCGCCGCGCGCACCCCGGCGCGGGCCAGCCGTTCCTGCGCGTCCGGCACGTCCACGGAGACGATCGCGCTGTCGCCGGGCGGGCGGCCCAGCCCGGTCAGGAACCGGTTGGCCAGCCCCACGTCGTACGCGCGCACCTCCTCCGGATCGAGGTCGGCGAGCAGCTCCAGCGCGGGCGCGGCCCCGACGTAGCACAGCCAGGACGGGGAGATGTCGAAGCGCCGGGCGTCGTCGGCCAGGCGCAGCGGCAGTCCGTAGTAGGAGGCGTGCGGGTCCTTGCCCGCGAACCACCCGGCCGCGTCCGGGCGAATCCGCTCGCGCAGCTCCGGCGCCAGGTAGGCGAAGGCCGCGCCGCGCGGCGCCATCAACCACTTGTACGCACCGACCACCACCGCGTCCGCCCGGTCCGCGGCGAACGGCAGCCACCCGCACGCCTGCGTGGCGTCGACCACCACGACGGCGCCGTGCGCGCGGGCCGCCGCGACGATCTCGTCGTACGGAGCCACGACGCCGTCGGCGGACTGCACCACGCTGAACGCCACCAGGTCGGTGCCGGCGTCGATCGCGTCGACCAGGCCGGCCAGCGGCACGGTGCGGACCCGCACCCCGCGCTCCTGCTGGACGAGCCAGGGGAACAGGATCGAGGTGAACTCGCTCTCGGGCACCACCACAGTCGCACCCTCCGGCAGGCTCGCCGCGATCGGCGCGACCAGCTGCGACACGGCGGAACCGATGCTCACGTCGGCGGCGTCCACGCCGGTCAGCCGGGCGAACGCGGCCCGGGACCGGTCCACCGACTCGTCCCACACCTCGAACGACACCCGTCCGCCCCGCCAGTCGGCGAGCACCCGCTGCACGGCGTCCCACACCGGCTCGGGCGGCAGCCCGTAGGTGGCGGTGTTCAACCAGCCCGGTTCCGGCTGCCACAACTTCCGTGCCTGCTCCAGCTCCATGCCCCCGACGCTAACCACCCCCACCCCACCCCCGACACCACCAATCCCACCCCCGTGGCCCCCGCACCGCCCACCCCCACGCCCGCCCCCGCCCGGCCCGCCCGGCCCCGGCAATCTTGCACTTTCGGCCCCGGCGAATCGGGGCAAACAGGCCCTCGGTGGGGCCGAAGCTGCAAGATCGCGGCAGAACGAGGGCGTTGGGGGGCGGCGAGATGTACAAAATCGCGCGGCGGAACGAGGGCGAGGGGCGGAACGTGCAAGATCACGGGGCCAGGCGGGGGCACCAACGCGCCAACCCCCGTCCCGTCGATCATGAAGTTGGCGGCGACAAATCGGACGTCAGGTGCCGTCAACTTCATGATCGACGCGGTGGGGTGGGGAGGGTCAGGGGGGTGGGGGGAGGTCGGGGAGTGCGGCAGTGAGCTCCTCGCGGACCCGGGGCAGGGGCCAGGTGACCAGGTCTCGCAGGGAGTGGTGGCGGCGCAGGTGTCGTACCACGGTCAGGCCGACCAGGTAGCCGCACCGCTTGGGCAGGCCGTCGGCCAGCGGCGAGTCCCGCATCAGGAAGTACGGGGCGTGGTGCTCGACGTCGGTGGCGTCGAAGTCGGCGCGGACCCGGCGCAGGATCTCCGGCCACCGGCGGCGGCACTCGTCGAGCCACTGCCGGTGGCCGGGCCGGCCGAACCAGAGGTACTCCTCGTCCGGCCGCCCGGGGTCCAGCTCCGCCGTCACCTGGGTGGCGAGCCCTTCGGTGAACAGGGCGTTCGCCACCCCGTACTCGGGCCAGTCGCGGATCGCGGCGCCGCGGTCGTGCACCACGTGCGCGGCCTCGTGCCGCACCAGCAGGTCGAGATCCTCGGGCGGGCCGAGCTGTTCCACGGCGAGGAAGAGCGCGTACCTGCCGTTCAGCTCACCGGCCCAGCCGTTGGCCTGGTTGCGCCCGACCAGCACCACGCACTCGACCGGCCCGCCGTCGCCGGACCAGCCCAGCGCGTCCGCCACCGCCGCGACGCCGCCGGGCAGCAGCGCGCGTACCGTCTCGGCTCGTGCCGCCAGCTCGGTGGCGCGGCCGCGGAGCCCGTCCAGGGCGGCGGCCACGCCGGCGGCGTCGGACCAGCCGCCGTCGCGGCGCAGCGCCCGGACCACGTCCGGGTGCCCGGCCAGGTAGCGGGAGGTCCACGGCGGGCCGGACCGTTCGGCGCGGGCCAGGAAGTCGGGCACCAGGTCACGGACGAGCAGCAGGTCGGTGGGCGGCATCCGCACGATGCTGCCCGGCCGCGGCGCGGCGGGCAAGACCGCGACGGTACGGGGACAGCTCCGCATCTGAAGGAAGTCTTCAGCAAACAGCCCTTCGACGCAAGGTATCGACATAGACGAACGTCACGCTATAAGGTGCGGCGAACCGGCGACGGGAGCCAGTCGCCCCATGCAGTCGACGAGGAGTGACGTGACAGTTCGGAGACCCTCGCGCCGGGTGAGCCACCTGCTCGGCGGCGCCGTGATCCTCATGATCGGCCTGACCGGCCAGCCGGCCCAGGCCGCGCCTCAGCATGACGCGCAGCCGCTCGCCGCGGCCTTCGACCGAGCCGCCGCCGGCTCCGACGTGCCGCGCGACCTGCTCGCCGCGCTCGGGTAC
The DNA here is from genome assembly GCF_001709195.1 of Micromonospora sp. II. Taxonomy (NCBI): domain Bacteria; kingdom Bacillati; phylum Actinomycetota; class Actinomycetes; order Micromonosporales; family Micromonosporaceae; genus Micromonospora; species Micromonospora sp. II. Next base: position 21,179 of record NZ_LYXF01000009.1, on the reverse strand, counting down.
GCCGAGACCCGCCTGGACGGTCACGGCGGGCAGCCCAGCGCCTCCGGCGGATACGGCGTGATGCACCTGACCAGCAACCCGAAGGTACGGACGCTGGACGAGGCCGCACGCCGGACCCGGCTGGACCGGGCCGAGCTGCGTACCCGGGACGCGGCGAACGTGGCCGGCGCGGCGGCCGTGCTGCGCTCCTACGCCGACGAGGCCGGGCTGACCGCGGCGCAGCGCGACGACGTCAACCAGTGGTACGTCCCGATCGCCCGCTACGGCGGCTCGGCGGACGCGGCCACCGCCCGGCTGTACGCGGACGCCGTGTACGACCTGCTCGCCCGGGGCTTCATCGCTACCACGGCCGGCGGCGAGGTCAGCGTGGACGGCCGTCCGGTCGCGCCGCAGCGGGGCCGGTACGCCGACGTGGCGCCGCTGGGCACCGGCGACTTCGGCACCCTGAGCACCGACTACGGCCCGGCCGCATGGGTGCCGGCCAACTCGTCCAACTACACGGTCTCCAGCCGCGAGTCGGCGTACCCGATCAACTACATCGTCATCCACACCATGCAGGGCAGCTACGCCGGCTCGATCAGCTGGTTCCAGAACGCCGCCGCCGGCACCAGCGCGCACTACCTGCTCCGCTCCTCCGACGGCGCGGTGACCCAGATGGTGCGGGACAAGGACATCGCCTGGCACGCCGGCAACTGGACCTACAACACCCAGTCGATCGGCATCGAGCACGAGGGGTACGTCGACAACGCCTCCTGGTACACCGACGCGATGTACCGGTCGTCGGCGGCGCTGACCCGGTACCTGTGCGACAAGTACGGCATCCCGAAGACCCGCACCAACATCATCGGGCACAACCAGGTGCCGGGCGCCACGCACACCGACCCGGGGTCGAACTGGAACTGGACCTACTACATGCAGCTCGTCACCGGCGGCACCACTCCCCCGCCGACCGCCTGGTCGACGATCGTGGACAACACCACCGCCGGCCGGTTCACCGCGAGCGCCAACTGGGGCACCTCGACGTACTCGGCGCAGCGCTACGGCGCCGACTACCGGTACGCCAACCCCGTCGCGGCCAGCGACACCGCCTGGTACAAGGTGAACATCCCGGCGACGGCCACCTACCGGGTGGAGGTCTGGTATCCGGCCGTCGCCGGCTACAACACCTCCACGCCGTACATCGTCGCGACGACGAGCGGCAACCAGACGGTCTCGGTGAACCAGAGCGCCAACGGCGGTTCGTGGCGCTCGCTGGGCACCTTCACCCTGGCCGCCGGTGACGCCAACAAGGTCGGTGTCAGCAGGTGGTCCGGCAGCACCGGGTACGTGATCGCCGACGCCATCCGCGTCACCCGCGTCTAGCCGGCACGTCCCCGCTCGGCCCGGTCAGCTCACGTTGGCCGGGCCGAGCACGCTCTTCAGGTCACCCATCAACGCAGTGGTGGGCGCGACCCGGAACGGGCCGAGGCGCAGCGTGGTGACCTTGCCGCCGTTGAGCAGCTTGACGTGCACCTCGGTGTCGCCGGGGTGCAGCACCAGCGTCTCCTTGAGCCGTTCCACCAGCGGCGGCGTGCAGCGGTGCACCGGGATGGTGAGCGTGACCGGCTTGTTCGCCGGGTTGCTGGTGACGTCCGGCATGGACATGTCCATCGCCATGATGCGCGGGGTGTCGTCGCGCCGGTCGACCCGGCCCTTGACCACCACGATCGCGTCCTCGGCGATGTACTGGCCGATCACCTCGTACGTGTTCGGGAAGAACAGCGTCTCCACGCCGCCGGCGAGGTCTTCGAGGGTGGCCGACGCCCAGGCCCGGCCCTGCTTGGTGACCCGGCGCTGCACGCCGGAGAGGATGCCGGCCAGGGTGACCACCGCGCCGTCGGGCACCGTGCCCTCCTCCGACAGCGCGGCGATGGTGGTGTCCGCCGCCGCGCCGAGCACGTGTTCCAGGCCGAACAGCGGGTGGTCGGAGACGTACAGGCCGAGCATCTCGCGCTCGAACGCGAGCTTGTCGCGCTTGTCCCACTCCCCCTCGCCGATGACCGGCATGACAGTGGTGGTGCCGCCGGTCTCGGACTCGCCGAAGCCGGCGCCGAACAGATCGTACTGGCCGACCGCCTCCTTGCGCTTGACGTCGGCGTACGCGTCGATGGCGTCGGCGTGCACTGCGAGCAGGCCCTTGCGCGGGTGGCCGAGCGCGTCGAACGCCCCGGCCTTGATCAGCGATTCGATTGTCTTCTTGTTGCAGACCACGGCGTCGACCTTGGACAGGAAGTCGTAGAAGTCGGCGTAGTCGCCCTTCTCCTCGCGGCACCGCATGATCGAGGCGACCACGTTCGCGCCGACGTTGCGTACCGCGCCGAGACCGAAGCGGATCTCCTCGCCGACCGGGGTGAACGGCCCGGCCGAGGTGTTGACGTCCGGCGGCAGCACCTGGATGCGCATCCGGCGGCACTCGGACAGGTACATCGCCATCTTGTCCTTGTCGTCACCGACGGAGGTGAGCAGGGCGGCCATGTACTCGGCCGGGTAGTGCGCCTTGAGGTACGCGGTCCAGTAGGAGACCAGGCCGTACGCGGCGGAGTGGGCCTTGTTGAAGGCGTAGCCGGCGAACGGGACCAGCACGTCCCACACGGCCTGGATGGCCTCGTCGGAGTAGCCGCGCTCGCGGCAGCCGTCCCGGAACGGGATGAACTCCTTGTCGAGGATCTCCTTCTTCTTCTTGCCCATCGCCCGGCGCAGCAGGTCGGCCTGGCCGAGCGTGTAGCCGGCGAGGATCTGCGCGGCGCGCTGCACCTGCTCCTGGTAGACGATCAGGCCGTAGGTGGGCGCGAGGATCTCGCGCAGCGGCTCCTCCAGCTCCGGGTGGATCGGGGTGATCTCCTGGAGGCCGTTCTTGCGCAGCGCGTAGTTGGTGTGCGAGTCCACGCCCATCGGGCCGGGCCGGTAGAGCGCCAGGACGGCGGAGATGTCCTCGAAGTTGTCCGGTTTCATCAGCCGCAGCAGCGAGCGCATCGGCCCGCCGTCGAGCTGGAACACGCCGAGCGTGTCGCCGCGGGCCAGCAGCTCGTACGCCTGCTTGTCATCAAGCGGCAGGCCGAGCAGGTCCAGCTCCCGGCCGTGGTTGAGCTGGATGTTCTTCACCGCGTCGTCGATGATCGTCAGGTTGCGCAGGCCGAGGAAGTCCATCTTCAGCAGCCCGAGCGACTCGCAGGTCGGGTAGTCGAACTGCGTGATGATGACGCCGTCGGAGTCGCGCCGCATGAGCGGGATGTGCTCGATGATCGGCTCGGCGGACATGATGACGCCGGCGGCGTGCACACCTGTCTGCCGGATCAGGCCCTCGATGCCCTTGGCGGTCTCGATGACCTTCTTGACGTCCGGGTCGGACTCGTAGAGGCCACGGATCTCGCCCGCCTCGGCGTAGCGGGGGTGCTTCGGGTCGAAGATGCCGGACAGCGGGATGTCCTTGCCCATCACCGCCGGGGGCATGGCCTTGGTGATCCGGTCGCCGACCGCGTACGGGTAGCCGAGCACCCGGGCCGAGTCCTTGATCGCGGCCTTCGCCTTGATCGTGCCGAACGTGGCGATCTGCGCGACCTTGTCCTCGCCCCACTTGTCGGTCACGTACTTGATGACCTCACCGCGCCGGCGCTCGTCGAAGTCGATGTCGACATCGGGCATGGAGACGCGCTCGGGGTTGAGGAACCGCTCGAAGATCAGGCCGTGCGGGATCGGGTCGAGGTCGGTGATGCCGAGCGCGTACGCCACGAGCGAGCCGGCCGCCGAGCCACGCCCGGGGCCGACCGCGATGCCCTGGCTCTTGGCCCACTGGATGAAGTCGGCGACCACGAGGAAGTACGACGGGAAGCCCATCTGGATGATGACGCCCAGCTCGTACTCGGCCTGGACGACGTGGCCCTCGGGGATGCCGTTGGGGAAGCGGCGCTTCAGCCCGGCGAAGGTCTCCTTGCGGAACCAGGACTCCTCGGTCTCGCCCTCGGGGATCGGGAAGCGCGGCATCAGGTTGTGGAACGTGAACATGCCGGCCGGGTCGACCTTCTCGGCCACCAGCAGCGTGTTGCGGCAGCCCTGCTGCCACAGCTCGGAGGAGTCGACGGCGCGCATCTGGTCGGCGGACTTGACGAAGTAGCCGCCGCCCTCGAACCGGAACCGGTTGGGGTCGGCCACGTTGCTGCCGGTCTGTACGCAGAGCAGCACGTCGTGCGCCTCGGCCTGCGCCTCGTGGGTGTAGTGCGAGTCGTTCGTGACCACCGGCGGGATGTCGAGCTTGCGGGCGATCTCGGTGAGCCCGTCGCGGACGCGGCGCTCGATGTCGAGGCCGTGGTCCATGATCTCCAGGAAGTAGTTGTCCTTGCCGAAGATGTCCTGGTACGCGGCGGCGACCTTGAGCGCCTCGTCGAACTGGCCCAGCCGCAGCCGGGTCTGCACCGCGCCGGACGGGCAGCCGGTGGTGGCCATGATGCCCTGGGCGTGCTCGGCGATCAGCTCCATGTCCATCCGGGGCCACTTCACGTAGTGGCCCTCCATGGAGGCGCGGGAGTTGAGCTTGAACAGGTTGTGCAGGCCGTCGCGGTTGGCCGCCCACATGGTCATGTGGGTGATCGCGCCGTTGCCGGAGACGTCATCGCTCTTCTGCTCGGGGCGCCCCCACTTGACCCGCGCCTTGTGGAAGCGCGACTCCGGCGCGACGTACGCCTCGACGCCGAGGATGGGCTTGACCCCGGCGTCCATGGCCTGCTTGTAGAAGTCGTTCGCGCCGTGCATGTTGCCGTGGTCGGTGATCGCCACCGCCGGCATGCCGAGCCGCGCCGCCTCGGCGAAGAGGTCCTTGAGCCGGGCCGCCCCGTCGAGCATCGAGTACTCGGTGTGTACGTGCAGATGCGCGAACGAATCGCCCATGCGTGGCGCCCCCCGGGTTGTGGATCAAGCTGCGTCGGAGTCGACCGACCCACCCTACCGAGGTGATCTCGCGGGCTCCACCGTCCGCGCCGGGCGTGGCCCGGGTCTCTCCGGCCGGCCGGTGTGCGGCACGCGATGTTCTTCTCTATTGCAATGGTGTGTGGCACACACTATCGTGTTGAGCATGGTCAGCGAAGAGGTCCTCCGGACCCACCTCCAGGAGCTACGGCGCGGCACTGTCGTGGTGGCCAGCCTGGTCGCCCTGCGCCGCCCCGACTACGGATACGCCCTGCTGCAACGGCTGGCCGCGCACGGCTTCGCGGTCGACGCCAACACGCTCTACCCGCTGCTGCGCCGGCTGGAGGACCAGGGCCTGCTGACCAGCGAGTGGAACACCGAGGAGAGCCGGCCGCGCAAGTTCTACCGGACCAGCGACGACGGCGAGTCCGTCCTGAACCGCCTGCTCGACGACATGACCGCGGTGCGGACGTCCGTCACCGACCTGATCGAAGGAGCGGAACGATGAGTTCCCTGACCGACCGTTACGTCGCCGCCACCATGCGGGCCGTGCCCGCGCAGCGCCGCCTGGAACTCGCCGAGGAACTGCGCGGCTCCATCGCCGACATGATCGACGACCGGACCGCGGGCGGGCAGGACCACGCCTCCGCCGAACGCGAGGTGCTCACCGAGCTGGGCCACCCGGAGAAGCTCGCGGCCCGCTACAGCGACCGCACGCTGCAACTCATCGGCCCGCGCTACTACCTGACCTGGTGGCGGCTGCTGCGACTGCTGCTCACCTGGATCCCGGCGATCGTCGGCGTGCTCTCCGGTGTCACGAAGGCGCTCGTCGACGGCGAGCCGGGCGCGGCGATCGGCGCGGCGATCGTGGCCGCCATGCAGACCGCGGTGCAGATCGCGTTCTGGGTCACGCTGGTGTTCGCCGTGCTGGAACGCACCCGCACCCCGCTCGGCCTGCCCGAGTGGACCGTCGACCAGCTCCCCGAGGAGACCCGGGAACGGCAGATCAACCACTCCGACAGCATCGCCTCGGTGGTGTTCCTGCTCGCCACCATCGGCCTCCTGATCGGCCAGCACTTCCAGCGCTGGACCACCGACGACGGCACCCGGCTGCCGGCGCTCGACCCGGCGCTCTGGAGCTTCTGGCTGCCGGCCCTGATCGTGGTGCTGCTGGCCACCGTCGGCCTGGAGATCGCCAAGTACCGGTCCGGCCGGTGGACCTGGCCCCTGGTGGCGGTCAACGCGGTGCTCAACGTCGCCTTCGCCGCCCCGGTGCTCTGGCTGCTCGCCACCGACCGGCTGCTCAACCCGGAGCTGGTCGAGCGGTTCGCCTGGCTGCGCGACGGCGGCACCGTCGAGTTCGCCCGGGTGGCGGGCGCGGTGGTCGTGCTGGTCGCGATCTGGGACGTGATCGACAGCGCGGTCAAGGCCGGCCGCGCCGCCTGAGCCACGCCCGGCCCGGCACGCCCCGTCGAGGGCGTGCCGGGCCCTTCCGGGTACGCGGACAGTCAGGCCGCCGCCCGCCACTCCCGGGCCAGCAGCGCGTAGACCACCTCGTCGGTCCACTCCCCCTTGACGAACTCGTTCTCCCGCAGGTGCGCCTCCCGGCGCATGCCGAGCCGCTCCAGCAACCGGGCCGAGGCGGTGTTGCGGGCGTCCAGCCGGCCGACGATCCGGTGCAGGCCCAGCCCGTCGAAGCCGATCCGCAGCAGTTCCCGGGCCGCCTCGGTGACGTACCCGCGGCCGGTGTGCGCGGGATGCGCCACGTACCCGATCTCGCCCTGCCGGTGCTCTCCGCTGGTCCAGCTCAGCAGCACGTCGCCGACGAACTCGCCGGTGTCCGCGACCGTCACGGCGAGGTTGAGCACGTCGCCGGGGGCGCGCAGCGCGGTCCGCCGGACCAGCCGCTCGATCGCGGCCCGGGCGGCGCCGTCGTCGTACGGCTCGTGGTAGAGGTAGCGGGTGACCTCCGGGCGGCCCCGGTAGTCCCGGAGCACGGTCACGTCCGCGGCGGTGAAGGCGCGCAGCAGCAGACGCTCGGTACGCAACGGCAGATCAGGCACGAACACCCCGGCAGGCTACGTCGGCACTGTCGTCCGGCCCACCCGATTACGCCCCGGCCACCGCGACGGCCCGGTCGGTGGCATGGTCGTACGGTGAGCACCGCACCCACCAACGCCTGGCGCCGGCCGGCTCCCACGGCGGCGCAGTTCCGCGCCGACCTCTGGGTCGGGCTCGCGGTCACCGTGCTGGCCCTGTTCGAGCTGACCCTGGCGTACAGCACCGGGGCGTTCCTGCTCGGGCCGCCGCCGAGCGTCGCCGAGCAGGTCTGGTGGACCGTCGCGGTGACCGCCCCGCTGGCCGTACGGCGGCGCTGGCCCGCCACCGTCGCGGTGATCGTGGCCGTCGCCTTCGTCGCCGGGCAGGCGCGGGCGGTCCCGCTGGCCCAGATCCCGTCGGGCGCGCTGTTCGCCGCCCTGTTCACGCTCGGCGCGTGGGGCACCGACCGGCGGCTGGCCGGGCGGCTGCGGGCCGGCATCATCGTCGCGATGTTCGCCTGGCTCTGGCTGTCCCTCGCGTTGCGGGCCGACCAGATCTCCGCTGCCTCCTTCGCCGACGCCGCCGGCCCGGTGCCGCCGGTGCTCGCCGCAGTGGTGAACGGTGTGCTCTACAACGTGCTGTTCTTCGGCTTCGCCTACTACTCCGGGCAGACCGCCTGGGTGGCCGCGCGCCGCCGGCACGAGCTACGCGAACAGGCCGAGCAGCTGCGCCGCTCCCAGGCGGAGGCGCGCGAGCGCGCGGTGATGGGCGAGCGGGTCCGCATCGCCCGCGAACTGCACGACGTGGTCGCCCACCACGTGTCGGTGATGGGCGTGCAGGCCGCCGCGTGCCGGCGCGTGTTCGACCGGGACCGGGACAAGGCGCGTACCGCGCTGGCCGCCATCGAGCAGACGGCCCGCACCTCCGTCGACGAGCTGCGCCGGATGCTCGGCGTGCTGCGCGACCCGGACGCCGCGGCCGGCGCGGTCACCGCGCCGGAGGACACCGCCGGCATCGACCAGGTCCGCGCGCTCGTCGACCGGGCCCGGGAGACCGGGCTACGGGCCGACCTCGGGGTGTACGGGGAGCCGGTGCCGCTGCCGCGCTCGGTGTCGCAGGCGGCGTACCGGATCGTCCAGGAGGCGGTGACGAACGTGGTCAAGCACGCCCACGCCACCACGCTGGACGTGCGCATCCGCTATCTGGCGAGGGAGTTGGAGATCGACGTGAGCGACGACGGGCAGGGCGGCGCGCCGGCGGCCGGGACCGGGCTCGGCCTGATCGGCATGCGGGAGCGGGTCGCCGCCCACGGCGGTGAGGTGGAGGCCGGGCCGCGCCCCGGCGGCGGGTTCCGGGTCCGGGCCCGCATGCCGCTGCCGGTCGAGGCCGCCGGGCGGGCGGCGTGAACGCGCCGGTACGGGTGCTGCTCGTCGACGACCAGCACCTGGTCCGGACCGGTTTCCGGGTCATCCTGGAGGTCGAGGACGACATCGAGGTGGTCGGCGAGGCCGCCGACGGGCAGCGCGCCGTGTCGATGGCGTCCGCGCTGCGGCCGGACGTGGTGCTGATGGACGTGGAGATGCCGGTGCTCGACGGGCTGGAGGCCACGCGCCGGATCACCGCCGACTCGACGCCGGGCGGCCCGGCGGTGCTGATCCTCACCACGTTCGACCGGGACGACTACCTGTTCGCGGCGCTGCGCGCCGGGGCGAGCGGCTTCCTGCTGAAGAACGGCACCCCGGAGGACCTGGTCGAGGCGGTGCGGGTGGTGGCGCGCGGCGAAGGGCTGATCGCGCCGGCGCTGACCCGGCGGGTGATCTCCACGTTCGCCCGGCCCGGCGGGGCGCCGCCGGACCCCCGGCACGACGCGGCGACGGCGGACCTGACCCCGCGCGAGCGGGAGGTGCTGGAGCTGATCGCGAGCGGCGCCAGCAACGCCGAGATCGCGGACGTGCTGCGCGTCGGCGAGGCGACGGTGAAGACCCACGTCAGCCGCGTCCTGGCCAAGCTGGGGCTGCGCGACCGGGTGCAGGCGGTGGTGTTCGCGTACGAGCACGGGGTGGTCCGGCCCGGCGGATGACGCCGGTCCGTCGCAGGGCGGACCACGTGATCGTTCCGCGGTGGGACGACGGGTGCGGGCGCCGGCCGTAGCGTCGGGATCATGACCAGCGTGCTCCGCCTCGACGGCGTCGACCGCAGCTTCGGCGGCCGTCAGGTGCTCAAAGACGTCTCCTTCGACGTGACCGCCGGGCGCATGACCGGGTTCGTCGGCGGCAACGGCGCCGGCAAGACCACCACCATGCGCATCATCCTCGGCGTGCTCGCCCCGGACGCCGGGCAGGTCACCTGGCGGGGACACCGGCTCACCCGGGAGGACCGGGCCCGGTTCGGCTACATGCCCGAGGAACGCGGCCTCTACCCGAAGATGACGCCCCGCGAGCAGGTGGTCCACCTCGGCCGCCTGTACGGGCTGGACGCCGCCGGGGCGCGCCGCCGCACCGACGCGCTGCTGGAGCGGGTCGGTCTCGGCGAGCGGGCCGACGACCTGCTGGAGACGCTGTCGCTGGGCAACCAGCAGCGCGCGCAGATCGCCGCCGCGCTGGTGCACGACCCGGAGGTGCTGATCCTGGACGAGCCGTTCTCCGGGCTCGACCCGCTCGCCGTCGACATGGTGGTCGCGGTGCTGCGGGAACGTGCCGCCGCCGGAGCGCCGGTGCTGTTCTCCAGCCACCAGCTCGACGTGGTGGAGCGGCTCTGCGACGACCTGGTGCTCATCGCCGGCGGGACGATCCGGGCCGCCGGCGCCCGCGAGGAGCTGCGCGCCGCGTACACGTTGCCCCGGTTCTCGCTCGTGGTGGACGGCGACGCCGGCTGGCTGCGGGACCAGCCCGGCGTGCGGCTGGTCGACCTCGACGGCGCGCGCGCCGTGTTCGAGGTGGACCCGCCCGCCGACGACCAGGCGGTGCTGCGCGCGGCGCTGGAACGCGGCCCGGTACGCGCGTTCGGCCCGGTCACCCCGTCCCTCGCCGAGATCTTCCGAGAGGTCAACCAGTGAACACGTTCCAGGCCACCCGGCTGGTCGCGGCCCGCGAGATCAAGGTCAAGGTCCGCGACAAGACGTTCCTCTACAGCACGCTGATCTTCCTGCTGCTCGCCGTCGTGGCCACCGTGGTGCCGGCGATGCTGAGCAGCGGCCCGTCCACGGTGGCGGTGACCGCGGCCGGCGCCGAACCGCTGCGCGCGGCCGGGCTGGACGTCCTGCTGGTCGCCGACGACGGCGCCGCCGAGCAGGCGGTACGCGACGGCGACGCGGACGCCGCGGTGGTAACCGGTCCGGTGGTGGTCGCCGACGAGCGGGCCCCGGACGACGTGGTCGCCGCGCTCAGCGCGGCCCCGCAGGTGAAGCTGCTGGACCCGGACGCGGTGGATCCACTCGTCGCGTACCTGGTGCCGTTCGCCTTCGCGTTCGTCTTCTTCTTCATGTCCCAGACGTTCGGGTTGCAGATCGCGCAGAGCGTCACCGAGGAGAAGCAGACCCGGATCGTGGAGATCCTGGTGGCCGCCGTGCCGGCCCGGGCGCTGCTGGCCGGCAAGATCCTCGCCGCGGGCGCGCTGGCGCTGGGGCAGATCACGCTGATCGCGGCCGTCGCGCTGATCGGGATGCGCCTGACCGACGGCGGTGACCTGCTGGGCCTGATCGCGCCCGCGATCGGCTGGTTCGTGCCGTTCTTCCTGTGCGGCTTCCTGCTGCTGGCTGCGATGTGGGCGGCGGCCGGCGCGCTGGTGAACCGGCAGGAGGACATCGCCGGGGCGTCCACCCCGGTGCAGCTCGCCGTGATGGCGCCGTTCTTCGCGGTGGTGTTCCTCAACGACAACGCCACCGCGATGCGGGTCCTGTCGTACCTGCCGATCTCCGCGCCCACAGCGATGCCGGTACGGCTGTTCACCGGTGACGCGGCGACGTGGGAGCCGTTCGTGTCGCTGGCGCTGCTGCTGCTCGCGGCGGCCGGGTTCCTGCTCGCCGGGGCCCGGGTCTACGAGGGCTCGCTGCTGCGCACCAACGGGCGGACCTCGGTGCGGGCGGCGTGGCGGCAGCGCGAGCCGATCGGCTGACGACGGCATACGCCGAGCGCCGGCCACCCCGCAGCGGGGAGCCGGCGCTCGGCACGTCGGACCGGGGTCAGCCGACCGCGGCCATCACCTCGTCGGACACGTCGAAGTTGGCGTAGACGTTCTGCACGTCGTCGCAGTCCTCCAGCACGTCGATCAGCTTGAAGATCTTGCGCGCGCCCTCCTCGTCCAGCGGCACGTTCACGCTGGGGATGAGGGAGGACTCGGCCGACTCGTACTCGATGCCGGCGTCCTGCAGCGCGGTGCGGACCGCGATCAGGTCGCCCGGCTCGGACACCACCTCGTACGCCTCGCCGAGGTCGTTGACCTCCTCCGCGCCCGCGTCGAGCACTGCCATCATCACGTCGTCCTCGGTCGTGCCGCCCTTGGGGACGATCACCACGCCCTTGCGGGAGAACATGTACGACACCGAGCCGGCGTCGGCCAGCGAGCCGCCGTTGCGGGTCAGCGCGGTGCGCACCTCGGTGGCGGCACGGTTGCGGTTGTCGGTGAGGCACTCGATCAGCATCGCCACGCCGTTCGGGCCGTAACCCTCGTACATGATCGTCTGCCAGTCGGCGCCGCCGGCCTCCAGGCCGGAGCCGCGCTTGACCGCGCGGTCGATGTTGTCGTTCGGGACCGAGTTCTTCTTCGCCTTCTGGATGGCGTCGTAGAGAGTCGGGTTGCCGGCCGGGTCACCACCGCCGGTACGGGCGGCCACCTCGACGTTCTTGATCAGCTTGGCGAACATCTTGCCGCGCTTGGCGTCGATGACCGCCTTCTTGTGCTTGGTCGTCGCCCACTTTGAGTGGCCGGACATCTGTTACCTCCGTTGCTACCCGCCGTCTGCATCGACCGCACCACACGCCCCGCTCCCCCGCCGGCGCACGCCGACGCCGAGGTGCCGTGATCTCTGCTGGGAGCCGCGGCGGGCTGATGGCCCTGCCGAATCTCGGCAATCCTACCGGCGGGGGCCGGGTCACTGTCACGCGCCGCACGGCAGCGGCCCGCCCCGGGCCGCCCGAACCGGCACAATCAGGGACGGACCGGCCGCTCAGCGGCTCGCCCGGACCAGTTCCACGAAGTGGCGGTGCAGGCGCAGGTCGCCGGTCAGCTCCGGGTGGAACGAGGTGGCCAGCAGGTTGCCCTGCCGTACCGCGACGATCCGGTCCGCGGCCGGGCCGTCTGTCACCCGGCCGAGCACCTCGACGTCGGGGCCGACGCGCTCGACCCAGGGCGCCCTGATGAACACGGCGTGGAACGGGCCGCCGTCGACGCCGGTGAGCGCCACCGGCGCCTCGAACGAGTCGACCTGACGGCCGAACGCGTTGCGCCGCACCGTCATGTCGACGCCGGCGAAGCCGCGCTGGTCGGGGCGGCCGTCCAGCACCTCGACGGCCAGCATGATCATGCCGGCGCAGGAGCCGTAGACCGGCATGCCGGCGGCGATCCGCTTGTCGATCGGCTCGCGCATCTCGAAGATGTCCACCAGCTTGCTGATCGTGGTCGACTCGCCGCCGGGCACCACCAGGCCGTCGACCGCGTCCAGCTCGCCGGGGCGCCGCACCGGCCGGGCGTCGGCGCCCGCGCCGGTCAGCGCCGCGACGTGCTCGCGTACGTCGCCCTGCAGCGCGAGCACGCCGATCACCGGTACGGTCACGCCGCTCCTTCCGGGGTGTTAACAAGGGGCCCCGCCTCTACCGGAGGCGTTAACAGGGGGCCCTTCCTTTCGCTCACCAGCCGCGCTCGGCGAGGCGGTGCGGCTGCGGGATCTCGTCGACGTTGATGCCGACCATCGCCTCGCCCAGCCCGCGCGACACCTTGGCGAGCACGTCCGGGTCGTCGTGGAACGTGGTCGCCTTGACGATCGCGGCGGCCCGCTGCGCCGGGTTGCCGGACTTGAAGATGCCCGAGCCGACGAAGACGCCCTCGGCGCCGAGCTGCATCATCATGGCCGCGTCGGCGGGGGTCGCGATGCCGCCCGCGGTGAACAGCACGACCGGCAGCTTGCCCTGCTCGGCGACCTCCTTGACCAGCTCGTACGGGGCCTGCAGCTCCTTGGCCGCCACGTACAGCTCGTCGTCGGGCAGCGACTGGAGCCGGCGGATCTCCTGCCGGATCTTGCGCATGTGGGTGGTGGCGTTGGAGACGTCACCGGTGCCCGCCTCACCCTTCGAGCGGATCATCGCGGCGCCCTCGGTGATCCGGCGCAGCGCCTCGCCCAGGTTCGTCGCGCCGCACACGAACGGGACGGTGAACGCCCACTTGTCGATGTGGTTGGCGTAGTCGGCCGGGGTCAGCACCTCGGACTCGTCGACGTAGTCGACGCCGAGCGCCTGGAGGATCTGCGCCTCGACGAAGTGGCCGATCCGGGCCTTGGCCATCACCGGGATCGAGACGGCGGAGATGATGCCGTCGATCATGTCCGGGTCGCTCATCCGGGACACCCCGCCCTGCGCGCGGATGTCGGCCGGCACCCGCTCCAGCGCCATCACGGCCACCGCGCCGGCGTCCTCGGCGATCTTCGCCTGCTCGGGGGTGACCACGTCCATGATCACACCGCCCTTGAGCATCTCGGCCATGCCGCGCTTGACGCGGGCGGTGCCGACGGCGGTGGCGGGGGTCGGGGCTGCGGACTCAGACACGGGACATCGCTCCTCGGCGTGCTCGGGAGGTGACTGCGCAGGAATGCTACGACCGTCGCGACGCCGCTCCGAGCGCCAATCGAACCCCCGGTGGCCTGCCGTGTGGCCCCGGTCACGACCGGCGGTCAGCCGGTGGTCACGTCCGCCGGGGAGGCCAGCGTGGGATCGTCGATGTCGAAGTAGCGGGGCCACTCCCGCCCCCGCCCCATCCGGAACAGCCGCACCACCGGGCGGCTGCGCGCCGAGCGGGCGTCCCGGACCAGGTCGGTGTGCACCTGCCGGGCCAGCGCCAGCCGGCGGCTCGCCGCGATCACCGCCGCGCAGCCCGGGTCGTCCGGGTCCAGCCGCACCGCCCGCAACTGCCGGGTCAGGTCGTTCTCGGCCGCCTCGCGCTCCTCCGGGGCGGCGTCGAGCGCGATCCGGGCGGCGGCGTACAGCTCCACGCCGTACCGCTGCTCGGCCAGGACCGCGGCGGCGGCCGCGCGGCGCAGCAGGTGCGCCTCCAGCGCGCGGGCCGCCGAGTCCGCGCGGACCTGCAGCCGCTGCACCCGGCCGGAGGTCCAGATCAGGTACGCCGAGACCAGCCCGAGCACACCGACCGCGCCCACCACCCACCACATGCCCGGCATCGTAGTGCTGCTCCTCATCCCGCCCGCCCGGCGCGGGGCACCGGGCGACGCGCTCGTCACAGCGGCCGCAGCGGCCACCCCGGTCAGCCCAGTCCCGCCCACTCCTGGTCCATGACCCGGCCGTCGGTGGCCTCGATCGCGGCTGCGTATACCTCCAGAACACGGCGGGCAACCACGGGCCAGTCGAAATTCGCCACCACCTGGTCGCCGCAGGCGGTCAGCCCGGCGCGGCGGCCGGCGTCGTCGAGCAGCTCGGACAGCGCGCCGCCCAGCGCCGCCGCGTCGCCGGTCGGGAACAGCCGCCCGGCCCGGCCGCCGTCGAGCACCCGGCGGAACGCGTCCAGGTCGCTGGCGACCACAGTCGTCCCGGCGGCCAGCGCCTCGGTGAGGATCATCCCGAAGGATTCCCCGCCGGTGTTCGGTGCGACGTACAGGTGCACGCTGCGCAACATGCGTGCCTTGTCCGCCTCGGAGACCAGGCCGAGGAACGTGACCCGGTCGCGCAGGGCGGCCGGGAACCGCCCGTACAGCTCGTCGGCGTCGCCCGGCCCGGCGACCAGCAGGCGCAGCCCGGGGCGGTGCGGCGCGAGCGCGACGAACGCGTCCCGCAGGATCGGGAAGCCCTTGCGCGGCTCGGTGAACCGGCCCAGGAAACCCAGCGTGCCGCCGGTGCCCGGCGCGCACTCCCCCGGCCAGCCGGGCAGCGGCGGCACCCCGGCGAACTTCGCCACCGCCACCCCGTTGGGGATCTCCACCGCGCCGCCGTCCATGTGCTCGACCTGCACCTTGCGGGCCAGCGCGCTCACCGCGATCCGGGCGGTGATCCGCTCCAGCACGATCTGCAGCGCGCCCTGCGCGGCCGACAGCACCCGGGAACGGGTCATCGCGGTGTGGAACGTGGCCACCACCGGGCCGCGGGCGCAGAGCACGGCCAGCATCGACAGGCTCGGCGTGAGCGGCTCGTGCACGTGCAGCACGTCGAAGTCGCCCCGGGTGATCCAACGCCGCACCCGGGCGGTGGAGACCGGGCCGAACGCGATCCGGGCCACCGACCCGTTGTACGGCAGCGGCACCGCCCRCCCGGCCGACACCACGTACGGCGGCAGCGCCGAGTCCTCGTCGGCCGGCGCCAGCACGCTCACCTCGTGGCCGAGCCCGAGCAGCGCCTCGGCCAGGTCCATGACGTGGTTTTGCACCCCGCCCGGCACGTCGAACGAGTACGGGCACACGATGCCGATACGCACTGCGCCCTCCCCCTAGACCGTCCCGGTGGTGGCCGGCGGCGCCGCCGACGTGGGCGTACCGTCCCGGCCCTGGTCCAGCCACATCCGCTGCAACATGTGCCAGTCTTGCGGATGCCGGGCGATGCCCGCCGCCAGACCGTCGGCAATCCGCTGCGTCACCGCGCGGACCCGCTCGTCCAGCGGGGCGCTGTCCGGGTCCGGCAGCGGCAGCGGGCCGTCGATCGACGCGCACGCCGCGTCCGGCTCGTACCACATCGAGGCCACGTAGAGCGGCGCGCCGGTGCGGATCGCCAGCAGCGCCGGCCCGGCCGGCATCCGGGTCCGGCCGCCGAAGAAGTCGACCTCCACGCCCCGGGCCGACAGGTCCCGGTCGGCCAGCAGCGGCACCACGTAGCCGGCGCGCAGGCGGTCCACCAGCACGTCGAACGCGGGACGCGGGCCGCCGGTGTTGGGCAGGATCTCCATGCCCAGCCCTTCCCGGAACCCGACGAACCGCTCGTAGACGCCGTCCGGGAGCCGCTCGGCCACCGTGGTCATCGGCCAGCCGGTGGCCGCCACCCAGGCGCCGGCCGCGTCCCAGTTGCCGGCGTGCGGCAGCGCCACCACCGCGCCCCGCCCGGCCGCCACGTCGGCGGCGAGCAGTTCCTGCCCGTCCAGGCGGAACCCGGCGAGGATCTGCGCCCGGCTCAGGCCGGGCAGCCGGAACGCCTCCATCCAGTACCGGGCGTACGAGCGCAGGCCCTCGCGCACCAGCGCGTCCAGCTCCGCGTCGGGCAGTTCCGGGCCGACCACCCGGCGCAGGTTGGCGCGCAGCCGGCGCGTACCCCCGCCGTCCTTGCGGTGGGCGCGGTCGGCGCCCGCCCGGAAGGCCGCGGCCGCGACGGGCCGGGGCAGCGCCCGGATCAGGCGCCAGCCCGCGACGAAGCCCGCCTCGGTGAGGTTCACTCGACGCCGACCCGCTGGGCCTGGCGGTACACGTGGGCCATCCGCTGCCCGACGGTGAAGATCGAGACGGCGGCGAGCAGCCAGAGTGCGATCTCCAGCGCCAGCGGTACGCCGAGGCCGGTGAGCAGGCCGCCGACGCCGACGATGAGCAGCCGCTCGGTGCGTTCGGCGATGCCCACGTTGCAGGTCATCCCGAGGCCCTCGGCGCGGGCCTTGACGTAGGAGACCAGCCCGCCCGCGGCCAGGCAGATCAGCGCCGCCGCCACGCCCGAGTAGTCGTGCTCGGTGGCCAGCCAGTACGCGACCGCGCCGAACACCGCGCTGTCGGCGACCCGGTCCATGCTCGAGTCGAGGAACGCCCCGAACCGGGTGGACCCGCCGCTCATCCGCGCCATCGTGCCGTCGAGCAGGTCGGTGAGGGCGAAGACCGTGACGATCAGCGCGCCGGCGACCAGATGGCCGCGCGCGCCGAAGCCGAGCGCGCCGACGAGCACGCCGACGGTGCCGGTCACGGTGACCGCGTTGGGGGACACGCCCGCACGCAGCAGCGCACGGGCGATCGGCTCCACGACGCGGGTCATGCCCGCGCGGGCCGTCACTTGGAAGATCTTCGCCATGGCGGTCCCACGATAACGGCCCGCAACCGCCGGGGACACAGCCGGGCACACGACCCGCCCGACGGCCCTTGTGCCCGCCCCCGCGCGGGTGTGAGATCGAGCCAGGAGGTGAGCCAGTTCACCGGATCACCGGTCCGCGTTCCCGGCCAGCAGGAGATCACCGGAAGATATCGCCGCGGCGCCCGTCCCGGGTCCGCTCCCCCGTCGCCCGCGGCGGTCGCCACCACCACCGGTTGAGGGAGGTGCGCCGCGATGGCGCAGAAGAACGAGAAGGGTGTCACCGGCGGCGCGCCGGTGGTGACCGAGCCCGGCAGGGTTCGCAACGTGGTGCTCGTCGGGCACTCCGGCGCCGGCAAGACGACTCTCGTCGAGGCGCTGCTGGCCGCCAGCGGCACGATCGGCCGGGCCGGCGCCGTCACCGAGGGCACCACCGTCTGCGACCACGACCCCGCCGCCGTACGCCAGCAGCGCTCGGTCAGCCTGGCCTGCGCGCCGCTCGTGCACCGCGACGTCAAGGTCAACCTGCTGGACACGCCGGGCTACGGCGACTTCGTCGGCGAGCTGCGCGCCGGGCTGCGCGCCGCCGACGCGGCGCTGTTCGTGGTCTCCGCCGTCGACGGCATGGACGCCGCCACGGCCGCCCTGTGGGAGGAGTGCGCCGCCGTCGACATGCCCCGCGCGGTGGCGGTCTCCCGGCTGGACCACCCGCGGGCCGACTTCGACGAGGCGGTGGCGCTGTGCCAGCGCGTCTTCGGCGACAACGTGCTCCCGCTCTACCTGCCGATGCTCGGCGACGACGGCGAGTCGGTGGCCGGCCTGATGGGCCTGATCACCCGCCGGGTGTACGACTACTCGGCCGGGCTGCCGCCGGAGGTACGCGAGCCGGACCCGGAGCACCTGCCGGCCATCCAGGAGTCCCGCAACGAGCTGATCGAGGGGATCATCGCCGAGAGCGAGGACGAGACCCTCATGGACCGCTACCTCGGCGGCGAGGAGATCGACCCCGAGGTGCTCATCACCGACCTGGAGACCGCTGTGGCCCGCGGCCACTTCTACCCGGTGGTGCCGGTCTGCGCGGAGACCGGCGTGGGCCTGGACGCGCTGCTCGACGGCCTGGTCGCGGCGTTCCCGTCGCCGCTGGAGCACGACCTGCCGGCGGTCACCGGCGTGGACGGCTCGCCCCGCCCGCCGCTGACCTGCGACCCGGACGGCCCGCTCGTCGCCGAGGTGGTCAAGACGACAGTCGACAGGCACGTCGGGCGGGTCTCGCTGGTGCGCGTCTTCTCCGGCACGCTCCGCCCCGACCAGGTCATCCACGTGTCCGGTCACGGCATGGCCGAGCGCGGCCACCCCGACCACGACGCCGACGAGCGGGTCGGCCACGTCTACACCCCGCTGGGCGCGACGCTGCGCGAGGTGGCCGCCTGCGTCGCCGGTGACCTGTGCGCGATCACCAAGTCGGGCAGTGCGGAGACCGGCGACACCATCTCCGCCAAGGACGACCCGCTGCTGGTCGCGCCCTGGGAGATGCCCGAGCCGCTGCTGCCGGTGGCGATCGTGGCGCGCAGCCGGGCCGACGAGGACGCGCTGGCCCGCAACCTGTCCCGGCTGGTCGCCGGTGACCCGACGCTGCGGCTGGAACGCAACGCGGAGACCCACCAGCTGGTGCTGTGGTGCATGGGCGAGGCGCACGCCGACGTGGTGCTCGACCGGCTGCGCGGCGGCGGGGTCGAGCTGGACACCGAGCCGGTCCGGGTGCCGCTGCGCGAGACGTTCGGCGCCGCCGCGCGCGGGCACGGCCGGCACGTCAAGCAGTCCGGCGGACACGGTCAGTACGCGGTCTGCGACATCGAGGTGGAGCCGCTGCCCCGGGGCGCCGGCTTCGAGTTCGTCGACCGGGTGGTCGGCGGCGCGGTCCCGCACAACTACATCCCGTCGGTGGAGGAGGGTGTACGGGCGCAGATGGAACGCGGTCTGGTCGCCGGCTACCCGGTGGTGGACCTGCGGGTGACGCTCGTGGACGGGAAGGCGCACAGCGTCGACTCCTCCGACGCCGCGTTCCAGACCGCCGGCGCGCTGGCGCTGCGTGACGCCGCCGAGAAGGGCCAGCCGACGCTGCTGGAGCCGGTCGACGAGATCACCGTGCGGGTGCCGGACTCGTCGGTCGGCGCGGTGATGGGCGACCTGTCCGGGCGGCGCGGCCGGGTGCTCGGCACCGAGCCGGACCCGGACGCCGAGGGCCGCACGCTGGTCCGCGCCGAGGTGCCCGCCACGGAGCTGCTGCGGTACGCGGTGGAGCTGCGCTCGATGACCGCCGGCACGGGAACGTTCCGCCGCGAGTTCGCCCGCCACGACCCCATGCCGGCCCACCTGGCCGACCAGGCCCGCAAGGAGTCCACCTCCCACTGACCCCGCCCGCCCCGCCCACCCGCCGCGGGGTCAGGGGCGGACGGCGGGGACCGGGGGCATCGGCCAGTGGGGGCGGTCGGCGTCCCGGAGGGCTGCCGAGCGTACCGCCGCCAGCTGCCGCTCCACCTCGGCGAAGTGGTCCGGGGCGAGCGGACCCCAGCTCAGCGCTGCCGCGTTCTCCTCGACCTGGGCGACGGTACGGGCGCCGGGGATCGGCACCGCGCGGCCGCTGCGCGCCCAGATCCACCCGATCGCCCCCTGCGCGAGGGTACGGCCGTCGGCGGTCAACGCGTCGCGGACGGCGGCGACCCGGCGCAGCCACTCCGGGGCGGGCCGGCCGCTGCGGAACCACTCCAGCCAGGTCGGCCCGAGTCCGCGTACGTCGTCGCGGGGCAGCGTCGACTCCGGCGTGTACTTGCCGGTGAGCAGCCCCATCCCGAGCGGTCCCCGGGCCAGGCTGGCCAGGTCGTGCTTGTCGCAGGCGTCGAGCATGGCCGGGGCGTCGCGGAGCACCGACAGCGCGTGCTGCACGGCGGCGGCGCCCCGGGCGACCTGGGCGAACGCGGCGGCCCGGTCGGCCCGGTCGGTACTCCAGCCGTACGCCCGGATCAGGCCGTCGTCCATCAGGTCGTCGAGCGTGCCGATGAGCGCCTCGGCCCGGGGCAGCGGCAGGTCACCGAGGTGCAGCTGGTAGAGGTCGATGTGGTCGGTGCCCAGCCGGCGCAGCGAGTCGGTCACCGCCCGGCGCAGGTAGTGCGGCGAGGCGTTCTCCCCGGTGGCCTGCCGGGCGCTCTCGTCGAACGTGTAGCCGAACTTCGTGGCGATCACGGCCTCGCCGCGCCGCCCGGCGAGCGCCCGGCCGAGCACCCGCTCGCCGTGCCCGGCGCCGTACGTGTCGGCGGTGTCGAACAGCGTGACACCGAGGTCGAGCGCGCGGCGGATCGCGCGTACCGACTCGTCGTCGTCGACCTGGCCCCAGCCCAGCGGGCGGGCGCCCTCGGCCCAGGGGCCGCCGATGGCCCAGCACCCCATACCGAGGGCGCTCACCTCGATGCCGCTGCGCCCCAACTGTCGCTTGTCGACTGCCACCGCCGCATCCTGTCATCTTCCCGGCGATCGCGGGCCGGTTCGTAGCCGAAGAGTCCGGGCGCGATCACGCCGCGTGACGCCAGGCGGTGGACGTTCGCGGTGAAGCGATATACCTCAGAGTCATAAATATGGGTCTTGTGACGGATGTGTGGGTCGGGTGTTCATGGGCGGGGTAGTTCGGGTCGGTGGCCGCCGAGGCTGAGCATGGCCATGGCAATGAGGGCTTCGGATGAGTGGAAGCCGAAGGCCATGCGGGTGATGAGGCGGATCTTGGCGTTGACGGACTCGATGCGGCCGTTGGACAGGCCATGGGTGATGGCGGCGATGATCTGGTCGCGGTGACGGGTGACGCGTCGTTGTAGGTCGATGAAGATGTCGATGCGGCTGCGGCGGGCCCACCCGATCCATCGGTCGAGGGCCTCGACTGCGGCTGTCGGGCTGGTCTTGGCCAGGGTGAACACCAGTCGGAGGCCTTCTTTCAACGCCCAGGCCCGGTGCAGGCGGGGGTGGGTC